>NZ_JAHKJZ010000010.1:0-3144 GCF_018829705.1 Haemophilus sp. SZY H35
TTGAGGTTGTATAGTTAAGTGACTAAGCGTACAAGGTGGATGCCTTGGCAATCAGAGGCGAAGAAGGACGTGCTAATCTGCGAAAAGCTTGGATGAGTCGATAAGAGGCGTTTAATCCAAGATATCCGAATGGGGAAACCCAGTAGATGAAGAATCTACTATCACTTACTGAATCCATAGGTAAGTGAGGCAAACCGGGAGAACTGAAACATCTAAGTACCCCGAGGAAAAGAAATCAACCGAGATTTCGTTAGTAGCGGCGAGCGAAAGCGAAAGAGCCTGTTAATGATAGCAGCAGAGATAGAGGAATAAGCTGGGAAGCTTAGCGACACAGGGTGATAGCCCCGTACTCGACATCCAGGCTGTGGTACTAAGTTAACGAGAAGTAGGGCGGGACACGTGATATCCTGTTTGAAGATGGGGGGACCATCCTCCAAGGCTAAATACTCCTGATTGACCGATAGTGAACCAGTACTGTGAAGGAAAGGCGAAAAGAACCCCGGTGAGGGGAGTGAAATAGAACCTGAAACCTTGTACGTACAAGCAGTGGGAGCCTGAAAGGGTGACTGCGTACCTTTTGTATAATGGGTCAGCGACTTATATTTTGTAGCGAGGTTAACCGAATAGGGGAGCCGAAGGGAAACCGAGTCTTAACTGGGCGAATAGTTGCAAGGTATAGACCCGAAACCCGGTGATCTAGCCATGGGCAGGTTGAAGGTTGGGTAACACTAACTGGAGGACCGAACCGACTAATGTTGAAAAATTAGCGGATGACTTGTGGCTGGGGGTGAAAGGCCAATCAAACCGGGAGATAGCTGGTTCTCCCCGAAATCTATTTAGGTAGAGCCTTGAGCGGACACCTTTGGGGGTAGAGCACTGTTTCGGCTAGGGGTCCATCCCGGATTACCAACCCGATGCAAACTACGAATACCAAAGAGTGATACTCAGGAGACACACGGCGGGTGCTAACGTCCGTCGTGGAGAGGGAAACAACCCAGACCGCCAGCTAAGGTCCCAAAGTCTATATTAAGTGGGAAACGAAGTGGGAAGGCTTAGACAGCTAGGATGTTGGCTTAGAAGCAGCCATCATTTAAAGAAAGCGTAATAGCTCACTAGTCGAGTCGGCCTGCGCGGAAGATGTAACGGGGCTGAAATATAGCACCGAAGCTGCGGCATCAGACGTAAGTCTGTTGGGTAGGGGAGCGTTGTGTAAGCGGAAGAAGGTGTGTTGAGAAGCATGCTGGACGTATCACAAGTGCGAATGCTGACATAAGTAACGATAAAACGGGTGAAAAACCCGTTCGCCGGAAGACCAAGGGTTCCTGTCCAACGTTAATCGGGGCAGGGTGAGTCGGCCCCTAAGGCGAGGCTGAAGAGCGTAGTCGATGGGAAACAGGTTAATATTCCTGTACTTGGTAAAGCTGCGATGTGGGGACGGAGTAGGTTAGGTTATCGCACTGTTGGATATGTGCGTTTAAGTTGGTAGGTGGGAAGTTTAGGCAAATCCGGACTTCCTTAACACTGAGAGATGATGACGAGGCTCTACGGAGCTGAAGTAACCGATACCACACTTCCAGGAAAAGCCACTAAGCGAAAGGCTTTACTAAACCGTACTGAAAACCGACACAGGTGGTCAGGTAGAGAATACTCAGGCGCTTGAGAGAACTCGGGTGAAGGAACTAGGCAAAATAGCACCGTAACTTCGGGAGAAGGTGCGCCGGCGTAGATTGTAAGGGCTAGCCCCTGAAGGTTGAACCGGTCGAAGATACCAGCTGGCTGCAACTGTTTATTAAAAACACAGCACTCTGCAAACACGAAAGTGGACGTATAGGGTGTGATGCCTGCCCGGTGCTGGAAGGTTAATTGATGGTGTAATCGAAAGAGAAGCTCCTGATCGAAGCCCCAGTAAACGGCGGCCGTAACTATAACGGTCCTAAGGTAGCGAAATTCCTTGTCGGGTAAGTTCCGACCTGCACGAATGGCATAATGATGGCCAGGCTGTCTCCACCCGAGACTCAGTGAAATTGAAATCGCCGTGAAGATGCGGTGTACCCGCGGCTAGACGGAAAGACCCCGTGAACCTTTACTATAGCTTGACACTGAACATTGAATTTTGATGTGTAGGATAGGTGGGAGACTTAGAAGTAGTCACGCCAGTGATTATGGAGTCGTCCTTGAAATACCACCCTTTAACGTTTGATGTTCTAACGAAGATTGCGGAACGCGGTCTCGGACAGTGTCTGGTGGGTAGTTTGACTGGGGCGGTCTCCTCCCAAAGAGTAACGGAGGAGCACGAAGGTTTGCTAATCACGGTCGGACATCGTGAGGTTAGTGCAATGGTATAAGCAAGCTTAACTGCGAGACAGACAAGTCGAGCAGGTACGAAAGTAGGTCATAGTGATCCGGTGGTTCTGAATGGAAGGGCCATCGCTCAACGGATAAAAGGTACTCCGGGGATAACAGGCTGATACCGCCCAAGAGTTCATATCGACGGCGGTGTTTGGCACCTCGATGTCGGCTCATCACATCCTGGGGCTGAAGTAGGTCCCAAGGGTATGGCTGTTCGCCATTTAAAGTGGTACGCGAGCTGGGTTTAGAACGTCGTGAGACAGTTCGGTCCCTATCTGCCGTGGGCGTTGGAGAATTGGTTGGGGCTGCTCCTAGTACGAGAGGACCGGAGTGGACGCACCACTGGTGTTCCGGTTGTGTCGCCAGACGCATTGCCGGGTAGCTAAGTGCGGAAGAGATAAGTGCTGAAAGCATCTAAGCACGAAACTTGCCAAGAGATGAGTTCTCCCAGATTTAAAATCTGTAAGGGTTGTTTAAGACTAAGACGTAGATAGGTGCGGTGTGTAAGTGATGTGAGTCATTGAGCTAACGCATACTAATTGCCCGAGAGGCTTAACTATACAACGCTCAAGTGTTTTTGGAAAACAGAGTGAAAGAAAAAGAAATTAACTAAACGTTCAGCTTGTGGCCAATGAAGAACATAGATAGAAGTTAGAATAAAAGTTATCAAAGAATTATCCTGGCGGCGATAGTGCGGTGGAACCACCTGACACCATACCGAACTCAGAAGTGAAACGCTGTAATGCCGATGGTAGTGTGGGGCTTCCCCATGTGAGAGTAGGGCACCGCCAGGTT
>NZ_JAHKJZ010000012.1:0-791 GCF_018829705.1 Haemophilus sp. SZY H35
TTGGAGGGCGTTTACCACGGTATGATTCATGACTGGGGTGAAGTCGTAACAAGGTAACCGTAGGGGAACCTGCGGTTGGATCACCTCCTTACCAAAGACGAGAGACAGCGAGTGCTCACACAGATTGACTGATAGTTGTAGACAAATGAGCAGAAGAAAACATTACCCTTGGGTCTGTAGCTCAGGTGGTTAGAGCGCACCCCTGATAAGGGTGAGGTCGGTGGTTCAAGTCCACTCAGACCCACCACTCTGAGAGTGAGTGATGTAAAGGCGTAATGATTTATGATGAAATGGGGATATAGCTCAGCTGGGAGAGCGCCTGCCTTGCACGCAGGAGGTCAGCGGTT
This sequence comes from Haemophilus sp. SZY H35, assembly GCF_018829705.1. NCBI lineage: Bacteria > Pseudomonadati > Pseudomonadota > Gammaproteobacteria > Pasteurellales > Pasteurellaceae > Haemophilus > Haemophilus sp. SZY H35. The sequence goes on from NZ_JAHKJZ010000012.1 coordinate 348, forward strand.
CGATCCCGCTTATCTCCACCACTTATCATCGTTAAGTAAATTTATTCATTTAGTTTATTTAACGATGATAACTGAAAAGTTTTATCAACTGTTCTTTAAAAAATTGGAAACAAGCTGAAAACAAGAGATTTTCGAGAGAAAGTCTGAGTAGGCAAAACAGGAAAGTGAAATAGAGGGAACTGAGAAGGAAACTCTGAAAGCAAACCTGTTTTGTGATAAATCTTGATTGAACAAAAGCAATCAAGTGTTTAGTTGAATGAAAATACGCATCAAATTGACCGCACTTTGAAGTAAAAACTTAAAGTGATTGAAAACATTTGAGGTTGTATAGTTAAGTGACTAAGCGTACAAGGTGGATGCCTTGGCAATCAGAGGCGAAGAAGGACGTGCTAATCTGCGAAAAGCTTGGATGAGTCGATAAGAGGCGTTTAATCCAAGATATCC
>NZ_JAHKJZ010000001.1:0-770293 GCF_018829705.1 Haemophilus sp. SZY H35
GTATCTGATGTGTTGAATGCAGGTTGGAATTTACAAAACAATGGTGAAGCGAAGGATTTTGTAAAACCTTATGACACTGTAAACTTTGTAGATGGCAAAGGCACTAAAGCAGTTGTTGAATCAGATAATGAAACCAGCAATGTAACGTTTAATGTTGATACTGTTGACATGACTTCAAACCCAAATGGTACAGTTGAGAACCCGATGGGTGGTAATGCTAAACAGTTATTAGACGATTTAGCTGCAGCGAAAAAAGCAGTGGCAGACAATCCTGATGATGAAGCAGCAAAAGCAAAACTTAAAGATGCGGAAGATGCTGTAAATAAAGCAGGTGGCAACAAAATTGCAACGGCACAAAACGTTGCTAACATGATTAACAACTCAGGCTTTACATTAAAAGCGGATAAAGTCGAAGGTGGTGAAAATACTACTGATGGTGATAATGCTAATAATGAAAAACTGACTGAAAAAGGTGAGTTAATCAAACCAGGTTCAACCGTAACGATGAAAGCGGGTAAAAACATGACCGTTAAGCATGAAGCAAACGGCAATATTACCTATGCAACAAAAGACGATGTTGAATTTAATACAGTAAAAGTTGGTAACAAAGAAGACGGCAAATCACCAGTTGAGTTTAAAACTGAAGCGGCTAAGCCAGCGACTAATAATGTTGCTGGAAAACAACCAACAACTGCGTTAAACGTGACTTCTGCTGATGGTAATCCTACACAAATTACAGGTGTAGCTTCATCATTAAATAAAGCGCCAGTAACAACTGCACCAAATGTTAATTTAGTTGACTTAAATTCTCCGAATGTGAATTCAAATGCTGCTGCGACAGTGGGTGATTTACAAAATATGGGTTGGGTTGTTTCAACTAAAGATGGCAATGGGTATATTGCTGATGTGAAGAACGCAAATCATGTTGATTTTAAAGCTGGTCCAGGTATTTCTGTAACAGGTAAAACAACTGACGATGGTATTCGCGAAATTACTATTGGTGTTAAAGATGGTGAAGTAGTTAAACCAAATCAATTTACAGCTAAAGTAAATGGAGTAGATACACCAGTAACCAAAGTAGGAGATGAATATTACAATACAGCTGATATCGATCCGAAAACAGGAAAAGCGAAAGATGGTGTAAACCCTGTTACCCCTGATGCAGGAACTACACCGACTAATGCCGGTGATGGCTATGTAACAGGTAATAAAGTAGCAACAGCGATTCAAAAATCTGGTTTTGTTGTAGGTAAGCAAAAAGAAACATTATCTGCTGCAGACTTCAAAGATGAAGATGAAAAAGTGAATCCTGATGATGAACTTCGTTTTGCAGATGGTAACAACACGAAAGTGAAGTTAGCAACGAAAGAGTCTATTGATAAAGATGGCAATAAAGTAACTACCACGACAGTAAAAGTGGATGTAACAGGCTTACCAGTTCAATATACTGATAAGAATGGCACACCAGTGACTAAAGTGGGTGATAAATACTTTACTGTTGATGATAAAGGTAATCCAACTACAACAGAAGTTGCTCCTGCGGATTTAACTACTAATATGGTTAATCCTGCAGCTGCACCTAATGAAATTGGTGCACCAACGACATTAGGTAATGTTAAATCTAATCTTCCATCTGTAAATGATGAAGATAGAACAGTTACCATGCCAGATGGAACTGTGGTTGATGCAGCACCGGAAAATGTGACTAAAGCACCAATGACAGCAGAAGAAGCAGCGGATATGGTAAAAAATGCAGGTAATAATGCCGCGACTGTATCTGATGTGTTGAATGCAGGTTGGAATTTACAAAACAATGGTGAAGCGAAGGATTTTGTAAAACCTTATGACACTGTAAACTTTGTAGATGGCAAAGGCACTAAAGCAGTTGTTGAATCAGATAATGAAACCAGCAATGTAACGTTTAATGTTGATACTGTTGACATGACTTCAAACCCAAATGGTACAGTTGAGAACCCGATGGGTGGTAATGCTAAACAGTTATTAGACGATTTAGCTGCAGCGAAAAAAGCAGTGGCAGACAATCCTGATGATGAAGCAGCAAAAGCAAAACTTAAAGATGCGGAAGATGCTGTAAATAAAGCAGGTGGCAACAAAATTGCAACGGCACAAAACGTTGCTAACATGATTAACAACTCAGGCTTTACATTAAAAGCGGATAAAGTCGAAGGTGGTGAAAATACTACTGATGGTGATAATGCTAATAATGAAAAACTGACTGAAAAAGGTGAGTTAATCAAACCAGGTTCAACCGTAACGATGAAAGCGGGTAAAAACATGACCGTTAAGCATGAAGCAAACGGCAATATTACCTATGCAACAAAAGACGATGTTGAATTTAATACAGTAAAAGTTGGTAACAAAGAAGACGGCAAATCACCAGTTGAGTTTAAAACTGAAGCGGCTAAGCCAGCGACTAATAATGTTGCTGGAAAACAACCAACAACTGCGTTAAACGTGACTTCTGCTGATGGTAATCCTACACAAATTACAGGTGTAGCTTCATCATTAAATAAAGCGCCAGTAACAACTGCACCAAATGTTAATTTAGTTGACTTAAATTCTCCGAATGTGAATTCAAATGCTGCTGCGACAGTGGGTGATTTACAAAATATGGGTTGGGTTGTTTCAACTAAAGATGGCAATGGGTATATTGCTGATGTGAAGAACGCAAATCATGTTGATTTTAAAGCTGGTCCAGGTATTTCTGTAACAGGTAAAACAACTGACGATGGTATTCGCGAAATTACTATTGGTGTTAAAGATGGTGAAGTAGTTAAACCAAATCAATTTACAGCTAAAGTAAATGGAGTAGATACACCAGTAACCAAAGTAGGAGATGAATATTACAATACAGCTGATATCGATCCGAAAACAGGAAAAGCGAAAGATGGTGTAAACCCTGTTACCCCTGATGCAGGAACTACACCGACTAATGCCGGTGATGGCTATGTAACAGGTAATAAAGTAGCAACAGCGATTCAAAAATCTGGTTTTGTTGTAGGTAAGCAAAAAGAAACATTATCTGCTGCAGACTTCAAAGATGAAGATGAAAAAGTGAATCCTGATGATGAACTTCGTTTTGCAGATGGTAACAACACGAAAGTGAAGTTAGCAACGAAAGAGTCTATTGATAAAGATGGCAATAAAGTAACTACCACGACAGTAAAAGTGGATGTAACAGGCTTACCAGTTCAATATACTGATAAGAATGGCACACCAGTGACTAAAGTGGGTGATAAATACTTTACTGTTGATGATAAAGGTAATCCAACTACAACAGAAGTTGCTCCTGCGGATTTAACTACTAATATGGTTAATCCTGCAGCTGCACCTAATGAAATTGGTGCACCAACGACATTAGGTAATGTTAAATCTAATCTTCCATCTGTAAATGATGAAGATAAGAATGCCAAAGATGTTGCGGGCAATCCGATTGCAGGTAAAGACAACAAGTCTGCGCCGATTACGGCAACTGAAGCAGCTGACTTGTTGAATCCTAAAACGGCAGATGGAAAAGCTAATCCTAAATTTGCGGGTAACAATGCGGCAACAGTATCAGATGTGTTGAATACGGGTTGGAATTTACAAAATAATGGTGAAGCGAAAGATTTCGTAAAACCTTATGACACTGTTAACTTTGTAGATGGCAAAGGTACCAAAGCAGTGGTAGAAACCACACCAAACGGTACAACAAGTAATGTGAAGTTTGACATTGATACAGGCAGCATCACTAATAATGCTGATGGTAGCGTTCAAGGCCCAGTTGTGACACCAGAAATGACTAAAGCATTAGAAGATGCGACAAATGCATTAAATAGCTTGCCACCGACGGCACCAGCTGCAGTTATTGATGCTGCTAAAAAAGCAGTTGCAGATGCGGCAAATAATATTGCAAATGTTGCAAATAAAGTGGCGACTGCACAAGATGTAGCAAATGCAATTAACAAGTCTGGCTTTACATTAAGCACTTCAGCAAATGGTGGAGAGAAAATTTCAGGTACACCAGAAATGATCAATCCAGGTAAGAAAGTTGAAATGGTTGCAGGCAAAAATATGACCGTGAAACAAGAGTCTAACGGTAAAGTGACTTACGCAACTGCTTCTAATGTAACCTTTGACAGTGTTCAGTTTGGTGATAAAGGGCCTAAGATCACTAATAAGGCTGGAAATATCAACGTAAGTGGTCCAGATGGTAAAACACCTACTAAAGTTACAGGTGTGGCTCCAGGTGAAATTTCAGCAACTTCTAAAGATGCTATAAATGGTAGCCAGTTATATGCTGTAGCTGCAGGTATTGGGCATAAACTTGGCGACTTGGATAACAAGATCAACAAAGTTGGAAAACGTGGTGATGCAGGTACTGCAAGTGCATTGGCAGCGGCGAATATTCCGCAGGCTTATACACCAGGTAAGAGCTTAGTTGGTATTGCAGCGGGTAGCTACCAAGGTCAAAATGGTCTTGCAGTAGGGATGTCTCGTATTTCTGATAATGGTAAGATCATCATCCGTTTATCTGGTACGGCAAATAGCCAAGGTAAAACTGGCGTTGCAGCTGGCGTAGGTTATCAATGGTAATTATCTGATAGCAAAAACATAATGAAAAAACACCGCAAAGTGCGGTGTTTTTTTATATCGGCTTTAAAAATATGCTTTAATTAACATTAAAAGAGGGGAAAATATGCCCGTTATTATGTCATACCATTTCACTTGCAATGCTTTATTAAAGATTGTTTAATAAGATTGTTCTCATAATAAGCTTAAAAAAACATAATGAACTAGTTTACTAGTACAAAAAATAAGTGTAGAGTAACAACATAATTAAACACAACATTTGAAAGCAAGAGAGTGATGTATGGCTAAAGAAAAAATTGAAATTGTCGTGGCAAACGATGATACGCGTATTGAGAAAGTCGATCAGGTTTTACCGCCCATTGCCTTATTAGAAAAATACCCCGCTAGTGAATATGCGGCTAAATTAGTAAAACAAACGCGTCATGAAGCACATAATATTATTCATGGTAAAGATGATCGTTTATTAGTGATTATTGGTCCTTGCTCTATTCATGATCCTAAAGCGGCAATTGAGTATGCAAACCGTTTAAAACCATTACGTGAAAAATATATAGATAGCCTTGAAATTATTATGCGTGTGTACTTTGAAAAACCACGTACAACGGTGGGCTGGAAAGGTTTAATTAACGATCCGTATTTAAATGATACTTATCGTTTAAATGATGGTTTACGCATTGCACGAAAATTACTTTCTGATATTAATGATTTAGGTGTGCCATCTGCTGGTGAATTTTTAGATATGATCACGCCACAATATGTTGCAGATTTTATGAGCTGGGGCGCAATTGGGGCGCGTACGACTGAATCACAAGTTCACCGTGAGTTAGCTTCAGGTTTATCTTGTGCTGTTGGGTTTAAAAATGCAACTAATGGGGGAGTGAAAGTCGCTTTAGATGCAATTGGCGCAGCAGAAGCCCCTCATTATTTCTTATCTGTAACCAAATTTGGTCATTCTGCGATTGTTTCTACAAAAGGGAATGAAGATTGCCATATTATTTTACGCGGCGGTGATAAAGGACCAAACTATAACGCTGAAGATGTGGCAAAAGTTTGTGCGGATATTGAGAAGTCTGGTCATATTCCACATGTTATGGTTGATTTCAGCCATGCAAATAGCTGTAAACAATTTAAAAAACAAATGGACGTTTGCCAAGATGTATGCAATCAGATTGCATCTGGTTCTAAACAAATCTTTGGCGTAATGGTGGAAAGTCATTTAGTGGAAGGCCGTCAAGATTTAGTTGATGGTAAAGCGCAGACTTATGGACAAAGTATTACAGATGCTTGCATTGGATGGGAAGATTCTGAAATTCTTCTTAAACAGCTTTCTGATGCGGTGATTGCTAGACGTAAAGTGAAGAGTAATTAATTGAAATATAATCTAGATACTAGATAGAAGTGCGGTTGATTTTCACCGCACTTTTTTATTCGCCTTTAACTACGCAGCCCATTTCATTTTATCGCGACGTTTCATTTGATGAATCGTATTGGTTACGGTGCCGACAATGGGTAAATTCGACCAATCTTTGGTATTTATATTTGGTGTAGTGGAATCCAATGCCATGAAAAGGTAATTGCCGCTATGCGCCATAAATTCATAGACATGAAATTCGTTATTTTCTTCTAGCACAACAAGATCACCTGAATAAAGATCGTCATTTTTTTCAACGACTAGCATATCTCCACTTTCAATCCCCCAAGCTAACATATTTGGATTGGTTACATGAATAAAACAGGTTTGCTTTGGACGTTTGATACAATAAAGATTCAAGTCTAGTTTTTTATTGAATTTAAGGCTGTCATCCATATCACTGAAAAAAGGCAGTGGATTATAAGAAAAATCCATTTCATATTGCGCAGTCAAAGTTTGGTTGTTCATTTTCTTATCTCCTGTTAAATAATATGGATAAATAACCTTTTACCTTGTTTTTTTGTACAGTTAAATTTTACTGGTGTTTCATACAGGGTGTCAATAGCTTAAATAAAAAATTTTTTTATCAGTATGTTTTTAGAAAATATCTAACAAATTTAGAAAAAAGTTCATTTATTGGATGACAAATAACAAAAAATATTTTCTTTCGATAAGAATTTACGCTATCTTTAATCTCCTCATAGGTGGATTGGCGACAATCTGAAGTTAAATTTATTAAAAAGAAAGATAAAAGTATGAACACATCTCGTTTATTTCGTCTGTTATTCCAGGGCAATTTAGTAAAAAGAATTGCAACTGGTTTAGTTCTAGGGATCATTATTGCGCTCGTTGGACCGGCACTTGAAGGTGCTTTAGGTTTTAATATTGCGGAAAAAGTAGGCGTTTTAGGTACCATCTTTGTTAAAGCATTGCGTGCTGTTGCGCCAATTTTGATTTTCTTCCTTGTTATGGCTGCGCTTGCAAACCGTAAGATTGGTACGAAAAGCAATATGAAAGAAATCATTGTGCTTTACCTTCTCGGTACATTCTTAGCAGCGATTGTTGCAGTTATTGCAGGTTTCGTATTCCCAACGGAAGTGGTTCTTGCAACGAAAGAAGATGCAAGCTCAGCGCCACAAGCTGTTGGCCAAGTTTTATTTACCCTTATTTTAAATGTGGTAGACAATCCATTAAATGCGATTTTCAAAGCAAACTTTATTGGTGTATTAGCATGGTCTATCGGTTTAGGTTTAGCGTTACGTCATGCATCTGATGCAACTAAAAACGTGTTATCTGATTTTGCAGAAGGTGTATCAAAAATTGTTCATGTCATTATTTCTTTTGCACCATTTGGTGTATTCGGTTTAGTGGCTGAAACCTTATCTGATAAAGGTTTAGTCGCATTAGGCGGTTATGCGCAGTTACTTGCAGTATTAATCGGTACAATGTTATTTACTGCTTTTGTTATTAACCCAGCATTAGTTTATTGGAAAATTCGTCGTAATCCGTACCCATTAGTATGGACTTGTGTACGCGAAAGTGGTGTAACCGCATTCTTTACACGTAGTTCTGCGGCAAATATTCCAGTGAATATTGAATTAGCAAAACGTTTAAACCTTGATGAAGAAACTTATTCTGTTTCTATTCCATTGGGTGCGAACATCAATATGGCGGGTGCTGCAATCACGATCACAATTTTAACGTTAGCTGCAGTACACACATTAGGTGTGGAAGTCTCTTTTGTTAGTGCGATTTTATTAAGTATCGTCGCTTCTCTTTGTGCTTGCGGTGCATCTGGCGTGGCGGGTGGTTCATTATTATTAATCCCATTAGCATGTAGTTTATTTGGTATTTCTGATGATGTAGCAGCACAAATGATCGGTGTTGGTTTCATTATCGGTATTTTACAAGACTCAACTGAAACCGCATTAAACTCATCAACTGACGTATTATTTACTGCGGCAGTATGTATGGAAGAAGAACGTAAAAATGCAGCATAATGATGATGCAAATAATAGAGCGGGCTATGCCCGCTTTTTTTATGTGATTTTATATGCAAAGTGCGGTCTATTTTGATAGACTTCTGCCACCTTTTATTTCCTTACAAGTAGATAAGAAAAATGAACCACTTAATTATTTTTGCTCATCCTAATTCAGCGCGTAGTTTTGGACGATCGATTGCCAATCGTATTGAGCAAATTAGTGAAGAAAATGGTGTAAATGTATTTTTTCGTGATCTTTATGAAATAAATTTTAATCCAATTTTATCTCATGAAGAATTGCAGAATGCTAACAAAGGTATTATTCCAGAAGATATTCAGCAAGAGCATGATTTTATTCTTCAAGCGGATTTAATTACGTTGGTTTATCCCCTTTGGTGGATGGGATTTCCATCAATTTTGAAAGGCTATTTAGATCGCGTATTAAGTCACGGTTTTGCCTATAAAACTGAAAACGGTGAATCAGTGGGATTACTCAAAAATAAGCAAATGCAGCAATTTATTACCATTGGTAGCAATCTCGATAAATATAGAGAATTTGGTGTGGATAAATCTCTCAACCATTGTTTAATTAATGGATTATTTAATTACTGTGGTATTGAAAATGTCGAGTTTGAATTATTCGGTGATATTCATTTAATTGATGATGAGGCGCGTAAAGCAATGATTGAACTTGCCGCTCAAAAAACAAAAGAAAAATTGACCGCACTTTTAAAGGAAAAAGCGTAATGTCTGAAAAACAAATTAATAATTTTTCATTAATTAGTCGATTATTCGGTAATCTTTTTTATCGTTCTCCTACCGATGAAGTACTTGCAGGCGCGTTTGCTTGGTTACAACAAAAAGGTTTGAGTCAAGTTTGGGCGTTAGATACTGATAAAGAAAGTGAATTAGCGCTGAATAGCCTACAAGCTAAAATTGATCTCGATTTATTGAACGAAGAGTATCAAAAATTATTTGGTACCAATGGTAAAGTTATGACCTCTATTTCAGCTTATGGCATTGATGTTGAAGAATTTATGAATTTTCGCCTTGTACGCAATATGTCAGAAGTGGAAAGTGCGGATCATTTTGCTTTATTATTGCTTACCGCCTCTTGGCTTGAAGATAATTTGGATTCTTTAGTGGCTCAGCAAGAATTCTTTGAAACCTTTTTATTGCCTTGTGCAGCGAAGTTTTTAACTCAAGTAGAAACGCAATCAACATTGCCTTTTTATCGTGCATTAGCCCTTCTTACACGAGAAATATTGGCAGCGATGGCGGATGAATTGGAAGAAGAGTTGGGCAATATCTTGCTTTCCTCTAAGTCTTGAGGAAAGCAAGGAATATTTTATAGATAGGTTACAAAATCTTTTGTATCGATAATTCGGCATTCACGTTCGGCTTTTTCCATGCCTGTGCCAATCATGACTAATGCAATTACACGATCCTGTTCACGACATCCGAAAGCTTCTCGTAATGCAGTGCCATTAACCCATTTCCCTGAAATCCAAACATTATCAAATCCTTGTGCTTGTGCAGCCAGTTGTAACCCATAAGTTGCACAACCTGCACTCAACATTTGTTCCCATCCAGGTACTTTAGCGATAGTTGGATCGATCTTTGCTATGACACCAATAACCATAGGTGCTCGATGTGCTAAATTTTCAGCTTTCTTTAATTTTTCTTCACCTAAATCAAATTCCACAACGGCTGCTTTAAGTAGCGTTTCTAATTTATTTAATCCATCATTTTCCATTACAACAAAATGATAAGGATGTAATTTTCCATGATCAGGTGCACGCATTGCTGCTTGAAAAATTTGTTCTAATTGTTCAGCATTGGGCGCTGGTGCGGTTAATTTTTTATTTGATTTTCTTGTGGTTAAGAGGGTAAGTGCATCCATTGTATTATTCTCTGTCAATAAAAGTGCGGTAGATTATAGCATAGTTTTTGACAAGGCTTTGTGATACGCTAGCGCAAATTTTTTAAAGGTAATTCGTATGTTTCGAGTATTAAAATTATGTTGGAAAGCGCTGTGTTTCATTCGTGATCTCGTGATGAATGTGGTGTTTCTAGGTTTTGTCCTATTGCTAATGGCGATTATTAGCTTTTCAAGTGGTGGAAAAAAATCTACAACATTAACAGAGGAAGGTGGCTTATTGCTAAATTTAGATGGTTATTTAGCGGATAATCGTGATGAAACACTTCGTTGGCAAGATGCGCTAAGTGAATTGAACGGTGAGTATGTACCAAGAAAAATTTCAACATTTGATGTTGTGTCAGCGATTGAGTATGCGCAACAGGATCCTCAAATTAAAGGATTAGTGCTCGATCTTAATCATTTTGAAGGAGCTGATTTACCTGCTTTAGATTTTATTGGTGCAACGATTAATCGCTTTAAAGAAAGTGGAAAACCTGTTATTGCTTATGCAGATAATTATACACAGGGGCAATATTATCTAGCCAGCTTTGCGAACGAGATTTATCTTAATACAATTGGTCAGGTGGATATACATGGGCTGTCGCAAGAGAATTTATATTTTAAAGATATGCTTGATAAATTGGCTGTGACACCACATATTTTCCGCGTAGGAACTTATAAATCAGCGGTAGAACCTTTTATGCGCAACGATATGTCAGTTGAGGCAAAAACGAATATGCAGCGCTGGTTAAATTTAATGTGGAATCACTATACCTCAATGGTAAGCGAAAATCGTCATATTAAATCAAATGAACTGTTGCCTGCGGCGAAACAATATTTAGCTGAATTGAAAACATTGAAAGGGGATTCGACACGCTATGCGCAAAAACGTGGTTTGGTGACCCATTTGACAACACGTTTTGATTTAGAGAAAAAATTAACTGCACTTTTTGGCAAAAATGCAGATGGGGAAGCTAATTTAGTCGCATTTGATGATTATTTAACACAATTCCCTGATCGTTTAACACCACAGGATAATTCGCCAAATAAAATTGCCGTAGTGAATGTGGAGGGCACGATTATTGATGGGGAAAGTGATGAAGAAAATGTCGGAGGAGATACCATTGCGCGTCTTTTACGAAAAGCTTATGACGATAAAGCTGTAAAAGCGGTGATTTTACGCGTTAATTCTCCAGGTGGAAGTGCATTCGCTTCGGAAATTATTCGACAAGAGGCTGAAAATTTACAGAAAATTGGTAAACCTGTTATCGTATCTATGGGAGCAATGGCCGCGTCGGGTGGTTATTGGATTTCATCTACTTCAGATTATATCATTGCCGATGCAAACACCATTACGGGTTCTATTGGTATTTTCGCGATGTTCCCGACTTTCGAAAATAGCATTAAGAAAATAGGCGTGAATGCTGATGGTGTGTCAACTACTGAATTAGCCAATACATCCGCTTTTTCTCCGTTAGCAAAACCTGTGCAAGATATTTATCAAACAGAAATTGAGCATGGTTATGACAGATTTTTGGAAATTGTCAGCAAAGGCCGTCAAATTTCAAAAACACAAGTAGATAAACTTGCTCAAGGTCAGGTTTGGTTAGGCAGTGATGCATTCCAAAATGGTTTAGTAGATGAGATTGGTTCTTTTAATGAAGCAATCAATAAAGCTGAACAATTAGTGAATCAACGTCAAGAAAAAGCAATGGAATCTTTTAGCGTAGAATGGTTGATAGATGATGATAGCAATAGTTTTGTAAAGACATTATTACACGATACGAAAAAAACAACGCAACGTGCTTTTGCTAGCTGGATAGGGATACCAGCTCCAATTCAAAAATTACAAAAGGAATTGAATGTATTAACTAAATTTAATGATCCTAAAGGACAATATTTGTATTGTTTGAATTGTGGAAGCGTGAAGTAAAATTTACGTTTATTATGTTAACAGCACAAGTTTAATACCTGTGCTGTTATTTTTTTGAAGTAAAATTATTCCACGATGCTTCCTTTCAACCACTTTCTCACCCAAGCTCGGTTAGCTGAAAGGTTATGTAATATAGCTTCGCTTATTGGTAATGGCTCGCCATAAATGATTGAAGCTAAGGTTTCACCTAATAGAGGGGCGGAGGTAAGCCCACGAGAACCTAAGGCTGCCGTTAAGAAAAGATTATTAAAATTGGCCGCACTTTGAATAGGTTGTTTACGACGGCGGAGGTTGAATAAATTGTAATAATCCGCTTGTTGCTGCTCAAAATGGGGCACGTTTCCCACCATTGGGGCAAGATCTCTTACAGAGCAGCGGATGCCTACCCGAGCGAGATTACCTGATGTATCCACATCTTGAGTCCAAGCTTGAGCGATATTTTGTTGGAGTTTTTGTTGATTTTCTTGTTGTTCTTGCTCGCTAAAATGGCGATCAACGTTATCACGAACATGGCTTGCTCCGATGCAATGTGAGGTTTTTAATTGATCGGCTGGGGTGAGATAACCATCATAACAAAGCACAGATTTCAGTTTGAGTAAGTTTTCTGATGTTGGAATTTGGCTGACTTGCCCGCGGATAGGATAGAGCGGTAGCTTTTCTGTTTGAACAAAATCAGTAATTTTATATCCATTCGCAAGAATGACGACTTCATGGCAGTATTTTTGACCTTGCGTATTTTCTAGTTCCCAACCATTTTCTTGTTGAGAAAGTGCGGTAATTTTTTGTGAGGTTTTAATGACAACACCCTGCTTTTCAAGAAATGAAAAGGCATTTTGAACAAATTGTCTTGGTGCAAGCCAAGCCCCTTGTTCAATCCAACCTCCTTCGCAATTAAGCGGTAATCCCACTTTTTTACTGAGTTGTTCAGCATTCAGCATTTGGAAGATTTCGTTCGGTAAACCAAGTTGAGAAATTTTTGTTAATTTAACCGCACTTTTTTCGTTGTAAGCACATAGTGCTACGCCACAAAATTCGTGTTCAAACGCTATGTTTTGTTCGATTGCCCAATCAAGTAATTGGCGACCGTAACTGAAAGCGTGCAGGTAAAAATCAACGGTGAGCCCATTATCATCGCTAAGTTGCGGATAAAATGCGCCTTGTTTATTGCCTGAGGCATTGAGTGCGAGCGCGTCATCCTCACAATAAATAGTGACTTTTGCCCCACGTTTTACTAAGGAAATAGCTGCACAAAGGGAAGCAACACCTCCGCCGATAATAGCGACATCTTGTTTTTCCATTTTCGCAGGCTGAGCGAGATACCAAGGTGTCGAAAGTTCGGTCGATTTTGATTCTATTTTTAGCCCACTTAAGCATTCTCGTTTCTTGCCGAAGCCTTTACGTTTTGTCACATTAAAGCCTGCGGATTCAAGTCCTTTTCTGACCGCACTTGCTGCGGTGAAGGTGGCAAAAGAACCATTGGGTTTCGTGAAACGAAACATCAGATTATAGAGATCATCATTCCACATTTCGGGATTTTTGCTTGGCGCAAAGCCATCTAAAAACCACGCATCAATACGTTCATTCATATAATCGCCAAGTTGTGGCAAGTTTTCTGATACATCACCAAACCATAAATCTAACGTTGTCTCTCCAAAATGAATACGATGGCAACCTAGAATCAATGAAGGCCAATAACGTTGCAAATGAACGCTTAAATCTTCAAACTGTGGATAGGCAAGGTGCGCTTGCGAAAGTGCGGTTATTTTTAGCGGATATTTTTCAAAGGAAATAAAATTAAGGCGTTTTAAAGGATGATTCTCGTGTTGCTGGCGAAATTCACGGAATAATTGGGTTACCGCAAAGAAATTTAATCCTGTACCAAATCCCGTTTCAGCGATGATAAAATTAGCTTCTTTGTGTGTTATCCAACGTTCCCAAAGTTGATTACCTTGTAGAAAAACATAATCTGTTTCTGCTAATCCATTTTCGTTAGAAAAATAGACATCATCGAATTGATCAGAGATGGGAATATGGTTTTGATTGAAGTGAATCTCAGCATGTTGGACGCTAAAAGTCATTTTTTATTCCTTCCTTGCCTAATGAAATTTGCATATAATAACGCGATTTTCTGAACTGGTCGAACAAATGAATTATTGCTTGAAATATTTTTATTTCGTAGTAATTTTGAGCCGTTATTTTTATATATAAAACAATAAGGAAGAAGCAATGAGAAGAGCTGTAATTACAGGCTTTGGGATTATTTCAAGTATCGGTAACAACAAAGAAGAAGTATTGGCTTCATTAAAAGCAGGGAAATCAGGTATTGAAGTTGTGCCTGAGTTTGTTGAAATGAATATGCGTAGCCATGTTGCCGGAACAATCAAATTAAACCCAAGCGAGCACATTGATCGTAAAGTGTTCCGTTTTATGGGTGATGCAGCAGCTTATGCTTATCTTTCTATGCGTGAAGCGATTGAAGATTCTGGCTTAACAGAAGATCAAGTTTCTAATGATCGTACCGGTTTAGTGATTGGTGCAGGTACGGGTTCTGCACATAATCAGTTAGTGGCGTGTGATGCAGCTCGTGGTCCTCGTGGTGTAAAAGCGATTGGTCCTTATGCGGTAACGAAAACCATGGCATCAAGTGTTTCAGCTTGTTTAGCTACACCTTATAAAATTCGTGGTGTGAACTATTCAATCAGTTCTGCTTGTGCAACTTCTGCGCATTGTATTGGTCATGCGGTTGAGTTAATTCAATTAGGCAAACAAGATGTGGTTTTTGCGGGTGGTGCGGAAGAATTATCTTGGGAATGTGCTACTGAGTTTGATGCGATGGGGGCTGTTTCAACTAAATATAATGAAACGCCAGAAAAAGCATCTCGTGCTTATGACGCAAACCGTGACGGTTTCGTGATTGCTGGTGGTGGTGCTGTTGTAGTGGTTGAAGAATTAGAACATGCACTTGCTCGTGGTGCAAAAATCTACGCTGAAATTGTCGGTTATGGTGCAACTTCTGATGGTTACGATATGGTGGCACCAAGTGGTGAAGGCGCTGAGCGTTGTATGAAACAAGCAATGGCAACTGTCGATACCCCAATTGATTACATCAACGTACACGGTACATCTACACCAGTAGGGGATGTGAAAGAATTAGGTGCAATCAAAAATGTGTTTGGCGATAAAATTCCAGCGATTTCTTCAACTAAATCAATGACTGGTCACTCTTTAGGTGCGGCGGGTGCACACGAAGCAATTTACACGTTATTAATGTTGGATAATGATTTTATTGCACCAAGTATTAATATCGAAACCTTAGATGAAGCTGCTGAAGGTTGCAATATCGTTACTGAGACGAAAGAAAATGCAGGATTACAAACTGTCATGTCAAATAGCTTTGGTTTTGGTGGTACGAATGCAACATTAATTTTTAAACGTTATAACGGTTAAAATTAACCTATGAAAAAAGCCACTTTCAATTGAACGTGGCTTTTTTGTATAAATTAAAAAGAAAAATTAAGCAACGATACCAAATTGTTCTTTCATTAATGCTTCAAAATCAGTGCAACCACCGATTGGTTTTTCATCAATAAAGATTTGTGGTACGGTTTCTACTGGTTTACCAACAGATTTTGATAAATCTTCTTTAGTAATGCCTTCTGCGTGAATATCCACATAACGATAGTCAAAATCAGCAACTTCGCCTTTTAATTTTTCAGCAAGGTTTTTTGCACGCACACAGTAAGGGCAGCCAGGACGACCAAAAATAACAACGAACATAATATTTCCTTTTTTGAGTTAAAAATTCTAGGCAATTCTACCTGATTTTTATCGTCTACATAAAGTGTTTTTATTCGTGTAATATACGGAACATCGTAGACAATGAGTTAAATATTATGAAATTACTAATGCTTTGCCGCGAACCTCGTCTTTACAGTTGCCAACGCTTAAAAGAAGCTGCGAAACACCAAGGGCATGAGATGGATATTTTAGATCCGAATCGTTGCTTATTAAAACTCTCACAAAATCCACCGCACTTTCAGATTTTTTATCAAGAAAATTCCGAGTCGAAACCTTATTTATTGCCTGATTATGATGCCATTTTGCCTCGATTTGGCACAACGAGTACGCAAATGGGATGTGCAGTCTTACAGCATTTTGAAGGCAAAGGGGCTTTTTGTTTAAATTCATCTCAGGCATTTTTAAATGCGCGTGATAAATGGAAAAGTTTGCAAGTGTTGTTGAATGCAGGTGTTCGAGTTCCCAATTCACTTTTAAGCGGCGGTGAAGTGTTGGCTCAGGCGACGGTATCTCATATCAGTTCACCGACAATTTTAAAAACGCTAAATGGTTCACAAGGAATTGGGGTAATTTTGGCTGAAAAACCACAAAGTGCGGTGAGCATTATGGAAGCTTTTAAGCAAAGCAATATATCTATGTTGCAGCAAGATTTTATCGAAGAAGCGGGCAATGCGGATATTCGTTGTTTTGTGATTGGTGATCAAGTTGTGGCAACGATGCAGAGAATTGGACAAGATGGTGAGTTTCGGGCAAATTGTCATCGTGGCGGAAAAACCGAAAAAATTACCCTAAGCGATGACGAGAAACAGATAGCCATTAGAGCAACAAAAGCTATCGGTTTAGATGTAGCTGGTGTGGATTTAATTCATTCAAAAAATGGATTATTGGTTTTAGAAGTGAATGCAAGCCCAGGCTTAGAAATGATTGAAAAAACAAGCGGGATTGATATTGCCACTCAGATAATTGTTTATGTCGAAACGGCTATAAGCTGTCATGTGAAATAGTATTACTGCTATATTTGATAATAAAAGCGCGTGTTAGTATTCCACGCGTTTTTTATTAGTCAGATAAATTTGCGACTATCATTGCTTGCCCTAAACTCAACCCGCCATCGCCCATAGGGTATTGATGGGCACTTAACACATTAAATTCTGCTAAATTTTCTTTTAATAGTTTGCGTAAGAGTTGATTATGCATCACGCCACCAGAAAGTACGATAGTTTTACAATGATGATATAGTGCTTGTTTCCGTGCTAATTCTGAAAAGCCTTGTGCTAAGGCATAATGGAAAGCAAAGGCTTTATTAGCTTTAGATGTGTCGTAAGCAAGCCAGCTTTGCCAGAAAGTTGATAAATCTAATTGATTATCTTTAATTGCCATTTTAACGGGAATATTCATCGTGCTTTTGTTTTCTTTAATAAAATCAGATTGTGTAGCAAGCGCTTCTAAATGGCAAGCTGCCTCTCCTTCCCAAGAGAGTTTAGTCTCTGTAATCCCTAAACCATAGGCGACCGCATCAAATAATCTTCCTGCTGATGAGATGAGAGGTGAGTTAAGTTTTCGTTGAATGGCGTTGGTAAGGGGCTCCCAAGGTAAATGAGAGCAAGTTTTTGTTGCAAATGTTTGCCAATGAGGAACAAATTGTTGTAAATGGGCGATCCAATTACGCCAAGGTTGAGTTGCTGCAAGATCACCGCCAGGTAACGCCACGGCAGGTAATCCACCAAGATGTTGGCAAGTTTCTCCCTCTACAAGCAAACATTCTCCGCCCCAAAGTTGTCCATTCGCGCCCATACCAATACCGTCTAATGCGATGCCAATAACTTTTTCCTTGCAATGATGTTCGGCTAATACGGCTGTAATATGTGCATGATGATGTAAGACAGTGACATAAGGAATAGAAAATTTTTTTGCCAGATTTTTGCCTACTTTTGATGAAAAGTAGCCAGTATGAGCATCAATCGCAATTAAATCTGGTTTAAATTGATAAATTTGACAAAATAAATCAATGTTATTTTCTAATTGTTGTTGTATCAGTTCATTCGCTGTGTCTCCAATATGTTGGCTGACAATGGCTTTATTTTGTTTGAGTAGGCAAAAGGTATTTTTAAGATCGGAACCCAATGCCAAAATATTTTTTTCAGTTTGGGTATTTAGGACGATTTCATCGGGTACATATCCTCTTGCTCTACGTAAGGTTTCCACACCGTCAAAGGCTACGCGAACTAAACTATCATCTGCGCGTTGTAAAATATCACGATTATGGCAAAGATAGAAATCAGCCAAATGACTTAATTTTTTTACCGCACCTTGGTTATCTAGTACGGGCGGTTCTCCACTCGGATTGGCAGACGTCATTACAAGTGGTTGATTTATCTCTCGTAAAAGTAAATGTTGTAATGGATTACTTGGTAACATAATGCCGATTTCATTTAGATTGGGTGCAATATTTTCTGCTAAATTCGGCACTTTATATTTATTTAATAAGACTATTGGTGCAGCTGTGCTAGTGAGTAATTTAATTTCAGCTGGCGTTAGGTTTTGTAGAAAATCTAAACTAGGCACCATTACGGCAAGTGGCTTGCTAGGTCGATGTTTACGTTCACGTAATAATTGAACGGTATGAAAAGCTTGTGCATCACAGGCTAAATGGAAACCTCCAATGCCTTTTATCGCAATAATTTTACCTTTTTTGAGTAAATCAGCAGTTTGTTTTAGCGCATTTTCATGCATTGAAAGTTGTTGATATTGATTTTGTAACCAAATGTGTGGTCCACAAACGTTACAAGCGTTAGGTTGGGCATGAAAACGACGATCTGCGGGATTTTTGTATTCATGCTCACAATCAGGGCAAAATGGAAAATCAGACATAGATGTATTTTTACGATCGTAAGGGATTTTTTTTATGATCGTAAAACGTGGGCCACAGTGAGTACAATTTGTAAAAGGGTAGTGATAGCGACGATTTTGAGTGTCAAACAAATCAGCGATACAAGCAGAACAGGTTGCTGCATCAGGTACAATTTGTGTATCCATGTCATTATTTTCACTTTCACGGATAACAAATTCTGAAAAGTGCGGTAAATCCTCCCAATATTTTTCTTGCTGTTGGATATCCGTAATTAATGCTAAAGGAGGAAGTTTTGTCTGTAAGTCCTGTAGAAACGCAGTAAGACTCTTTTCCTCTGGTTCGATAAAACGGATGAGTACGCCTTGGCCATCATTATTGACATCGCCTTTTAATCCATATTCATTGGCTATAAGCCATACAAACGGGCGAAATCCCACGCCTTGTACTTTTCCTTTTATACGTAATTCGATTCCTTTCATCATTTTTCCTGATGTGATATTGAGTGTATTTATAGTAACTTGAAATAGAAAAGTGAAATCTGATCTTTGTCAAAATTTGTTATTTTTAAATCCACCACACTGGCAATGCCACCAAATCTTCTGCAAGCCATAATTTTTGCGGATATTGATTAATAATCACGCCGTTCCCTATTTGGATTTCATCGGGCGGGAGATTATCTTTCAAAATACCAAAAGCTTTTGTCATTTTCTTGTTGGGGCTGGCAGTAGTCTTAATTTCGATGGGGTAGAGTGTGCGATTATGTTCAATCAAAAGATCGATTTCTTTTTGATTGGTATCGCGATAAAAATAAATAGGTGGCTCAATGCCGTTATTGTAGAAAGATTTAATGACTTCACTTACTACAAAAGTCTCAAAAAATTGACCGCTCTTTGCCCCTTGTTGAATAGTTTCCGGTGTCAACCATTTAGTTAACCAAGCCATTAAACCAGTATCCATCATATAAACTTTCGGTGTTTTGATTGCACGTTTTAGATGATTATTGTGATACGGCTGAAGCAGATAAATGATGCCTGATGTTTCGAGAATTGTCGTCCAGCGTTTAATGGTATCAACGGAAACACCAACTTCTTGCGCAACATTGCTGTAATTTAGTAATTCACCACTTCGTGCGGCGATAGCGATCATAAATCGCGTGAAATCAGTGATGTTGGTGATATTGGTGAGTGTGTGTACGTCTCGTTCAATATAGGTAGAAACATAGGATGCATAATAAATATCCCAGCTGGTTTCTTGTTGATATAGGCGTGGCATATAGCCTCGATGAATAATTTGCCAAATATTTTCTACAGGTTTAATAAGTCTTTCGCGCGTGTTGAGATAATCCATATTAGGCAGAAAAGGCGAATAAAACACCACTTCTTGAATTTCACGCAGAGAAAATCCTTGTAATTTTAATACTGCAATACGACCCGCTAAGGTTTCGGTAACATTTTGCATCAGTTGAAAAGCTTGTGATCCGGAGAGCAAAAAGAGCCCATTGATTTTTTGTTTATCAATGGCAAGTTTTAAACTGGAAAATAATTCAGGCGCATATTGTACTTCATCAAGGATTAATTTGCCTTGATGGTTGAGCATAAATAAGGTGGGGTCGTTACGTGCTTGAGCGAGCAAGATAGGATCATCAAAGGTAATATATTGATGTTCTTTGCTGATATGCTGTAACAACGTGGATTTTCCTACTTGGCGTGGGCCAGTAATGAGAATTGCTGGAAATTGTTTTATCAAAGTTTGCAATAAAGGTTGTATTTGACGTGAATAAAAATCTGACATGATAAAAATTAAGTTTAATTTAAGATTACATAGTAAATTAAACTAAAAAATAGATAAGAAGTAAAGATAAAATTAGTTTAATTTAAGATTGTGTAGCAAATTAAACTTAAAATTGCCGCACTTTCATATTTAAGTATCGACCTAAATGAAACATTATCAACAGCATTTTAACATTCCATTAATAATTATAACGCTAATTAATTCAATTGCTTACAATCATAACCTATGGAAATAAGAGTCAATCTCAATAATTATTTTACGCATTAAAAAATCGAAAAAATTTATGATCTCAGTCAATAAAACAATTGTTTTACTCTAGTCTGGGTAACTCCGAAGGAGTATCCTTATTTCCAGAGTGGTTATTGGACGTTTGGGTGTAATGCCCTCCACTTACTTTCTGTTTCTATCTATTATAATTTGGGGGAAAATATGAACCGTTTTGTTATAGGTGATCCGAAAGATTGCATTGGATGCAATACCTGTATGGCTGCTTGCAGCGAAGTACACAAAGCTTTTGGATTACAATCCTTTCCGCGGTTACAAGTAATGCGCAACGACGATATTACTGTGCCGATCTTATGTCGTCATTGTGATGATTCACCTTGTGCTACAGTATGTCCTGTGCACGCGATAAAGCATGATAATGACACCATTCAACTCAATGAAAGTTTATGCATTGGCTGTAAACTTTGTGCTATCGCTTGTCCATTTGGGGCGATTACACAGCATGGTAGCGCACCATTAGATGCACCAAACCATTATGACAGTTTTTCTTTCACTGATGCGGTAAAACGTGATATTCGCACTGCACCGAATAATACCGATGTTCACAATATGCTTGCATGGGAACCAGGTGTAAAAGCCATTGCGGTGAAATGCGACCTTTGCTATTTCCGTGAAGAAGGTCCTGCTTGTATGCAAACTTGCCCAACAAAAACTTTATTCTTAATTAGTGATGAGAGTATCGAACAAGCAAATCGCAAAAAACGCGAAATGGCAATGATGGGTTCTCCTGTCGTGCCAAGATAAAAATTTATTGTTTGTTTACTCGTTAATCAATGGAGTGAAATTATGAGTTCTTCAATCAGTTTACTCATCACGTCCTTGTTGATTTATGTCATTGGTGCGTTTATTTCTCTCGCTGTGCGAAAAAATGAACAACTTTCAATCAATATATCCGGCGTGACCGGTGTACTTGGTGGCTTGTTAGGCATTGTTGCCTGCATTCCCGTGCTTATCAGCAACGATACGGTCGTTGATGTGTTTTCAACCCCTTTTGACTTCGCCCAATTTTCAATCCGTATTGACGGATTAGCTTCGTTTATGGTGTGTGTCATTTCTTTAATGGTTATTATCACCGCACTTTATTCCTTTTCCTATGTGAAAGAATACATTGGCAAAGGCGCTGGCACGATGGGTTTCTTTATGAATTTGTTTATCGCCTCAATGGTTGCGTTAGTCACCAGCGATAACGCTTTCTACTTTTTAGTGTTTTTTGAAATGATGTCTTTGGCATCTTACTTCTTAGTACTGACTGAACAAGACGACAACGCAACCAATGCGGGCTTGTTGTATTTCTTCATTGCTCACGCTGGTTCTGTGTTGATTATGATCGCTTTCTTTATTTTCTATTGCTACGCAGGTAGCTTTGAATTTGAAGGCTTCCGTCACACCGAGCTTTCAATGCCTTTAGCCTTTACGGTATTTATTTTGGCATTTCTTGGTTTCGGTGCAAAAGCAGGGATGATTCCATTGCATAGCTGGTTACCAAAAGCTCACCCTGCTGCACCTTCTCATGCTTCTGCAATGATGTCTGGTGTGATGGTTAAAATCGGTATCTTTGGGATTATCAAAGTTGGTATTGATCTACTTGGCGCACACAATATGTGGTTTGGTGTGATTGTGCTTGCTTTTGGCGCAGTTTCTTCTGTGCTTGGCGTACTTTATGCCTTAGCAGAACATGACATCAAAAAACTTTTGGCGTATCACACCGTAGAAAACATCGGCATTATTATGATGGGTGTAGGTGTCGGTATGATTGGTATGGCAATCCATAATCCTGTACTTGCTATTGTCGGTTTACTTGGCGGTTTATATCACTTACTTAACCATGCGATATTCAAAGGCTTATTGTTCTTGGGTGCGGGTTCTGTGATGTACCGTTTACATTCAAAAGATATGGATTTAATGGGCGGACTTGGCAAACTAATGCCATTTACTGCTTTCTGTTTCTTGATTGGTACCATGGCAATTTCTGCATTACCTCCGTTTAATGGTTTTGTGAGTGAATGGTTTACTTATCAATCTTTATTCAGCCTAAGCCAACACAATGATGTGGTATTACGCATTGCAGGCCCTGTTGCAATCATTATGCTTGCTTTAACTGGTGCACTTGCCGCACTTTGTTTCGTGAAAGTGTATGGTATTAGCTTTGGTGGTGCACCTCGCAGCGAAAAAGCAGCACATGCACGAGAAGTGCCAAAACCAATGGTAATTGCGATGGCAATCTTGGCATTATTCTGCGTGCTTTTAGGCGTGGGCGCATCTGTTGTTACTCCAATAATTGCCAATATTGCAACCGCACTTTCTCATAATGACATGCTTAATTTAGCAGAAAATGGCGTAGTGGTAGCAAGCAATACACCGAATACTGCACTTTCTACACCAATGGTGAGCATTATGTTGATTGCATTCTTTGTGTTGCCGTTTATGTATTACGCTTACACCAAAGGCAATCGTATGGCAGATCGTGCAAAAGGCAATCCTTGGGCTTGTGGTTATGCTTACGAAATGGATATGGCAGCATCTGCGGGTAGTTTTACTCGTCCGCTTCGTATTATCTTCAAACCACTTTATACCTTGCGTCAAGTGCTTGATCCTGCGCCTGCTGGTGCAAAAGGTATCAATGCATTAATTTCAGGTGCAACCAAAACAGAACCATTCTGGGAAGAAAAAGTAACAATGCCGATTGCGCATTTTATCCCATGGTTAGGTCGTAAAATTCAATGGCTACAACAAGGCGACTTCCGCGTTTATTGCGTGTACTTCGTGATTGCCTTGGTTGTGTTATTACTTTCCATTGCGTTGATGTAGGAGGAAATTATGATTTCATTACCTTCAGAAATTTCCACTTCCGCTGGAATGTTCCTTTTAGCCATTGTGCAAGCGTTAATTCTTCTCGCTTTAGCACCGCTCTTTTCAGGCATTTCACGGATGATTCGGGCTCGTATTCAATCTCGTCGTGGCCCGGGCTTGTTACAAGATTATCGCGACATTGCAAAATTAATGACGCGTCAAAATATTTGGCCAGATAATGCGGGTTGGGTATCCCGTGTTATGCCTTATGTGTTAATTAGCACAGTCATGGTGGTTGCGATGAGTTTACCCATGTTTACTCATCACTCACCGTTTGGGGCAGGCAGTGATTTAATCACCGTTATTTATTTGTTCGCATTATTCCGCTTTTTCTTCTCAATTGCGGGTTTGGATTCTAACAGTACGTTCTCAAGTTTAGGTGCAAGCCGTGAAGTGACATTAGGCGTACTTGTTGAACCAATCTTAATGTTGGCATTCATTGTGATCGCTTTAATTGCAGGTTCTACAAATTTTGCAGTGATTAGCACCGCACTTTCTAGCCAACCTTGGCAATATCCTGTTGCAACAGTAATTGCCTTAGTTGCCGCTGCTTTTGCGATCTTTATTGAAATGGGCAAAATTCCATTTGACTTGGCTGAAGCGGAACAAGAACTTCAAGAAGGCCCACTTACTGAATATTCAGGCCCGTCTTTCGCCTTATTGAAAGTCGGTTTGAGTTTAAAATCAATGGTGGTTGCCTCTATCTTTGTGAGCGTGCTTTTCCCATTCGGTGCAGCACAAGAGTTCACGGTAAGTGCGGTCATTTTAGGCATCGTTTCTTTCTTTGTGAAATTGCTCGTGGTATTTATCGCCGCATGTGTGTTTGAAAACACATTGGCTCGTACCCGTTTTATGCTAACAGGACGTTTAACTGTGGTCGGTTTCGGCATTTCAGTGTTGGCGTTTGTGTTTTACTTCACAGGATTGTAAGGAGGAAATATGGAACGTTTAGCACTAATTACAATCATTTTGCCGTTTGTCGGTGCGTTTATTGTGGGGTTGAACAAACAATCTTTCCCAAAAATCGCCACAATTTTTGCCGCACTTGCTACCCTTGGCACACTTGCTGTGGCAGCACAGTGGTATGCAAATGGCGCACAATCTGTCACCTATGATTTAGTTAAATTTGGTGATACAGCAATCTTCGGCGTGACCTTAGATGCAGTAAGTACGTTAATTGCCTTTGCCGTTGTGGGTTTAGGTTTCTTAATTTGCTTATATTCTTGTGGTTATTTAACCGATAAAAACCGCGAACATCCGCATAACGGATTACCTCGTTTTTATGCTTTCTTATTGATTTTCATCGGTGCAATGGCAGGCTTGGTGTATTCATCAACTTTAGCGGGTCAGTTGCTTTTCTTTGAAATCACTGGGGGATGTTCTTGGGCATTAATCAGCTATTATCAAAGCCAAAAAGCAATGGCGGCTGCGATGAAAGCGTTGATTATCACTCACGTAGGTTCATTAGGTTTATACCTTGCTGCGGCTTATTTATTTAGCCAATCTGGCACATTCTCTATCACGGCGTTAGAGCATCTTGCGCCAGAAGCGAAAACTATCGTGTTGTTTGGGGTGATGTTTGCCGCATGGGGTAAATCAGCGCAACTTCCAATGCAAATTTGGTTACCAAATGCGATGGAAGCACCAACACCGGTCAGTGCGTATTTGCACGCGGCATCAATGGTAAAAGTGGGCGTCTATATTTTCGCTCGTTCCGTGATGTCAGCTGGTGAAATTCCGCACATTGTGGGTGAAGTGGGAATTGTGATGGCAATGATTACATTGATTTATGGTTTCTTAATGTACTTGCCACAAGCAGATTTAAAACGCTTACTTGCGTATTCAACTATTACTCAACTTTCTTACATTTTCATCGGGCTTTCTCTTGCAGCATTAGGTTCTAAATTAGCCTTTGTTGCAGCGATTGCTTATATCTTTAACCACGCCTTTGCGAAAAGCTTATTCTTCTTGGTTGCAGGTTCATTGAGTTATGCCACAGGTACACGTTCAATGCCTCGCTTACAAGGGATTATGCGCACCATGCCTGTGGTTGGTACAGGATTTGGTATTGCCGCGTTGGCTATTGCTGGTGTGCCACCATTTAATGGTTTCTTCAGTAAATTCCCATTATTTGCCGCAGGTTTCGACCTTGGACAAGAATATTCATGGGTAACTTGGTTAATGGTGATTGCGTTGATTGAATCTACGGCAACATTTGTTTGGTTGCTTTATAAATTTGGTCAATGTGTTATCGGTAAACCATCTGAAGATGTGCAAAATGCGCAACCATTGCCATTCTCTATGACATTTGTTTTAGTGATTTTAATGGTGATGTCTGTGTGTTCTAGCTTTATCGCTGCCTATTGGTTAGGCCTTGCGGGTTAAGGAGAGAATTATGTTAATGATCAATGTATTAGCGAGTTTACTCATCATTACATCGCTTTGTGTCATTATGGCAAAAACCGCAAAAAAATCCGCGTTGTGCTATGGCTTACAGTCTCTTGTATTGGTGGTATTATTCGTTTATTTGGCATTTGAAATGCAAGCTCACGAACTTTATATGTGGTCCATTAGTGCATTCATCACGAAAGTATTATTAGTGCCAGGAATTTTAATCTTTTCTTTACGAAAAATTGACGAAAGTCAAACTCCTGCAGGAATGAATGTCGCTTGGTTGATCCCGATCACATCTATCATCGTTTGCTTATGTTACTTTGTTGTCATTCCAGTGAACTTACCGTTAGTTGAACATTTAAAACCAGCGTTGTCAGTCTCACTTAGCCACTTCCTTTTAGGTTTAGTGTGTATTGTGAGCCAACGCAATATTATGAAACAAGTTTTCGGTTATTGTTTAATGGAAAACGGTGCGCATTTAACTTTGGCTTTACTTGCCAACAATGCGCCAGAATTAGTTGAAATCGGCATTGCCACCGATGCGATTTTTGCGGTCATCATTATGGTGGTGTTGGTGAATAAAATTTACCGCACTTTCAACACTGTTGATGCTAAACAACTTATGAGTTTGAAGGGGTAACGCTATGTATGAACAATGGATAATTGCGTTATTAGTCGCACCTTTAGTCATCGCTTTTGAAAGCTTTGCACTACGCGGAACAAAAAATCGGACAGTTTGTACCGCATTCCATATTACCGGGTTAATTTTGATGTTGTTCTTTTCTGTACAGGTCATTTCTGGCGTGTTGGAAAAAGGCAGTATCAGTGCATTTAACAACTGGGTGTATGTTGATAGTCTTTCTGCCATTTTCTTAGGCTTAATTGCTGTCGTGGGTTCACTTGCTGGGGTGTATTCTATCGGTTATATGAACACAGAATTGGAAGAAGGGCATATTGATTTTAAAACCTATGCTCATTACCACGGTTTTTTACACTTGTTCTTCTTTACGATGATTGTGTCAGTTATCACCAATAACTTAATTTTAATGTGGGTTGCCATTGAAGCGACAACATTAAGCTCTGCGTTTTTGGTCGGTACTTACAAACAAAAAACATCCCTTGAAGCCGCGTGGAAATACATCATCATCTGTTCTGTGGGCGTTGCCTTCGGTTTATACGGCACACTTTTAACCTTTGCTAATGCAAATGGCGTGCTTGCCGATCCAAGCCAAGCGATTTTTTGGTCAGCCGTGAATCAACAAGCCACTGGTTTAAATCCAATGTTGATGTATATCGCATTTGCTTTCGTATTGATTGGTTTCGGCACGAAGTGCGGTCTATTTCCAATGCACACTTGGTTATCTGACGCACACAGTGAAGCACCAAGCCCAGTGAGTGCAATTTTATCAGCGGTGTTATTAAACTGTGCAATGCTTGTGGTGTTGCGTTACTACACATTGGTTTCAAAAGCAGTTGGTGCAGAATTTCCACAAACTTTAATGTTGATCTTTGGTTTACTTTCAGTGCTTGTGGCGGCGTTATTTATCATCGTGCAATTTGATATTAAACGTTTGCTTGCTTACTCAAGTATCGAAAATATGGGCTTAATCAGCTTCGCTTTCGGTCTTGGTGGCCCAATTGGGGTATTTGCAGGTTTACTTCACACCATCAACCACAGTCTTGCGAAAACCTTATTATTCTGTGCATCGGGTAATATTCTATTGAAATATAAAACTCGTGATATGAATCAAGTGCGTGGATTATGGCGTGTTGCACCAGTGAGTGCGGTGCTTTTCGCTGGTGGTGCGTTGGCATTAGGCGGCATCCCTCCATTTAACGTGTTTGTGAGTGAATTTAGTGTTGTGGTCGCGGGGATTACAGCAGGTAAAACTTGGTTAGTTATTTTATGCTTAATTTTACTTACCATCGTGCTTGCAGGACTTGCCTTAATGCTATTAAAAACAGTGCTTGGCAAACAACCTGATAATGTAGAAGCAGGCGAAGTCAGTAAAGTCTCTTTGGCGGCAATGGCCATACTATTGTTGTTAATGTTTGTAATGGGTATCCATATTGCAGAGCCAATCTTGCAGTTACTAAAAAGTGCGGTAGGAATTGTGCTTGGATCTGAACATGTGTCCTTTGGCGATATGCTAGTTTTACCTTGGCAAAGTTTAGCGAAATGATCGACAATTGGGGGAAAAAATGGAATTAACTAAAAATACATCGGTCGATCCGGTAAAAATGCTCGGCAAAAATTATATTGAAGCCGTTAATGCAAAATTTCCGAATACAATTTTAGATGAGGAGTGGTCTACACCAAATCAAGTGACTTTAACGGTGAAAACGAATATGTTACCTGATGTGGTGGAATATCTTTACTATCAACATGAAGGCTGGTTGCCATTAGTTTTTGGTAACGATGAACGTTCAATTCATGGTCATTATGCCGTTTATTACGTGCTTTCTATGGAAGGTGTCGTCAAAACTTTTGTGACGATTAAAGCACTCGTGGATCCTGTCACACTGGAATTTCCTTCCGTGACACCGAAAGTCAAAGCTGCGGTGTGGGGCGAACGTGAATTGTTCGATATGTACGGTTTAAAAGCTGTCGGTCTTCCCGATCAACGTCGTTTAGTGTTACCAGATGACTGGCCAGATGATCTTTACCCATTACGTAAAGATTCTATGGACTACCGTTTGCGTCCAGATCCAACTACGGCAACGGAAACCTATGAGTTTATTAACGAAAAAGGTGAAGCGCGCATTGTGCCTATCGGCCCTCTCCATATTACATCAGATGAACCGGGACACTTCCGTTTGTTTGTTGATGGGGAAGATATTATTGATGCAGACTACCGTTTATTCTATGTACACCGTGGTATGGAAAAATTGGCAGAAACCCGAATGGATTACGATCAAGTCAATTTCTTGGCTGACCGTGTGTGTGGTATCTGTGGTTTTACCCATAGCGTTGCTTATGCTAACTCTGTCGAAAATGCATTAGGTATTCAAATTCCTGAACGGGCACAATGGATTCGTGCAATTTTGTTGGAAGTTGAACGCTTGCACAGTCATTTATTGAACTTAGGTTTATCTAGCCACTTTACTGGTTTTGATACTGGCTTTATGCAATTCTTCCGTGTTCGTGAAAAATCAATGACACTTGCGGAAGTGCTTACTGGTGCACGTAAAACCTATGGTATCAACTTAATCGGTGGTGTACGTCGTGATATGTTGAAGCACCAACGTGAACAATGTATTAAGCTTATTGCAGAAATGCGTGAAGAGCTTAAAACTTTGGTAGATATTTTACTCAATACGCCAAATATGGAACAACGTACTGTAGGCGTAGGAGTGCTTGATCGTCAAGTTGCGCGTGATTTCAGCCCAGTCGGACCGATGATTAGAGGTTCCGGCTTCGCACGTGATGTGCGTAAAATTCACCCCTTCTCTGGCTATGGTGATGTACCATTCAATATGTTCACCGAACAAGGTGGCGATGTCATTTCTCGTGTGAAAGTGCGGGTAAATGAAGTATTTGAATCCATGAATATCATTGATTATATGGTGGATAATTTGCCTACTGGTGCGATTATCACTGAAGGTTTCAATTACACCCCTGGACGTTTTGCCTTAGGTATCACGGAAGCGCCGCGTGGTGAAGACATTCACTGGTCAATGCTTGGTGATAACCAAAAATTATATCGCTGGCGTTGTCGTGCAGCGACTTATGCAAACTGGCCAACTTTACGTTATATGTTGCGTGGCAATACAGTATCAGATGCGCCGCTTATCATTGGTAGCCTTGACCCTTGCTATTCTTGTACTGACCGTGTGACTGTGGTGGATGTACGTAAACGCAAAGCACAAACGGTTTCTTACAAAGAAATCGAACGCTACGGCATTGAACGTAAAAATTCACCATTAAAATAGGGGGCGCACAATGTTTAAATTACTTAAAACCGTATTAAATGCGGGGGATGTTACCACTAAATATCCGTTTAAACCCTACGAAGTTGATCCTGATTTCCGTGGTAAACCAGAACTGAACTCTGATCAATGTATTGTTTGTGCAGCCTGTACAATGGCATGTCCAGCTAATGCGCTTACCATGCGTACCGATCCAGAAACAGGCGAACGTACTTGGTCATTATTTTTAGGCCGCTGCATTTTCTGTGGCCGTTGTGAAGAAGTTTGCCCAACAAAAGCCATTCGTTTAAGCCAAGATTTTGAATTATCAGTCAGCAATAAACAGGATCTTTACCAAGAAACAACCTTCACTACAACGATTTGTCATCAATGTGGTCAGCCTTTTGTTTCTCATAAAGAACTCAATTATGCCGTGGATTTATTTAAACAAACGTTGGATAACGATGAACTGGTAAAACATAAATTAGCGGTGCTCAACACTTGCCCAACCTGTAAACGCCAAAACAGTTTGGAAAAAACCGCCGATATGGAATCCAATATGCGCGTGAAATTGGCGTTATTTGATCACGTTAGGGAGATTGCAAGATGAACACACAAATCCCAATGCCCGTGAATGGTATTTCAACGCCATTTAGTGTGGATGAAAACATTGCGAAAATGAAACAAACTTTGTTGAAAAAGATTCAACGTTCCGCTTATGTTTACCGTGTTGACTGTGGTGGTTGTAATGGTTGTGAAATTGAAATTTTTAGTACCATTACACCAACCTTTGACGCTGAACGTTTCGGGATTAAGGTTGTTGCATCACCTCGCCATGCGGATATTTTATTATTTACTGGCGCGGTAACTCGTGCAATGCGTACACCTGCAATGCGTGCTTATCAAGCTGCACCCGATCCAAAAATCTGTATTTCTTATGGAGCGTGCGGTTGTGGTGGCGGTATTTTCCATGACTTGTACTGCGTGTGGGGCGGTAGCGATCAAATTGTGCCAATTGATGTGTATATTCCTGGATGTCCTCCAACTCCAGCTGCGACTATTTATGGTTTTGCAATGGCACTAGGTTTACTTGATCAAAAACTCAAAGGTAAACAAGAAATTGCCGATCCTAATGCTGAGGCTAAATTACGTTTCCCAAATATTCCATTAGATTTACGTGTGGAATTAGAACGTGAAGCGCGTCGTTTGGCGGGCTATCGACAAGGTGGAGACATTGCTAATCAATTTATGAGTATGATGTCTGAAAAAGATCAGGTTCCATTTGGTGTTCGTCTTGGCGAATTTTTGGAACGTGAAGCGGATCCTCGTTTGAGTGAAATCGTAAACCGATTACATGCAATTAGTATGCCGTTTTCGGGATAGTCTAACGATTGCTAAATAAACTAATAGCTCCGTTTTGATTTCTGCCAAATCTCCCCTTCCCCCTCTTTGCTAAAGAGGGGAATAGGAGCGGTCAATTTCAATCTAGTTTTCGGCACTAACAACAGAAAACTAAAATGAGAGAGACGATACTTTATCGCTAAAGAAGAATCTTCTCTTTAGCAAAGAGAGGAATAAGAGCCTCAACCTCAATCTAGTTTTCTGCATTAACAACAGAAAATTAAAATAAGAGAGAAGACACTTTATTGCTAAATAGAAATCCCCCTCTTTAGCAAAGAGGGGTAAGGGGAGATTTGGCAGTATTGATTAGCGAAGAAATTACTTTACAAGTTTTATAGGACGTACCATGACAACCCAAGTTTTTTTCTATTTACTCAATGAGCGTTTTGTTGAAAACGATGAACAAGTTCCAGAGCAAGCCAAGCAAGTAATGTATTATTCCCTTGCGATTGGTCACCACGTTGGAGTAATTGACTGCTTTAAAAAATTGCTAATTTGTGATTATGCAGATTACCAACGTTTTGTAGATACCTTCCCTGAAGGCGATGCAAAACGTAAATTTGCGGGCTTAATGAAATTTGGTGAAATAGTGATTGATTCAAGTCATGTGAATTTATTGGCTAAGGCACTATATGAAAATAGAGCCAATTTTTCGCCTGAACATCAAAAATGGATCGATATTTTAATGGACACGCTTGCTTCCATCCAGCGTGAACCTGTGATGTATATTATGGTGAAACGTCGTGATGAATGAAAATGTAATCCTAACTGTTGGTAACACAATGATGGGCGATGATGGGGCTGGCCCCTATCTTGCTCAGCTTTGTAGTGAAAATCCGTTGACAAATTGGATCGCACTTGATGGTGGTTCTGCACCGGAAAATCTTGTGCATCAGATCCGTGCCATGAAACCAAAGCGTTTAATTATCTTTGATGCCACAGAAATGGAATTGCCCGTTGGCAAAATTCGTATTATCGACAAAGAACTTATCGCCGAAATGTTCTTCGTCAGCACGCATAATTTGCCACTTAATTTTTTAATCGAGCAATTAGAGGAAGATATTCCTGAGGTTATTTTTATTGGTATCCAGCCCGATCTTGTTTCTTTTGGTTTTCCGATGAGTGAAGCTGTGAAAAGTGCGGTAGAATTTTTCTATGGATTTCTAAAAGAGGATGGTTCGTTAAACGAAATTGCAAGATTATAAAGTACATCTCAACGAAAGTGGGAATTTCACAAATATTGTTGAAATTCCCATAATTCTTAAAGATCATTGTCTAGCATTTTAATTTAATTAAACATAGCTGAAATTGACTCTTCATTACTAATACGACGGATAGCTTCAGCAAGCATTGCAGACAGAGTAAGTACGCGTACGCGACCTAATGCTTTAATTTCCTCAGAAAGTGGGATTGTATCTGTTACAACGATTTCATCAATAGCGCCACTAGCCAAATTTTTCGCAGCAGCACCAGAGAATACAGCATGAGTCGCATAAGCAAATACGCGTTTTGCACCACGTTCTTTTAATGCTTCAGCTGCTTTGCAAAGCGTACCGCCTGTATCGATCATATCATCGACAAGAATACAATCACGACCTGCGACATCACCGATAATATGCATTACTTGTGCTACGTTTGCACGTGGACGACGCTTGTCAATAATAGCCATATCAGTATCGTTTAATAATTTAGCTACCGCACGAGCGCGAACAACACCACCAATATCTGGAGAAACAACAATTGGATTTTCAAGATCAGATTTTTTCAAAATATCGTGAATTAAAACTGGAGAACCAAACACATTGTCTACTGGTACATCAAAGAAGCCTTGGATTTGTTCTGCGTGTAGGTCGCAGGTTAATACGCGGTCAATACCAACAGTTGAAAGTAAATCTGCCACAACTTTAGCGGTAATAGGTACACGTGCTGATCGTACGCGACGATCTTGACGAGCATAACCAAAGTAGGGAACAACAGCCGTGATACGACCTGCAGATGCACGACGTAATGCATCTACCATCACAATTAATTCCATTAGGTTATCATTGGTTGGAGCACAGGTTGATTGTATAATGAATACATCTGCACCACGCACATTTTCATTGATTTGAACTTGGATTTCACCATCACTGAAACGGCCAACAGTGGCATCGCCTAGTGAAATATATAAACGTTCAGAAATGTGTTTTGCAAGTTCTGGTGTTGCATTACCCGCGAAGAGTTTAATGTCAGGCATTTTATAAAACCTCAGGTTTAGATTGTCGATGAGTATGAATTGGTGATAGCTGCTTCAACATTGCGTGCAAGGGAGAAACATTGAGTCCTTTAGCGATAAAGCCAAAAAATTCTTCTGGTTTTTGTCTAAATACCGCTTGTGCTTCTGCTTCATGATCAAATTCAGCAAAAACACATGCTCCCGTTCCTGTTAATCTTGCCGGCGCATATTGTAGCAACCAGTTTAGCGCTTTTTCAACGTTTGAATAATGATTTATCACAACTTTTTCGCAATCGTTTACATAAGGTTCACTCAAAAGTTGTTCTAGGGATTTTTTCGGTGTATTACGTGGTAAATTTGGATCTTGAAATATGACAGCCGTCGATATTGAATCATCGGGTTTTAATACAACAAACCATTTTTCAGCAGGTTCACAATAAGTGATTTTTTCCCCGACACCTTCAGCAAAAGCAGCGTGTCCATGTACAAATATTGGCACATCAGCGCCTAGTGTTAAGCCTAATTTTGCCAGTTCATCAATAGATAAATTGGCTTGCCATAAATAATTTAATGCGACCAATGCGCTTGCTGCATTAGATGACCCCCCACCAACACCGCCTCCCATTGGAAGAATTTTATCTAAATGAATATTTGCACCCAATTGAATATTGGCTTTTTCTTGTAAAAGTTTTGCAGCTCGATAAATTAGATTATCTTCTGTTTTTAGATTTGGAATTTCTGGCGTTAAAACAATTCGATTATCTTCTTCACGGATACTCATTTCTAACCAATCGCCGAAATCTAAAAATTGGAAAAGTGTTTGTAATTCATGATAGCCGTTCGGCAATTTTCCGTTGATATAAAGAAATAAATTCAGTTTGGCTGGGCTAGGGAAGCGCAATGGCTTCCCATTTGATTGCGTTGTATTTTGAGAAAGTGCGGTAGAAAATTGATGTGATTTCATTAATGTATTCATTAGTAAATCCACTCATCTACGCGAATCTTTAGAGTTTGTTTCGTGCTGTCATTTTTTAGTAGAATATTTTCAGGCATCGAATTATTTGAGTGATAAGTTAGATAATCTGCTGTCCATTGAGAACCATCCACATGATAAGTAAATGCGCCAAGTAAATGGTTGGTACCGACTTGATAATCTGCATTTATTGCAGGTTGACCTTTTAACCAATAAGCTAAATGCTCTAATGGCACATCCATGCCAATGATCTCTTGTAATAGTAGTTTAGCATTGGCTGCAGATTGTTGATTGCCGTTGTTATCGGAAATTGTCATTCCACTTTGATGCATTTGAATCCAAAGAGTAGATTTACTGATTAAAGAATAGAGTTTAAGCGTATAAGATTTTGGATTTTGGTATTGCCATTCAAAGCGGCTAGAAAAACGTTCTGTAGGACTGATATAACCAATTTGTCCTTTAGCTTGATAGGATTGAATTTTTTGAATCTTTTGTAAATGCTGTTGCCATGTGGCGTCGGTTTTATCGATATATTGCACGTTAACTGGGCGTTCAGCATCCATCGTACAGGCTGTAAGTATGCTGGTTACAAAAAGTGCGGTGAGAAATTTAAACGTTTTCATATTATTCATCAAGTTAATAAGCTCGCGTATTTTAAGGATTTAGTTGAATTGAGTAAAGTTACTTTTATTTGTTAATTTTTGGGGTAATTTGCTTTTGTTTGTTTAACCGCTAAGATTCTTCGTTTCGTCAATTCATTTCTGATTTCTTGTTTCTCAAATCCATCTGCAATAACTTGCTGGACATCTACTTCATTGGCCGCTTGTAATAATTGATTGACGTAATCTATTTGTGGATAGTCTTTATTTTCAAAACCTGTTCTACCTCGAGTATCAGCTAGACATACTTGTAGAAATTCTTGAAAGCGTTGAGGTTTTCTCCACACATCAAAACGATTAAACAGCGTTATGACGGTTTCAGCTCGAAGCTCAAAGGCCTTGTGAATATGCGTATGAAATTCACAAGTCAGTTCTGCAAGTTCTTGAAAATAACTTGGGACTTTCAAGCGTTTGCACAATGATCTAGTCGGTTTTATGCCAGCTTGTTCATGCCCATAATGATGAGGAAGAATATTTTGAGGTGTAAGAGCCTTGCCAAGATCATGACAAATTGCGGCAAAACGGACCGCACTTTTATTTAGGATAGGGTTATTTTCAGTCAAATTAACCGCTTGTTCTAATACCAACATGGTATGAATAAAACTATCCACTTCTGGATGATGTTTTACTGGATTTGGCACGCCATAAAGGGCATCGATTTCAGGAAATAAAACTCTTAATGCGCCTGTTTTATGTAAGGTTTCAAAATAAATTTCAGGATTTTTTTCGTTTAAGGCTTTTTCTGTTTCTAACCAAACTCGTTCCGCCGTGAGATGTTGTAATTCTCCTGATTGGGCAAGTTCTGCCATTAGGGATATCGTTTCCGATGCAATTTTGAAACCGAGAGAATGATAACGGGCAGCAAAGCGTGCCACGCGTAATACTCGTAAAGGGTCTTCTGAAAAAGCGGGAGAAATATGGCGCAAAATTCGATTTTCTAAATCTTGTTTTCCTCCATAAGGATCGATAATTTCACCGTCTTCGCTTTGAGCCATGGCGTTAATAGTGAGATCTCGTCGAATTAAATCTTGTTCTAATGTAATTGTTGGGGAGAAATCACAAATAAAGCCAGTGTAACCTGCGCTAGATTTACGTTCTGTTCGGGCAAGCGCATATTCTTCTTTTGTTTTAGGATTGAGAAAAACCGGAAAATCTTTGCCTACTTGTTGATAACCGAGAGAGAGTAGCGTAGCGGGGGTTGCATCTACCACAATCCAATCACGATCTTTTACCGGTAAACCCAATAATTGATCGCGAACAGCCCCACCAACTAAATAAACTTTCATTCGTGATTATGCCCAGCCATCGCGACGGCGACGTTTTGGTAAAACATAAGGAATAAGTAAGCCGAAGAGTAAGCCTACGCCCAATACTGAACCGCCATAAATAAACCATTGGATAGCAATTTCTCGTTTACCTGCATCAAGCATCGCTTCTAAATCACGATTTTTATTTTTGGTCATTTCAAGTTCACGTTTCAATTGTGAATTTTGTTCTAAAAGATCTGCACTTTGTTGCTCAGCTTGTTTGGTTCGACGTTGCATTTCGACAGTACGTTGTTGCCAATCGCCATCTAAACGACTAAGTTTTAAAGTTAATTCTTGAACTTGAGCTTTTAATTTTGGATTTTCTTCTTTACTACTTGGCGTGTTGCTTAAGTCTGAATTTAAAATCCAAGCTTCACGATTTTTATTGTCGCGAATGAGTGTGTATTTGCCTTGGCGATCTAATACATTCACCGCTTCTCCAGCTTGAATTGAACCTGCAATTTTAAATTGTTCACCAGCACCACGGCGTAAGAAGGTACTGAGATTTTCAGTAACATATTGCGTTTCTGCATGAGCAGTTGCAATACCTGTACCAAGTAAAGCGCAAGATAAAAGTGTATTGTAGATTTTTTTCATGCTTTCTCCTTAAAAACAAAAACAACAAAAGTGCGGCTAAATAAACCGCACTTTTTGTTGCAATAAATTAATTAAACACCGCACGCAATAAATAGAAGATAATAATTGCGAAGAATGCGCCGGCTGGTAACGTGATTATCCAAGAACTAATGATGTTTCGGATAACCGTTAAATTGAGTGCCGCGATACCGCGAGCAAAACCGATACCTAAAATTGCCCCAACAAGTGTTTGTGTTGTTGAGATCGGTAAGCCTGTACCTGATGCAACTACAACAGTCATCGCAGTAGCAAATTGAGCAGCAAAGCCACGGCTTGGCGTTAAATCGGTGATCCCAGATCCAACAGTCGCCATTACTTTTTGCCCCATAGTAATTAAGCCTACAGCAATACCTAATGCACCTAGTGGTAAAATCCACCAAGTTAAGGCTCCACCTGAAACAATTTTACCGCCTTGTTCAACGATAGATACAACCGCTGAAAGTGGGCCAATTGCATTCGCTACATCATTCGAACCATGAGCGAAAGCCATCGCACAGGCGGTTAATAACATTAAAATGCTGAAGACTTTTTCTACCGCACCAAAAGTCCCTTTGCTTGCAGATTGGGTGAATGTTTTGCTTTTAAAATAGAAGTGGAAAAACAGCATGCCTACAAGGCTAATGACAAGTGAAATGACCAAAGTTTCTTTATTGGAAAGATTTAAACCAACATGTTTTAAACCTTTTGTCATTGTTACGATACACAGTACAAATACGGTTATCCCCATGTAATAAGGACCATATTTTTGTGCGTTTTTCAGAGGATATTCGGTATCAAAAATAAGCTTTTGCGTACTTGCAAAGATTGCATAGGCGAGAATACCTGCAATGACAGGCGTGATGAACCAGCTACCAACGATGCTACCAATATTTGACCAATCTACTGCGCCAGGGCCAATCGTAATGCACGCAAATCCAATAATTGCACCGATGATAGTGTGAGTACCTGAAACCGGCCATCCCATTTTTGTTGCGATAAATAACCAAGCACCAGATGCAAATAAAGCAGAAAGCATACCCAGTGCTAAAATATCGGGCGTATCAACAAATTGCATTGGATCGATTACGCCACTTTTAATGGTTTCTGTTACTTCACCACCGGCTAGATATGCGCCAGCAGATTCAAAAATTAACGCGATAATAATTGCTTGTTTGGCTGTTACAGTACCGGAACCTACGGATGTACCCATTGAGTTTGAAACATCATTGGCTCCAATACCGAAAGCCATAAAAAAGCCGAAGGCTGCTGTAATCCACACCAACCATGAACCATATTGACTAATAACTTCCATAGTTAATTTCCTATGTTTTGTTGATTATGAACGCGCCAGCATTAATTCGATGCGTGAGCCAACACGTTGTGCTTGGTCAGCTAGCACGCCAACCCATTCAATAATTTTATATAAGAACATCACATCAATTGGGTTATAACGGCTTTCGATGGTGTAAAGCATTTTACGCAATTTGATCTGCATTTGGTCGGTATCGTCTTCAATGGCATCGAGTTCTTGAATCATATCGTTAACTAATTTTAGTTCACGGCCTTTAAAACCGGTTTCTAAAAGTTGATCCATTTCTTCGATTACTCGATGTGCTTGGTGAATCGCGTCTAAACTACGTTTTACGTAATGTAAGAATTCTTCCTGCATTTCTTCAGGTATACCAAATTGACGGCCAATCATACGGCCTGCAATATCTTTAGCAAAATTTGCTAATTTATCTTGTTGCGTGACTAATTCTAAGAGATCAGTACGATCAATAGGTAAGAATAAACCACGTGGCAATTTCAAACGAATCTCACGTTTCAAGCTATCCGCTTCACGTTCACACTGAGAGATTTCTAAGCGTTTTTCTTCCGCTTTTTCCCAATCCTTTGAGAAGGTGGTTTCAAAAAAAGGAATTAAAAGATCGCAACATTCAGTGACTTTTTCCGAATGCTTTTGTAATGGTTTTAAAGGCGAATGGGCAAATAATCCGAGAATATTATTCATTGCCATAAGTGATTTACTCCATAAGGGGTTAAAAATTCGTGCGCATATTACCCGATTTTTATTAATAATTAAATGTATTTTAGGGGGCGATTCCTTCACTGAAAAGGAAAAGCCGAATTTTTCATCTTTTCAATGTATCATTAATATTTCTTACAACGCGATGAGCCGTATTTACTACCGCCAGGCAAGCATTCACAGGCTTCACCATCGCGATCTCGATCCAAATGATAAGCATGGTGGTTTTCATAATAGCGTTGTGCTTCTTCTTGTGTATTAAAATCTGAACAACGAACGCCAGCATTTATAGGCAATGTGATGGTTAGAAGCATAGAAAATAGAAACAATTTTTTCATAGAGATCTTTTATTAATTGGTTATTTAAAATTAAGTCAAATTATATCCCTTTATATCTATTTTTTGATGTTTAATTTTAAGGAATATAAAATGCTTGATTTATCTATTTTTATCTGTATATTTAAACAGTTTTAAGTTAAAGGGAGCATAATTTTATGAGTAATGAAATTGAAATTAAATTAGCGGTATCTGACCAAGCGTTTAATGAATTAGAAGAACATTTAAAAAACTTTACTTGTTTAGCGCATAAAAAACAGTTTTTGAGCAATACTTATTATGATTATCCTGATCATTTTCTTGCTAAACAAAAGATGGGATTACGTATTCGTCAGGAAGATCAGGAACTTACATTAACGCTTAAAACTAACGGTGAAGTTGTTGGTGGATTGCATAGTCGCCCAGAATATAATTTACCATTAACCGAAAAAGAAACGCCAACTAATGCCCAATTAAGAGAACTTTATTCTTTTGAACAATTACCTAGTTCTACACTACAACCTATTTTCTCCACAGATTTTAACCGCACTTTTTGGTTAGTTGAATTTCAACAATCCAAAATTGAAGTGGCGTTCGATCAAGGTAAAATTATTGCAGGCGAATCTGAGCAACCAATTTGTGAAATTGAGTTTGAATTGAAATCTGGCAATGTGCAGGATCTTTTTGATTTTGTGGAAACTTTGCCGTTCGAAAGAGATATTTATTTTAGTAGTGCAAGTAAAGCAAAGCGTGGTTATTTGCTGAGTTCAAAACAATTTTTAACAGATTGGTTAAATAAATGGCGTGATTTCTTAAAAGAAGAACGAGAAGAAAGTGCGGTAGATTTTTGTGCAAAATTTAATTCCGTGTTGAAAATGGAACAGAAACTTTTGGAAGAAACCTTATCCTTTTCTCCCGCACTTTTTAGCCAAGATTTTATGAAAACAGTGGAGCGAGTTGGGGCATTTTTTAATCTTTATCATTATTATGATGAAAATGGAAAAATCCTAGAAGTGGTGGCAATAGAGAAACAAAAAGAAGCGCTATTACCAGCTTTGTTAGAAAGCAATCAGAAAATTTTTGCTGAAATTCGCGATTTGATTCGTTTTCATAGTGAAACGAAAGACAATGAAAAAACTATTGAAAAATTGACTGCACTTTTGAAAAGTCGAGTTTATTTTGAGCGAATGATCAAATTAATGAGATTCTCGGCATAATACGAATCAACCGTGCAAATGGGTAAGCTATACTTCTAGGTATTATGTCAGCTTGCCCTGAATAATATAACGATATTTAGCCGTAGGTATATGAATACTCGGTTAAAGAATGAGAAGGATGAAAAATGGCTAAAGCCCCGAAAACAGCTTATGTATGTAACGATTGTGGTGCAGAGTTTTCTCGTTGGCAAGGGCAATGCTCGGCTTGTAAAGCGTGGAATACAATCACCGAAGTGCGGTTAATTTCCACGGCAAAATCAAAAAATGATCGTTTTAGTGGCTACGCGGGGGAAACTCAGGCAAAAATTCAAACGCTCTCTGAAATTAGTTTGCAAGAAACACCACGTTTTTCCAGTGGCTTTAATGAATTAGATCGCGTACTGGGTGGCGGGATTGTACCGGGAAGTGCGATTTTAATTGGTGGACATCCTGGTGCAGGGAAAAGCACCTTGTTATTACAAGTCATGTGTGGTTTAGCGAAAAACATGACCGCACTTTATGTGACGGGAGAGGAGTCGTTACAACAGGTTGCGATGCGTGCAAGTCGATTGGGGTTACCAAACGATCAATTAAAAATGTTGTCAGAAACCTCTGTGGAACAGATTTGTAATTTGGCGGATCAGTTAAAACCGCAAATTATAGTGGTAGACTCGATCCAAGTAATGCATCTGGCGGATATTCAATCATCGCCAGGTAGTGTGGCACAAGTGCGTGAATGTGCTTCTTTCCTCACTCGTTATGCGAAAACCCGACAAGTTGCCATTATTATGGTGGGGCATGTAACGAAAGACGGTACGCTCGCAGGGCCGAAAGTGTTAGAGCATGCGATTGACTGTTCATTACTATTAGAAGGCGAAGCCGATTCTCGCTATCGCACTTTACGTAGTCATAAAAACCGTTTTGGTGCGGTGAATGAATTAGGCGTATTTGGTATGACCGAGCAAGGTTTGCGAGAAGTAAAAAATCCATCGGCGATCTTTTTAAGTCGCGGGGATGAGATTACATCGGGTAGTTCCGTTATGGTACTTTGGGAAGGCACTCGTCCTCTTTTAGTGGAAATTCAAGCTTTAGTGGATCATTCAATGCTAGCAAATCCTCGCCGTGTTGCGGTGGGATTAGAGCAAAATCGCTTAGCACTATTATTGGCGGTGTTACATCGACATGGAGGCTTACAAATGGCTGATCAAGATGTCTTTGTCAATGTCGTTGGTGGTGTAAAAGTCAGTGAAACAAGTGCAGATTTGGCTTTGTTGCTTGCATTAATTTCTAGTTTCCGTAATCGCCCCTTGCCACAAGATTTAGTGATTTTTGGTGAAGTTGGATTAGCGGGAGAAATTCGCCCTGTGCCAAGTGGACAAGAACGTATTAGTGAAGCGGCAAAGCATGGCTTTAAACGCGCGATTGTTCCTTTTGGGAACAAGCCGAAAAGTGCGGTCGAAAATATGCAAGTTTTTACGGTGAAGAAACTTTCCGATGCGTTAGCTGTGTTGGATAATTTCTAAATACTTCCATTAGAGATAATTAATAGCCTCAATGGAAATGAATTATCTAATTCCGTTGTACTGAAAACATTAGCAAAATTTGTTAAAATAAACATACTTTTTATTCAAAGAAAAATAAGAAAATGGAAAAAAAACTGAATAAAGCGCTGGATGCGATTGATATAAAAATTCTTAATGAATTACAACGCAACGGTAAAATTTCTAATATTGATTTGTCAAAAAAAGTAGGGCTTTCACCTACGCCTTGTTTAGAACGTGTGAAACGTTTAGAAAAACAAGGTGTCATTATGGGATACCGAGCTCTACTCAATCCAGAATTATTAGATGCGCCGTTACTTGTAATTGTTGAAATCACTTTAGTACGTGGTAAGCCAGATGTATTTGAAGAATTTAATGCGGCGATTCAAGAGTTAGATGAAATTCAAGAATGCCACTTAGTGTCGGGTGATTTTGATTATCTTCTAAAAACTCGAGTTGCTGATATGGCAGAGTATCGTAAATTGCTTGGTTCA
Organism: Haemophilus sp. SZY H35; assembly: GCF_018829705.1. Classification (NCBI taxonomy): domain Bacteria; kingdom Pseudomonadati; phylum Pseudomonadota; class Gammaproteobacteria; order Pasteurellales; family Pasteurellaceae; genus Haemophilus; species Haemophilus sp. SZY H35. Next base: position 42,460 of record NZ_JAHKJZ010000001.1, read on the forward strand.
ACTTTATTGCGCTTACCGGGTGTAAATGATACGCGCACTTATGTGGTGATGGAAGAAGTAAAACAAACTAATTATCTTGTATTGAAATAATAAACTATATGATTAAACGAATTACAGAACGCTTTACACCAAGACAGTATTTAGCTGAATTATTATTAGCATTAACCGCACTTTTGGGACTTTATTTAATTATTGCTTGGTCTAGTTATACACCTTTAGATAATTCTTGGGCAACGGCTGCATCTCATGATGGAACAATTAACAAGGCTGGAGCATTCGGCGCTTGGGTAATTGATCTCCTTTTTGTCTTTTTCGGATATGTTGCACATATTTTTCCTTTTGCTACGTTTTTAGTACCAGTTTATCTATTAAAAATTAAAGCGGTTAAACAGCTTTCATGTACGCGAATTATTTTACGTAGTTTTGGTTTTTTTACTTTAATCATCGGTCTTTGTGTGATGAGCATGTTGCTTTTATCAAGTAATTCTTTTTATTTGAGTGGCGGTGTGCTTGGTGGTTCACTTGTAGTGAATTGGATTTATCCTGTACTCGGTAAATTAGGTGCAATATTAATTGGGTTGGTCTTTGCTGTCATTGGATTCATTTTTTGTTCTGGTGCCTCATTTATTCGATTGCTTGTGACGTTTTATCATTGGCTTACTATGAAAAATGAACAAACTGAAGATGTTAAACAAGATGAATCGGGAGAGGAATTAGAGCAAATTTTGATTCAGAAACCAGATTTTATTCAAAATATGATATTGCCAGAAGTTGCGGAACAAAATGAACATAATCCAAAACTTGTGGAAGATAAGAATGATCGTGAGCTTGGAGAAAACGAAAAGTTATCTAATGAGCAAATGATAAATATTAGTGGATTAACACAGAATATCGCTATTCAAACAGATTATAACGAACTTAATTCACAAAATATTGATGAACAATTTATTTCTGATTTAGGTATGGAAAAATTGCCTAGTGTTCATATTTCAAATGAATTAAATCATCAAATGCCGAATGAAAATGATTTTGTCCCGGTGTGGATTAATAATAAAAAAGAAAAGGGACAGTTGAATAAATCAGAACATGAAATAAGTGCGGATAATTTTTCAGAAATTTCTTTACTACAAGATGATGAAATCCCAACGGTTTCCTTGCGTGAAGGTTTAGCGCATCAGAATGATGAAGAAAATAATTTTTCACATCTTGCTGAAGAATTTGCAGCTCGTGAAGCAGTACGTTTTGCTCAAGCTGATGAACAAGTTCGTTTAGCGGATAATAATTCAGAAATGATGGTTTCTTTACAGAATGAAGTGACTGAAGAACAAGTTAAAACCACAGAGAATACACCTCATTATCAAGGTTATAGTGGTTCACTAATTCATCCAGCATTCCAACAGCCGACAACTAAACGTGAAAAGCCTAGCACGCCATTGCCAAGTTTAGAGTTATTGTCAAAACATCCAGCAGTGGAACAAAATATTACGCAAGAAGAAGTTTTGGAAACATCTCAACGTATTGAGCAACAATTACGTAATTTTAATGTGAAAGCGACTGTAAAAGATGTGCTTGTTGGCCCTGTTGTGACGCGTTATGAATTAGAATTACAACCTGGGGTGAAAGCGTCAAAAGTCACGAGTATTGATACCGATTTGGCGCGTGCATTAATGTTCCGCTCGATTCGTGTGGCTGAGGCTATTCCTGGCAAGCCTTATATCGGTATTGAAACACCTAATCTTCATCGTCAAATGGTGCCATTACGTGATGTGTTAGATAGTAGCGAATTCCGTGATACTCATGCCACTTTGCCAATGGCTTTAGGTAAAGATATTAGCGGAAAGGCTGTGATTGTTGATTTAGCGAAAATGCCACATTTGTTGGTAGCAGGTTCAACAGGATCAGGTAAGTCTGTTGGCGTGAATACGATGATCTTAAGTTTACTTTATCGTGTTCAACCAGAAGATGTGAAATTCATCATGATCGATCCAAAAGTCGTCGAACTTTCTGTTTATAATGATATTCCGCACTTGTTGACGCCTGTTGTAACAGATATGAAAAAAGCCGCTAATGCGTTGCGCTGGTGTGTAGATGAAATGGAACGCCGTTATCAGCTGCTTTCTGCTCTCCGTGTACGCAATATTGAAGGCTTTAACGAAAAAATTGATGAATATGAAGCAATGGGAATGCCAGTGCCAAATCCAATTTGGCGACCTGGCGATACAATGGATACGATGCCACCTGCATTGAAAAAGTTGAGTTATATTGTGGTTATTGTCGATGAGTTTGCTGATTTAATGATGGTAGCGGGTAAGCAAATTGAGGAACTTATTGCTCGCTTAGCACAAAAAGCGCGAGCTATCGGTATCCATTTAATTTTAGCGACGCAACGTCCTTCTGTAGATGTAATTACCGGTTTAATTAAAGCGAATATCCCAAGTCGTATTGCCTTTACGGTTGCAAGTAAAATTGACTCACGAACTATTCTTGATCAAGGTGGGGCAGAGGCGCTTTTAGGTCGTGGTGATATGCTTTATTCTGGGCAAGGTTCATCGGATTTGGTGCGTGTTCATGGTGCCTTTATGAGTGATGATGAAGTTATTCGTATTGCGGATGATTGGCGAGCACGTGGTAAACCTGACTATATTGATGGCATTTTAGAAAGCGCAGACGATGAGGAAAGTGCGGAAAAAGGAATATCAAGCGGTGGAGAATTAGATCCACTTTTTGATGAAGTAATGGATTTTGTTATTAATACCGGTACAACTTCAGTATCTTCTATTCAACGTAAATTCAGCGTAGGCTTTAACCGAGCCGCGCGTATTATGGATCAAATGGAAGAGCAAGGAATTGTTAGCCCAATGCAAAATGGTAAGCGTGAGATTTTATCGCGTCGTCCAGAATACTAATTTAAAAGGAAAGTAAAATGAAAAAAACAACGTTAAAATTTGCCGCACTTGCCTTACTTGGTTTGAGTAATTTGGCATTGGCTGATGCGGCAAGTGAATTGCAAATGCGTTTAGCTAAAGTCGATGTGTTAAGCGCTGAATTTGTGCAAACAGTGACCTCAGGAAGTGGCAAAAATGTTCAACAAGGAAGTGGAAAACTTCAAATTAAACGCCCGAATTTATTCCGTATGGATACTAAAACTCCTCAAGAAACCCAGATTATTTCTGATGGTAAAACCTTGTGGTTCTACGATCCATTTGTGCAACAAGTGACCGCGCAATGGGTGAAAGATGCGGTGAATAACACACCATTCGTATTGCTTACAAGTAACGATAAAAGCCATTGGGATCAATATTCGGTTATGCAACAAGTGGATACTTTCGTATTGAAACCTAAATCTTCAAAAAGTAATATCAAGCAATTTGATATTCGCGTTGATGCTAATGGCGTATTAAGAAATTTCAGTACGACCGAGAAAGATGGGCAAACCAATCTTTATGTTTTACGTAATATTACGAATCAGACGTTGTCTGACAGCTTGTTCCAATTCAAGCCAGAAAAAGGTGTTGAAGTGGATGACCAACGTAAAAAATAACAAATGATTATTTGAAATAAGGGCGTAGAAATACGCCCTTCAATTTTGTGAGAAATAAACATGTCGAACCTCAACTTTGATTTTGCCGAAAATGATTTTCGTCCACTGGCAGCCAAGATGCGCCCAACGAGTCTAGAGCAGTATTTTGGGCAAACTCATCTTATTGGTGAAGGTAAGCCGCTGCGTAAAGCTATTCAAGCTGGGCATATTCATTCTATGATTTTCTGGGGGCCACCAGGTACAGGAAAAACAACGCTCGCAGAAATTATTGCGCAACGTATTAATGCTGAAGTTGAGCGAATTTCTGCGGTGACGAGTGGTATCAAAGAAATTCGTGAAGCCATTGATCGTGCAAAACAAAATCGTCTTGCAGATCGTAAAACTATCTTGTTTGTGGATGAAGTCCATCGTTTTAATAAAAGCCAGCAAGATGCATTTTTACCGCACATTGAAAATGGAACCGTTATTTTCATTGGGGCGACAACAGAAAATCCCTCTTTTGAGCTAAATAATGCGTTGCTTTCTCGTGCACGAGTGTATGTGATGAAATCACTTACAACGGCTGAAATTGAACAAGTTTTGCAGCAAGCTGTAGAAGATCCTGAACGTGGATTGGGTAAAGAGCGCTTAATTTTAGAAGAGAATTTACTGCAAGTACTTGCTGAATATGTTAGTGGGGATGCACGATTAGCTTTGAATTGCCTCGAATTAATGGTGGATATGGCGGATGAAACGGAAAATGGAAAGAAAATTGACCGCACTTTATTAAAAGAAGTCTTAGGCGAACGTCAAGCAAGATTTGATAAACAAGGTGATCGTTTCTATGATTTAATTTCTGCTCTACATAAATCTGTTCGAGGTTCTGCACCAGATGCGGCATTGTATTGGTATGCACGAATTTTAACGGCAGGTGGTGATCCTTTATATGTTGCGCGCCGATTACTTGCTATTGCTTCAGAAGATGTGGGAAATGCGGATCCTCGCGCTATGCAAGTGGCATTGGCTGCATGGGATTGCTTTACTTGCGTGGGGGCTTATGAAGGAGAGAGAGCCATTGCCCAAGCCATTATCTATCTTGCAGTTGCGCCAAAAAGTAATGCGGTTTATACCGCATTTAACACCGCCAAACAGCAAGCGAAAGATTTACCCGATTATGATGTTCCACCACATTTACGTAATGCACCAACTAATTTAATGAAAGAACTTGGCTACGGTGCTGAATATCGTTATGCCCACGATGAACCTAATGCTTATGCAGCAGGTGAAAATTATTTCCCGCCTGAATTAAAAGACACTCAATATTATTTTCCGACGAATAGAGGTATGGAAATTCAGATTAAGGAAAAATTAGAACGATTACGTGAGCAAGATAAAAGTGCGGTGAAAAAACGGTATAAATAATCTTTATTTAGGATATATAAATGCAAAAAACAAATTCAAAAGCCTTTTTAGTGATTTTACTTGGTGTACTTTCTGCCTTTGGACCATTTGTTGTCGATCTTTATTTGCCATCATTGCCACAGCTTGCACAATTTTTTGATACAACGGCTTCCATGACGCAATTAACGCTCACAACGGCAATGATCGGTTTAGCCGTTGGGCAGCTATTACTTGGCCCGATGAGTGATAAATTTGGACGCAAAATACCGCTGATTATTTCACTTTTAATTTATATCATCAGTACGATTTTACTGATTTTCTCACCGAATATTGAAACGATGATTGTATTAAGAGCGGTACAAGGGCTTTCCTCTGCTGGAAGTGTAGTAATTTCTCGTGCGATAGCGACGGACTTATATCGTGGTCGTGAAATGACACGTTTTTTTGGGCTATTAATGACGATTAATGGTATCGCACCGATCATTTCACCTATTTTAGGCAGCTTATTATTAGAATATATTGGTTGGAAAGGCGTATTTTTCTTTTTAGCAATTATTGGTATTGTTGTATTACTATTTTGTCTTCGTTTAAAAGAAAGCCTAATTATTGAAAAACGTTTGAAAGGTTCTGTACTTTCCACATTCTTTACATTTGGCAAGATTATAAAAAATAGAATGTTTATGAGTTATGTTGGTATTGAAAGCTTTTTGCTTGCTGCCATGTTTGCGTATATTGCCGCTTCACCTTTTATTTTGCAAAGTTTTTACGGATTAAGTGTGTTTACCTTTAGCTTATGTTTTGGAGCAAATGGTGCTGCATTAGTTATGGGAGCAAATATAGGTGGTAAGTTGTCAAATCGTACTGCACTTTCTTTTGGGGTATTAGGTTTTGGGATTGTCGTTCTTTACACCATTTCGACACTTATTATTCAACCTAACTGGTTTTTAGTTGAAATTGGCTTCTTTCTTATGCTATTGATGATGGGGCTTACCTTTCCTGCAATTTCTTCATTGGCAATGGAAAGTGAACGTCAATATGCCGGAAGTGCTTCTGCATTACTTGGTTTTACTCCCTTTTTTCTAGGGGGCGTTGTTTCACCATTAGTCGGTATTGGTAATATTTTCTATGCAACAGCTGTGGTGATTTTAGTTTGTGCTTTCATCAGTTTGATAATTTATTTTTTAATTCGTACTAATATTAAGGCATACACAGAATAAAATTTAAATGCGATTAATTTCAAAAAATTAATCGCATTTTCTTTATTTTTTTAATGTAGGAACAAGTTCAGATAAGTTTTTTATATCCTCTTCACTTAATTGGCTTTTTATCCTATTGCCCGCTCCTTCAATTTTTCCACTTTTTCGCTCAGAAAGTGCGGTATAAATTTCTTGAGGAGTCAGGTTATTGATAATTCTTGATTCTCCCATAGCAGATTTCTCACCAGATTTTCCATGGCATGTAGTGCAGCTTCGTTTGTAGAGTTTTTCGCCTTGGGCAAGATTAGTATCAGCAAAGGCCACTTTAGTTAAGCTAAGGCCGAAAATCATAATCAGAATTATTGGGTTAGTTTTTTTCATTGTTTATCCTTTAAACAATTTATCTAAATCATTAGATGGAATTGCGCCTTCATATTTAGCTTGAATGTTTCCTTCAGGGCTAATAATAAATGAAGTGGGCGTACCCATAAGCTGATAACGCTCTGCGGTAATTTTCATTTGATCTTTAATTACAGGCAAGTGGAGTTCACGTTTAGCCACTACGGCTTTGGTGTCCATTTTATCGCCATCCACATTAATTGCAATGAGCGAAACTTTGCCAGGATTGTCTTCTACGAGTTTTTCAAATTCTTTTAACTCTGCAATACAATGTCCACAGGTTTCTGACCAAAAAACTAATAATCGTGTGCCTTTCCAATTCTCAAGGTTTGCAGGATTGCCTTGAAGATCATAGGCGGCAATATCAGGCGCTTTTTGCCCTACTGAGGCAACTTCATCTTTACAAGAAACAGCACCAAAAATAACCGCACTTATGGCAACTAATTTCAATAGTTTATTTGTTCGCATGATTTTCTTCCTTTACAAATTTTCCGTGATGTAAATAAATAACACGATCGGTGAGTTCACCTAACTCTGGATTATGTGTCACCATCACAATGGTGCGCCCTTGTTGATTTAGTTTTGTGAGCAAATCTAGCACTAAAGATTCGTTTTGTTCATCTAAATTTCCTGTTGGTTCATCAGCAAAGATAACGGGCGGTTGATTAACTAACGCACGCGCAATGCAAACACGTTGTTGCTCGCCGCCTGAAAGTTGGCTTGGTCGGTGATCAATGCGATGGCCTAAGCCTACTTGTTCCAATACCGCTTTGGCGGATGCTTCATCAATCACGCTGTGATAATGTTGTGCCAGCATAACGTTTTCAAGTGCGGTCAAATAAGGGATTAAATGGAATTGTTGAAATACCAAGCCGATTTTTTCAGCGCGGAAACGTTGTCGACCGACTTCATCTAATTGAGCGGCATCCACGCCATCTAAAATGACTTTACCTTCACTAGCGGTATCTAAGCCTGTTAAAATATTCATCAGTGTGGTTTTTCCAGAGCCTGAAGCCCCCATAATCGCCACAAATTCCCCTTGTTTAATTTGAATATTAATGTCTTCCAGAGCGGTAACTTGCCCGAAGCGTTTATATAAATGTTGGGTTTCTATTACAAAGTTGGTCATGGTTTTTCTCTTTTATTATCTAATTTATAGGCGTTTCAGTTTTACTCACCCTTCAACACATTCGCAACATTAATACTCAATGCTCGACGTGTTGGAATAATAACAGCTACAAATGCCACTAATAACGAAAGTACAACCGTAATTGGTAACACTGGTAATCGCATATCAATATAAGATTTGAACACGGTTATTCCTAATACTTGAGCTAATAAATACCCCAAGCCAAGCCCGATAATAATCGCACAAAACGCGATAATTAAAATTTCGGTGCTGATTTGGCGAATGATGTCAAATTTTTTTGCACCTAGTGATTTTTGTAAGGCAAATTCTTTGGATCGTTCACCGACAATTGCAATTAATGTAGTGTTCACACATAAGGTTGCAAGCACCAAAATCACAAGGGAAATTAAGCCCATTAAGCCTTTAATTTTTTCTAAAATTTGTCCTTCTGAGGCGGAAACTTTACGGATCGGGCGAGCGGTTAAATCGGGATATTGTTGCATGATTTTTTCGGCAAATTGATCCACTGTATTAGCGCCTTGCTCATTTTGCACATTGAGTAATGCGTTGTTGACTACGCCTTCTTTATCTAACCAATTTTGTGCAAATTCAACATTCACAATAAGCATATTGTCAGTTGCATCACCAGCTTCTACAATTCCTTTAATGTTAAAACTATGTTTTTCTACGGCATTTTTAGACAGTTGTAGGCTATCTCCCACTTTAACATGTAATCGTTCAGCAAGGGTTTTCCCAATCATTGCATTGCGGTCGTCAAAGTTTACGTTGATTTCGGATCCCGTAACTTGCCAGTAAGGGGCGAGGATGCGCATGGCATCAAAATTTACGCCCATCAGAACAATTTTTTCTAAATCACTGCGTGTGACGCCATAAAGGTAAGGACTGGCAGCCGTGATAAAACCATCTGGTGCTTTTTGCAAAATTGCGTTTAATTCTGCTTGATTCATCATTCCGCCATCGGCTGAACCAATGTAGAAATTTGCTCCGAAAGTACGCAGTTCTTGGCTCATTTTGGTATTGATGTCGAAGTAAACGGCAGCCATTGCAGTGACAATACTTGCGCCCACAGTAAGTGCAGTGAAAATAATCAATACTCGTTGGAGGCGTAGTCGCAATGCGCGGAAAATTAATCGCCAGAACATGCTTTGAGTATTCGCGCTTTTATGCTCTGCCATAAAGCACCTCGACAGGGTAAAGTTTAGCGATTTTATGCGCAGGGAACCAAGTGCCAATTACAGCAATAAGAATGGAGAGTACGAGAACACAAGGTACGACGATCCAAGCAAAATCAAGAGGTGCACCAAATAGTGCAGCACCGATAAATTTGGCTAATCCCCATCCGGCTAAACAGCCAAATATTCCGCCTACTAATGCACTTAACACCGCTTCGCAGTAGAACAGTAAGGTAATTTGCCATTGATAAGCGCCTAGTGCTTTCATTAAGCCAATTTCTTTTGAGCGTTCTATAATTCCTGCACTCATTAAGGAAGCAATACCCATTGCTGCGGCGATTAATGCCGCGAAGGTAACGACCGCTAGTAAGAGTTGGATTTTACCAATCACTACACCTTCAGAAGCTGCAACTTGCCAAATTGGGCGAACCATTGCGCCAGAAATTGCTTCTTCTAATTGATGAGAAATTGAAGAAACATAAGCGGTGCAATACCAACGGTCATAGGCTTCCGCATCTAAGGCATCCGTATTGGCGCGCGCTTTACGGGAAAGATCGTTTTCTGGCACAGTGAGGGCAGATACGCGGACGGATTGCACTTTGCCTTCTAAACCTAGCAAATTTTGCACCGCACTGAGGGGCATCACAAGCTGATTATCTTCTGTTCCCCCCGTACTTAAAATGCCTTTAATTTCTACCGCACTTTGTTGGCTTTCGCCGTTATCGTTTGTGTAGCTTAAGCTAAGTTTATCGCCAATTTTCCAACCATTACTTTTGGCAAGTTGTTCGCCAGCAAGAGCAGGGGCGATTTCTCCAAAGTCATTGTTTAAATCATCAACCCATTCCCCTTCTACTTTCCAGTAAGGGCTAATGATTCGTTGTCCTGTGTGGTAATCTTCTTCATCAGGCACGGCAATATTATGATCAAAGAAGGTACCAAGCACATTAATCGTTTTCGGCGCTGAAAGTGCGGTGGAATTTTGTGAAGATTTTGTCACCTGTACATTTGCTGAAAGCAATGGGGCAAAACCCACGATATTATTTCGCCAGAAAATATCTTTGATATTGGGAAGCTCTTTTTCATCTAAAAAATCTTGGCTAGATAATGAAGCACTATGACTGAGTTCATCAGGCAATGCTGCATTGCTGGCTGGCTCCACCAAAATATTGGCACCGTAAGATTTCAGCTCTTTTGCCATTTTGTCACCAATATCAATGGAAACGGCAAGCAGCGCGGAGACTAAGCCAGCGGCTAAGAAAATAGTGATAATGGCGAGCAATTTACGTTTGATACCAAATCGCCAAGATTGAAATAACATTCGAGCAAGCATTGTTATTCCCCTTTTGGATTTTCGTTTTTGTTAATACCGAGATAGTTATCGGGATTATCGCGGAATAAATCGAGATTTTTTTCGTTCTCAAAGAAATAAGTATGCCCTTCGTGGCTATATTTATATTCAGTTTTAGTGTTTTTGAGTTTGGCGCCACTAATCGGATCTTGCACTTCAATTTCCACAATCGTACTGAATAGATTTAAGCCATCTTCAAGGCTTTTACGAGAAATCACGATTTCATTGTCAGTTTGTTGCCAATTTTCAATCGGTACAGGGTTGCAACCGCCCGGTTTACCGATAGATGGAATAAAGAGATGCACGCCACAACCAACACAGACTACTTGATTGCCTTGCATGACATAGCCTTGATCGCCGCAGAGTAGGCAAGCATCGAATACTGCCGCCATACTGACTTTATTCGGTTGGCGATTGATAATGAAAAAGCGTACGGCTTTGCCATCATCAGCAATCCAAACAAAGCGGTGAAGTTTACCGTCTTTAAGTGGCTCTAGAGCTAAATGCACTTCATTTTTGTCATTAAGTTGTACTGGAACTGCTTCAGAAAGCTGTGGTGGTTGAGAGGCAACTTTTTCCCAATAAAGTTGGCTTGCAGCAACAAATAAAATACCCAATATGCCCCAGTAAATGGTGCGTTTTGATGTTTGTACGAAGGCTAATTTTTTGCGTTTTTCAATCAGATCTTTTTCGGCTTTAGCTTCTCTTAAACGTTTTGAATGTGTTTGAATGGTAAAAATACACAAAACAGCGAGCATTAACACAACACAAATGATATTGAGCCAAGCGGTGATTTCCCCTGATTTTGCCACAAAACTTAACCGCACTTTGGTGAGTTCAATGAGTTGTAATTTCATTAGGGTAAGCAGTAGTTCTGCTACAATCGGAAGAATTAACGCGATAAAAAGTAAAAAGCTGAGTGCTAAAAGTGCGGTAGATTTTCCTTGTGTTTTTTGTTGCTGTTTAAGTAAGAAATAGAGCCATGCACTTGAGGCTAAACTAAAAATTACGCCAAAAATGACCGCACTTATATTTAAAATAAAATCAGTGTTGATGACATCTGTGTTGGTGAGTGCGGTGATGTTTGGATCTTTCGCCCAAGTTGCTCCCGCGATAAGCATTAATGCAAATTGCCAGAATGCGGCAAGGTTTGATGATTTGCTCCATTGGCTGATTGCAAAAAGTAAAAAGATAATTAAAAAGCCGATGGTTAGAATAAGATTGGTGGTTTGTCCATTAGGAATATTTAGTCGTAGGACAACACCCAAAGCCAAGCCAATAAGGCTTAACCAAATAAGCGTTTTAGGCGAAATATTGCCTTTTTTAATTGCCCAAGATGCACCGAGTAAAAGCGAAATTGGCAAAAGAGCTTGCAAAACAAAAATGAAAAAATAAGTCATAGAAAGCGGATTTTTAAATGGTAGGGTGGGCTTTAGCCCACCGTTTTTTTATGTCTGATTGTTAATTGGTGGGCTGAAGCCCACCCTACAGCACTATTATTTTAAACCAGTAAATTTAAATTCATAATTTACATCAAATGGTTTCCACCAACGACCCACGCCAGTTTCTTCGTCAGTGTGGCGGTGCATACCAGCTTTTGGTGGCGGATCGATATGGTAAGTTAATTTGTAGTTACCCACGCCCATCATTTTGATGTTTGCGCCATAGTGTGGGCCATCGCCAGCAACCATTGGCATGAAGGTACCTTCTTGTTTAGCACCAGTATCGGTATTAACTAAGGTATAGTTGATGGTTAAATAAGGCATCCATTCACCTTCACCAAAACCGTTTTTGTTACCTTTCACTGCATGAATGTCTGCTTCTAAGTGAATGTCAGATTTTGCTGCAGGTAAGCCCATGCCGCGAGGTTCCATATCTACTGGTTTTAAGTAAACCGCTGCAATTTCCATGTCATTCATAGTAACTGCTTCACCGATTGGATATTCTTGGAATGCGTAAGCAGAAGTTGCTGCAAACATTCCTGCTAATAAACTTGCGCTAAGAAGTGCTTTTTTCATAGTTTCTCTCCTGAGATGAGTTTTGAGTTAATTTGAAACCGCTTTTTTGCTTTGATATTTCATAACAAACAAAGCAAAAATAGCAGCAAGAATTAAGATTGCTTGTGGTACAAGGGTTTCCACATAAGGATAAACACCTAACCACGAGATTTCTGGTACACCGTTAATTAATGTCGGTTCAAACAGTTTACCTTCAATAAGTTCAAGTACAGATTTGCCAGCGAATACAAATGCCATTAAATACATAAATGAACCAGTAAACATAAAGAATGGTTTTAATGGCAATTTAACCACGGTGTAACGCATTATAAAGTAGCAAATCGCGAGTAAAATCACCCCGCAAATAAAGCCGGCAAAAAGATAGGCTAAACTAACCGCACTTTTCGCATCGCCAACTAGGGCATAATAGAACAATACGGTTTCTGCGCCTTCACGATATACAGCAAGGAAACTGGTCAGCCATAAGCCGAATAGAGAGCCTGCTGTTAATGCCGTTGATAGTTTACCTTCGAGATAGCGTTTCCAGTTTTGTGCTTCGACTTTAGAAAGCAACCAGTAACTCATACTAAACAACATGAAGACTGCAATAATCATTGTGAAACCTTCAAGCAATTCGCGGTTTTGGCCTGAGTTTTCAAAAATAAGTTGGAATATGAATGCGGTAACGACGCTTGCCCCTAACGCCACATAAACGGATTGGCGAATAAGTGGCAATTTATCGTGATGATTATTTTTTACCATATAAGCCACAATAGCGGCAACAATTAATAATGCCTCTAAGCCTTCACGTAAAATAATAAGCAAGCTATATAAGAACATGGACCAATCACTTTGTTCTCTGCCTTGTAATATTTGAACGGCTTTCGCTAAGTTTTGGCTTAAACCTGTAGCTTGTTCCTGTAATTTGTCGCCATTTCCCGCTTTCATCAGACTGACTAAACGGGTGAAATAACCTTCTAATTCTGCTTTAAAATTGCTATCGCGCGAGCCCACTTTATTTTCCATACCAGAATTTTCAAATACATCAAAGTAAGTGTCTTGTACAGAAAGCATGGCTTTTTTTGCATCGCCTTGTTCATAAAGGGCAATAGCTTGTTGAATACGTTGGTTGATTTCAGTCGTAATTTTTGCCCAATCTTGCTCCGCAACGTTATCTGAAGTTTGCGCTTGTGATTGTGTCGCTTGAGCGTTTTGTTCATCGCGAGTGGTAGGCAAATTAGGAAGCTGCTCTTCAATATCTTGCAAGAGTTGTGTGCTTTGGTAAGCAATTTCTGTCATTTGATCAGGTTGTTCACTCAAACGAATCAAATTATAGAATTGTTGATTGATCGCGGCTGAAATTTCAGAAGAGCGGTTAGTTCTAACCGACATTTCCATTTCAGAGTTTTTGTAGCCGTCATATTGAGCTTGTTGGAATGCTTTTTTAGCATTGGCAAAATCACCGCTTTCATAAGCGGTAATGGCTTGTGCAATAAAATCATCAATGGTTTTGAAACTTTGTTGCCAATAAGGTTTGATGGCTTGATTATCATAAACGCCGTGCTGACTATCAGCATTGAGTTGATGCCCTTCAACAAGAGAAGGTAAAACTTGCTGTAATTCATTTTTTAAACCGTTGATTTTGGCTTGAACCTCATTCATTGGTTTACCTTCGCCAATCATCTTGCGAATCTCACCAAAAGTGGCTTCCATTTGATAGCTTTTTTGCGCTGAAAAATTAATGCGAATCGGACCTTCTAAATTTTCAAATATTTCAAAATAGGCCATTTGTACTTCTGTTTTGGCATCATCAATTTTGTTTTCTTTAAGAAGTTGTTCGGTGTGATTCAAGCGTTGAGTGATGTCATCTACCCATTTTTGATAGTTGTTTGCAAAAACAGATTGAGACAAAAGAAAGAGGAAGGGAATCATTACGTAACGAAAAACGCGAAACATAAGAGTTAATCCTTTAAATGAAATTTATTCTTATTTAGAGGTTATATTAAATAATAAAAAACCGCAATAATGAAATCGTATTTTTGTGATGGAAATCAATTTATGCTGAAATATTTAGGATTTTTATACAGTGTTTTTGTATAATTTGACCGTTTTTTTATTGATGTACGGAGATTTTTATGACTGCGCAAACGGGTATTTTACTTGAATCTTGTAAAGCAGGTGTATTTTTAGAAGCAAATATTACGGATTATTCTGTTGCCTCTAAAGCTATTCATCAATTCCTTGATAGTCTTGAACAGTTACAACAAGCGTATCCTGATGCTCGTCTAGGTGCTGTGCTCGCTTTTGGTGATAGCGCATGGAAAAAGTTAGGTGGTCAAAGTGCGGCAGAGCTTAAACCTTTCGTAACCTTAGGCAAAGGTGATCTATCTGCGCCTAGTACGCAAACTGATCTTTTAGTGCATATTCAATCGTTACGCCCTGATGTTAATTTTTCTGTGGCACAAGCTGCAGTGAATGCTTTTGCTCAAGCTATTGATGTTCAGCAAGAAATTCATGGTTTCCGTTGGGTGGAGGAACGAGATCTCACCGGTTTTATTGACGGAACTGAAAACCCAAAAGATGCAAAGCGAGCAGAAGTTGCCTTAATTTCAAATGGCAATGATAAAGATGGGAGTTATGTGTTTACTCAACGTTATGAACATAATCTCGCTAAATGGGAAAAATTAAATACAGCAAAACAAGAAAATGTGTTTGGACGCACTAAAACGGATAGCGTAGAAATGGAAGACAAGGCGGATACTTCTCATGTTGGTCGTACAGATTTGAAAGAGAATGGCAAGGGATTAAAAATCTTACGTCAAAGCTTACCTTATGGTACAGCGAGCGGTACGCACGGATTATTCTTTATTGCTTACTGTGCAACGCTTTATAACATTGAACAACAGTTGCTTAATATGTTTGGTGAAAAAGACGGAAAAACTGACCGCATTTTAGGTTTCACCAAGGCTGTAACGGGCGCTTATTATTACGCACCATCTATTGAGCAGTTGAATAAACTTTAATTTATGAAAAACCTAAATTAAAAAAATTTAGGTTTTTTTATGTTTCTTAACTTTTTCTTAAGATTTATTTGTTTTAATACACACATCCAAGCAATGGTGCTTGAAATTAACTTAATTAAAAAGGAAACATTATGAAAAAATTTGCATTAGCAACAATCTTCGCATTAGCAACCACTTCTGCATTCGCGGGTTTTAACGGCGGAAATACTCAAGGCGGTTTTCAACAAGCAACCCCTTCAGCAATTAGTGTAAAACAAGCTTTATCTGCAGCAGATAATTCAATGATTACTTTAGTGGGTAATATCACACAACAAATTGATGACGATGAATTCTGGTTTAGCGATGGCACAGGTCAAATCAAAGTAGAAATTGAACGTCACGTTTGGAATGGATTAAATGTAGATCCAAGCGATAAAGTGAAGGTTTACGGTAAACTAGATAACGAAGCATTCGAGAAAGCAGATCTTGAAGTATTACGTATCGAAAAAGTAAAATAATCATTCTTTGAAAATGGCGAGCATTAGCTCGCTGTTTTTGTTTATAAAGAGCGGTCAATTTTTTATGAGAATTTTATTGATAGAAGACGATAATCTAATCGGCAATGGTTTACAGATTGGTTTAACGAAACTAGGTTTTGCTGTGGATTGGTTTACGGATGGAAAAACAGGAATGGATGCCTTAACCTCTGCGCCTTATGATGCGGTTGTGTTAGATTTAACTTTGCCGAAGCTTGATGGATTAGATGTATTGCAACAATGGCGCTCCAAGCATCAAGATGTCCCAGTATTAATTTTGACTGCCCGTGATACCTTAGATGAACGTGTAAAAGGATTGCAAAGTGGAGCGGATGATTATCTTTGCAAGCCTTTTGCTTTGGCTGAAGTTGCAGCGCGCTTGCAAGCGCTTATTCGTCGTCGTTATGGTCATCATCATTCTGTGATTGAGCATGCTGGCGTTAAACTCGATCCAAATCAGCGTTCTGTTTGGTTGAATAATCAACCCATTTCTTTAACAAGCCGTGAATATAAATTACTTGAATTATTTATGCTGAATAAAGATCGCGTACTGTCTCGCGCATCTATTGAAGAAAAATTATCAAGCTGGGATGAAGAAATTAGCAGCGGAGCGTTAGACGTGCATATTTATAATTTGCGTCAGAAATTAGGTAAGCAATTTATTCGAACAGTACACGGCGTTGGATATGCGTTGGGAGTAACCCAATAAATGAAAAACAAACGTTTAAGTTTTCGTCTTATTTCTGTTCTTTCTTTCACCGCACTTTTTGTGTGGGGCGTATCTACTGCTGTCGCATGGTGGCAGGTGCGTAGTGAAGTGAATGATGTTTTCGATGCCCAACAAATCCTTTTTGCTGAACGCCTTGCCAATTCAGATCTTAGTCATATTCTGTTAGAGCATGTGGAAGATATTAATAAAATCCAGCCACATTCGTTCAAGAAAAACTATGATGATGACGCATTAGCTTTTGCTATTTTTTCTAAGGATGGCAAACGTTTATTAACAGATGGACGTAATGGCGATAATTTTGTGTTTGATAATGAAATTGGATTTGCGAAAGGCTATATGCTGAATGATGACGATGAATGGCGTATTTTCTGGCAGCCTGTAGCAAATGGAAATTTGATTATTGCCGTTGGGCAAGAGCTTGATTATCGAGAAGATCTAATTGAGGAAATGATCTTTGGGCAAATGTGGATTTGGTTTGCAAGTTTGCCTATTTTGATCATCGTTTTAGGATGGTTGATTCATAAAGAACTTCGACCGATTAAACGTTTAAGCCAAGAAGTTCAAACGAGAAAATCTGGTGATGTGTCATTGTTGAATACAGAGGGCTTACCTGTTGAGATTTTACCCTTAGTAAAAAATTTAAATCAATTTTTTGACCGCACTTCGGCTATGCTACAACGTGAACGCCGTTTTACCTCTGATGCCGCCCATGAATTGCGTAGTCCATTGGCGGCATTGCGTATTCAAACTGAAGTTGCTCAACTGGCGGGTGATGATGGGGAATTGCGAGAACAAGCACTTTTGCATTTAACACAAGGGATTGATCGTGCATCGCAGTTAATTGAGCAACTTTTGACGCTTTCAAAACTGGATAATTTACAAGAATTGGAAGAATTACAGCCTATTGATTGGGAAGGCATCATTCAATCGCTGATTGCTGAGCGCTATTTTGTGGCAGAAAAACGTAAAATTACCTTGGCTTTTGAGAAAGAATCTGAACCAAAGCAGAAACAAGGGCAACCAATTTTAGTTTCATTGATGCTTAGAAATTTACTAGATAATGCCATTAAATATTGCCCAGAAGACACAACTGTTTCAGTGAAAATCGCATCTTCTCAGATTATTATTGAAGATAATGGTGGTGGTGTTGACTCTGAAGATTTGAAAAAACTTGGTCAGCGTTTTTATCGCCCAGCTGGGCAAAATGAAAAGGGTAGTGGCTTGGGGCTTTCTATTGTCATGCGAATTGCGGAATTACATGGATTCAAAGTGCGGTTAGAAAATGTTTTAAAAGAAGGGCAGCGAATTGGCTTAAAGGCTCAAATATTTTTATAGACATGTCCTTTAAAAAATAAAACCGAGTAAAGACTCGGTTTTTCTTTTTTAAAATAGGTTGCTGATAAAGATGACTAAAATAATCACTGGCACAACGAATTTCACATAGTTAAACCAGATTTTAGTGAATGTTGAGTTAGGTGTTGGAGAAAGTTCTTTTTTCGCTTCATCTTTTAACACAAAACCAACAAAAATAGCACAACCAAGTGCGGTCAGCATAAAGAGAATATTTCCACTGACATAATCATAGAAATCAAAAATGCTTTTGCCGAAAATGGTGACATCTTTCCATACATTATCCCCTAAAATTGCTGGAATATTACCTAAGACAAAAATACCACCAAGGGTTAAGACAATCGCTTTGCCACGGCGCATTCTGAGCTTTTCTTGTAATGCGGTAATGATTACTTCATAAATTGTGATAGAAGTAGTTAGCGCAGCTATTAATAATAAGCCGAAGAAAATAATTGCAAAGAATTTACCCGCCCATAAGTGAGAGAATACGATAGGTAAACTTTGGAATACTAAAGTTGGGCCTGCATTTGGTTCAATCCCAAAGGTGAAAAGTGATGGGAAGATCATAAAGCCCGCAAGTACGGCAATAATTGTATTGGTAAAACCAGTAATAACTGCAGTTTGTATTAAGTCTTCTTCTTTATTTAAGTAGCTTGAAAGCGTAATTAATACGCCAAAACCAAGGCTTAATGCGAAGAATACTTGACCTAAAACAAAGATAAATAATTGTGGTGTAATTTTGCTGAAATCTGGCTTCAAATAAAATGTAATTCCTTCCATTGCACCTGGTAATGTTACGTTGCGAATAACCATTCCAATGAGGAAGATGAATAGCAATGGCATTAAATATTTTACAGAACGCTCAATCCCACCAATGATCCCTTTAGCTAAAATAATGTAATTCACCACAACAAATAAGAAGGTGTACAGTATAATTTCATAAGGGCTATTGCCGATATGCAGCTCGTAGAAATCTTTGGCGACATCTTTAGTAATAGGTGTTGAGATATCTAAGGTACCGCTGATTAGGCTAATGACATAAGAAATAACCCAGCCACCAAGCACCATATAATACGCCATGATACCGAATGAACCAAGTAAGCCCATGTAGCCAAGGATTTTCCAATATTTGGAAATGCCTTTTCCTTTATCCAGAATTTTATCGCCAAAGGCATCAATGGAATTTACACGTAATCGACGACCGATCACGTTTTCAACGAGAATCATCGGAATACCGATTACGATCATTGCGATACAGAAAAGTAGAACGTAGGCTCCGCCACCATTTTCGCCCACAAGGTAAGGGAAGCGCCAAGTAGCGCCGAAACCGACAGTTGCGCCTGCGACAGTCATGACATAAGTGAGTCGGCTAGACCAAGTTTGTCGCTGTTTATTATTTGTTGTCATTTGTTTTCCTATTTTTAATAAAAAGTGCGGTAAATAATTAGAGTGTTTTATCGCAAAAATTAAAACTCAATTTTTTCTTTATATTCACACAGATCTTCAATAATGCATGAGCCACAACGAGGTTTCCGTGCGATACAAGTGTAGCGCCCGTGTAAAATTAACCAATGGTGAACATCCACTTTAAATTCATCAGGTACGACTTTAAGTAGTTTTTCTTCCACTTTTACAACGTCTTTACCTGGTGCAAAATTAGTTCGATTGCATACACGGAAAATATGGGTATCCACTGCAATAGTTGGGTGACCAAATGCCGTATTTAGTACAACATTGGCTGTTTTTCTACCCACTCCTGCTAATGCCTCTAAGGCTTCGCGATTTTCAGGCACTTCACCGTTGTGCTTTTCAATTAAATCACGGCAGGTTTTGATAATATTTTCCGCTTTGCTATTAAAAAGTCCGATAGTTTTAATATAGCTTTTTAAACCATCTAATCCTAAATCTAAAATTGCTTGTGGCGTGTTTGCAACAGGGAATAGTTTTTCTGTCGCTTTATTCACACCTTTATCGGTTGCTTGTGCCGATAGAATTACCGCAATTAATAATTCGAAAGGCGAATTATACTGTAATTCTGTGGTCGGGTGGGGATTTTGATCTCTTAATCGGGTTAATATTTCGATTCTTTTTAATTTATTCATCTTATTTATCAATTCGATTTTTTATTGCAAGGAGCAAGCCTAATCCTATAAATGCGCCTGGTGGCAGAATGAAAAGTAAAAAGCTACTGTCTGTATGGTAAATATGGAGCGTTAAAAATTGAGCTTGTTCGCCAAATAGATTTTCGATGCCGTCAAAAACCGTACCTTGTCCAATGATTTCACGCAATGCACCAAGTACTGTCAAGCTAAGTGCCATCCCTAATCCCATTGAGAAACCATCCCAAACGGAATGGAGTAAGCTGTTTTTTGAGGCGAACGCTTCTGCTCGACCAATCACAATACAGTTGGTAACGATGAGTGGAATAAAAATCCCAAGTGATTGATAAAGCGTATAGGTATAAGCATTCATTAAAAGTTGAACGACAGTTACTGTTGTCGCAATAATCATCACGTAGATTGGAATGCGGATTTCATTCGGAATATATTTACGGAAAAGCGAAATAACCGTATTTGTGCAAGTGAGAACAAGCATTGTCGCTAAACCTAAACCCAGTGCATTGGTGGCGGTGCTAGACACCGCTAAAAGCGGACAAAGCCCGAGAAGTTGAACAACCGCTGGATTATTTTTCCAAATTCCTTGAGTAAAGATTTCTTTCCACATGGACTTTTGTTGATTCTCAACCGCACTTTCTATTTTTTCTTCTTCAAGTGCGGTATTTTTTTCAGTTAAATCTGTCATATTATTTCACTTGTGTTGAAAGCTGTTGTAACAAGGCTTGGTTATTTAGCATGATTAATGCTGAGCGTTTAGTTTGATTCACCACTGCGCGAGGTGTAATGGTTGCACCAGAAAATTGATCAAATTTCCCACCATCTTTTTTTACCGCCCATTCGCTTAAATTATGCTCATTAATCGATTGATGAGTGAAATTTAGAATCCAGTTGGAAATACGAAGTTCAATTTTATCGCCTAAGCCTGGGGTTTCATGGTGTTCGATTACTCGTACACCTAATATTTCACCTTTCGGATCTAATCCCACAAGCAAGCGAATATCGCCAGAATAGCCATCAGGTGCAGTGGTTTCATAGGCATAGGCAGAAACATTTCCATCTTTTTTCGCAAAATAAATTTTCTGAATGCCCTCCAAATTTTTATCTTGAGGAATAACCGCACTTTCTAGCAAATTATTATTGAAATAATCTTGTGGAATGACCTGTAAAAGTAATTCTCGTTGTTGTGCCGCCATCACCGCGTCAATTTTATCTTTTGTTAGGAAAAAAATACCCGCAGAAATTGCTGTGCAGAGTAGGGCGACAAAGCCTAACAATATTCCGTAACGCGATGTGATTTTTACTGTGCCCATTATTTTTTCCCTTTTGTTGGATAACCAGATACTCGAGGACGCGTGTAATGATCGATAAGTGGAACGCAAATATTACTTAATAAAATTGCGAATGCTACACCATCTGGAAAGTTTCCGTGATAGCGAATGAGATAGACAAATAACCCCACTAATGCGCCAAAAATAATTTTTCCTCGTGGTGTAATGGAGGCTGTGACAGGATCTGTCGCAATAAAAAATGCGCCAAACATCATTGCGCCACTAACGAGTTGGCTAATCGCACTTAAATGCGTGAATCCAGTAAAAGCGGTCGCTGTGGCTAAACAGAAAAAGGTGACAAGCATCGCCACTGGAATTTGCCAATGAATGACACGTTTTAAAATAAGGAAAATTCCGCCCGCTAAGAAAGCCACGTTGACTTGCCACCATCCTTGAGCGAAATCGGTTCCATTACCCATAAAAATAGGCAGTTTAATTAACTCATAAAAATCATTTAATTGAGTGTGACTTTTATAGAAAATTTTTGCGCTATCCAAGGGCGTTGCTTGGGTGATGCCATCAATGTTATGTGTAAGTTGTGAAAGAGTAAATCCATCAGTGGTTAAACCTGAAAATATTAATGAAAACGCATCTGACAAAGTCGGGGGTTCCTGTAATAAATTAATTGGTGGCATCCAAGTTGTCATTTGTAACGGAAATGAAATTAGAAGAATTACATAGCCAATCATTGCTGGATTGAATGGATTTTGTCCTAAGCCACCATAAACCTGTTTACCTAATAAAACTGCACAAAGTGTTCCAATGATGATGATCCAATAAGGTGCATAAGGTGGAATAGCCATCGCCAAAATTAAAGCAGTCAGGGATACGCTGAAATCTGAAAGGTAATTTAACGGCTTTTTACCACGTAATTTTATTGCAATAAACTCAGCGATGATAGCTGTACCAATGGCTAATACAGATTGAAGCACCACGCCAAATCCAAAATAATAAATTTGAGTGAAAAAAGCTGGCATCATTGCCAACGTTACCCAAAGCATAATACGCGCTGTGAGTTTCCCCGAATGAGTATGAGGAGAGCTAACCATTTTAAACATTATTTTATTCCTGATTATTTTCTAATGTTGCTTGTGTTTTCGCCAATTTCTTTGCTTTTGCTCGAGCAATTGCTGCAGCTACCGCTGCTTTTTTCGGATTAAGTACAGTTGAATTTTCTTCTGTCTTTTCTACCGTACTTTCTATGGCTTGAGTGCTTGGAACTGATTCTGTGGTTCCCGCTTGTGCAAGTTTTTTTGCTTTTGCACGAGCAATAGCAGCGGCTACCGCTGCTTTTTTCGGGTCAAGTGTGGTTGAATTTTCTTCTGTTTTTTCTATCGCACTTTCTACGGCTAGAGTGCTTTGAACTGATTCTGTGGTTCCCGCTTGTGCAAGTTTTTTTGCTTTTGCTCGAGCAATCGCAGCGGCTACCGCCACTTTTTTCGGATCAAGTTCGGTTGAATTTTCTTCTGTTTTTTCTACCGCACTTTCTACGGTTTGAGTATTTGAGACTGATTCATCGGTTTCATTTGCTTGTGCAAGTTTTTTCGCTTTTGCTCGGGCAATCGCAGCGACTACCGCCGCTTTTTTCGGATCAAGTGCGGTTGAATTGTCGTCTATTTTTTCTACCGCATTTTCTACGGTTTGAATATTTGAGACTGATTCAGCGGTTTCATTTGCTTGTGCAAGTTTTTTTGCTTTTGCTCGAGCAAGTGCGGCAGCAACTGCTGCTTTTTTCGCATCGGTTGGTTGAGTTTGTTGTTCTTGGTTTTCGACTTGAGATTTCGCTTGCTGACGAGCCAGACGACGAGCTTTACGTTGTGCCATTAAATCAGCGTTATCAGGTAAAACTTCCCCTTTTTCTGAGGTAATCGTTTTAACTTGTACTGATTCTGTTTCATTAGATTTTTTCGCTTTCAAGCGTTCTAGCGCCGCTTTAACAGGATCTTCACCTTTGGTTTGCGCTAATTCTTCTCGACGTGCTTCTGCTGCACGTTGTGAACGTGCTTTACGCTCTTGTTCTTCACGTTCCATTCGCGCTTGTTTCGCTTCAAAGCGAATTTTAGCTTCATCTGATTTTTTCTGTTTTTCTTTTATTTGCCAAATTTTTGCTTTTTCTTGGCGGAAGTACTGAATCAGCGGAATATGGCTTGGGCATACGTAAGCGCAAATCCCGCACTCGATACAATCTTTGAGGGCGTATTCTTCCGATTTTTTGTGATCTTCACTACGAGCAAACCAGTAGAGTTGCTGTGGCATCAAGTTGACTGGGCAGGCATCAGAACAGCTAGAACAGCGAATACAAGCTTGTTCAGGCTCTGGTTCTGCATATTCAAAATAGTCTGGTGCAAGCAAGCAGTTGACAATTTTTGTCACCGGTGCATTGAGGTTGGAAAGTTCCAATCCCATCATCGGGCCACCCGCAAACACTGGATAACGTTCATCAAATCGATAGCCCGCATGCGTCAATACTTGAGAAATTGGTGTACCAAGTCGGACCCAATAATTACCTTTTTCAGGAATTTTATCACCTGTAAGGGTGACGACACGTTCGATTAAAGGTTCGTCATTTATCACCGCTCTTTTAATTGCAAAGGCTGTACCAACATTATGCATCAGTACGCCAATACTAGAAGAACGTGCACCACTAGGTACTTCCATTCCTGTAAGCAGATAAATAAGCTGTTTTGCAGCACCCGAAGGATATTTTGTTGGAATCACTCGAATGCTAATGTCATTTGCTCCCTGTAGCGCTTTGCGGATTGCCTCTATTGCTTCAGGTTTGTTATCTTCAATGGCGATGACTACATTTTCAGGTCGTAGGATATAACGCAAAATACGAATGCCTTCTATGATTTCATCGGCGCGTTCACGCATAAGACGATCATCACAAGTAATATAAGGCTCACATTCAGCACCATTGATAATTAAAAGTTTGACTTTTTTCTCTGCTGATTGAATTTTAGCGGCCGTCGGAAATACTGCACCGCCCAAGCCAGCTATACCAGCTTGATAGATTTTGTTAATGAGTTGTTCTGGCGAGAGTGTTAAAAAATCATCAATAGGATTACGCTCTAGCCATTGATCTAAGCCATCCGCTTGCAAATGAATTGCAGGTTCATCAAGACCAGACGGATGCGCGGCAACATAAGGTTTAATTGATTTAATTGTGCCTGAAGTTGGCGCATGAACGGGTAGCATACGCAAGCCATCGCCTTGCGTTAAAGCTTGACCTTTTAATACGTAATCGCCTTCCTTTACTAAAAGGTGACCTGTTGTTCCTGCGTGCTGTTTAAGAGGAATATAAAAATCTGTGACTAAAGGGTGATGACGTAATGGTTGTGTATTAGATTGTGATTTCATTTCAGGTGGATGAATGCCACCTTTGAAATCCCATAATTTACCGGAATTGAAACGAGATAATACGTCCGCCATTTATTCCCCCACAACCAATTTTTTTTCAGTACCATTTACATTTATTACTGGAATGACTAATTTTGCATCAAACTTCCAATCCCAATTATCGATATTTTTTTTCACGGGAATCATTGATATACAATATGTCGGGCAGGGCGCTACGCAAAGTTCACAACCTGTACAGAGATCTGGAATAATCGTATGCATGAATTTATTTGTACCAATAATGGCATCAACAGGGCAGGCTTGAATGCATTTTGTGCAGCCAATACACATATTTTCATCAATAAAAGCGACTTTCTCGATAGGTTCTTCTACGCCGTCCATAGCTGGCACATCAACACCTAAAATCTCTGCGATTTTTACGATAGTAGGTTGACCTCCAGGAATACATTTTGTGATGTCATCTCCATTGCAAATAGCTTCAGCGTATGGTTTGCATCCAGGATAACCACATTGTCCACATTGGCTTTGTGGCAAAATAGCGTCGATTTTTTCCACAATGGGATCGGCTTCAACTTTGAGTTTAAGTGAAGCAAAGCCTAAAATCGCACCGAAAATTAAAGCGAGTAAAGTGATTATGATGAATAGAAGGGGCATTATTTCTTTCTTTTTCCTGAAAAATACTGAGAGAACCCAATAAATAAAATCAAAATGGTAATAGCCATTAAAAGATAGATCATTTTATTACTTCACTAGTCCTGTGAATCCCATAAAAGCAAGAGACATTAAACCAGCTGTGATAAGTGCGATAGATGAACCTTTAAAAGTTAAAGGGACATCGGCCGCTACAAGACGTTCACGAAGCGCAGCAAAAAGCACTAATACAAGTGCAAACCCAAGAGATGCACCAAAACCATAAACGACAGATTCCGTTAAATTATGAGCAAGATTTACATTTAATAATGCGACACCGAGAACTGCACAGTTTGTGGTTATCAAAGGCAAGAAAATTCCAAGTAAACGATATAGCGTTGGACTAGTTTTATTTATTACCATTTCGGTAAATTGTACCACTACGGCAATAACCAAAATAAATACTAATGTACGCAAAAAAGTAGCATTCAAGGGAACAAGAATATAATGATCAACTAAATATGCGCAAAGGGAGGCGACGGTTAATACAAACATTGTTGCTAGTCCCATACCTACTGCGGTTTCAATTTTCTTTGATACCCCCATAAACGGGCATAGTCCTAAGAACTTTACAAGTACAAAGTTGTTAATTAATGCAGTACCGATAATCAATAAAATATAATTTGTCATTTTTCTTTGCCTTTTATGTAGGGAAGTATTATCGCTATTTATGAATTGAAGAACAATAGGTATTTTTAAATGCGATAACCCTACTATTTATCAGTATTCTTTGTGAAAATAACCATAAAAAGCGGGCAATAATTGTGTGATTAAATTTAGTTGCTGATAAGGCAAGCTAAATGCTGTGCGCTCTTGTTCTGTCATTTCTTGTTTCTCTAACTCCTTTAGGTGGGTTTCAATGTTTTTTTGGAGTTTAGCAAATATATCTGGCGGTATTTTTTCGATATTTTCAAGAGAATAAATAATTTTTTTGGCAACAGGATAGAAACCAGATAAAAATTGTGTAGTTTGTTGTAGAGTATTCATTTTTTCACGATAGGAACCTAGCGCAGAAATATAACTTAATAAGGAATAATTCAGTTTAAGTAAATCAAACCCTTGTTGTAAAAATGCTTTGTATTTTTCAGGTTCATTATTCATGTTTGAAAGCGTTGTACTAAGTGCTGCTGCATATTGATGTGCATTACGACGAGCAATGCGATACTTTAGATCATCACTTTTACCAAATTGTAGTTGACTAATAATATGTAAAAGATAAGTTGCATCACTTTGAACCGCTTTATGGCTAACTTTATCTAATTGTAAATATTTCCAATCAGGCCATAAATAAGAAACAGCAAACCATGAGATAGCCGAACCTAGTAATGTATCAAACAAACGAGGCATGAGTGCAGCTGAAGTATTAAAACCCATAACATCAAAGCTTAACAAGACCTGTAATGTGATAAAAAAGGTAGAGAAGCTGTAATTATTACTGCGAAAGAAGAAAAATAGTGTACTAGTAAGGACTACAAGACCCAGCTTAAGTTCTAAGGTTGGATTAAAATAGGGTAAAAGCGATCCTATTACCACGCCAAGAAAAGTGCCGATAATCCGCTGGCGTAAACGTGTTTTGGTGGCAGAATAGTTTGGTTGGCAGACAAAGACAGCGGTGAGTAAAATCCAATAACCAAGATTAAATTGGAAAAACTCTACGATGACACAGCATAAAAAAACCACTATCGATAAACGTATTGCATGGCGGAAGAGTTGAGATTCAAAGGTAAAGTGGCTAAAAATTGCAGTAGAGATATTTTTTAAGCCTGTAATTTGATCCGTATGAATTCTTGCTAAATGATCAGCATCATCTGTTTCTTGAGTAAGTTGTCGAAGTTGCCAGTTAATACTTTGCAAGTTGTCTAGTAGGGTCTGAATCTCAATAAGCTGATCTTTATCGTGGATGTGTTGTTCTCGATATAGCTGGAATGAGTGCAATGTCCCCGATAGTGCGCGCTCAACTCGTTCATTGAATTGATAGTTTTTATTTTGGCGTAAACTCGTTGTTACTTCTCGGCAAGATTGTGCTTGTAATTCTAGTAAGCGCTGAATACGAAAAATTAAGTCTGTATTTTTTAGTTTTTCAGTAATTTGCTGATAATCAAAATGAGTAGAATTTACACGTTCATGGATATCTTGCGCAGCAAAATAATAGCGGAGCATTCGTTGTGTGCGAGGATGTCGATGTTGACCACGAATACGATAGAATAGTGCTGTACGAACAATATTAAATGCAGAAACTACATTTGCATTTTTCATAGCGAAATTAAGATGTTTTTTTTCTATTTCATTTATTTCATCGGGATCAAAAAAATAAGATTTGGCATCTAAGTAATCACCTAGCGCACAGAAAGCTTTAGCAACACTTTCTTGTACGGGACGATTTGGAAAGAATAAATAGACAATGAGTGTTATTACACTATAAAGTAGCGTACCACATAGAATCATGACAGGGTTGATAAACCATTCATGTATTTCAGGTGTATAGGTTAGTGTAGTATAAAGTGCCACAACTAGTGTACCAAATGCAATGGTACTATAGCGTTGCCCAACAGCACCTATCATAGTAAAAATAAATGTAAGCGCAGTCATCAAGGCAATATATTGTATTGGCTTGCCGATATTTAATTGGACAATAAAGGATGAAATAGAGAAAGCTATCAATGTATAAAAGACATTTTTTAAACGCCCAGTTAAACGATTGTCTAAATCAACTAACCCTCCTGCAATAATACCTAGAATTAAAGGCATAGACTGTTGAGAGATATTAAATGCCCATACGCTAATTGCGGCAATATTTACAGCAATAAAAATAGGAATGGCAGCAATCACTTTAGCATTTAACCAGTTGTTCATTATTCATCCTTATTACAATAGAAAAAGTGAGCAGCAAGGCTCACTTTTATTATCTATATAAGCGTACTCAAACATCAAAGCTTTTTGAACGAGATGATGCGTTAATTGTGGGATTTTGCCCAGTTTAAGAAACGTATTTGAGTTTCCTTATCTGCTTGTTGGAACCAGTATTGAAGTTGCTGTTCTGCAACATTCTCACCTTGAACAACAACTTTCCCTTTGTTTATTTTAGCATTGCTTGCAGAAGCAATTGGCATTGTGGTTGGTATTGCTGCAGTCGAAAATGCTGCAACAGATGCGATTGCACCTGAGGAATTATATGTAGAAAGATCGTTTACCACGTTTGCACTAGGGAATAAACCCTCTTGTTTTAAAACATCCACTTTCGCTGCAATAGTATTACCTGATTTGCTAGTAATATTAATTGTTGGTGTACTATTAAATTTTTCACCTTCGGAGCGGCTACGGATTGAAGGTGCAGAGATAGTAATATCTTCTGGGGAACCTTTGAATGTAACAATGATAGGACTAGATTCAAATAAAGATTGATTAGAACCTGAACCAATAATATCACCTAAACGAACAACCACTTGATGTGTTTCAGTATCATTGATGTTAAACGATTTTGTTTCTTTTAATAATGCTTTTGATGCTTTTTGTCCATCAATGGCTAAAAACTCAAGATTAGATGACGTTGAAACCATTCCAGCAAAGCTCGTTGAGCTAGCACATAATACTGCTAGGCTTAATGCAATAGTGCGTAATTTCATAATTGCTCCTTTTAATAGATGAAAATGATAACAACGTCTATGCTATGCTAAATTCACTAAAATGAAAATAAAAAAGTGTGGTTGGTTTTAAAAAAGTTTTTTTATGCTAGAATTCTCTACCAAATTAACGATAGCGATTTTTTAATAGGAAAAAATATGAAAGTTTTAGAAGGCTCAGTCGCAGCACCTAATGCAAAAGTTGCAGTAGCAATTGCTCGTTTTAACAGTTTTATTAATGAAAGTTTATTAGAAGGCGCAATTGATGCATTAAAACGTATCGGCCAAGTGAAAGATGAAAATATCACTATCGTGCGTGCTCCAGGTGCGTATGAGTTGCCATTAGTTGCTCGTCGTTTAGCTGAAAGTAAAAAATTTGATGCGATTGTGGCATTAGGTACAGTTATCCGTGGTGGTACTGCGCACTTTGAATATGTAGCAGGCGAAGCAAGCAGCGGTTTAGGAAAAGTTGCAATGGATGCTGAAATCCCCGTCGCTTTTGGTGTATTAACCACAGAAAATATTGAACAAGCAATTGAACGTGCTGGTACTAAAGCAGGAAATAAAGGTGCAGAAGCAGCCTTAACCGCACTTGAAATGGTTAATCTTATTCAACAAATTGATGCGGCATAAATCATGACAGAACAAAAACAAGTGAAAAAGCCTTCTGCTCGTCGTCGTGCGCGTGAATGTACTGTTCAAGCCTTGTATTCTTGGGCGGTATCTGGCAATACTGCAGAGCAAGTTGAATTAGCCTTTGAGTTAGATCAAGATATGGATGGGGTCGATAAACCTTACTTCCGTAAATTATTTCGTCAAACAGTAGAAAATATTGAAACCGTTGATTTTTCAATTTCGCCTTATATTGACCGCGCTTTTGATGAGCTTGATCCTATTGAAACTGCAATTTTGCGTTTGGCCGTTTATGAATTACGCTTTGAATTAGATGTGCCATATAAAGTGGTTATCAATGAAGCGATTGAAGTGGCAAAAGTATTCGGTGCAGATGAAAGCCATAAATATATCAATGGCGTACTTGATAAAATCGCACCCGCATTAGGGCGTAAATAATCCTTTTAAACTGAAAATGGCGCGCGTTTCTAACGCGTGCCTTTTCTTTTATAAGATAGGGGAAAAATGGCAATGAGTGAATTTGGTTTAATTAAACGATATTTTCAGCAACAAATATTAGTTGATGATTCCGTTCAATTATCTATTGGCGACGATTGTGCGCTGGTTTCCGTGCCAGAGAATTATCAGCTTGCCATTACGACTGATACAATGGTGGAAAATACACATTTTTTACCAAGTATTTCACCTGAAGATTTAGCTTATAAGACCGTTGCAACAAATTTAAGTGATCTTGCTGCAATGGGGGCACTGCCCAAATGGGTTTCACTGGCATTAACTTTGCCAAATGTAGATGAAAATTGGATTTCAGCATTTAGTCAAAGTTTATTGCACACGTTAAAACAATACAACGTCACATTAATTGGTGGTGATACCACAAAAGGCAACTTATCTATTACGATTACGGCACAAGGTTTTGTCGAAAAAGGTAAAGGGATTTGTCGGCATAAAGCGCAAGTTGGTGATTTAATTTATGTTTCAGGCACATTAGGCGATAGTGCGGCGGGTTTAACGCAAATTTTATCGGGCAAAAGTGCGGTTGATTCTGATGATGTTTTTCTGCAACAACGTCATCTTAGACCCACACCTAGAATAGAGCTTGGACGGGCGTTAATTGATATTGCTCATGCTGCCATTGATCTTTCCGATGGGTTAATCTCTGATTTAGGGCATATTCTTGAACGAAGTCAATGTAGTGCAGAAGTTGAACTTTCTGCTTTGCCTCTTTCATCCGCGATTTTGCATAAATATGATCGAGTTCAAGCGGAACAATTTGCCTTAAGTGGTGGAGAAGATTATGAACTTTGTTTTACCATACTGCCCGAATATAAAAATGAATTAGAATTACGCTTGAAAAAATTGAACGTCGCTTGCACTTGTATTGGTAAAATTAATGAAAAGTGCGGTGACTTTTCTCCCTGTTTTTTACGGGATGGAAAACCTGTGAATATTAGGTTTTCAAGCGGTTTCGATCATTTTAAGGAATCAAAATGACAGAAAATAATCCTCTAAAAAAAATCTCTCTTTTAAATCCTATTCATTTGCTTGCCGTTGGTTTTGGCTCGGGCTTAATTCATCCAGCTCCCGGTACGTGGGGGAGTTTAGCCGGAACAATTTTAGGCGTGATGTTGCTTTCTTTATTAGGCGTAAAAATCTTTTTAATTTTTACCGCACTTTGTTTTCTGCTCGGCTGCTACCTTTGTCAAAAAACTACAGCAGATATGGGCGTACACGATCATGGTTCTATCGTCTGGGATGAATTTGTCGGCGTATTTATTGTATTAGCGGCGATCCCGTCATTATCTTGGCAATGGATTTTGGCTGCTTTTGCGTTATTCCGCTTTTTCGATATTTTAAAACCATTCCCAATTCGTTATTTTGACGAAAAACTCGAAAGTGGTTTTGGCATTATGGTCGATGATGTATTAGCGGCAATTTATGCGGTGATTGTCGTATTTGCTATTCATTATTGGATGTTGTGATGCTGAATTTAATCATTGTGCATTTATTTGGATTAATGACTCCAGGGCCAGATTTCTTCTATGTAAGCCGAATGGCAGCAAGTAATTCTCGTCGTAATACAGTTTGTGGCATTTTAGGTATAACGCTTGGCATCGCTTTTTGGGGGATGCTTTCTATGTTGGGATTGGCGGTGTTGTTCGTTACCATTCCTGCATTACATGGCGTTATTATGTTACTAGGCGGTAGTTACTTAGCATATCTCGGTTTTTTAATGGCTCGTAGTAAAAAATACGCCCAATTTGAACCGCACTCTGATACTGAATTTAATCAGCAAACCACAATCAAAAAAGAAATTGTGAAAGGGCTTTTAGTGAATTTATCCAATGCAAAGGTCGTGGTGTATTTTAGTAGCGTGATGTCACTTGTCTTGGTAAATATCACTGAAATGTGGCAAATTATCTTGGCTTTTATGGTAATTGTGGTAGAAACATTTTGTTATTTTTATGTGATTTCATTGATTTTTTCACGTAATATTGCCAAGCGTTTATACACTCAATACAGTCGTTATATTGATAATATGGCGGGTATCGTATTTTTATTTTTTGGTTGTGTGCTGGTTTATAGCGGCATCAACGAAATAATTCATTAATAAAAAAGGAAGTAACATGACATTAAAAATTGCAATCGCTGGTGCTGGCGGAAGAATGGGGCGCCAATTAATTCAAGCGGTTCATTCTGCGGAAGGCGTAGAACTCGGTGCAGCGTTTGAACGCAAAGGATCATCTTTAGTCGGGACGGATGCGGGAGAATTGGCGGGAATTGGTCAACTTGGTGTAACAGTTTCAGATGATCTTGAAAGCCAAAAAGATAAATTCGATTTATTAATCGATTTTACTCGACCAGAAGGTACCCTTGAACATATTGCATTTTGCGTAGCGAATAATAAAAAAATGGTGATCGGTACAACTGGTTTTGATGACGAAGGTAAAGCTGTAATTAAGGCTGCTTCAGATCAAATTGCTATTGTGTTTGCATCAAATTTCAGTGTTGGCGTGAATTTAGTCTTCAAGCTTTTAGAAAAAGCGGCAAAAGTGATGGGGGATTATTGCGATATTGAAGTGATCGAAGCACATCACCGTCATAAAGTTGATGCACCATCTGGCACCGCACTTTCAATGGGCGAACATATCGCAAAAACCTTAGGCCGCGATTTAAAAACGCACGGTGTATTTTGTCGTGAAGGAATCACTGGCGAACGTAAACGTGATGAAATTGGTTTTTCTACTATTCGTGCTTCGGATGTGGTGGGGGAACATACGGTTTGGTTTGCTGATATTGGCGAGCGTGTAGAAATTTCCCATAAAGCATCAAGCCGTATGACTTTCGCTAATGGCGCAGTGAGAGCTGGTAAATGGTTAGAAAATAAAGCGAATGGCTTATTTGATATGACCGATGTATTAGATTTAAATAATTTATAAATCAATTTCAATGTCACTTTCTACGTGACAACAGCATAATAAAATCTCATCAGGTTGAATAAAGGCAAGGGGGGTATCTTTATAGGATACCTTGCCTTTTTTGATCTTCACACGACAAGAACCACAATAGCCACTACGGCATTGATATTCATGATGAATATTATTTTTCTCGAGATGATCAAGTAAACTTGTTTCATTATTGAATTCTAATGTGGTTTTACTGTAGATTAGATGAATTTTCATAATAACAATGCAGTGAAATTTGCTGGGCATTATATAAGGAAAATCCATATGTTAAAAATACTGTGTTTTATAACCGCACTTTTTATTACGGCTTGTAGTTCTATTAGCAAAGAACCAGTGAAGACAGTGGATGTTTATATCAAACCTTATTATTCTGCTGAAAATGGAAAAGCAGAAAATGTATTTGTTCATAAAGAAATTGATCCTATGCTACGTGAAAATACGATAAAAGGTTATGAAAGTGCGGTGAAATTTGTAGAAGAAAATCCAGCTCGTATTTCACCCATGACGATGTTTACCTTAGCCGCGCGGGCGTACGATTTTGGCTTAAGAGATGAAGCTGTTACTTGGTTTTATCGTGGGCAAAATCGCTTGATCACCGCACTTTATGTGTTGGATTTACCAAAACAAACAGTGCAAGATAATACAGGGTTCAGCCATGTTGTAGGGCAGTTTGTTAATGCTTATGCGTTTTGCAATTTTGATAAACAAAGTCTTGCTGCCGAAAATGCGGTGAAATGGACAATTTCGAACCCTTATGAAGTGATTTTCTTACCAGCATTACCCACAAAATTTGCAGATCGTCAAAAGGCGTTGAAAGAAGCAGAAACAAAATTAGTTCAACGTTTACAGGAACAAGCACGTTTTTTTGCTAATCCAAACAATAAAGAAAAATGGCAAAAAGAGCGGTCAGAAAATTTTGTGAATGAACGATTTTGTTGGTTACAAGAAAAAATGGAATACCGATAACGTTATTCCATTTTTATTTTTGATAAACCAATGATTTTTCGCATTATTCTTTTACTTTTTAAGTACTTGGTATTATCATTACTCGGTTTTTATTTTATAGAGAAAAGAGAAGCAGGGGAAACTATGCAACATCTGAACGAGCTTGTCGAGAAAGCAAAATTAGCGATTGAATCCATTCAGGATAAAAGTTTAACGGTTTTGGATGAAATCCGTGTCGAATATTTTGGTAAGAAAGGGCATTTTACTCAATTAATGCAGGAATTGCGTAATGTGTCAGCTGAAGAACGTCCGGCTATGGGCGCAAAAATTAACGAAGCAAAACAAGCTGCGTTAGAATTTTTAAATGCAAAAAAAGCGGAGTGGGAACAGGCTGAACTTAACGCAAAATTAGAAAAAGAACGTGTAGATGTCAGTTTACCAGGTTGCAAAGTTGAAACAGGTGGCTTACACCCAGTCACTATGACGATTAATCGTGTAACAAAATTTTTCTCAGAACTTGGTTTTTCAGTTGAAAATGGCCCTGAAATTGAAAGTGATTATTACAACTTCGATGCTTTAAATATTCCTAAACATCACCCAGCACGTGCCGATCACGATACTTTTTGGTTTAATCCAGAATTATTACTTCGCACTCAAACTTCTGGCGTGCAAATTCGTACTATGGAAAAAATGCAGCCACCAATTCGCATTATGGCTCCAGGACGTGTATATCGTAATGACTACGATCAAACGCACACGCCAATGTTCCACCAAATTGAATTGCTTTATGTGGATAAAAAAGCAAATTTCACAGAATTGAAAGGTTTATTGCACGATTTCTTACGTGCTTTCTTTGAAGAAGATTTACAAGTGCGTTTCCGTCCATCTTATTTCCCATTTACTGAACCTTCAGCGGAAGTGGATGTGATGGGTAAAAACGGTAAATGGTTAGAGGTGTTGGGCTGCGGTATGGTGCACCCAAATGTGTTGCGTAACGTTGGTATTGATCCAAATGAATATTCTGGTTTTGCAGTGGGGATGGGCGTTGAGCGTTTAACAATGTTACGTTATAACGTAACAGATTTACGTTCGTTCTTTGAAAACGACTTACGTTTTTTAAAACAATTTAAGTAATTTCTCGGATTTGAATTAAAAGGATAACAACAAATGAAATTTAGTGAACAGTGGGTAAGAGAATGGGTGAACCCTGCGGTGTCCACCGAGCAATTATGCGAGCAAATTACCATGCTTGGCTTAGAAGTGGATGGTGTAGAAGCCGTTGCGGGTAAATTTAATGGTGTCGTTGTGGGTGAAGTGGTGGAATGTGCACAACATCCAGATGCGGATAAATTACGTGTAACTAAAGTGAACGTAGGCGGTGATCGTTTATTGGATATCGTGTGTGGCGCACCTAATTGTCGTCAAGGCTTAAAAGTCGCTTGCGCAACAGAAGGTGCGGTATTACCTGGAGATTTCAAAATTAAGAAAACGAAATTACGCGGTCAACCATCAGAAGGAATGCTTTGTTCATTTTCTGAATTAGGTATTGATGTTGAAGCGGATGGTATTATTGAATTGCCACTTGATGCACCAATCGGTACAGATTTACGTGAATATTTAGGTTTAAATGATAATGCCATCGAAATTAGCTTAACGCCAAACCGCGCGGATTGTTTGAGCATTGCGGGTATTGCGCGTGAAATTGGTGTGGTAAATAAACAGCCAGTAAATCAACCGCACTTTGAAGCAGTGCCAGCAACAATTTCTGATAAAGTTCAAATTGATTTACAAGCACCAGAAGCGTGCCCACGTTATTTATTGCGTGTGGTGAAAAACGTTAATGTGAAGGCTGAATCGCCAATGTGGATGCAAGAAAAATTGCGTCGTTGTGGTATTCGTTCTATTGATCCTATTGTTGATATTACTAACTACATTTTGCTTGAGCTTGGTCAACCAATGCACGCGTTTGATGCGGCTAAAGTTGCACAACCAGTTCAAGTTCGATTCGCAAAAGAAGGTGAAGAATTAGTATTATTAGATGGCTCAACGGCAAAACTTCAATCTAATACTTTAGTAATTGCCGACCAAAATGGTCCTTTAGCAATGGCTGGGATCTTTGGTGGTGCTACAAGTGGTGTGAATAGTGAAACAAAAGATGTGATTTTAGAATCCGCATTTTTCGCTCCATTAGCGATTGCAGGGCGAGCAAGACAATATGGTTTACATACTGACGCATCGCACCGTTTTGAACGTGGTGTGGATTTTGAATTAGCCCGTAAAGCTATGGAACGAGCAACCACATTATTACTTGAAATCTGTGGTGGTGAAGCGGGTGAGATTTGTGAAGCAAGCAGTGAAACTCATCTTCCTAAAGTCAATACAGTTCAACTTCGCCGTAGTAAATTAGATGCACTTTTAGGTCATCATATTGAAACAGAAAGCGTAACAGAAATTTTCCATCGTCTTGGTTTCGATGTTACTTATACAAATGATATTTGGACAGTAACTTCTGCAAGCTGGCGTTTTGATATTGAAATCGAAGAAGATTTAATTGAGGAAGTGGCGCGTATTTATGGTTATAACAGCATTCCAAACAATGCGCCATTAGCGCATCTCCGTATGCGTGAGCACAAAGAATCTGATTTAGATTTAGCTCGAATTAAGACAGCACTTGTAGATGCAGATTATCAAGAAGCCATTATTTATAGCTTTGTGGATCCAAAAATTCAAAGTTTATTACATCCACATCAAGAAGCACTTGTATTGCCAAATCCTATTTCTGTGGAAATGTCCGCAATGCGTGTGTCTTTAATGAGTGGTTTATTAGGTGCAGTGCTTTATAACCAAAATCGCCAACAATCTCGTGTTCGTTTATTTGAAACAGGATTACGTTTTGTACCAGATGTCAATGCTGAATTTGGCGTGCGTCAAGAATTTGTTTTAAGTGCGGTAATTACTGGAACGGCAAAATCTGAACATTGGGCAGGTAAAGCAGAGTCTGTAGATTTCTTCGATCTTAAAGGCGATTTAGAATCGGTACTTTCTTTAACAGAAGGTGGTAATAGAGTTCGTTTTGTTGCAAAACAATTTGATGCATTACACCCTGGCCAATCTGCTGCTATTGAATTAGATGGTCAAGAAATTGGTTTTATTGGTGCAATTCATCCATCTATTAGCCAAAAACTTGGCTTAAATGGCAAAACTTTTGTATTTGAAATTCTTTGGAATGCAATTGCGGCACGTAATGTGGTGCAAGCAAAAGAAATTTCTAAATTCCCAGCAAACCGTCGTGATTTAGCTTTAGTCGTAGCAGATAGCATACCAGCAGGGGAATTAATTGCAGCCTGTAAACAAGCAGGCGGCGAAAAATTGGTGCAAGTGAACTTGTTCGATGTATATCAAGGTGTGGGCGTCTCTGAAGGCTATAAAAGTTTAGCTATTAGCTTGACCATCCAAGATAATGAAAAAACACTTGAAGATGAAGAAATTAATGCAGTGATTTCAGCAGTATTAGCGGAGGTAAAACAACGCTTTAATGCTGAATTAAGGGATTAATATGGCTACGATAACTAAAATTGATATTACTGAGAATTTAATTGAGAAATACCAGTTACCTAAAAATGAAGCAAAAAAAGTTGTAGAAAACTTTTTTGAGGAAGTCCGGATATCACTTGAATCTGGTCATGATGTAAAATTATCAGGATTTGGTAACTTTGAATTACGTAATAAAGCTTCACGTCCAGGACGTAATCCTAAAACTGGAGATGTAGTGGCAGTTTCTGCTCGCCGAGTGGTAACATTTAAACCTGGGCAAAAGTTACGTGCTCGTGTAGAAAAAACTAAATAGTAAGCAACAAAAAGTGCGGTGAATTTCTACCGCACTTTTCATATGAAAAGGTATGAAAGTATATAAATCATTTTTAATCGCTACTGCCTCGCTATTTTTATTCGCTTGTTCCAGTTTTCAAAATGATGATTATGCGATGAACTATAAAGGTCAAATCGGCGATCCTATTATGGCCATAGCCATGTTGAGCGAACAACAACATGAATGGGCAGGTACACCTTATGTGCTCGGCGGTGTTTCACGTCGTGGCGTAGATTGTTCTGGTTTTGTGCAGAAAACTTTCTTTGATCGTTTTAATCTTCGTTTGCCAAGAAGTACAACTGAACAAGCTAATTATGGTAAACATGTACGCAAAGAAGATATTCAAACGGGTGATTTAATTTTCTTTAAAACCGGTAGAGGTCCTAATGGCTATCATGTGGGAATTTATGTAAAAGAAGATAAATTCCTTCATGCTTCCACCAGAGGGGGCGTCGTCTATTCTTCAATGAATAACCCTTATTGGTCGAAAGCCTTCTGGCAAGTCAGACGGATTTAAAAAGTATAATGCTGGAATTTTCCAGCATTTTTTATAATGATTTTTTTCAAATTTGGGAGATAAAATGTCCTCAAACTTAACCGCACTTCAAATTCAACTTGAAATTTTACGTCTTATTCCAAAAACACGTTTTATTACCGCAGAAGAAATCTTACAAAAACTTGCTGATATTGGTGTTCAACGTGATATTCGTTCAATTCAACGCCAGCTAGAAAATTTGTCTCAACAGTTTGAAATTGAGCGTGATATGCGTGATAAACCTTATGGCTACCGATGGAAATCAAATGCTAAAGGCTTGGATTTACCAATTTTAAATGAACAGCAATCACTTGTGCTTATGCTTGCTAAACAATATCTCAATGGCATTTTGCCTTCTAGCATTATGAGCTCAATGGAAGCGTTCTTTCAACAGGCCGAATATAATTTAGTTTATGACAGCCATAAAAAATCAGGGGCAGAATGGCTTAATAAAGTTGCTATTGCGCCAACTAGTCAGCCGTTATTACCTGCCAAAATCAATCCAGAAATTTTTTCTCAAATTAGTACCGCACTTTATCAAAATCGATTTTTACAGGTGCATTATCGAAGTATCCACGGTAAAGAACATAAGGCTCAGGTCAAGCCATTGGCTTTGGTACAACAAGGGCCAAGTAGCTATTTAGTCGCACAATATGAGAATGGCGATATTTTACACTTGGCTTTGCATCGTTTGATTAAGGTAACAGTGAGTACAATGATATTTGAACGCCCTGATTTTAATTTGAAATCTTATGTAGGAAGCCAAAAGTTTGGTTTTACCTATGGTCGAAAAATTCGATTAACTTTCTGCATTAATAAAGATATTGGTGGCTTTTTAACAGAAACACCATTATCAACCGATCAAACAGTAAAAGATTTTGGGGATGATTATGAAATTTCAGCAACAGTGATCGAAAGCCAAATGCTGGAGTGGTGGATAGCTCACTTTGGTGAAAATTATCAAGAAATTGAGCGTATATATTTAGAAGAAACAGTATAACGACATAAATTGTCGCTTTGTGCTTTATGATAAATCTATCTGAAGAGAGGACATTCAAATGAAACAGATTGTGTACATTGATATGGATAATGTGATGGTAAATTTTCCATCAGGTATTGCAAAGAGAGATAGACAGGTTGATGAAATCTTGAGAGTTAGAGCATAAATTAATTCAAGGTAAACATATGGGAGATTTTCAGTTAATTAGCCGTGGAGATGGATTTTATATAAATTATGAACGTCCATGCTTTTCTAATATTGGTCAACCAATAACTCAAGTTGCGCCAATTTATCATCATTATATAGATATAGAAGAAGTAAAGACGTTTATTGAATATAAAATGTTTTCAAATTTTTTTGATTATATAAAAAATATTTTATTTGGAAGTAGTTTTCCAAAAAATAAATCTTCTTCTTTAGAAAAAATCTTAGAAGATATTATAGATTATAAAGATGAGGAAGTTATAGGCGATCTAGTTAATGTATTATTTACATTAGTATGTTACGGCGATATTTATATTTTATTTGATTATGAGATATATGCTGAAAAAATTAGCAAAAGTAAAATAGATGTTAGAATAAATGATTTATATGATTTTGTTAGTAATGCAGTTGATCTTATCACCCTAAATAATTATTATGCAACTAATTCAATGAATTACATAATGAATTCTGTTTATAAAGAAACAGAATTAACCCAGAAAACTTTAAACTATTTAGATAAAAAAATAAATAAATTAATAAGAGATACTAATTTTTGTCAATCAGATATTTTTTCTATTGTATTAGTGAAAAAAGAAACTGGTTATACTAAGATTTTTACTAATAGTCATAGCATTGAATTTAATTCTTATTTTAAAAACCTTCCAGTAATAATAAACAAGAAAATAGAAGATGAAAAAACATCAATAAAATTTAATGACAAGATATATTGTTATGAATTTAATTTAAAGCAAGGTGAAGAGGTTTATGTTACTGGTAAATATAAAGATTTATTAGATAAAAATCCTATGTCTATATCTTGTGTAATTTATATTTATTAGTATAATTCTAATCGAAAAAAATCCATTAACCAAACAAATACGGAGAACATAGTATGCATCCTGCATTAAAAATAAAACTTAAAGAAAAGTTACTTCCCTTATATGATGAACTGTACATGGAATTTGGGAATGAGGCATTTAAAGAGCATCTATCACCTTTTTATGTACAAATTGGTAGTGAATGGAAAGAAAATCACGGATTGCTTTTTGTTGGAAAAGCAACAAATGGCTGGGGGATTTCTTCTAGTGCAGAAGAATTATTTGCTGATTTTACTAATGAATCAGAAGATCCCTTAAAATGGGTTGAAGATCAAAAGGGAAATGATAGCGAGTACAACACTTCAAAATCTGCTTTTTGGAGAGTTACTGAAAATATTGCTCACAGTTATTTTCCTCAAAATTGGTATAAATATATAGCATGGTCCAATTTATGTAAAGTAGCGCCAGCAGATAAAGGAAATCCAAATAATGCTGAATTTTATAAACAGAAAGATATTTGTAAAAAAATATTATTAACAGAAATCGATATTTTAAAACCTAAAGTTGTAATCCTTTTTACATCTGATTGGGATATTTTAGATCTACCTAGTGGAAAATATATTTCAGAAGAAAAATGGGGTAATACATCTTCAATTCTGTATGAATTAAATGGTGTTTATTATATTCATAGTGCTCACCCTCAAGGAAAAATAGAAGAAGATCATAAGAATGCAATAGAATCATTAATTAAAAAAATAGATAATAATTAATGTTATATGTGATAATAAATGCGTAGTTTGAAATCCCTTTCATAAAAATGAAAGGGATTTTTTATTACTTATATTTTATAGCGACATAAAATGTCGTATGTTTAATTATTATTCTTGTAAAGAAAAAATAAAAAAAGAGGTTTTACATGAATAAAAAAGAACAAGAATTACGTGATGTTTGGGAAAAATCAGATAAATTTTTGAAAAAGATTTTATATGCAAATATTGTGGGAAACTACGATATTCTTAGTTATAGCCGAACACATCAGGATTTTATTGAGAAATTTGACTACATAGAAAAATTGAAGAATCTGAAATCATTGATAATACAAGATATTGATTTCTATAAATTTAATTCAATTCCTGAAAATTGGTTACCACTTCTAGAGCAAATAGAAGAGTTATATATAGAATCACATAGCTTTAAATTATTTCCTTTTGAACGATTAAAAAATATAAAGAAATTAACTTTAGGTTATTGTAAAATTAGTAATATAAGAGAAATTGAAAGTTTAACTAGATTAGAGGAATTAAATGCTTATGAAATAAATTTCAAAATAGATAAGCTAATTAATTTAAAGAAAATAAAAATAAAATCACCAAAGATTGATGATTTAAAAAATCTGAAATATATTACTAATTTGAAATCTCTATCTATATCTGGCAGTAGAGTAGATCGTAGCTTTAATAAAGTTATTAGTAATTTAAATCAGATAAATGAACTGGATGTCAGTTTCTGTTATAATTTTGATTTTAATTGTTTATATAAATTAAAAAATCTAAAACATCTAAATATAGGACATATCTGGGAGCCAAGTATAAAACCTATTATACCTATTGCATCTAATTTAGAAAGTCTTAATCTTGAAGGTAATATATTTAAAGATCTTCATTTATTAAAGAAATTTAACAATTTAAAAAGTTTAGATGTTAGCCAATGTAATGTTGATGGCTATTTAGATTTTGATTTTCTTAAGTCATTAACTAAATTAGAATTTCTTAGATTTGATGATAATACTAATAAAATAAAAAATTTTTACTCAGTAAGATTTTGTAAAAATTTAAAAAAAATTTCATTTGAATACTCTAATTTAGACAGTATTAAGGGTTTGGAGTATTGTAAGCATTTGGAATGGATTAATGCAACTTGTTGTAATATAAAGTCTTTATCATCTTTAAGAAAATTAAATAGTTTGAAATATGTTTATCTTCAAAATTGTGGAATAACCAATATAGAACCATTAAGAAATCAAGTTAATTTAATTGAACTTGATTTATATGATAATCCAATTGATGATATATCACCATTAATAAATGTTCTAAGAATAGAGTATCTGAGTCTAGGCGGTTATAGAAACTCTAAAACAATTAATGATTTGTCAGTATTAATAGATAAAGTTTATTTAAAAGATTTAGATTTAGTAAATCAAAATATTCAAAATATCTCATTTTTAGAAAAAATGAAAGAATTACAAGCACTAAATTTATCTGGTAATGCACTTGATGAAATTGAAATAAAAAAACTTAAAAAGTTAACAAAATTAAAAGATCTTAATGTTTCAGATTGTAATATCAATAATATAAGTTATATATCTAGATTAACTAATTTGGTCTGTCTCAACTTAGATGGAAATTCAATAAAAAATTATCATCCATTACTTTCATTGAATAATTTAAAATATTTAGAGTTAGGTTTGAATATAGAGGATTATTCAATATTTACTCATAAAAACTTTCCACATGGGTATAATTGGAGATTTTTACAAAAAAATAATGATTAATAAATTAAGTTAGCTACCATAAAAACTTAACTAAGTTTAATAGATAAATGAGCTAAAATAAGTTTAGTTTTACTCCTTGAATTAGGATAGTAAAGACAATTTATATTGTTACGAATTGATAATGGAGAAAATATGACAAAACCAATTTGCGTAGTATTAACCGGTGCTGGCATTAGTGCCGAAAGTGGTATTCCAACTTTTAGAGCAGAAGATGGTTTGTGGGCAGGGCATAAAGTAGAAGAAGTTTGTACGCCCGAAGCCTTAAAGATAAACCGCGCAAAAGTATTAGAGTTTTATAATGAACGACGTCGTAATGCTCAAGCTGCAGAGCCTAATGCAGCACACTTAGCTTTGGTTGAATTGGAAGAATTTTATGAAGTTCATATAATCACTCAAAATGTGGATGATTTACATGAGCGAGCGGGAAGTACTAACGTACTCCATTTACATGGTGAATTGAATAAAGCGCGCAGTAGTTTTAATACTGATTACATTGTTCCATGTTTGGGTGATCAACTGTTAGAGGATAAGGATAATCACGGTCATCCAATGCGTCCACATATAGTCTTTTTTGGGGAAAATGTACCAATGTTTCCTAAAGCAGAAAAGTTAGTGAAAAAGGCAGATATTGTGATTGTTATTGGCACTTCATTACAAGTTTATCCAGCTAATGGATTAGTAAATCTAGCTCCATACGGTTCACTTATCTATTTGATCGATCCTAATCCCAATACAGGATTTGTTCGTAAGAAAGTGATTGCAATAAAAGAAAAAGCGGGTGAGGGCGTTCCTAAAGTGGTCGCCGAGTTATTGGAGAAAATTAAAAAATCATAGAAAACTGACCGCACTTTTTAAACAAATAGCGATTTTTATGTTGTTATTTTTTAACGACACGAATTGTCGCTATGCTGTGCTATTTTATTGTTTATTAATTAACGAGAAATGTATGCACCCCGTAATTGAATTTTATTTAGAGCAAAGAAAAAACCAATATAATTTATCTTTGCAAGATGTTTGGGCGATGCCCAAAAGAATTATTGGCGATGCTTATTTTTATATTCCTTGGCTTTTACCTGTTACTGAAAGTTCCAAATGGAATCGTTCAGTACCGGTTTTTAACGAAGAAGATCTAGCTATTTTTATTGGAGATGAAGTAATTCAAAATAAATATTTACATTCTATTGATATTATTCTGGATTACTTCTGTTTATATCGTGAAGATAATAAAATATTCCCAAAAACAGAATTGAGTGAACGTAAAGTTTGGCTACGTAATATCGGGCATGAAAGTAAGAAGATTTCCCGCATCATTCGTAGTTTAAATTATTGCGGTCATCCTGAGTTGGCTAAAAGTTTACAGCAACTGGCAATAAAATTAGGTCAAGAAAAAGGCGTAATTCAAGAAGAAACAATGGAAATTTGGGCAAATCTACTTCAACAATAAGGATAAAATGATGGTAACAGAAGATTTTAAAAAAGTGGCAGTATCCTTCGCTGGAGGAGATGGCGGAAATCCTAACTCAGATGTTTGGTTTTGTGGGTTAGAATGGGGGATTGGTGATGAAGCTTCTCCTGATGATTTTTATA
This sequence comes from Haemophilus sp. SZY H35, assembly GCF_018829705.1. Lineage (NCBI taxonomy): Bacteria > Pseudomonadati > Pseudomonadota > Gammaproteobacteria > Pasteurellales > Pasteurellaceae > Haemophilus > Haemophilus sp. SZY H35. The sequence continues at coordinate 86,981 of NZ_JAHKJZ010000001.1, forward strand.
AGAAATTTAGTTTAATCCCTAAATTAATACCGCACTCTTGGTTAGAGGACGATTTTGATGGTAGTTGGACTACGCAATATAATCAAAAATTATGTTGGTTTTTGTGGTATTACTATAATTTAGATTGGAAAAGTGGTGAAAGCTATGAGTATTTTGTTAGTACTTATAATGTGCTTTATCCACAGGGTATTGGTTTTAAACTAAATATGTTACCAATCAATTTCAAAAATAGAGCATCAATTCAATGGAATGAACAATTCATTAAGATGACAGGATTTGAAACATTCGATGAATATAGAGAATGGTGTGTTGAAAATCGTGGTGCTTTTTATCGTCAACTTATAGATGAATGTAATCCTAAAGTGATTATTTGTACGGGAGTCACTGAAAAAGATAACTTCTTTAAATTTTTTACTGGAGAAGCCGTATATGAAACTAAGGCGTTGAAAGAATTTAATATCTTCTATCGCAAGTACAATGATACTTTAATTTGTGTTTGCCCATTTTTTGGTGGCCCAAATGGCATTAATTCTTACGAAAAAATGGAAGCATTAGTAGAGTCAGTAAAAGAATTATGTAAATAATTTTTTTATTAAGTTTAACGTTGATAGATAAATAGCGACTTCGGTCGCTATTTATCATTATTTATCTTGCTTATGTTTAAGCATATGCATAATAAGTCTAATAAGTGTTTCTTTTTGTTTCGGATCAGATTCTGCCACTAATAAAGTGAGTGCTGCAAGCCCAGTATCATTGATAATTGGGTATCCATTATGCTCCAACAAACGCCCATTTCTATGTAAGAAATCTACAAATAAAAATGCGCCACTACGTTTGTTACCATCTGAAAAAGGATGATTCTTGACGACAAAATAAAGTAAATGCGCTGCTTTTGCTTCAATGCTTGGATAAGCGGGTTCACCAAATACACTTTGATCTAAATTGCCTAGAATCGCAGATAAGCCATTATCTCGTTCACGTCCAAACAGATCACTTGCTTCACCTTTTGCCATCAGCTGTAATTTTAACTCTGCTAGTGCAGAACAAGCCTCAGCATAAGTCGGTAATGTACCGCCTTGCTGTGTTTGTGGTTCGGCAAGTAAACCTTCATCATATTGTTGTAGCCATAAAAACGTATGCGTATAACGGCTGACTATATCCACTAATCCGCGACCACTTTCTAGCGTTAATTCCGATGAATTTGCCGTTTTTTGAATAAGCGCAAGTGCTTGTTCTAATTCGTGAGCATTTTGCTGTAAACGTTTTTGGTTAATGGTATAGCCTTGAGTCAGATATTCTTTTAAACGTGCAGTTGCCCAAATTCTAAAATTTGTTGCAGACTTAGACTTCACTCGATAGCCTACAGAAATAATAGCATCCAGATTATAATGTTTAACCTTACGAGTAACTTGCCTTTTTCCTTCTTGTCGAACTACCGAGAAATCCTCGGTAGTTAAATTTTCATCAAGTTCTGCTTCATTAAAAATATTTTTTAAGTGTAGGCTTATGTTATCTGAGCTAGTATCAAAAATATTTGCCATTTGTGCCTGGGAAAGCCAAACGGTGTCATTTTCAAATCTCACTTCCACTTGCGTTGTGCCATCTTGAGCTTGGTAAATTTCAATCGGGTTTTGGTTATTCATATTATTTTCCTTAATAACTTACATGTATATATAACTAGATAAATATGCATATTGCAATACAGATCATCTTATTTGCAAAAAATCTTCTAAAAATAACCGCTTTCAACATTCGCAAACGACACAAGTTGTCGCTTCCTTTCATATAATTTCTCCATAAAGAGAAATTCTTTACTTCTTACATATTTATAAAGCCTTTAATTAAGAAAAAGGAGCAAATAATGGCAATGAAAGTAATTATGGCAAGAGATCCACTTTTTGAGGATGTAAAAAAATTTGTTCAACAACAAAAAGTTGCATCTTGCTCAATGATTCAACGCAGATTTATGTTAGGTTTTAATCGAGCTGGACAAATTTTAGAACAGTTGGAACAAGCGGGTATTATTTCATCAATGAAAAATGGACAGAGAAAAGTATTATGAAAAATGATTTGAATTATGCAGTGGAGCTTATTCGCAAAGCGGATGGCATTTTAATTACAGCTGGTGCGGGTATGAGCGTGGATTCTGGGCTGCCCAATTTCCGCAGCGTTGGTGGATTTTGGAATGCTTATCCTATGTTTAAAGAACATAATATATCTTTTGAAGAGATCGCGACGCCACTAGCTTATAAGCATAATCAGGAACTTGCCTATTGGTTTTATGGACATCGATTAGTTCAATACCGAAATACTCTTCCTCACGAAGGGTATCAGATTTTAAAACGCTGGGCTGAAGATAAATCTCACGGATATTTCGTTTTTACGAGTAATGTTGATGGGCATTTTCAAAAGGCTGGTTTTGATGATAGCTATGTTTATGAAGTACACGGTACTTTGGAGCGTCTTCAGTGTGTCAATAATTGTCGAGGATTAAGTTGGTCTGCATCAAGTTTTCAACCTGTCGTGGATAATGAAAACTTATGTTTAACCAGTGAAAAACCACATTGTCCTTATTGTGGGGGCTTTGCTCGTCAAAATGTACTAATGTTTAATGATTGGAGTTATGCAAGTCAATATCAGGATTTTAAAAAAGTGCGGTTAGAATCGTGGTTAAAAGAAGTGCAAAATCTCGTCGTTATCGAACTGGGAGCAGGGAAAGCCATTCCAACTGTGCGTCGCTTTTCTGAACGTACGGAGAAAGCAAAAAAGGGTGGGTTTATCCGTATTAACCCACAAGATGCAGGCGTGCCGAAAATGCATTTTTTAAGTCTCGAAATGAAGGCGTTAGATGCCTTAAAAGCGATTGATAGTCTTCTAAATCCTTCTCAACAAGCGGTTGAATAATGGAAAATTTTTGCGAAATTACCTTCTGTCAACAAATTGGAAGTAACAAGCGACACAACCAAGATGCCCTTTTTAATGGCGAGTCGGTGTTTCAATATAAACTCAAAACAGCTGAAAAACGCCTTGAAAACCGACCGCACTTTATTGTGGGCGTGGCAGATGGTATTTCCAATAGCAATCATTCTGAAAAAGTGAGCAAATTGGCAATGCAATTATTAAGCCAAATGAAAAGCATAAACCGTCAAACGATCTATGATTTGCAATCTTGTTTATCAGCAGAATTGGCTGAGGATTATTTTGGCTCAGCAACCACGTTTGTGGCTGCAGAAATTGATCAAATCACTCGTAAAGCCAAAATTCTCAGCGTAGGAGATAGTCGTGCTTACATAATTGATGCACAAGGTAAATGGCAACAAATTACGCAAGATCATTCTATTCTGTCTGAATTATTGGCCGATTTCCCTGATAAAAAAGAAGAAGACTTTGCCACAATTTATGGCGATGTTTCTTCTTGTTTAGTCGCCGATTATTCCGAATTTCAAGATAAAATTTTTTATCAAGAGATTGAAATTCAGCAAGGAGAAAGTTTATTACTTTGTTCCGATGGATTAACAGATGGACTTTCAGAAGAAATGAGAGAAAAGATTTGGAAACAATATGATAATGATAAATCTAGATTGACGGTGTGTCATAAATTAATTGCGAAACAAGGGTTTTATGATGATTTTTCAGCGATTTGTTGCCATTTTATTTTTGACTAAAAACACACTAAAATTATTTTTCTAGATTGAATATGATTCAGTGAAATTTAACTAAAAATAAGGAAAAACTATGTTTGAAAAAATTGAACCTACTAATATTCGTTTTATTAAGCTGGGAAAAAACGGGTGTTGGGAAGAAAAAAGCATAACGAAAGAAAATGTGATTCGTTTAGGTTATGAATTTGAGCCAGGAACTAATATGCATGAAGAATGCCTTAATGATAAATGGGATAAATGTTGAAAATATTGTATGGAACATTGGAGCAAAGATAGTGGTGCGGTTACAAGACATGTTAATCAAATCAGAGATTTCTATACGTTGGATGAAAATACGCTTTGGATTACATTTTATGGTAGAAAGCTTTACTGGGCGTTCTGTGATAGTACTGTGCATTTAGATGAGGATCAAACTAGATGGCGCAAAGTGAAGAGTAATGGGGGAACATGGTCTTGTCTAGACAGAAATGGTGATGAACTAACAATCGATAACCTTGATGGCCGTATAACTCAAGTTGGGGCATTTAGAGGAACGATTTGTGATGTTAAATTCAAAGATTATTTGATCCGTAGAATAAATGGGGAGGTTATTAAGGAGGTCAAAAATGCGGATAAACGTTTTAAGATATTAGAATCCTCTGTTGAAAAATTGATTAAAGGTTTATGGTGGGGAGATTTTGAGCTTTTAGTCGATCTTGTTTTTTCTAGATTAGGGTGGCAACGATATTCTGTTTTAGGTAAAGAACAGAAAGAAATTGATCTTGATTTATATTCGCCTTCGACGGATAAAAGAATTTTTGTACAAATTAAATCAAATACAGACATTAAACAGTTACATGAATATATTTCAAAATTTAAAAATAAATACAATTCTGAATATTCGGAAATGTATTATATTTATCATTCAGGTTTAGAAAATATTAATAAAGAGCAAGTTGAAGCTTATCAAGATGAAGGAATTAAGCTAATAAATTGCCATAAAATGGCTAAACTTGTCATTAGAGCAGGCTTGGTTGAATGGTTGATTAATAAACGCTCTTAAATAATTTCGCCTAACGACACAATCCGTCGCTATCCTTTTTAAACTATGCTCAAACCTATTAGGTTTGAGCATTTTTTATTGGAGTGATGATTATGTCTAAATTCAAACTTAACCCACCATCAGTTTCCCCTTATACCGAAAAATTAATGCTGCAACTTTTATTAGAGCATCGAGGATTTTTAGAGGTTTTTCATGAAAATGTTTGGCACTATGACGATATTGCAGCGGCTTTAGGTTTACCGAGTGAAATGGAGCGTTGCGATGATTTTCGTTCGAAAGTAAAAAAATTATTACAAGCACGAAATAAAACGTTGCCAAAATTGACCGCTCTTTGCGTAAACGAGAATTCAATTATTCAACAAAATATTGATACGCTGACCCAATTATTATCATTGAATACTACTGAGCAGACGCTTTTCCATTTATCGGTTCAGCTACGCTTAGATGAACCATTGAAAAAATTGAGCGAGGCATTACCAAAATCTAATTTGGTAGGGGTAAGTGAGTTATTATCAAATTTATTTGGTTTGCCAAAGTCGGACATTATTTCTGCCTTAAAAGATAAGGGAAAACTATTAGGTTATGGCTTGCTTGAACGAAACTATAATCCAGATAGGTTCCATGACTATTTGGATTGGGGAAAAATGTTAGATTTTGATGAATTCATCTCAGAACCATTAAATGAACAGGTGTTATTAAAAGTTTGTACAAAACCAGCTATTGAGCCTAGTTTGAGTTTAGAAGATTTTGCTTATTTAAACGAGATGAAAACAATGATGCTGGATTATCTTCAGTCCTCATTTGCTACTCATAGAAAGGGGGCGAATATTTTAATTTATGGTGCACCTGGTACAGGAAAAACAGAGTTTGCAACGTTATTAGCAAAAGCAGTGAGTGTTTCGGCGCATAATATTACTTATATGGATGAAAATGAAGAAGTGATCCGAGCGGAGGAGCGTTTGAATAAATGCCGTTTTGCGCAAAAGGTGTTAGAAGGGCAATCTTCGTTATTGATTTTTGATGAAATAGAAGATGTTTTTCGTGCCGGTTTTTTTGAGCGTTCAGTAGCGCAGAAAAATAAAGCTTGGATGAATCAATTATTGGAAAACAATAATGTGCCGATGATTTGGTTATCAAATTCGGTTTTTGGCATAGATCCTGCTTTTTTACGTCGCTTTGATCTTATTTTAGAAATGCCAGATTTGCCATTGAAAAATAAGTCAGCACTGATTACGCAACTGACTGAGGGAAAATTAAGCCCGGCCTATGTGCAGCATTTTGCTAAAGTGCGGTCATTAACGCCTGCGATTTTAAGTCGCACAATTCGGGTGGCAAAGGAACTCAATACGTCAAATTTTGCGGAGACGTTGCTTATGATGTTTAATCAAACGTTAAAATCGCAAAATAAACCGAAAATCGAACCGCTTGTTTTAGGCAAAGCCGACTATAACTTAGATTATGTGGCTTGTAATGACAATATTCATTGTATTAGTGAAGGATTAAAGCAGTCGAAAAAAGGGCGAATTTGTTGCTATGGTCCGCCGGGAACAGGGAAAACTGCTTGGGCAGCGTGGCTTGCGGAACAGTTGGATATGCCTCTATTGTTAAAACAAGGCTCAGATTTACTTAATCCTTATGTGGGAGGGACAGAACAAAATATTGCTCAAGCCTTTGAACAAGCGAAAGCGGATAACGCATTATTAGTGTTAGATGAAGTAGATACCTTCTTATTTTCTCGAGAAGGGGTAAATCGAAGCTGGGAACGTTCTCAAGTGAATGAAATGTTGACTCAAATTGAACGCTTTGAGGGGTTGATGGTGGTATCAACAAATTTAATTGAAGTACTTGATCCGGCAGCCTTACGCCGTTTTGATTTAAAATTGAAGTTTGATTATTTAACGCTCAAACAACGTTTAGATTTTGCTAAACAACAAGCAGAAATTTTAGGGTTGCCGTTGTTATCAGAAGAGAATTTAAATCAGATTGAATCGCTTAATCTGCTGACGCCTGGGGATTTTGCTGCAGTGGCTCGTCGTCACCAATTTTTCCCTTTTCAAAAGGTGCAAGATTGGCTGATGGCACTACAAGGAGAATGTGAAGTAAAACCAGCATTTTCTGCAACGACACGACGGATAGGGTTCTAATCATTTTTTATTATAGCCAGACGAAAGTCTGGCTATAAAAACCATACGCTATGCGTATGGAGCCAAATAGCTTAACCGATGAACAGAAAAAATCCTCACTATATAATGAACAAGGCTGACAACCAAAATTCAACATATAGGAGGATTATCATGGTAAGTAAAACCAATGACGATTCAAGTCTATCACACACAAAATGGAACTGTAAGTATCACATTGTATTTATCCTGAAGTACAGAAGAAAAGCAATTTATAGAAAGTTAAGAGCAGATATAGGTCAAATATTGAGGCAGTTATGTGACTATAAAAATGTGGAGATAATAGATGCCAGCCCCTATCCATATGCTCTTAAAAATCCCACCTAAAATATCAGTATCAGGTTTTATGGGCTATCTGAAGGGGAAGTCAGCACTGATGATTTTTGAAAGACACGCGAACTTAAAATATAGATATGGAAATAGGCATTTCTGGGCGAAAGGATTTTTTGTAAGCACAGTAGGGTTAAATATAAAAGTGGTAGAGGATTATATAAGAAACCAAGAAAAAGAAGATATGGTTCAAGATAATTTATCAACGAAAGAACATGTTGATCCCTTTAAGGGGTAACCAAGGAAATAATTAGACGCGGTTGTGAGTTCTCACAACAAGCCCCTTGAGGGGCTTGTGAAGTATAGGCCCTTATAGGGGAGCCTAAAAACCGCACGTTTTACGTGCGGATTGTTATTTACTAGAATTATTTAGCTGCTTTTAATTCTTGATAATATTGTTCATAGAATTGAATTGCATCGCCAACGTCATCTTGCCAGTGACTATTTTTTAATACATCAGCTGGTGGATAAATCGCTGGATCTTCAGTGATTTCTTTTGGTAATGCTTTTTTCGCTTCTAAGTTAGCTGTTGGATAGCCAATTGCTAAGGTTAATTTTTCTGCAGCTTTAGCACCTAACATATAGTTAATAAGTTTATGTGCGCCATCTGGGTTTTTAGCGGTTTTAGGAATTGCTAGAGTATCAACCCAAAGTACAGGGCCTTCTTTCGGGAATACCATGTCTAAAGGTGCTTTTTCTTTTTTAGCAATACGTACAGAACCATTCCATAATTGACCTACTTCAACTTCACCTGAGATGAAAGAGTTCGCTGGGTTATCGGAATTGAAAGAAAGTACATTTGGACGTAGTTTTAATAATTCTTCATAGGCTTGTTTGATAATGGCTGGATCTTGAGTATTTGGATCTTGACCAATTTTCAACAAAGCGATGTTGAATACTTCGCGTGCATCGTCTAATAACTGAACTTTGTTTGCAAATTCTGGTTTCCACAAGTCAGCCCAAGAAGTGAATTGAGCGCCTTTATAAGTGTTGGTATTGAATGCAATACCTGGTGCACCTAATAATTGTGGAAGAGAGTATTTGTTACCTTTATCATAAGGTTTATCAAGCCAATCAGGGTCTAATTCTTTAATAACAGGTAATTTGCTGTGATCTAGCTCCATTAACATGCCTTCTCTAGCCATCTTAGAAACAAAGTAATTAGATGGTGCAATCACATCATAGCCACCAGCAGCACCTTGAGTTTTGAGTTTTGCATACATTGTTTCGTTTGATTCTAGGCTTGAAACGATAACTTTGATGCCAGTTTCTTTAGTAAACTCATCTAAAAGACCATCTGGTACATATTCAGTCCATGTGTAGAGGTACACGGTGTCATTGGCAGTAGCCGGAGATTTTGCAGCTTCAGCTTTGCTATCTTTATCATTACAAGCAGTTAAAGTTGCAGCTACTAAGCCTGCAGTAATTAAACCTGCGAATTTTTTCATTTTTGTTTGTTCTCCGTAAAGAGTCGTAAAAAACCACCTGCCGAATGACAGGCATAAAAAACGCCTTGATTGTGCGTCAAGGCGTATTCTATTTTAAATTCAAAGGTTTGTGAAACCTTTTGTTTATTAATGGTTATTTTTTCGTGTAATTAGCTGGCTTAAAACGACAAGAGCCAGTGAAAGCACGATCATAATTGTTGCTAAAGCATTAACTTCAGGTGTTACACCGGTTTTCACCAGAGAGAATATTCTCAATGGTAAGATTTCATAACTTACACCACTGACGAATGATGAAACCACAACATCATCTAGTGAAATAGTGAAACTTAATAACCAACCAGATACAACTGCAGGTAATGCTAAAGGAAGGATAATTTTACGTAAAATAGTCACTTCGCTTGCACCTAAGTCTTTCGCTGCTTCTAACATTCTAGAGTCAAAGCCATTTAAGCGAGAGAAGATAGTTACGGTCACATACGGTAAACAGAAGGTCACATGAGCCAATAATAAAGACCAGAAACCTAATGAAATACCCACAACCATAAATAATGCAAGCAAAGATACTGCCATTACAATATCTGGTGACATCATGACGATAAATAACATACCGCTTACCGCTTGTTTACCGCGGAATCGATAGCGATAAAGTGCGATTGCAGTTAATCCACCTACAATAGTCGCTAGTGTAGCCGCAAAAAATGCAATAGTTACCGAATGAATCGCTGCTTGTATTAAGGTGTCGTTATTAAATAAACGCTCGTACCAGTTCCAGCTAAAGCCTTTCCAGCTTAAACCATAACGATCTTCGTTAAAGGAATTAGTGACTAAAATAATAATTGGGATATACAAATAAGCGTATACCACAAACATAAATGCATTACGTAGTAAACGACTCATTATTCTAACTCCACTTTCTTATTCAATAGTTTGTTCGCGCGGTAGTACACGAAAATCAACAATGCCATTAGAACAGTTAAACCAATACTGATTGCAGAACCAAATGGCCAGTTACGAGAAATTAAGAATTCGCTCTTAATTACGTTACCAACTAGCAATACTTTTGCTCCGCCAAGTAAGTCTGCAACGTAGAACATACCCATTGCTGGTAATAACACTAATAAACACCCTGCGATGATGCCTGGCATGGTTAGTGGTAAAATAACACGGAAGAAACGTTGGAATGCATTTGCACCTAAATCTCTTGCTGCCTCTAATAAGCGACCGTCTAATTTCTCAATCGCAGAGTAGAGCGGCAAAATCATAAATGGCAATAGCAAATAAACTAAGCCTATGATTACCGCAATTTCTGTATTCAAAATGCGAATTGGTTCACTCAAAATTCCCATATCCATCAACATGGTATTAAGCACACCTTTCACACCGAGAAACACTTTCATTCCATAAATACGGATCAACGAGTTTGTCCAGAATGGTAAAACCACAAGGAACAATAAGAGCGGTCGATATTTAGGATTAATTTTGCTCATCATGAAAGCAAATGGATAGCCAACTAATAAGCAAATAATGGTAGCTATGCCCGACATATACAATGAATTCCACACAACTTGTGCATAAAGCGGATTAAACAAGTTTGTGTAGTTTTCAATGGTGATTGGGAAAGCGTAAAAGTCGCTACCGTCTCTAGTCAGAAAACTTACGGCGAATACCAATAAGTTTGGAATCAACACAAAGAAGATGAGCCAACTGAAGATAATCGCAACAGTAATTTTCTGGAATTTATTATTGATTATCTTCATCGTTGAGAACAACCTCCCAGCCTTCATGCCATGTGATGCCTACGCGTTGACCTACGCTATGATCCATATGTGGATCGTCTTCGTTAAAGAATTCACTTACAAGTACACGCATGCCATTATGATCAAATTCTACAGTTGATTCTAATGTCATTCCTTTGTAAGTGCGGTCAACAATGTGGCCGATAATCGCTTTAGAATGTTCATTTTCATCTAATTCTTCAATCACAATATCTTCAGGGCGAAGGAGTACTTGAAGTTTTTGATCTTTCTCAACAGGCATGTCTGTGTAAATATCACAAACTCGACCTTCAACATTCGCGAGTACAACTTGTTCTGACTTACGTTCAATCACCGTTGCTTCAAATACGTTAATTTCGCCAATGAAACGAGCAACGAATAAGTTAGCTGGATCTTCATAGATTTCACGTGGAGAACCATCTTGTGCGATTTTACCTTTACGCAACAACACAACACGATCAGACATTGTAATTGCTTCTTCTTGATCGTGGGTGACGAAAATAAAGGTAATGCCAAGCTGACGTTGTAACATTTTGAGTTCATTTTGCATTTGTTTACGCAATTTGTAATCCAATGCAGATAAAGACTCATCAAGTAACAACACTTTTGGTTTATTTACTACGGCGCGAGCGATGGCAATACGTTGTTGTTGTCCGCCAGAAAGTTGGGTTGGCTTACGATCAGCCATTTCTTCTAGCTGTACCATACGCAAGGCTTCTAAAACACGCGGTTTAATTTCGTCGTTTGGTACTTTTTGCATACGCAAACCAAAAGCCACGTTCTCAAAAATTGTCATATGTGGAAATAGCGCATAGCTTTGGAATACCGTATTAATATGACGTTTTTCCGCTGGTACATTGGTGATATCTTCACCATCTAAAATAATGCTACCTGAATCCAATTCTTCTAAGCCTGCAAGTAAGCGTAAAACTGTGGTTTTACCACAGCCTGAAGGGCCGAGAATAGTGACAAATTCACCGTTATTAATTGTAAGATTGAAATCGTTAATAATGGTGTTAGAACCATAGGATTTTTTGATTGAACGAAGCTCAATAATAGGCTTGTTTTGAAGCTGATTTTCCACTAGCTTTGGTTTTCTCCCTAATTTCACCAATGATTTGGTACTGAGTAGAAATAAAACCTGCAAGACTGCAGGGGCGACATATAAAAATAGACGCCTATGATATAGTGAATTGTTAATAATTAAAAGGACTTAATACCTTAGAAAGTAAAAAAACTGCCGTTCATAAAAATAACAAGAAATTTACCCGCACTTTCGATGAATTTTACTTCATTAATTTTATAAATATTGTTATATATCAAGATGTTTTCTATTTTTCTCGTTAAACTAAAAAAGATATTTTTAAAAGGAGCGAGAATATGATTTCTCAAACAGATAAAACAGAACTTTTAGAACGATTTTTACATTATGTGTCTTTTGACACTCAATCAAAACCTAATGCGAAGCATTCCCCCAGCTCTGTCGGGCAAATGAAGTTAGCCATGCAGTTGCAAAAAGAGCTCATCCAACTTGGTTTAGAGAATGTTCAAGTAAGTAAATACGCGGTTGTGACCGCATTTTTACCGGCTAATGATCCTAACTTAACGAAAACCATTGGTTTAATTGCGCATCTTGATACATCTCCGCAATGTAGTGGTAAAAATGTACGCCCTGAAGTGATAGAGCAATATCGTGGCGGAGATATTGCATTAGGTATTGGCGAGGAATTTATTAGTCCTGTTTACTATTCTTTTATGCAAAAATTGGTCGGGCAGACTCTGATTGTTGCCGATGGAACCACTTTGCTTGGGGCGGATAATAAAGCGGGAATTGCAGAAATTATGACCGCACTTTCCATTCTTCAAAAAGAGAATATTCCTCATTGCAATATTCGCGTTGCTTTTACGCCTGATGAAGAAATTGGCTTGGGAATCCATTATTTCCCAATGGAAAAGTTTTACTGTGATTGGGCATATACCATTGATGGGGGAGAAGTAGGGGAATTAGAATACGAAAACTTTAATGCTGCCACGGCAAAAGTGCGGTTTTTCGGGCGGAGTATTCATCCTGGTTACGCAAAAGGAAAAATGGTGAATGCACTGACTTTAGCTTGCGAGTTCCAGCAAGTTTTTCCAGTTGATGAAGTACCAGAAAAAACAGATGGGAAAGCGGGCTTTTATCATTTAGAAGATTTTTCTGGCGATATTGAGCAAGTAGAGCTCACTTATTTAATTCGTGATTTTGATGAGCAGAATTTCGCACAAAGAAAAGCTTTTATTAAAAGTCAGGTGGAAAAATTTAATGCTAAAAAAGGTTTGAAAAAGCCTATTGAGTTAGACATTCAAGATAGCTACCAAAATATGTATGATGTGGTAAAAAATGTTCCTCAATCAATTGAACTTGCTGATCGAGCAATGAAAGCGGTAGGGGTTAAACCAAGTCATAAGCCGATTCGAGGCGGTACAGATGGAGCATTTTTAGCCTCTAAAGGTTTAGCATGTCCCAATATTTTTACGGGCGGCTATAATTTCCATAGTAAACACGAGTTGGTTTCTTTACAAGGCATGGAAAAGACGGTCCAAGTAATTATCGAAATGTTAAAATGTAAAGAACTGTAAAGATTTGTAAAGAAATGTAAGGGTTTCTCTTGCTATTCTTTAGATTAATCAATATAATGACCTTGTTTTATTGAGATTCCTTTGATAAAGCTAAACTTTAGAGATTTTATTCATAAATTCCTTTTTGATGCCCCTAATTATTTAGGGGCTTTTTTTTACCTATTGTAAATGCGTTGTGTCATTTAGTTTTTTAAGGCTAAAGCCTTTTTCACTGTCATAATGCATGATGCTAATAGCAGTATTTAATAAAGATACTGATTTATCTTTATCTCGGTGATTTTGCCAAGTTGCGCCATTGAGTAAAGCAATCAATAGACGCAAGGTATGGCCATGCGATACCACTAAAATATTCCCTTCTTGATGAATCTTAATAATATCTTGTAAAGCTACGATAGCGCGTTTGGCTAGTTGTTCATAGGTTTCTCCACTATTCGATTCAGCTTTATAGTTTGCAGGATCATTAATCATTTGTTGGAATTCGGGCAAAGGTCGGATCAGTTCCACATTTGTTCCTTCCCAACTACCAAAATAATGTTCATTTAATCCACGATGTTGGAATAAGGGAATGTTTCGATCGCCAATAATATAATTGGCCGTGTCAATGGTACGTTGTAAACAGCTCGAATAGGCCGCAATAAAATCGACATTTTGTAAAGCTTGCCCAGTTTTGACCGCACTTTGAATGCCTTCTTCTGTTAATGGAGAATCTCCACTGCCTTGCATTAATCCTTGTTCGTTCCAAACAGTGCGGCCATGACGAATAAAATAAAAAGTAAGTTGTTTTTTCATTTTTAGGAATATTTATTGGTAAGGTTTATACCTTAATGAGGAATGTAATATTAAAAAGGGCGTTTAAAAACGCCCTATGTTTAGTTTTATTAACGAGAGTAATATCCCGCCATTGAGCTATATACCGCATTTTCACTTTGCAACACTTGATATTTTGCATTCAAAATTGCAAGTTGTGATGATTTTTCAGTATTGGCTGCAACTAACCATTCGCGCAATTCGGACACGCCCGCATTATAGCGATTTCGATAATATTGCGTGATACGTTGATTGTAACTATGGGTTTGCTGTAAATTACTTAATGTGCTTTGCGCTTGGGTAAATGCAAAGTAGTTGGTATCCACATTATTGAGAGCGGTGGTAATACGTTGTTCGTAATTTAAACGCGCGGTTTCATAGTCAGCTTCAGAAATTTTAACGTTCCATTTTACGGTGTTCCAATTTAAGAATGGCAAGCTAATTCCGACCGTGCCTGCAGCCACAGGATTGTGTAACGCCGTGCCAACAGTACTTGCTGTTGAAGATAGACTTCCACCTAAATTAACCTCTGGGAACCAGCTTTTTTGAGTTGCTTTCGCATTTTTGAATGCACTACTTAAACGGAATTGTGCTGCTTTTACATCAGGACGATTTGCAATCACAGATACAGGAACATTCAAATTCACCCCAGCTGTTTTCACATTCATAATATGTGGGAAAGTGATATTTAACGCATCGTTTGGTTTTAAGTTTAGCAGATTGCGCAAGGTTTGTTCTGCCGTTTTGCGTTGGGTTTCAAAATTTAATTTGTTATTACGCGCCGTTAATACTGCTTGTTGCGCTTGATCTACGCTGACCGCATCTGCCACACCCTGTGCTAAACGCGTTTGCATAATATTACCAATGTCAGTGTAATATTTGATCGTTTCGTTGGTTGTGCTAATTGCATCATTTAAATAAGCAATTTGATAATAAGTTGTTACTACAGAATTGATTAATGATAAACGAGCAGATTCCATGTCTTCTGCAGTTGCTTTGTGCGACCATTCTGCAGCATCAGCGGCATTGGCTAAACGTTGCCAAAGATCTAATGTATAGCTCACATTTAAAGAACCTTTGTGTGAAATGGCAGAGTTTACACTTGTGTCAACTCGGCGTTTTGCCTCAGATGAAGTTGAACCATTAAATGCAGGCACTAAATTTGCGCCCACTAAATTTGCACTATAAAGTGCACGGTTTACGGCCACAGCTGCTTTAGCTAAATCTTTGTTGTTTATTAACGCTTGTTCTACGACGCGATTTAATTGCGCATCGTTATACAATGACCACCAATTTTCTTTTACATTATATTGCTTGGTAATTTCTTCATATTGCTTGTAATCTTCAAGGCTAGCTTGATAAGAATCGCCAATATTGGCACATCCCACCAATGCACCAGACATCAACAAAGCAAGCGTGATATTTTTCATTTTAGACATTGAGTTTTCCTTCTTACGAAAATGAGTGGAAAGTGCGGATGATTTTAACCGCACTTTTGTGTTTTACAAAATTATTCCCTTGCGAACCCAATTATAAAACAAACCACTGAACGATTGTTCATAAAAGGCGGCATTGTAATGATTTATTCTATTTTTTGCACGAAAAATCTTGCTGTTAAACACAAAATGCTGAAAAAGTCATAAGCTATTAAGTATAAAGTGCGGTTAGTTTGGTGATCAAATTCACAAAGCCTTGCTTTTCGTATAGAATGGCAAAATTATTTTTTCTATTTATGAGAAAGTTATGAGCAATACAGAAATTCTAGAAAGTGCAGAAAATACTCGCACTCACAATTTTATTACCCAAATTATTGATGAAGATTTAGCTTCGGGTAAACATAAAAGTGTGCATACCCGTTTTCCGCCTGAGCCGAACGGCTATTTACATATCGGTCATGCGAAATCGATTTGTTTAAACTTTGGCTTAGCAAAAGAATATCAAGGTTTATGTAACCTACGTTTTGACGATACCAATCCTGTAAAAGAAGACGTGGAATATGTAGATTCCATCAAAGCTGACGTGGAATGGTTAGGTTTTAAATGGGAAGGCGAACCGCGTTATGCATCTGATTATTTTGATGCGCTTTATGGCTATGCGATTGAATTAATCAAAAAAGGCTTAGCCTATGTGGATGAGCTTTCTCCAGAAGAAATGCGTGAATATCGCGGTACCTTAACCGAGCCTGGTAAAAACAGCCCATATCGTGACCGCACTATTGATGAAAACTTAGCTTTATTTGAAAAAATGAAGAACGGTGAGTTTGCAGAGGGTAAAGCAAGTTTACGTGCAAAAATTGATATGGCATCGCCATTTATGGTCATGCGTGATCCAGTAATTTATCGTATTAAATTCGCTAGCCATCACCAAACAGGTGACAAATGGTGCATTTATCCAATGTATGATTTCACCCACTGTATCTCTGATGCCATTGAGCGTATTACACACTCAATCTGTACATTAGAATTCCAAGATAACCGTCGTTTATATGACTGGGTGTTGGAAAATATTAGTATTGAACGTCCATTACCGCATCAATATGAATTCTCTCGTTTAAATTTAGAAGGCACATTAACGTCTAAACGTAAATTATTGAAATTAGTGAATGATGGAATTGTAGATGGTTGGAACGATCCGCGTATGCCAACGATTTCAGGTTTACGCCGTCGCGGTTATACACCTGCTTCGTTACGTGAATTCTGTCGTCGTATCGGGGTAACGAAACAAGATAACGTGGTGGAATATTCTGCACTTGAAGCCTGCATTCGTGAAGATTTAAATGAAAATGCACCACGCGCAATGGCAGTGATTGATCCTGTTCGTGTCGTGATTGAAAACTTTGAAGGCGAAGAAACCTTAACGGCACCAAATCACCCGAATCGTCCTGAATTAGGTGAGCGTCAATTACCGTTTACGAAAGAGCTATATATTGATCGCGCAGACTTCCGTGAGGAAGCGAACAAACAATATAAACGCTTAGTATTAGGTAAAGAAGTACGTTTACGTAATGCTTACGTGATTAAAGCTGAACGTGTCGAAAAAGATGCAAATGGTGAAATTAGCACGATCTTCTGTACTTACGATCCTGAAACTTTAGGTAAAAATCCTGCTGATGGTCGTAAAGTCAAAGGTGTTATTCACTGGGTTTCTGCAGCACGTAATCACCCAGCTGAATTCCGTTTATATGATCGCTTATTTACCGTATCAAATCCAGGTGCTGAAGATGATATTGAAAGCGTGTTAAATCCGCATTCTCTCGTGGTAAAACATGGTTTTGTAGAACAAAGCTTGGCGGCTGCGGAAGCAGAGAAAGGTTATCAATTTGAACGTGAAGGTTATTTCTGTGCGGATAGTAAAGATAGCCGCCCTGAACATTTGGTATTTAACTTAACAGTAAGCTTAAAAGAAGGCTTCTAATTTTAATCAACTAAGTGCGGTCAAAAACAAATGTGATTTTGACCGCACTTTTTATTTGTATCTACCATGCAATCCAGTATGCAACTTGAACCTAATTTTTGGCAAACAAAATCCCTGCTTGAAATGACCGAATCTGAATGGGAATCCTTATGTGATGGCTGCGGCAAATGCTGTTATCGCAAATATATTCAAGGGCGAGGTAAACGCCAAAAACTCTATTACACCCGAATTGCTTGTAACCTTTTAGATGTGGAAACAGGAAAGTGCGGTAATTATTCAGAGCGTTTTAAAATTGAAACCGACTGCACCAAACTCACTAAAAAGAATTTACCTGATTTTCATTGGTTGCCTGATACTTGTGCCTATCGTTTGCTTTATGAAGGAAAAACACTCCCTGAATGGCATCCACTCATTTCTGGTCATGCGGATTCCTTGAAAAATGCTGATGTTTTAATCAAAAATGGGGTGCATGAACGCGATGTGATTGATTGGTTTGAATTTATTATTGACGAAGATCACACTTTTAAATAAAGCCGGTTGTCATCACTTTCAGCTTGGTTATAATCCCTAACAAGAGTTATACAGTTGTCATGTGGTGTCTATGCAAATCTCGGATTCTCTCAAACAAAAAGCAGAAAAATGTGGTATCGCGCTTTCTCACTATGATATTGATGGACATCTTATTTTCGCAGATGAAAAGACGGTTTCAACTTTTGTTGAGCTTTTGCAGCCTCCGCCAAAAGCGAAAGGACAGTTTGATGATGTACTGGCTGCATTTGAAAATGAACCGATTGATTATCAACTCAATCGTCTAGATTTGTCGCCTGCCAGTGAATATCGTTATCAGCTGATTGATGAATCTAATGTCATTCTGTTAGAAAAAACACTTTCAAATTTATCCGCACTTTCCCTGCCTCCACTTCCTTTTGGCTATTATCAATTATCTATTTTTTCCGATACTGAACAGTACCGCGTTCGTTTACTTATTTCTCCTAAAACAGCGTTTCAACCACCCGTATTAAAAAATAAAAAAGTGTGGGGTGTAAATGTGCAACTTTACAGTTTACGCTCAGAACAAAACTGGGGCATTGGCGATTTTGGTGATTTAGCCTGTTTGATTGAACAAAGTGCAAAACAAGGCGCAGATTATGTGGGAATTAATCCATTACATTTGCCATATCCTGCTGTGCCAAACTGGTCTAGCCCTTATAGTTCCTCCTCTCGTCGTTGGTTGAATTTTTTATATTTAGCGATTCCAGTGTTACCAGAATTTAAGCGTTGCCGTTCAGTGCAAAATTGGTTTAAGCGTGAGGATATTCAAGCAAAAATAGGCGCTTTGCGTGAAAGTGATTGCGTCGATTATTCTTCAATATTGGTTTTAAAATTAACCGCACTTGAGTCCCTGTTTGATTTCTTTCAACGTAGTCAATCTGTTGAAATTACGACGCGTCGAAAAATCTTTGCTGATTATTTAAAAAACAAAGGTGAACCTTTGTTGTTACAGGGGCTATTTAATGTATTAGATTTACAAGAACACGCCGATCATCAAGCAGAAGAAAATAGCATCGGTTGGCTTGGCTGGCGTAAGGAATGGCAACATTTAAGTGCGGCAAAAAGAAAAGCCCTATTAAAAACACACCATGAGCAAATCCAATTTTTTGCTTGGTTGCAATGGCTTACGGAAGAACAACTTTCCGCATTACAAAATCTTTGTAAACAGTCTGGTATGAAGTTGGGGATTTATGGTGATTTAGCCGTAAATAGTTCTCGTGGCAGTGCTGATGTATGGAGCGATCCTGATTTATATTGTATAAATGCCTCTATTGGCGCGCCCCCTGATCCGTTAGGCCCAGTCGGGCAAAATTGGAATTTGCCACCTTATAATCCAACCGTGCTAAAAGCACGTGGCTTTTCACCATTTATCGATATGCTACGTGCCAATATGCAATATTTCGGTGTGCTACGCATCGATCATGTTATGGGCTTATTCCGTTTGTGGTGGATTCCAGAAGGAAAAACCGCGGCTGATGGCGCTTATGTTCATTATCCTTTTGATGAATTAATGGCGATTCTTGCCATTGAAAGTGTACGTAATGAATGTTTAATTATCGGTGAAGATCTCGGCACCGTGCCTGATGAAGTGCGGTGGAAATTAAACGAGTTTCAAATTTTCTCTTATTTTGTATTGTATTTTGCCCAACGAAATGGCGAATTTCCTCTTATATCTGATTATCCTCGAAATGCTTATGCCACCATTGGCACGCATGATGTTCCCTCATTACAAAGTTTTTGGCATTGCCGTGATTTAGAATTATTTAATCAACTCGGTATTTTAAATGGGGAAGTGCTCAAGCAAAAATACGATCAACGCGTCATGGATAAACAAGCATTATTAAATAGTTTGCATCGTGATAATTATTTACTGCCGCATTATGAAGGCGATGCGCTTTCTATGGCGATGCACGATCATTTAAACCGAATGATCCATCATTATTTGGCGGAAAGTAATAGCCGATTGATTGGTGTGCAATTAGAAAATTTACTTAGCCAAGAAATCAGTTTTAATTTGCCGGGCACCTCAAATGAATACCCAAACTGGTGTAAGAAACTTTCTCAAACGTTAGCGTTTATTTTTAGCAATGAAGCTTTAAAAACGTTCTTTGTGCAAATTAACCAAGGGCGAAATGTATAAGGAGTAAATATGACAACCGCAGTAACACAAGCAATTATTGATGGTTTTTTTGATGCGAGCAATGGCGATCCTTTTGCTACGCTTGGTATGCACGAAACTGAGCTAGGAATTGAAATCCGTACGTTATTGCCAGATGCCAATCGAGTGGTGGTGATTGAGCGTGAAAGTGGTAAAGAAATAACGGAACTGAATTGTGTCGATGAGCGTGGCTTTTTTGTTGGTGTTATTCCAAATTGTCATCATTTTTTTGCTTATCAATTACAGGTTTTTTGGGGAAATGAATCGCAAATAGTCGAAGATCCTTATCGTTTTCATCCTATGATTGATGATTTAGAACAATGGCTACTTTCTGAAGGTTCTATGCTTCGCCCATATGAAGTCCTTGGTGCGCATTTTATGGAATGTGATGGTGTGAGCGGGGTGAATTTCCGCTTATGGGCACCTAATGCAAGACGAGTTTCTATTGTAGGTGATTTCAACTATTGGGATGGTCGCCGTCATCCTATGCGTTTTCATCTAAAAAGTGGTGTTTGGGAGCTATTTTTACCAAAAGCCAGTTTAGGACAGCTCTATAAGTTTGAATTAATTGATTGCCATGGCAATCTTCGTTTGAAAGCCGATCCATTTGCCTTTAGTTCGCAACTTCGCCCTGATACTGCATCACAAGTCAGTGCATTACCAAATGTTGTCGAAATGACGGAACAACGTCGTCAAGCAAACCAGGCAAATCAACCGATTTCCATTTATGAAGTGCATTTAGGATCTTGGCGTCGTAATTTAGAAAACAATTTTTGGCTAGATTACGATCAAATTGCTGATGAATTAATCCCTTATGTAAAAGAGATGGGCTTTACCCATATAGAATTTTTGCCGCTTTCTGAATTTCCATTTGATGGTTCTTGGGGCTATCAGCCACTTGGACTTTATTCGCCCACCAGTCGCTTTGGTTCACCCGAGGCATTCCGCCGTTTAGTAAAACGCGCACATGATGCGGGAATTAATGTGATTTTAGATTGGGTGCCAGGGCATTTCCCAAGTGATACCCATGGTTTAGTCGCGTTTGATGGCACGGCTTTATATGAGCATGAAGATCCTCGCGAAGGCTATCATCAAGATTGGAATACCTTGATTTATAACTATGGGCGTAATGAGGTCAAAAATTTCTTATCCAGTAATGCACTGTATTGGCTTGAACGTTTTGGTGTAGATGGTATTCGCGTGGATGCCGTGGCTTCGATGATTTACCGCGATTACAGCCGTGCGGAAGGTGAGTGGATTCCAAACCAATATGGCGGACGTGAAAATTTAGAAGCCATCGAGTTTTTAAAACATACCAACTGGAAAATTCACAGTGAAATGGCGGGAGCAATTTCTATTGCGGAAGAATCTACCTCTTTTGCTGGCGTAACCCACCCAAGCGAAAACGGCGGATTAGGTTTCAATTTCAAATGGAATATGGGCTGGATGAACGATACGCTCGCCTATATGCAGCTTGACCCAATTTACCGCCAATATCATCACAATAAAATGACTTTTGGGATGATGTATCAATACAGCGAAAATTTTGTGCTACCGCTTTCCCATGATGAAGTGGTGCATGGCAAATATTCACTTCTCGATAAAATGCCAGGAGACGCATGGCAAAAATTTGCGAACTTACGTGCTTACTACGGCTATATGTGGGGCCATCCGGGTAAAAAATTGCTCTTTATGGGTAATGAATTTGCTCAAGGTCGTGAGTGGAATTACGAAGAAAGTTTGGACTGGTTCTTGCTTGATGAAAATATCGGTGGGGGCTGGCATAAAGGCGTTTTGAAATTAGTAAAAGATTTGAATCATATTTACCGAGAAAACTCACCGCTCTTTGAACTGGATTATTCACCTGAAGGCTTTAATTGGCTTGTCGTTGATGATGCAGCAAATTCTGTATTTGCTTTTGAGCGTCGCAGCTCAAATGGTGAGCGCATTATTGTCATCAGTAACTTCACACCTGTGCCACGCCATAATTACCGTATTGGGGTAAATGTTGCGGGTACTTATGAAGAAATTCTGAATACTGATTCTATGTATTATCAAGGCTCTAATGTGGGCAATTTTGGCTATGTAACAAGTGAAGAAATTGAAAGCCATGGACGAGAAAATTCTATTTCGATATCTATTCCACCGTTGGCGACAGTTTATTTGAAATACAATTTGTAAGATATGTTTACGATTTATAACAATGGCAAACCAGCACCAATGGGCTATTCAATATTCACTGATAATGGCGTGAAGGTGACCAATTTTGCACTGTTCTCTGGTGCGGCGAGTGGGGTTGAACTTTGCCTGTTTGATGGGGATAAGGAAACGCGATTTCCTATGGTTCGCACAAATAATGTATGGAATTTAGCTGTAGCAGGTGTTGAGATTGGGACAGAATATGGATTCCGCATTCATGGTGAACATGCCAATCCGAATAAATTAATGTTCGATCCTTATGCGAAGGCGGTGAATGGTAAACCAGATTTAACTACCGAAAAAAGTCGTTCTTGGTTCTTAATGAATGATCATCGCGATAATGCTCATATTGCGCCAAGAGCGGTGATTATTTCAGAATATTTTGATTGGGAAAATGATACCGCACCCAATACGCCTTGGGCGGAAACCATTGTGTATGAATTGCATATCAAAGGTTTTAGCCAACTTAACGACAAGATTCCCGCTGAATTACGGGGCACCTATGCGGGCTTAAGTCATCCTATTAATTTAGCTTATTTAAAAGAATTAGGTGTGACTGCTGTGGAATTGCTGCCTGTAAATTTCAATATAAATGAACCGCACTTACAGGCACGAGGTTTACAAAATTATTGGGGATACAATCCCTTAGCCATGTTTGCGATGGAACCTAAATATGCGGCAACAAATAATCCATTAGCTGAATTTAAAGCGATGGTAAAGGCGTTTCACAACGCGGGTATTGAAGTGATTTTAGACGTGGTATTTAACCATTCCGCAGAATCAGAGCAAACTTACCCAACATTCTGCCAGCGTGGTATTGATGATCAAACTTACTATTGGCGCAACGATCAAGGGCGTTATATCAATTGGACAGGCTGCGGCAATATGCTCAATTTATCCTCTGATGTTGGGCGAAAGTGGGTCATAGATTGCTTACGTTATTGGGCTGAACACTGTCATGTTGATGGTTTTCGATTTGATTTAGCCTCTGTGCTAGGGCGTGATACACCAGATTTTAATGCACAAGCTCAGCTTTTTACTGACATAAAAAATGAGCCAAGTTTACAAAATATTAAATTGATTGCTGAGCCTTGGGATATTGGACATTACGGTTATCAAGTCGGGAATTTCCCAAGTTACTTTGCGGAATGGAATGATCGTTTTCGTGATGATCTTTGCCGTTTTTGGTTATGGAAAAGTGGTGAAATTGGCGCATTTGCAGAACGCTTTGCAGGTTCTAGCGATTTATTTAAGAAAAATGATCGCTTGCCACACACAACGCTTAATTTTATTACCGCCCATGATGGTTTCGTCATGCAAGATTTGGTGAGTTATAACCAAAAACATAACGAAGCGAATGGCGAAGAAAATCGTGATGGTCGCAATGAAAATTACAGTTATAACCATGGGGTAGAAGGTTCTACTGAATCCCTTTCTGAACCGCAAAAAAGTGCGGTGGAAAATAACCGCACTTTTGCACAAAGTGGATTATTAATGAGTTTATTGCTTGCGAATGGCACACCTATGCTTTTGGCGGGCGATGAGTTCGGCAACACTCAATATGGTAACAATAATGCCTATTGCCAAGATAACGAGATTACTTGGCTTAAATGGGCAAATTTTAACAAGGAATTATTTGAACTTACCAAGCAAACGATTGCAGCGCGTAAGCAAATTGGTAGTTTAAATCGGAATCAATGGTGGTCAGGTGACAATGTGCAATGGCTTAACATTCATGGTAACCAGATGACAGTTGACGATTGGCAAAATCAACAAACCAAAGCATTACAAGTAGTTTTAGATAAGCATTGTCTTTTATTGATTAATGCCAAAGCCGAAGGACAGGTGTTTCACTTACCCGATGGAAAATGGACACCTCAAATAGGCACACATAATTTAACCCTCGATGCACAACAAGCAGAGCTTAGCTCAATGGGCTTTTGTATGCTGAGTGACGAATAACTATAAGACTATGGAGATCCTTATGAAAGCTGGCGACCTTAATAAATATGATTTAGTTAAAAATACTTTGGTGCTTATTCTTGCGGGTGGACGAGGTTCACGCTTGCATGAACTTACGGATAAACGTGCAAAACCCGCCCTTTATTTTGGTGGTAACCGCCGTATTATTGACTTTGCACTTTCTAATTGTATTAACTCTGGTTTGAACCGCATTGGCGTAGTGACTCAATACGCGGCACACTCTTTACTTCGTCATTTGCAAACAGGTTGGTCTTTCTTACCACAAGAAAAAGGGGAGTTTGTTGATATGCTTCCTGCTCGTCAACAAATTGATGATTCAACTTGGTATCGTGGTACGGCGGATGCTGTTTATCAAAATATGGCGATTATTCGTGATCATTATCGCCCTAAATATGTTTTGATCTTGGCGGGTGACCATATTTATAAACAAGACTATAGTGTCATGTTGATGGACCATGTTAACAGCGGTGCAAAATGTACGGTGGGGTGTATTGAAGTACCACGCTCTGAAGCACATGAATTTGGTGTCATGGCGGTAAATGAAAATTTAAAAGTCAAAGCCTTTGTTGAAAAACCAAAAGATCCGCCAGCAATGGTAGGTAAACCTGATGTTTCACTCGCATCGATGGGGATTTATGTGTTTGATGCTGATTATCTTTACAAAATGTTGGAGAGAGAGGTCAATACACCACAAACTAGCCACGATTTCGGTAAAGATGTATTACCAAAATGTTTAGCAGAAGAAACCCTTTACGCGCATCCTTTCAGCCGTTCTTGCATGGGACGTAATACTGAAGGTGAAATTTATTGGCGTGATGTAGGTACATTAGATAGTTTCTGGCAATCTAATATTGATTTAGTATCTGAAAATCCACAGCTTGATATTTATGACCAAAGTTGGCCAATTCGCGGTAATCCAATTCAAGCTTATCCGTCAAAATTCTTCTACAAAAATTCAAACGTTCATCCAGTCGATAATTCTTTAATTGGCGGCGGTTGTGTCATTACTGATGCGTCTATCAGTAATTCTGTGCTATTCGATCGCGTTAAAATTGATGCTTTCTCAAAAGTGGATCATTGCGTGGTATTGCCACAAGTTAAAATCGGTAAGAATTGTATATTGAAAAACTGTATTCTAGACCGTGAATGTATCATTCCAGATGGCATGGAAATTGGTGTGAATATGGA
Organism: Haemophilus sp. SZY H35; assembly: GCF_018829705.1. NCBI lineage: Bacteria > Pseudomonadati > Pseudomonadota > Gammaproteobacteria > Pasteurellales > Pasteurellaceae > Haemophilus > Haemophilus sp. SZY H35. The sequence continues at coordinate 112,338 of NZ_JAHKJZ010000001.1, forward strand.
AGAAGATAAAAAACGATTCCGTATCAGTTCAACTGGTAAAGTGATTTTAGTTACCCCGAAAATGCTGAAAAAATTAGAAGGGGAAGAAGTTGTATCTGAAGAGCATTTAGATTAATGATGAAAAGTGCGGTGAATTTTGACCGCACTTTATAATCCCCTCTTTTCTAAAGAGGGCAGTTGATCGAGCGTTATTTATGTTTTATAGGGAAAATAAAAATTAAATGAAAGTTTTACACGTTTGCTCTGAATTTTATCCGCTCCTCAAAACAGGCGGTTTAGCCGATGTTTTAGGGGCATTACCGCAAGCCCAAAATCAAATAGGGCTTGATGCACGTATTTTATTGCCTGCTTATCCAGCGATTTCAGCAGGTATTTCTAATACACAAGTTGTGGCTGAATTTGATAATTTTGCGGGACATGTGGTGTTGCGCTACGGCGAATATAATGGCGTAGGCGTTTATTTAATCGATGCTCCACATTTATATGCGCGTGAGGGGAATCCATATCACGATTGTTACTATAATGACTATGGTGATAATTATAAACGTTTTGCCTTACTTGGTTGGGTTGGCGCTGAATTATCCACTGGTTTAGATAGTTGGTGGCGTGCGGATGTGGTTCATGCTCATGATTGGCATGCAGGCTTATGTGCTGCTTATTTATTTAATAAAGGTCGTCCAGCAAAATCCGTATTTACGATCCATAATTTAGCGTATCAAGGGCAATTTCATTATCAGCATTTATTTGAAATTGGCTTGCCTGCAGGCATGTTTAATGTTGATGGTTTAGAGTTATTTGGACAGATTTCCTATTTAAAAGCAGGCTTATTTTATTCCGATGTCAGCACTGCAGTGAGTCCGACGTATGCCAAAGAGATTACAACACCTGAATTTGCCTATGGCTTGGAGGGTTTACTTTCTGGCTTAAAATCTCAAGGGCGTTTAGTGGGGATTCTTAATGGTGTAGATGAAAATATTTGGCATCCAAATGCCGATCAATATATTCAGCATCATTACAAATTGAAATATATGGCAGGTAAAAAACAGAATAAAGCTGAACTGCAAGCTTATTTTAATTTACCGCAAGATGAAAATGCATTGGCATTTGTGATGGTAACCCGCTTAACCGAGCAAAAAGGCGTGGATTTATTGATTGAAAGTGCGGATGAAATTGTAAAACAAGGCGGTCAGCTGATGATTTTAGGTTCTGGCGCACCGCACTTTGAACAAGGTATTCGTGAGCTTGCTGAACGTTATCCACAAAATGTTGCAGTCAAAATTGGTTACGATGAAACACTGTCACATTTATTAGTGGCAGGTGGTGATGTGATTTTAGTGCCAAGCCGTTTTGAGCCTTGTGGCTTAACACAACTTTATGGTTTGCAATATGGCACCCTGCCTCTTGTTCGTAAAACGGGTGGTTTAGCCGATACGGTGGTGGATAGCACTCCTGAAAATATTAAAGATCGCACGGCAACTGGTTTTGTTTTTGAGCAAGCTACCGCTGAAGATTTACGCAGAAGCATTCAGCAAGCGTTTGATATTTGGCAAAAAACGAGAGTGTGGTCAGCATTACGAGCGAATGCGATGGCGCAAGATTTCAGCTGGCGTAAAGCAGCAGAACAATATCGTGCACTTTATGAACGTTTGTAGTTTTATTTATAAACGTTAAGAGCAATAGTCTGTTTGTAGATTATTGTTGCAAGCTCTGTGATTGTGCTTGTTTTTCGACAAGATAAGCATAAAATTTGAACGAATTTATTAGAGGTATAAAGGTTCTCGGATACAAAGAGCGGTCTATTTCGATTGATTTTTTGAAATGTGCGTGAATTTTTAAATCAACATCTCTTTTATTATAGATAATTTTTTAACATTCAAACCGAGGTTTTACTTATGATAATGGATAATTTTGATTCTCCATTCCTATACAATCGCCCACAAATGACTGTTGAGGCAATCAAAAAATCAATTGTTTATAAGCTTATTTTTTTAATTGGTCGATCACCGCGTGAAGCGAGCCAACGCGATTGGCTTAACGCAACACTCCACGCTGTGCGTGACTTAGTAACAGAGGGTTGGATCACCACTGCGCGTCAAACTCGAGCGGAAGATTCCCGCCGTGTTTACTACCTTTCAATGGAATTCTTAATTGGACGTACCCTTTCTAATGCCATGATTGCAGAAGGTATTTATGGATTAGCACAAGAAGCCTTGTCTGAATTAAATGTGGATTTAGAAGAAGTGTTGGAAAAAGAAGTTGATCCTGGCTTGGGTAATGGCGGTTTAGGTCGTTTGGCTGCTTGCTTTATGGACTCTATCGCCACTTTAGGCTTACCCGGTATGGGCTACGGGATTCGTTATGAATATGGTATGTTCCGCCAAAAAATCGAAAATGGTCAGCAAGTTGAGTGCCCAGATGCATGGCTTGAAAAAGGAGCACCTTGGGAGTTCATTCGTCCATCTAAACGCTTTACCGTAGAATTTGGTGGAAACATTCATTTCGAAGGCAAAAAATGTATTTGGCAAGATACCGAAAAAGTGACTGCGCTTGCTTACGACCAAATGATTCCGGGTTATCAAAACAATTCTGCAGCAACATTACGCTTATGGTCTGCTCATGCAGGTGAAGTATTTAATCTTGCAGACTTCAACCGTGGTGAACACCTAGCAGCATTAGAAGAACACTCCGCAAATAAAAACTTATCTCGCGTACTTTATCCTGATGATTCTACTTGGAATGGTCGCGAATTACGTTTACGTCAAGAGTATTTCTTAGTATCTGCATCACTTCAAGATATTTTACGCCGTCACAAACGCACCCATGATAGCCTTGAAAACTTGGCTGATAAAGTGGCAATTCATTTAAATGACACACATCCAGCTTTAGCAATTCCTGAGTTAATGCGAATTTTAGTGGACGACGAAGGTTTCGAATGGAAAAAAGCTTGGGAGATGACGCGTAATATTTTCTCTTACACCTGCCATACTTTAATGTCAGAAGCATTAGAAACTTGGCCAGTGGAAATGATGGCAAAAATCTTGCCACGTCATTTACAGATGATTTTTGAAATCAATGATCATTTCTTAGAGTATGTTCGTTCTTACGTCACCACGGATAACGATTTTATTCGTCGTGTTTCATTGATTGAAGAAGGTTATCAACGTAAAGTGCGTATGGGATGGCTATCCGTGGTAGGTTCACACAAAATTAACGGAGTTGCCGAAATTCATTCCGATTTAATGGTGACTTCAACCTTTGCAGATTTCGCTCGTATTTTCCCAGAACGCTTTACCAATGTGACAAACGGTATTACCCCTCGTCGTTGGTTAGCCGTTGCGAATCCACAGTTAGCAGACTTATTCGATAAATACATTGGTTCAGAATGGCGTTGTGATTTAAGTCAAATCGAAAAACTTAAACCATTTACGCAAGAAAAAGCATTTAAAGAAGCGATTGCGGATATTAAATTTGCGAATAAAGTGAAATTGGCGGAATACGTGAAATCTGAATTAGGTGTTGAACTTGATCCACATGCGTTATTTGATGTTCAAGTCAAACGTATTCACGAATATAAACGTCAAATGTTGAACGTATTGCATATTATTGCTCGCTATAATGAAATGCTTGCTCATCCTGAAAAAGATTGGCAACCGCGCGTATTTATTTTAGCTGGTAAAGCTGCTTCGGCTTATTATGCAGCGAAACAAACGATCCATTTAATTAATGATGTTGCTAATGTCATCAATAATGATGAGCGTTTGAAAGGCCGTTTAAAAGTAGTGTTTATTCCAAATTACAGTGTGAGCCTTGCCCAGTTAATTATTCCAGCAGCGGATATTTCAGAGCAAATTTCACTTGCAGGCACAGAGGCTTCTGGCACCAGTAATATGAAGTTTGCCTTAAATGGTGCATTGACACTCGGTACACTTGACGGTGCGAACGTGGAGATTTTGGAAAACGTGGGTGAAGATAACATCTTTATTTTCGGTAACACTGTGGAACAAGTTGAGCAACTTCGTCGAGAAGGGTATCGATCATTTGAATACTATCAAAACGATGCTCAATTACGCACAGTCGTGGATCAAATTATTGAGGGTAAATTCTCACCAGAAGATCCTCAACGTTATCATCAACTATTACAAGGCTTGCAATACCACGATTATTATCAAGCTTTTGCTGATTTCCGTAGTTATGTAGAAACTCAAAAAGCCGTAGATGAAAAATACAAACAACGCGACAAATGGATTGAAAGCACCATTCAAAATATCGTGAATATGGGCTTCTTCTCATCTGACCGCACGATTAAAGAGTACGCAGAGAGAATTTGGAAAGTTGAGCCTGTTCAATTAGGTGATTAATTTTATATTAATAGCCTATAAACAAATTATCTGCATCAAGCCCGAGTTTGATGCAGATTTTTTTATATTTAAACTAATGAAAAATAACAGAAATTACCGATATAAACTTTATGGTCTTTTTAAATAGATTTTGATATCTTATCAACCATAATTTATTAATAACTTTATCTTTAGGGTAACAATGAAAAAATCCTCACACTTTTTTATTTCTAGTTTATTATTTATTTCACCTTTTGGTTTTTCAGCGCCAATCTCACCCAATGCCAATTTAGAAAAACAAATCGATGCCAAACAACAGAGGCAACAAGCGGAACAAGATGCAGCGATTTTAGCGCAGCAAACGCAATCCGCAAATGTGCGTTTAGAGGGGGAAAAAGAAGCCTCTCGTAGCTTTCCGCAGAATGAAGCACAATGTTTTCCTATCAATCAATTGGTGCTGACCGATTATCAAGTTGAAGAAGAAAATCCATCAGCCTCTTCCCTTAAATTAATCCAACCAAGCCAATTTTCTTGGGCATTAAAGTCTGCTTATGCTGAGCGTGATTTTGCGCTACCTGCTTGTATTGGCTCTGAGGGGATTAACGTATTACTTCGCCGTATTCAAAATCGTTTAATTGATTTGGGTTATGTCACCACGCGCGTGGTGGTAGAGCCGCAGGATTTACGTTCAGGCATGCTTGTACTCACCGTGATTCCAGGTAAAGTAGGCCGTATTCAATTACAAGACCAAAGTGCAATTCCATTTGCTACTCGTGGTACCTTATGGTTTGCCATGCCAATGGCGCAGGGGGATATATTAAATATTCGTAATATTGAACAAGGTTTAGAAAACTTAAAACGTGTACCGAGTGCTGATGCGAATATGGAGCTGGTACCAACGGATGCAGTAGGCGAAACCGACGTGGTGATTGCTTATAAGCAAAGCTTACCTTTTCATTTAACCTTGGGATTAGATGATTCTGCCTCAAAAGCAACTGGGCGTTTACAAGGTTCAGCCACGTTTTCTTGGGATAATGTATTCACGCTTAATGATATGTTCTATATCAGTGGTACACGTAGCTTTAAACGTGATAGCGATGATGCGGAAGGCAATTATGGCAGTAAAAATATTAGTCTCTATTATTCTATTCCTTGGAAGAACTATCTCTTAACCCTTTCCGGTTCAAAATATTCTTATCACCAAACGGTGGCTGGCGCGTTTGAGTCTTACACCTATTCAGGTGAAAGCCAACAAATGAAAGCGAACTTAAGTCGCTTATTGTCTCGTGGAAGTCTTCATAAAACCTATGTGAATGCTGCGTTATGGACGAAAAAATCCCATAACTACATCAACGACACCGAAATTGAAGTGCAACGTCGTCGAACAGCAGGTTGGGAAGTAGGCTTAAATCACACCCAATACATTGGTGAAACCGTATTACAACTGTTTGCGAACTATAAACGTGGTACGGGTGGGAATAAATCCCTACCAGCTCCGGAAGAAGAGTTTGGTGAAGGCACTTCCCGCATGCAGATTTTTACTGCAGGCGTTGATTTTACCTATCCTTTCACTATCGGCAATCAACCTTTCCGCTTTAACACCAGCTGGAATGGGCAATGGAACGGCACACCTTTAACACAACAAGATAAATTTAGTATTGGTGGCCGTTATACCGTGCGAGGGTTTGATGGCGAGCTATCACTTTCCGGTGAAAAAGGTTGGTTATGGCGAAATGAGCTAGGTTGGAATATCGCCAATAAGGGACATGAGCTTTATTTAGGGATTGACCGAGGTAAAGTGCACTCTAGCCAAGAAGAGCTTCAAATCGGTGACAGCCTAATGGGCGGCGCAATTGGACTTCGTGGCAAACTATGGGGCATTAACTATGATTATTTCGTAGGTGTTCCAATTAAAAAACCGGAAGGATTTAGAACCAGTCATGTGACAACCGGATTTAATGTGAGCTACCGTTTTTAATGCTCACGCTTTTATGATGAATAAATTGATTAAAACCAAACAGAATTTAAAATTTAAAGGAAATTAAAAAATGAATAAACGTCATTATAAAGTGATTTTTAGCCGCGTATTAAATCAGCTTGTCGTGGTATCTGAGCTAGCAAAATCTCAAGGTAAAGCACAAAGTGAAAATATGAGCTCAGAACAAGAAAAAACAGGATTATTTTCAACCGCACTTTCCTTCTCCCTCAACTCCATTCATTTCAGCTTAATGTTAGCATTAGGCTTTGTCTTTTTGGTTCCATCTGTTCATGCAGAAGATATGGCCATTCGTGCAGATAAATCAGCGCCAGGTAATCAACAGCCCACAGTACTTCAAACAGCGAATGGTTTACCGCAAGTAAATATTCAAACACCAAGTGCAGGTGGGGTATCACGTAACCAGTATTCACAATTTGATGTAGCAGAGAAAGGTGCTGTATTAAACAATGCCCGTAAAGCGGTACAAACGCAAATAGCGGGCTGGGTACAAGGTAACCCGAATCTTGCTCGCGGTGAAGCGAAAGTCATTCTTAACGAGGTAAACTCTGCCAACCCAAGCCGTTTAAAAGGTTATGTGGAAGTCGCAGGCAAGAAAGCAGATGTGGTGATTGCCAACCCAATTGGTATTCAATGTGATGGCTGTGGTGTGATTAATGCTGGGCGTACAACGCTGACAACCGGTAAAGCAGAAGTAGAAAATGGCGAGTTGAAAGGTTATCGCGTAAAAGGCGGTAAGGTAACTGTTGGCCCAAAAGGGATGGATAACAGTCTATCTGATTACACCGATATTATCGCTGATAAAGCGGAAATCAAAGGTGGGTTTTGGTCGAAAAAAGGCATTAAAGTCACCACAGGTAAAAACAACGTTGACCGCACCAATGATTCGGTTGTTTACGTGGGCGATAAAAATACCGACAACACTGACCGCACTTCTGATACCCAAGGCGAAAATCAAAGCTACAGTGTGGATGTGAGCCAACTAGGTGGGATGTATGCGGAGAAAATCCATTTAGTGGATAACGGCCAAGGCCTTGGTGTACGCAATGCGGGACATATCGGTGCATCTGCTGGAAGCGTAAAAATCGATAGCCAAGGTAAGGTTGTCAATGAAGGCTTTATTGGTGGTAGCGAAAATGCTCAACTCAATGCGAAAAAGAATATTGAGAACCGTGGCACCGTTTATGCTAAAGCTCAGGCACAACTTAATGCTCAAAACATTGATAACAAACAGGGTGTGATTGCAGGTAAACAAGTTCAGCTTAACGCGAACAACGTGGATAACCGCAAGCAATCTGATAAAGGCTCTTTAATTGTTGCAACAGAGAAGGTGACGATTAAAGCGAAACATGTAGATAACCAAGGGACGAAAGCTGGCAGCAAAACGGAACAAGGTATCCGTGGTGCTCAAGTGGCTATTACCGCTGAAAATCTTTCTAACCAACAAGGGGGTGTCTACAGTGATGAGCATACCCAACTAGATGTTGCTCAAACTATGGATAACAAACAAGGTGAGATTGAAGCGGGTAAATCAATTGAGTTAAAAGCGAAGACGTTAGCCAATGAAGGTGATATCAAAACCAAAGGGGATTTAACGGTTCGTTTACAAGACAGTTTAACGTTAAATAATGCCTTCCAAGTTGGCGGTAATTTAGATTTTAAAACCGAAGGGGATTTTAAAAATAATAGCCAATTACGTGTAGGTAATAAAGCGGATGTTAAAGCCTCTAATGTGGATAACACTCAAGATGCTGAAATTAGCGGTAATGAAACACGCATTAATACAAATACGTTGACTAACCGAGGCTTAATTGATGGTGCATTGACTGTGGCAAAAGCATTAACCATCAATAACTTAGGTGCCGGTCGTATTTATGGTGACCATGTGGCTTTACAGGGGGATAGTTTAAATAACCTTGAGGAAGGGAATAAATCTGCTGTGATTGCGGCGCGTGAGCGTTTAGATGTGGGTGTGGATAAAGTTTTAAACCGCAATGAAAGTACCCTTTTAAGTATGGGTAAGATTTATGTGGGTAAAGCGTTGGATGAGAACAACCAGGCTACAGGTAAGTCAGCGTATGTTCACAACTACAACGGTGTGATTGAAGCATTAAATCTTTACGATAGTGCGAAAAGTAAAGCAATCACTTTTAATACAGGGACAGTAGAAAATAAACACTTTTTCCTTGAAACAGAAAATGTGGATACTTCGTCTACGCCGGTTTTTGAGTATCGAATTGGGAATGATTCGACTATCTACGGTAAAGACTCTGGGGTTTATAAGGTTAAACAAGATGATAAGAGTAGCCTTGGTGGTTTGAAAAAAAAAGTAAAAAATCTTTATCACATTTTTTCACCAGACGGCAAAATCGAAAGTGATAACTGGCATCAATATGATTATACCCGCACAGTGAATGAAACCATGGTACTTAAACCAAAATACCAGGAAGGGAAGATTTTAAGTGGGGGTGGTATTGATTTTAATGATGCACATGTGGATAACCAAGACAGTAAGGTGATTGCTGGTGGCGTAATTGAAATCGCGGATGGACAATTAGATCAGAAAGAGTTGAAAGGTCGTACTATTGTAACGGATGCAGGTCGTGTAACTGCGTTTTATAAAGGGCGAGCGTGTGCTAAAAAAATTAAGTTCGTAGGATGTATAGATCATTACGATACCACTAAAAGTGATACCAGTATTTATTACAAACAAAATGAAAGTGTGAAAGATTTAGGGGTATTTGCTTATAAAGAAAATGTGTCCCCTGAATTTGCTAATAATGGCGTGGCTAATAAAGGTGATGTGGGGGATGTGGTGTTAAATCGTCTGACACAATCGCTAGATAAATCCTCGCTTTATAATGTGAATCCTAATGCACCAAAAGGTTATGTGATTGAAACTGACCCACGTTTTGCGAATAAGCAAAAATGGTTGAGTTCGGATTATATGTTTAATGCTCTACACTATGATCCAAATAATATGCTGAAACGTTTTGGGGATGGTTTTTATGAGTTGCGTTTAGTGAATGAGCAAATCAATCAGTTAACTGGACGTCGTTATCTTGAAGGTTACCAAAATGATTTAGAGCAATACCAAGGTTTGATGAACAATGGTATACGTTATGCTAAACAATTTAATTTAGTGCCGGGTGTTGGCTTAACCAAAGAACAAATGGCAGAGCTGACCACTGATTTAGTGTGGATGGTGAACCAAGAAATTACCTTGCCAAGTGGTAAAAAACTCAATGTATTAACGCCAAAAATTTATTTGGCTACTAATCGTACACAAGTTACCCCTACAGGCTCTGTGATTTCGGGGGACAGCATTGTGGGTTCGGTAACCAATATGACCAATGAAGGGACGGTGCTTGCGTCGAACCTAGTGAACCTACATGGTCAAGATTTAGAGAACAAAGGTCTGGTTTTTGCTAATAATGTCAACCTTAATGCTAAGCAAAAATTAGTGAACCTTGGTGGCAAGATTGTGGCTGCAGATAGCTTGTCACTTTATGGTGGAAAATCTGTAGAGCTTGGTGCCACCACAACAGAAACACAAAGCCAATTAGGACGTACCGAAACCGGCAATAAGTTTGTCGACCGTCAAAGTGAAGTGATAGTGACAGGTAAAGACGGCAAAATAACTATTCAAAGTGATGGCGATATCACTGCGAAGGCTGCGAAAGTAAAATCGACAGGTACGGTTGATGTGAATGCGAAAAGCAAGCTGTTGGTAACCACTGAGAAGCAAAGTAGTAAAGAGCACTATGATTTTAGCAATAACCATCACTATCACTTAGATAAGGAAAGTGAAGTAGGCTCTGTTATTGAAGGTAAGGATGGAGTGCGCTTAGTTGGTCAAAAAGAAACCATACTTCGTCAAGCTGAGGTAACGAGCGCTAATAGCAAAGTAATGGTTGCCTCTAAAGGAGATGTTCGAATTGAGGAAGGGCGTAATATTGAGCATCTAGATACCCGTAATAAGCAAAAATCTAAAGGTTTATTAACCAAAGAGACTGAAGAGCGTCGACATCATCATGATTATGATATTGCAGAAGGCTCAACCTTAGATGCAGATAAAATTTATATTCATTCGAATAATGGTAATGTCACTATTCAGGGCTCAAATGTAGCAGCTGGTAATGGTTTGACGGTGAAGGCCAAAAATATTGATATTCGTGAAGCTGAGAACCGAGTTTATTCTGATGATTATTATAGTAAGAAAAAATCAGGCATGTTGGGAGGTGGTATTGGAGTAACCTTTGGTTCTCAAAAACAAACCACAGAAAGTGATCAGACTAAGCTTTATGCACAAGGTAGCCAAGTAGGTAGCTTGAACGGTAATACTACGATGATTGCAGAAAACACTTATACTCAGACCGCTAGTAAGGTGAGTGCAATCAAAGACGGCGATGTGAATATTCTGGCGAAAAAAGTCGATATTAAAGCTGCAGATGACAAATATGAAACCAATACCAAACAAAAATTTGAGCAAAAAGGGGTAACCCTTGCCGTTACTTCTCCTGTTATTTCTGCTATTCAAGCAGTACAAAGCACAGTGCAATCAACTAGACAAGTAGGTGCTAGTAAGCACGATCGTGTAAACGCCATGGCGGCAGCCAATGCGGGCTTTGATGCTTACAGTGCAGGCGATAGTGTAATGAACGCGGGTAAATCTATTCAAGATTTTATGGATAGTGGCAATATGGATTCTGTCGTAGGTGTTCAAATTACGTATGGACAACAAAAGAACGAATCAAGAACCCATATTGAAGGTAATACCGCAGCAAAATCTCAAGTAAATGCTGGCGGCAAAGTGAATATTATGGCGACAGGTGCAGGAAAGGATTCTAATATTAGCATTGAAGGTTCAGATGTTTCTGGTAAACAAGGCACGACTTTGATGGCAGATAATCAAGTAAACATCAAAGCAGCAGAACAAAACCATCAAGAACGAAGCACTAATAAATCGAGTGGTTTTAATGCAGGGGTAGCCATTAAAGTGAGTAATGGTGAGGCTGCTGGGATTACTTTAGGCGGTAATTACGGAAAAGGCTATGGCAATGGTGATGAAACCACTTATGTTGCAAGCCATGTGGGAGATAGCCAAAGTAAAACCGTGATTAATGCAGGTGGTGATGCCAATATTATTGGTAGTCAAGTAAAAGGCAAACGAGTAGAACTTAATGCTGAAAACTTGAATATTGAGAGTTTGCAAGATAAATCTCGCTACCATGGTAAACAAATGAATGTAAGTGGTAGTGTGACAGTAGGCGACGGTTTTGCTGCGGGTGGTAGTTTCAATAAATCGAAAGTCAATACAGACTATGCGAGTGTAAATGAACAGGCAGGAATTTTTGCAGGTAATGATGGGTATGATATCGATGTAAAAAATAAAGTTTCTTCTGTTGGTGGCGCTATTCTTTCAAGTGCACCAAAAGAGAAAAATCAAATGACAGCCCAAGATTTCGAATATTCAAATATTCAAAATTATTCTAACGCGAAATCATCTGCGATGGGATTGATGGGCGGTTTTTCTGTAGATCGTGATCAAACTTCTGATGAGGATAAAGCTTTAAATAGAACTTATCGTAAGGATAGAACGAATGAAACCTTTGAGCAGGCAAATCCAAATAAAGCAAATCAATCGCCGGTAAAATTTGGTTTAGGTACAAATGATGTTCATAGCACAGATTTATACGCTGCAGCAAAAATTGGTCTAGCTAATTTAGCGAGCAATAGCAGTCAAAGTGAAAATAATCAGAGTACAACTAATGCTGTGATTAGTGATGGTAACTTTAATATTGCGAGTATACAGGGTAAACAGAATATTGAGACAATCAAGAAATCCACTGAGCAAGAAGTAAACAAACTTGAAAAAGTGGATCATGCGGAACTTCAGAAGGAAGTTGAACAGGATTTTGCAACGATTCAAGCGTTTGCGAAGAATGTTGGTGGTGTTACGGATGAGGCTTATCGAACAATGTTTATCGCAGAACATCGGATGTTTACTCATAAAGTGGATGCAAAAGGAGACCCTATAGAGGATCCTGAAATTCTGAAAAAAATAAATGAAGAAGCGGATGCTAAGGGGTTAGATAGAACAAAATACCTTAAGCAGCAACTAGAAAAAGGACGCAATATTTATTTATTACATGAGTTATCAGATCAAGAACGCAATCAATTACAAAAAGTTACTTATACTGATCCAAAAACAGGGAAAACAGAGAGTAAATATGTCGTTGCATTTAATGGCATCTTTAATGATCGTAATTCCGCCGCAAAATTTGCGGTACAAAACTATATTGCGGGCAGGGATGATAAAACAGGCAATATAGATCAAAAGGTATATAAAGATGTTTATTTTGTTCACCATCCTGAAGCGAAAAATGGTTTGTCAGAGCTCTTAGTGGCGGGTTATGAGAAAATGTTTGAAACTTCTTTTGGAAATCTATTAGGTATGGATAATTCAACTTTACAAGCGATGAACATCATGAAGCAATATGGTAAAGATGATTTATACGTTGGTGCTCATAGTCGTGGAACATTAACTGTTAGTAATGCATTAAAAGCGTTAAATACAGAAGATAACCGAGAGAAAAAATTGCTTTCAAACACCTCTGTTAAAATGGTGGGTCCTGCAGCTGATATAACAAGAGCGGATGGCTATTTAAGTCAATTGCAAACGGGTAAGGAAAGAACCACTTCAGATGGTTCAATTCGGATTGAGAATCATGCTAGTGACCCAGTAGGTAGTATGCCGATTTTATTGGGAGGAAACCCTGCAACGACATCTGAAAATAATCTCAATAAAGGTTGGATTGCACGTATTAGCGATATATTTGGTGACAATTCATCAGTACATAATTGCCATGGCTTAGGACAACGACAATGTATTACTGATGGATATCGAACTGAGGGAGATCTTAAAATGGGAAATGAAAGAACTATTTTTGAATTAAATAAAGCGAAGGAGAAATAAAATGAAAGTACTATTTTCTATATTTTTAATATTAATTCTAAGCGGGTGTTCTTTTGGAGGATTTCAACCTCCACCACCACATGATCATTGGCAGCTACATAATGAGACAGCATTATTTCCGAACTCAGATCCTGATGTTTTAACTAAATATCTTGCTAGAAGAAAAAAAGATATGAAGGATTGCGGTATGGATTTTGTTACCGGTGAAAGTGATAATCCGGAGGTCAACCTTTGTTTAGAGAAAAAAGGTTGGTATTTAGAAGGTGGACCAATATGTGAAGAAAAAACAATGTGGAATAGACCTGCATGTATTCAATGGCGAAAAAAACATAGCAAACCTGATGCTAAGCCTTGGCTGTAATTAACAAAGGTGCTTAAAAGTGCGGTCAATTTTCGGTGAATTTTAAAATCTCTTGAATATTGACCGCACTTTTCTAAAGGCAAGATCTGCTGCCACAGGCACAATTATGACTTAGCTGAAGACTCAAGCATTTACACACCAAACAAACCTTTGAGCAAAAAGGGGTAACCCTTGCCGTTACTTCTCCGATACTGTCTGCTTTACAAGACGTGCAAGGGACGATGAAATCCGTTGAGCGCGTCGGTCAAAGCAAAAATGACCGAGTCAACGCCATGGCGGCGACGAACTCGGCGATGGATGCCTATCGAGCCAGACAAGAGGCGATGAAAAATAGAAATATGGATTCCGTAGTAGGGGCACAAATCACTTACGGCCAACAAAAGAGCGAATCACGTACGCATACTGAAGGAAAAACCGCAGCCAAATCTCAAGTTAATGCAGGCGGCAAGGTGAATATTGTGGCAACGGGTGCAGGAAAGAATTCTGACATTAATATTAAAGGTTCGGATATCTCAGGCAAACAAGGCACAACATTGATTGCAGATAACCAAGTCAATATTAAAGCCACAGAACAAAACCACCAAGAACGTAGCACGAATAAATCGAGTGGTTTTAATGCAGGGGTAGCCATTAAAGTGAGTAATGGTGCGGTTGCTGGGGCTACTTTAGGCGGTAATTACGGAAAAGGTTACGGCAATGGTGATGAAACTACTTATGTTGCAAGCCACGTAGGTGATAGTCAAAGTAAAACCGTGATTCATGCAGGTGGTGATGCCAATATTATTGGTAGCCAAGTAAAAGGCAAACGTGTAGAAGTCAATGCCCAAAACCTCAACATCGAAAGCTTACAAGACACCGCCACGTACAAAGGCAAACAAATGAACGTGACTGGTAGTGTGACGGTGGGATATGGCGCATCCGTTGGAGGTAGTTTCAATAAATCGAAAATCAATGCCGACCACGCCAGCATTAATGAACAAGCTGGAATTTATGCTGGAGATGAAGGCTATGATATTAATGTTAATAAGCATACTGATCTTAAAGGTGCATTGATTACCTCTACACAAAAAGTAGAAGCAGATGGCAAAAACCATTTTAGTACCGGCAGCCTTACTCATCCAGATATTGAAAATCGCTCAAATTATAGTGGCAGCAGTTTTGGTGTAAGTGGTAGTGTGTCAGCTAACTTTGAAACACCATTTGGAGAGAATGGTGCAGCTCAAAGTACAAAACAAGCCACGGATAAAGATGGTAATCTGCTTTATACCGATAAAAATGGCAACACAACTGTTAATTCTAAAGGAGTAGATGGAAAAGAGAACACCAAGAAATTAGCTGAAGGCAAGGAATCTCTTCAATTTTCTTATGGCATGGGCTATGGTAAAGATTCCGATAGTCAATCTAGCACAACAAAAAGTGGTATTAATACACAAAATATCATTATTAAAGATGAAGCAGAGCAATTAAAACGTACAGGCAAAACGGTGCAAGAAGAAATTGCTGCGATAAAAACCGATATCACTACAGAGAGTGCACCAAGTCAAAGTGGTAAATTAGAGAATCGTTTTAATAAAGATGATGTTCAAAAAGAACTGGATTTCCAACGTGAGGTAACAGAGAAATTTGGACAGAATGTCGTGGAAGCAGGGAGTTTGCTTGCTAATAAATTTGGCGAAGAAGCGAAAGCGAAACGTCATGAAGCCGCAATTGCGTTAGAAGAAGCAGAAAAAGCCAAGGCAGAAAACAACAACGAAACGAACCAAGCTTTAGTCAAACAAGCACGAGATAATTTTGAGACAGCGAGTCGCGAAGCCAAAGAATGGGAAACGGGTGGAAATCAACGCCTTATCATTGATTCGGCATTAAATGTTATCAGCACCGCTTTAGCCGGCAGACCGGCAGCGGAAGTGGTGGCTTCAGGATTATCACCTGCGGTGAATAATCAAATTAAGAAAGCGACAACAGATGCAAAAGGCAATGTGAATACGGCTCTCAATTTGACTGCTCATGCACTTTGGGGCGCGGTAGAGGCTTATGCTGGCAACCGTAATGTTGCTGCGGGTGCGGCAGGTGCAGCGGGCGGAGAGGTGGCTGCTCATTTCTTAGCGTCAACACTTTATAATAAATCACCTGAAAAGCTGAGCGAAGAAGAAAAACGTACGGTATCTTCTTTAAGTCAAGTAGCAGCAGGTATTGCTGGTGGTAGTTTATCAGATAGCTCTGATGGAGCGATTATTGCGGCTAAGACGGCGAAGAATGCGGTGGAGAATAATAATTTTGCTGCTTTAGCTGCAGAGGGTTTTACACTTGTTTGTTCAAGAACTTGCTTGCAAGCTCTTTCAGGGATAGCGGGTGTCTCAATTGGTATAGGTTTATCACCTAATGAAAAAGAAGTTGCTATTGTGGCTGCTGCGATGAAAGATCCTGAGGCTATGTCCAAATTAACAAAGGAACAGGTTTCTTATATAAATGAGCAAATCTTGACAGATGGTGGATTTGTTAATAATAAAGAGCTTTTCGGGGATAAGGTTTGGGTTCCAAATGCAGATGGCGGATATATGCCAGTCGATCCAAGTTTAGTGACAACAACATATGGTGGTAAACCTATAGTTGATCCAAGAATCTTTGTTAATCATACAGGAGGTATTGAGTATCCAGCAGATTATAATTTGCCAACAAATACAGGCGGAAATCAAATACTAAATAATGATAAAGATAGTCATGTTCTAGTCGGAGGTGAAAGTCAGGTTGGGGATTGGAAAGATGGAGTGCTATTAAATCAAAAATACCATCCAAATCCTAAATTAGTAGATATAACAGGTATTTCAGGATTAAAACCAGCTAAACCTAAGACACCAGTTCAAGGCGGGGGAAAATTAAGAGCAAGATGGAAAGATCCAGATGGGAAAATATATGAATGGGACTCTCTGCATGGAGAATTAGAAAAATATGATAGGAGAGGAAAGCATTTAGGTGCTTTTGATTATAAAACCGGGGAGCAGATTAAACCTGCAGAACCTAAAAGGAAGATAGAACCATAGTATAGAGATAATATGATGCAAAAAGTTAGAAGATATATTGAAATATATAGTAATGTTACTGATGAAATCCTTTTAAGAATAGAAATAAAAATAGGAGCAAATCAGATAAAAGAATTTATATCTATTGATTCAGATGATCCTGATGTATTGGGAGTTTATTCATTAAATGATAATGACTTAAAGAAATTTGGGATCACTAATTATGATGAAACTTCTATAAGTTTTTTCATAACCTCTGAGTTATAGAACATAATGGTAATTTACTAATGGAAGCTTTTCATATGATACTATGATAGTATTGTTATTACATTATTTTTAGATTGACACTTAAATGTACGAATAATATTAGGGCATAAATCTATAACTAGCTAAGAAAAAATGATTATCGGAAATCCAGGGATATATGATAGCAAAGGGAATTTTAATAGCTTTGCTATTCAAATAGATAATATTTTAGATACAGATTATTTTGCAGTTAACTTATGTATTGATATGAACATTTATCCACCCCAATTAGCTTCTAATAAAGCAAGCTATCTTATTGATTACTTTAATCCTGAATTGGAAATTTTTTCCAATATAAATGATCAGTTATTTTATTTGGATGATAGGGATTTAATGATTAATTTAATGTCAAAGGGATTTGGGTATATATATGCTATTGAGGAATTAATAAAAGACAATAAAATTGATTATCAAGAGTTTATAGATAATGAAGATTTTTTTTTAGAAAAATTGAATCTAGTTAAACAGAGCGAAGTGGTAAACCCATATTTATGGGAGATAGACTACATGGAGTATGTAAACAAAGGGTTTTATCCTTTTGTAATAAATAGTTCTAGTGGTTTGTCTAAAATGATAGTTGTTTTTAATAAGAACAGAAGTTATGACTTAGATTATATTGAGGATAGGTTATTGCTTTCTGATATAAAAGCAAGTAAGAGTGTTGGTTTCTTTGATGAACGATTTTGGGGAGTTAAGGTGTCTTGTGTTAAGAGTGATGAGTTAAGACTAATAATTAATAAGGTTTACTCTGTATTGAGTAGTTTTAAATAAAATATAATGTGTTATATAAAAATATTTCATAATATTAGATTTACAAAATAATATTTTTACTAGTAATTTAAATTTATTCAGAGTATAGAAATCTAGATATAAAGTGCGGTCAATTTTCAAAGAGTTTTAAAACCTCTCGAAAACTGACTGCACTTTTTGTATTTTAAATGGTACTTATGTTAAGTAAATCTTATAATTTTACATCCAACTTCGCGTAAGCTCGTTCTACTTTTTCTAATGCAGCCACTAGCACAACGAAGAATGCGAAACGGGTGGAAATCAACGCCTTATCATTGATTCGGCATTAAATGTTATCAGCACCGCTTTAGCCGGCAGACCGGCAGACCGGCAGCGGAAGTGGTGGCTTCAGGATTATCACCTGTGGTGAATAATCAAATTAAGAAAGCGACCACAGATGCAAAAGGCAATGTGAATACCGCGCTCAATTTGACTGCTCATGCACTTTGGGGAGCGGTAGAGGCTTATGCGGGTAACCGTAATGTTGCTCGCGGTGAAGCGAAAGTGATTCTTAACGAGGTAAACTCTGCCAACCCAAGCCGTTTAAAAGGTTATGTAGAGGTTGCGGGTAAAAAAGCGGATGTCGTGATTGCCAACCCAAGTGGTATTCAGTGTGATGGCTGTGGTGTGATTAATGCGGGGCGAACAACCCTGACAACCGGTAAAGCGGAAGTAGAAAATGGCGAATTGAAAGGCTATCGCGTAAAAGGCGGTAAAGTGACGGTTGGTCAAAAAGGGATGGATAACAGCCAATCTGATTACACCGATATTATCGCGGAGAAAGCAGAAATCAAAGGTGGGGTTTGGTCGAAGAAAGGTATTAAAGTTACCACAGGTAAAAATAACGTTGACCGCACCAACGATTCGGTTGTGTACGTGGGTGATAAAAACACCGATAACACTGACCGCACTTTTGATACCCAAGGCGAAAACCAAAGCTATAGTGTGGATGTAAGCCAATTGGGCGGGATGTATGCGGAGAAAATCCATTTAGTGGATAACGGTCAAGGCCTTGGTGTGCGCAATGCGGGGCATATTGGTGCTGCTGCAGGTGAGGTGAAGATTGATAGCCAAGGAAAAGTTATCAATAGTGGCACTATCAGCTCAACGCAACAAGCCGAGATTAACGCCAAAAAATCCATTGAAAATACAGGTAAAATTGAAACTAAGCAAGGTAATGTATCATTACGCTCTCAAGCTAATGTGGCACAACATGGTTCGATTGTTTCGCGTCAGGGTGGGATCTTAGTTCAAGCTAAGGATAATCTCACTCAAACAGGTGAAACTGTAGTGAAGGGTAATGTTACTTACCAAGCGAAGAATATTGAGGCTAGTAAAGGTGCGTTAATTGCTGCAGGTGTAACTGCTCAAGAAACGACACAGGGTGAGACTCGTTCATTAGATAGTCAAAGTGCCCAAGGTGCTAGCATTACGCTCTCAGCTGAAAATTCTGTTTCATCTAAAGCTCAGCATCTAGCGAGTGGTCAAATTAATGCTAAAGCAGGTACCCTTGATTTATCTGAAAGTCAATCAACAGCTGATAGTATTGCTTTCCAATCTACTCAATCACCTTTAAATTTGAATCAAGCAACATTATACAGTGAGGGGCGTACTGCATTAAGCAGTCCTGATATTATTTTAGCGGAGAATGCTAACCTAAATGCAGGGTATTTTGCGATAGATACCGCACAACTTAATAATAAGAAGAGTAGCTGGGTTCAGCGTGGTAAAGAGGCCTTTTCATTGAATTTGAAAAAAGGGTTAGATAATACTGAAGGGAAGATTGCCGCTGAAGGTTTGATCTCTATTCAAAGTCCGTTAATTCAAAACAATCAAGGTGTGATTTGGTCAAACCAAGGTGTGAAACTTAATACGAATGCAGGACATGTTGAATCTCAATCTGGTTATTTATTTGGGAAAAATAGCCTTGATATTAGTACCTCAACATTAAATAACCAGAAAGGTGAAATGTTAGGTGGACAAGTTTTATTGACTGCGCAGCAAGTTAATAATGAAGATGGAAAACTGATTGCTGGAAATCGCGCAGATTTATCAGTTAATCAATTTAATAATCAGCGTGGTATTGTTTATAGCCAAGGTGAACTATCATTAAAAACAGAAAATTTACATAATCAAGATGGCCTTATTTCATCGGTTTCTCGTGCGACATTGCTTGCAAATGATTTAAACAACCTTAAAGGCGTGATTCAGGGCGAGTCTGATTTAACGATTCAAACCCAAAATTTGAACAATACACAAGGTGATATTTCAGCGAAAACAGCAGCGATTTCTTCTGCTGCAATAAATAATGCACAAGGTGTAATTTCATCTCAGGATTTAACATTATCTGGTTCAGATTTAAATAACAAAGGTGGAATTATTCAAAGTGCAAATTCAACATTAAATTTGACCGCACTTGATAACCAGGCTGAAGGTGATAAAGGCTCTTTGGTTAGTGCAACAAATCGTTTAGTGTTGAATGTTACAAATGTAAATAATAAAAATACAAAAGCTAAGCAAGATGCCCCTACTCAAGGTATTCAAACAGCTAATTTAGTAATGAATGCAGATCATATTGAAAACCAATCGGGTGGTATTTATGCTGGAAAATCAGCAAATATTACAGTTAATCAATCTCTTGATAATCAACAAGGTGAGATTTTATCAGCTGGTCGAGTTGATATTATAAATCCAGATTTGACCTTAGTTGTAAATAACGCTCTAGGAAAAGTTGAATCAGTGGTTGGCACAACATTGCAAGCTAAAACATTAGTTGATGAGGGTTCTATTAGTACAAAAGGAGATTTGGGTATTGAGTTAAATGATAGCTTTACCCTAAATAAAGCCTTTGGTGTAAGCAATAATCTTACTTTTAAAACAAAAGGTGATTTTGTTAATAATTCCAACCTTGTGGTAGGTCATTCAGCATCAGTTGAAGGATCTACTATTCAAAATAATGCTAATGCAGAAATTTCTTCAATAAATACACGTATTCAAACTAATAAGTTAAATAACTTTGGCTTAATTGATGGAGATACCACAGTGATTAAAGCCAATGATGTAAATAACATTGGTACGGCTCGTATTTATGGCGGGCACCTTGCCATTCAAGCAAATAAATTAAATAACCTTGAGAATGCTGATGGAACTGCAGCCACTATTGCTGCTCGTGAGAGACTTGATTTAGGTGTGGGGAATCTTATCAATCGCAATCATTCCTTAATTTTAAGCCTTGGTAATCTCTATATCGGTGGAAAACTTGATGAAAATAATCAAGCAACTGGTTACGCAAATAGCATTGATAACGGAAGTGCGACCATTGAAGCTTTAGAAAGTGGTTGGATTAACACACATCATCTTTTAAACCAAGATTTACACTTAAAATTAGGTAAAAAAGTAGAAAAAGAACAGATTAATGAATATTCATTAGGAAGTGATTCACATCGTTATCGAGGTGGTGTTGATGGCTACTATAACCTGAATAATGGTAGTCGTAATCCAAATTCATATTTCCAATTAAACAATGGCACACGTATAGAAGGATTTGGTTGGAAAGAATGGCGTTATACGAGAACAACGACTACTTCAACAATAGAACATCAGGATCCAGCAAAAATATTAATTGGTGGAGAGTTACACCTTTCAGGTGAAGATCTGAATAATAAGCAAAGTCAAATTTTTGTAGGTCAAAAATTATTACTCGACGATAAGATCTTTACTCAATCAACAAATGAACGTTTAAGTGGTGCAATTTCTAAATTAGATAATGATGATATACACGGTACGATTGATATCACTGATGAAGGTCAATTCGTTCAAGAATATAAAGTGAGACGCAAACGCGGTAGAAAGGGGCATCATCACTATCATCATTATAGCGATTTTACTGATGTTCATCCAACACAAGATTTTGGTTTTGGTTTGAAATTATTGACAATTGACGAACCTGTTGAAAAAACAGGGACAACTGTTAATGGTAAATCTGATTTTCAAGGAGTATCTCTTGAACAGAAAACACCTTTAAAAACAGATCTCAATACAAATCGTGTTGATTTCGCAGCGGTTACCTCTGGTGTGGTAAAAAATAAAGATAATATTGGTATAAAAACACACTTACCGGATATTTCATTACCACAGGCAAGTCTTTATAAAATTAACCCAGTAGCATCAGGACAGTTTTTAGTTGAAACAGATCCACGTTTTACACAGAAATCAAAATGGCTAAGTTCTGATTATATGTTTAATCAATTACGCAATGATCCTCAAAATTTGCTTAAACGTTTAGGTGATGGTTTCTATGAGCAACGCTTGGTGAATGAGCAAGTTAATAAGCTAACAGGCAGACGTTTCCTTGATGGGTATTTATCAGATTATGATCAATATAAAGCTCTGATGGATAATGGTGCACAATATGCTAAGCGTTTAAATTTGATTCCAGGTGTAGCATTAACATCAGAACAGATGAAAGAATTAACATCTGATATGGTATGGATGGTTAAACGTGAAGTTACACTCAAAGATGGTAGTAAAGCAGAGGTATTGGTACCACAAGTTTATATTGTTGGGCGTAATACGGATATTGACAGCCGTGGTGCAGTGATCTCTGCAAATGATGTAATTATCAATACGCAAGGCAATATGAAAAATAGTGGTGTGATTGCAGGTCGTAACCTTACCCACTTAAATGCCAATAATGTTGAAAACTTGGGTGGAAAACTGCAAGGCAGAGAACTTTATTTGTTTGCGAAAAATCGCCTAGATAATTTAGGGGGGGAACTTAACGCTACAGAAAATTTGGTTGGTCATGCGAAAAATATCAACATTGCCAGCACACTTTCTGAAACAGCAGATAATGAACACTTTAAGCATAAAACGATTAATCGTGTTGGTGCAATTAATGTAGGAGAGAAAAATAATCCAGGACAGTTGTTATTACAAGCCACGGAAGATATTACCTTCAAAGGTGCACAGATTAATGTGAAAGGGAATGCGGATATTCAAGCTGGCAATACGCTGAATGTTGGTACGGTTGAAACTGAAAATAAACAATCTTTTGTAAAAGACAGTAATAACTATTATAAACTCAACCAGAATAATGAGATTGGGTCAGAATTTAATATTGAAGGCGATGCTCGTTTTGCGGGTAAAAATGCTATTGAAATGCGCGGGGCTTCTGCGGTAAGTAATGGCACAATGAGCGTGCTTTCAGAAGGTGATATTAATATTCATGAAAGTCGTCAGCAAGAACGTTTATCAGAGGCAACAAAATGGACTAAGCATGGTGTATTCCAATCAAAAGGCGAAACTCGTCGCCATAATCACAATTATGATATTGCTCAAGGTTCAATCTTGGATGCCGATAAAATTAATCTTCATTCAAATAATGGAAATATCACTATTCAAGGCTCAAATGTAGCAGCTGGTAATGGTTTGACGGTGAAGGCCAAAAATATTGATATTCGTGAGGCTGAGAACCGAGTCTACTCTGATGATTATTACAGCAAGAAAAAATCAGGCATGTTGGGAGGTGGTATTGGAGTAACCTTTGGTTCTCAAAAACAAACCACGGAAAGTGATCAGACTAAGCTTTATGCACAAGGTAGCCAAGTAGGTAGCTTGAACGGTAATACTACGATGATTGCAGAAAACACTTATACTCAAACTGCGAGTAAGGTGAGTGCAATCAAAGACGGCGATGTGAATATTCTAGCGAAAAAAGTCGATATTAAAGCGGCTGATGATAAATATGAAACCAATACCAAACAAACCTTTGAACAAAAAGGTTTAACGATTGCTATTACCTCTCCTGTTGTTTCTGCTATTCAAGCAGCACAAGGCGTGGTGCAATCAACTCGACAAGTAGGTGAGAGTAAGCATGGTCGTGTGAATGCGATGGTGGCAGCTAATGCTGGTTTTGAGGCTTATCGTGCCTATCAATCTGGAACTAAAGCTGTAACGGATGTCAAAGATTTTATGAATGGTGAAGGGGATGTCGACTCCTTGATCGGTGTTCAAATCACTTATGGCCAACAAAAAAATGAATCTCGCACGCATACTGAAGGAAAAACCGCAGCCAAATCTCAAGTTAATGCGGGTGGCAAGGTTAATGTTGTAGCAACGGGTGCTGGAAAGGATTCTAATATTAATATTGAAGGCTCGGATATTTCTGGTAAACAAGGCACGACTTTGATGGCAGATAATCAAGTAAACATCAAAGCAGCAGAACAAAACCATCAAGAGCGTAGCACCAACAAGTCAAGTGGTTTTAATGCTGGTGTTGCTATTAAAGTCAGCAATGGCGTAGCAGCAGGTATTACTGTAGGCGGTAATTACGGAAAAGGTTACGGTAATGGTGATGAAACCACTTATGTTGCAAGCCATGTGGGAGATAGCCAAAGTAAAACTGTGGTTAAAGCAGGCGGAGATGTAACCCTTGCGGGCAGTCAAGTTAAAGGTAAAAGTGTCGAATTAGATGCAGAAAATCTGAAAATTGAAAGCTTGCAAGATAAATCTAGCTATCGCGGTAAGCAAATGAATGCAAGTGCTAGTGTGACAGTAGGCTACGGTTTTGCTGCGGGTGGTAGTTTCAATAAATCGAAAGTCAATACAGACTATGCGAGTGTAAATGAACAGGCAGGAATTTTTGCAGGTAATGATGGCTATGATATCAATGTAAAAAATAAAGTTTCTTCTATTGGTGGCGCTATCATTTCAAGTGCACCAAAAGAGAAAAATCAAATGACAGCACAAGATTTCGAATATTCGAATATTCAAAATTATTCTAATGCGAAATCATCTGCGATGGGATTGATGGGAGGTTTTTCTGTAGATCGTGATCAAACTTCTGATGAGGATAAAGCTTTAAATAAAATTTATCGTGGTGAGGATAGAAAGGGCGAAACCTTTGAACAGGCGAATCCAAATAAAGCAAATCAATCGCTGGTAAAATTTGGTTTAGGCACAGATGATGTTCATAGTACAGATTTATACGCTGCAGCAAAAATTGGTCTAGCTAATTTAGCGAGCAATAGAAGTCAAAGTGAAAATAATCAGAGTACAACTAATGCTGTGATTAGTGATGGTAACTTTAATATTGCGAGTACGCAGGGTAAACAGAATATTGAGACTATCAAGAAATCTACTGAGCAAGAAGTAAACAAACTTGAAAAAGTAGATCATGCGAAAATGCAAAAAGAGGTTGAGCAGGATGTTGCAACGATTCAAGCGTTTGCGAAGAATGTTGGTGGTGTTACGGATGAAGCTTATCGAACAATGTTTATCGCAGAACATCGGATGTTTACTCATAAAGTGGATGAAAAAGGAGATCTTATAAAGGATCCAGAAATTCTGAAGAAAATAGATGAAGAAGCTGATGCTAAAGGTGTAAATCGAAAAGAATACTATGATCAACAAGTAAGTAAAGGACGCAATATTTATCAATTGCATGAGTTGTCAGATCAAGAGCGTAATCAATTACAAAAAGTTACTTATACTGATCCCAAAACAGGGAAAACAGAGAGTAAATATGTCGTTGCATTTAATGGCATCTTTAATGATCATAATGCAGCAGCAAAATTTGCGGTACAAAACTACATTGCAGGCAGGGATGATAAAACAGGCAATATAGATCAAAAGGTATATAAAGATGTTTATTTTGTTCACCATCCTGAAGCGAAAAATGGTTTGTCAGAGCTCTTAGTGGCGGGTTATGAGAAAATGTTTGAAACTTCTTTTGGAAACTTATTAGGTATGGATAATTCAAGTTTACAAGCGATGAATATTATGAAGCAGTATGGTAAAGATGATTTATACCTTGGTTCTCATAGTCGTGGCACATTAACATTAAGTAATGCATTAAAAGCGCTAAATACGGAAGATAACCGAGCTAAAAAGTTACTTTCGGGTACAACAATTAAAATGGTTGGCCCTGCAGCAGATGTAACAAGAGCGGATGGTTATTTAAGTCAATTGCAAACGGGTAAAGAAAGAACCACTTCAGATGGTTCAATTCGGATTGAGAATCATGCGAGTGACCCAGTAGGTAGTATGCCGATTTTATTGGGAGGAAACCCTGCAACGACATCTGAAAATAATCTGAATAAAAGCTGGTTACAGCGAACAGCAGATATGTTTAGTGATGAACGTTTATCCGTACATAATTGTCACGGGTTAGGACAACAACAATGCGTTATTGATGGATATAGAACTAAAGGAGATCTCAAAATGGGTAATGAAAGAACTATTTTTGAATTAAATAAAGCGAAGGAGAAATAAAATGAAAATAAGATTTTTATTCTTAATACCCTCAATCTTATTGCTTACAAGCTGTAGTGGATGGTTTCAACCTCTACCGCCATACTATCATTGGCGTTTGCATAATGCGGATGCATTATTCCCTGAATCAGATCCTGATGTTTTAACTAAATATGTTGACAGAAGAAAAAAAGATATGACTGATTGCGGTATTATAGATTGGGCGGCAGGAGAAAGTGATAATCCAGAGGTCAATCTTTGTTTAGAGAAAAAAGGCTGGTATTTAGAAGGTGGACCTGTTTGTGAAAATACACTAATGTGGGATAGACCTCCATGTATCCAATGGCGAAAAAAACATAGCAAGCCTGATGCTAAGCCTTGGCAGTAATTAATAAAGGTGCTTAAAAGTGCGGTCAATATTCAGTGAATTTTAAAATCTCTTGAATATTGACCGCACTTTTCTAAAGGCAAGATCTACCGCTAGATAACGCGCGTTTCCTGACGCGTGCTTGAATCTAACTAAAATAGACAAACTGAATAAAGTTGTTAATGAAAATAGTAAAAATTTTAATCAAACAAAACGGATGTTTTGGGCACGCGTTAGGAAACGCGCGCAATCGTAGGGGCGGATGGTTATTTAAGTCAATTGCAAATGGGTAAAGAAAGAACAACTTCAGATGGTTCAATTCGTATTGAGAATCATGCGAGTGACCCAGTAGGTAGTATGCCGATTTTATTGGGAGGAAACCCTGCAACGACATCTGAAAATAATCTGAATAAAAGCTGGTTACAGCGAACAGCAGATATGTTTAGTGATGAACGTTTATCCGTACATAATTGCCATGGCTTAGGGCAACGGCAATGTATTACTGACGGATATAGAACTGGAGGAGATCTTAAAATGGGTAATGAAAGAACTATTTTTGAATTAAATAAAGCGAAGGAGAAATAAAATGAAAATAAGATTTTTATTCTTAATACCCTCAATCTTATTGCTTACAAGCTGTAGTGGATGGTTTCAACCACTTCCACCACATGATCATTGGCAGCTACATAATGAGAAAGCATTATTTCCGAACTCAGATCCTGATGTTTTAACTAAATATCTTGCTAGAAGAAAAAAAGATATGAAGGATTGCGGTATGGATTATGTGGTAGGAGAAAGTGATAATCCGGAGGTAAATCTTTGTTTAGAGAAAAAAGGCTGGTATTTAGAAGGTGGACCAATCTGTGAAGAAAAAACAATGTGGAATAGACCTGCATGTATTCAATGGCGAAAAAAACACAGCAAACCTGATGCTAAGCCTTGGCAGTAATTAACAAAGGTGTTTAAAAGTGCGGTCAATATTCAGTGAATTTTAAAATCTCTTGAATATTGACCGCACTTTTCTAAAGGCAAGATCTGCCACTAGATAGCGCGCGTTTCCTGACGCGTGCTTGAATCTAACTAAAATAGACAAACTGAATAAAGTTGTTAATGAAAATAGTAAAAATTTTAATCAAACAAAACGGATGTTTTGGGCACGCGTTAGGAAACGCGCGCAATCGTAGGGGCGGATGGCTATTTAAGTCAATTGCAAACGAGTAAAGAAAGAACAACTTCAGATGGTCCAATTCGGATTGAGAATCATGCTAGTGACCCAGTAGGTAGTATGCCGATTTTATTGGGGGGAAATCCTGCAACGACATCTGAAAATAATCTGAATAAAAGCTGGTTACAGCGAACAGCAGATATGTTTAGTGATGAACGTTTATCCGTACATAATTGCCATGGCTTAGGGCAACGACAATGCGTTATTGATGGATATCGAACGAAGAGAGATCTTAAAATGGGTAATGAAAGAACTATTTTTGAATTAAATAAAGCGAAGGAGAAATAAAATGAAAATAAGATTTTTATTCTTAATACCCTCAATCTTATTGCTTACAAGCTGTAGTGGATGGTTTCAACCACTTCCACCACATGATCATTGGCGCTTACATAATGCAGATGCATTATTCCCTGAATCAGATCCTAATGTTTTAACTAAATATGTTGATAGAAAAGAAAAAGATATGAAGGATTGCGGTATGGATTATGTGGTAGGAGAAAGTGATAATCCGGAGGTCAATCTTTGTTTAGAGAAAAAAGGTTGGTATCTAGAAGGTGGGCCGATCTGTGAAGAAAAAACAATGTGGGATAGTCCAATATGTATCCAATGGCGAAAAAAACATAGCAAGCCTGATGCTAAGCCTTGGCAGTAATTAACAAAGGTGCTTAAAAGTGCGGTCAATTTTCAAAGAGTTTTAAAACCTCTCAAAAGTAGCTTTAACTAATGCCGTGGCAGCTGGAGGTATTAAAGCAGGTTTCGAGGCTAATGATTATGCTAATGGGAAGTCGTTAACAAGAGATAATTTATTGAAATCTACTAAAGAGGTTGGATATTCATTCTTTTCAGCTGGAGCAACTACAGGTATGCCAATACTTCCTGTTATTGGGCTTGGAGTGACTGTTGATTGGGCTAAAGATAGTGGGAACTATGATATTGTTAAAACAACAGGAAGCAATATCCTAAGCTCAGGGCTTGAAAATAAATTTGGACATTATACGGGCTTTCCTCTTATAAAAGAGGCAATGACAAATTCTTTTGAAAAATATTATGAACAATTGAAGGAGGCAAATAAACATGAGAAATGATTTTTTTCTTGTTTTGAAAATGTCATTGATATCAATTTTATTTATGTATGCATTAGCTTTATACAAGTTTAAGTTTGATTTTAGTAAGGTTAGTTTATTAGTGACATTAAAATGGTTTCCATTAATATTAGTTTTGCTTCTATTCTGTTTTTACTTGAGTAAAAATATGAAAAATAAATAATGATTATTCTTTATAAGTTTACTTTATAAAATTATGTTGTTTAAAACAATTAAACTTTACGATCTTAATTGTTTAATAATTAGCTATATTTTTAATTTTTGATTAAGAAAATTTAAAGTATCTAGATGTAAAGTGCGGTCAACTTTCAAAGAGTTTTAAAACCTCTCAAAAACTGACCGCACTTTTTGTATTTTTAATGATACTTATGTTAAGTAAATCTTATAGTTTTACATCCAACTTCACGTAAGCTCGTTCTACTTTTTTTAATGCTTTTTCTACGGAAATATCACGAGTGAGTAACACACCTAAACGGCGATGGCCATTGACTTCGCCTTTGCCGTACACAAAATATCATAATTAAAGATGACGCGGAGAAATTAAAACGTACAGGCAAAACGGTACAAGAATAGAGATTGCTGCGATTAAAACAGATATCACAACAGAGCTTGCACTAAGTCAAAGTGGTAAATTAGAGTCGTTTTAATGAAGAAGTGTTGGGTAACTATTCCGCTGGAGTGCGGTTAAATTTTTGAGATGTTTTTTATATGAGATTTTTCGTGATCCCTATCACAATATCTTGTAAAACCACTTAAAAACGTTACCTATTTTTATTCAATCAATGATACAGTTGTATCCGTTTGACTTTTTGTCATTTTAACGATGAATAGGCGAAGGTTTGTTCATTAATCTCATCAACCCAATCATCAATCAGAGGGAAACAGTATGTTAATTGGTGTACCTAGAGAGCTGCTTGAGAATGAGAGCCGTGTGGCGGCAACGCCGAAAACGGTTCAGCAAATATTGAAATTGGGCTTTGACGTGATCGTGGAACACGATGCAGGTTTTAAAGCTAGTTTTGAAGATCAAGCATTTTTAGAGGCAGGCGCGAAGATCGGTACGTCGGCTGAAATTTGGCAATCGGATATTATCTTCAAAGTAAATGCACCGACAGATGAAGAAATTGCTCAAATGAAGGAAGGGGCAACGCTTGTTAGCTTTATTTGGCGTATGCAAAATCCTGAGTTAATGAAAAAACTCACCGCGAAGAAAATTAATGTGTTAGCAATGGATGCAGTGCCTCGTATTTCTCGTGCGCAAGCATTGGATGCGCTTTCTTCTATGGCGAATATTTCTGGTTATCGTGCTGTTATTGAAGCTGCGCATGAATTCGGTAGCTTCTTTACCGGGCAAATTACTGCTGCAGGTAAAGTTCCACCAGCAAAAGTGTTGGTGATTGGTGCTGGTGTGGCTGGTTTAGCGGCAATTGGTGCAGCAAATAGCCTTGGGGCGATTGTTCGTGCTTTTGACTCTCGTCCTGAAGTGAAAGAGCAAGTTCAGAGTATGGGTGCAAGCTTCTTAGAAATTGATTTTAAAGAAGAAGGTGGCAGTGGTGATGGTTATGCGAAAGTGATGTCGGAAGAATTTAACCGTCGTGCGATGGAGCTTTACGCAGAACAAGCTAAAGAAGTCGATATTATTATTACTACGGCAGCCATTCCGGGTAAACCAGCGCCTCGTTTAATCACCAAAGAAATGGTGGATTCAATGAAACCAGGTTCGGTGATTGTGGATTTAGCAGCTGCAACTGGTGGTAACTGTGAATATACGCAAGCAGGGAAAGTTGTTACAACTGAAAATCAAGTGAAAGTGATTGGTTATACCGATTTCCCAAGCCGTTTACCAACGCAATCTTCTCAACTTTATGGCACAAACTTAGTCAATTTATTAAAACTTTTGTGCAAAGAGAAAGATGGCAATATCAATATTGATTTTGAAGATGTGGTTCTTCGTGGTGTGACCGTTGTTCGTGATGGGGAAGAAATTCCACCAGCACAAATTCAAGTGTCTGCACAACCAAAACAAGAAACCAAAGTTGCACCAGTGGCAGAGAAAAAAGAATCTAAACCAACAGATCCTCGTGTGAAATACGGTGTGATGGCAGGTGTTGGCGTGTTATTCCTTTGGTTAGCTTCTGTGGCGCCAGCTGCATTTTTATCACATTTCACTGTATTTGTTTTAGCTTGCGTGGTGGGTTATTACGTGGTTTGGAATGTTAGCCATGCACTTCACACACCATTAATGGCAGTAACGAATGCAATTTCAGGCATTATTATTGTAGGCGCGTTATTACAAATTCGTCAGCCAACAGGCAATTTATTTATCGATGCCTTAGCTTTTGTGGCGATTTTGGTGGCAAGTATCAATATTTTTGG
The DNA here is from genome assembly GCF_018829705.1 of Haemophilus sp. SZY H35. NCBI lineage: Bacteria > Pseudomonadati > Pseudomonadota > Gammaproteobacteria > Pasteurellales > Pasteurellaceae > Haemophilus > Haemophilus sp. SZY H35. Next base: position 143,450 of record NZ_JAHKJZ010000001.1, read on the forward strand.
TGGTTTCCGTGTCACACAACGTATGTTAGCAATGTTTAGAAAAGGTTAAGGAGCGCACAATGTCTGAAGGTTTAGTACAGGCTGCGTATATTTTAGCAGCATTACTTTTCATTATGAGCTTGGCAGGACTTTCTAAACATGAAACTGCTAAAGCGGGTTGTTGGTTCGGTATTGTTGGTATGACAATTGCCCTTATCGCAACCATTTTTGGACCTCATTCTGAAGGAACATTTTGGATCATTATTGCGATGATCATCGGTGGTGCAATCGGTGTTCAACGTGCATTAAAAGTAGAAATGACTGAAATGCCAGAACTTGTGGCGATTCTTCACAGTTTCGTCGGTTTAGCGGCTGTACTCGTAGGCTTTAATAGCTATGGTTTACACCATGAGGCGTTAATGCCAGAAGGATTAGATGCAGCAGCACAAGCCGCATTTGTAGCAGAGCAAGCTGTATTAACGAATATTCATAATGTCGAAGTATTTTTAGGTATTTTTATCGGTGCGGTAACTTTCACTGGTTCTGTTGTCGCATTTGGTAAATTAAGCGGAAAAATTAATTCAAAAGCATTAATGTTGCCGCATCGCCATAAATTAAATTTAGCTGCACTTGTGGTATCTGTATTATTGATGGTTGCATTCTTAAATAATCCAGAAAGCATTTTCCCTGTGTTATTAATGACAGCGATTGCGCTTGCATTTGGATGGCACTTAGTGGCATCAATCGGTGGGGCAGATATGCCAGTTGTGGTATCAATGCTTAACTCCTATTCAGGCTGGGCAGCGGCTGCAGCGGGTTTTATGTTGAATAATGACTTGCTCATCGTTACAGGTGCGCTTGTTGGTTCTTCTGGTGCAATTCTTTCTTACATCATGTGTAAAGCAATGAACCGTTCATTTGTGAGCGTAATTGCGGGTGGTTTTGGTAACGATGTTCAAGTTTCTTCAAGCGAAGAACAAGGCGAACACCGTGAAACTACGGCAGAAGAAGTGGCTGAATTGTTGAAAAATGCAAGTTCTGTCATTATCACTCCGGGATATGGTATGGCTGTTGCACAAGCACAATATCCAGTCGCTGATATTACGGCAAAATTGCGTGAACGTGGTGTGAACGTTCGTTTTGGTATTCACCCTGTTGCAGGACGTTTACCGGGGCATATGAACGTGCTTTTAGCTGAAGCAAAAGTGCCTTACGATGTCGTACTTGAAATGGATGAAATTAACGACGATTTCGCTGATACTGATGTGGTATTGGTTATCGGTGCGAACGATACGGTAAACCCAGCTGCTATGGAAGATCCAAATAGCCCAATCGCGGGAATGCCTGTGTTAGAAGTATGGAAAGCACAAAATGTGATTGTGTTCAAACGTTCAATGGCTGTGGGTTACGCTGGCGTACAAAACCCATTATTCTTCAAAGAGAATACGCAAATGCTCTTTGGTGATGCAAAAGATCGTGTGGAAGACATCTTAAAAGCATTATAAAAAACACGCATAAAAATAACCGCACTTGGGATTGTCTAAGTGCGGTTTATTTTTAGGTATTTTATTGTCCCATGTTTTTCACTGATTTTAGGAAACCTTGGGCACTATCAAACACAGAAGATTTTCCCTGTGCCAGTAAAATCATATCGGACATTTCACGGAATGCGCCTTTTCCTCCATTAGTGGAAAGTACATGATCAACAGCATTCTTCACATAAATAGGGGCATCAGCCACAGCAAAAGAAGTTCCACACACTGTAAAGGCGGGTAGATCTACGCTATCATCACCAATATAAGCGGTTTGCTCGGCAGTGACGCCTGCTTGTTTCATAAGATCAAAACAAGCCGTTTCTTTTTCAAGTTTGCCAAGAAAGAATAATTTAATACCAAGATCGGCAATACGACGACGTAAAATAGGAGAGTCTCGACCAGAAAGCACTGCTACTTGAATACCTGCATCCATCAGCATTTTTATGCCTAAACCATCTCGCACATGAAAACTTTTAATCGCTTCACCATTAGCATCATAATGGAGTTGTCCATCGGTGAGCACGCCATCCACATCAGTAATAACAAATTTAATATTTTCTAATTTTTGTTGCATTGGGATTCCTTAGCTTGAAAATTCCACTAAACCCACCACGTGATTTTCATCATTAACAACAACTAGCGAGTGAATTTTTTTCGCTTTCATAAAGTCTTCTGCTTTTGCTAGGAATTCATCTTGGTGAATTGTCTTAGGTGAGTTTGTCATAAAATCTTGTGCAGTTTTATTTAAGGTATCAGCGCCATTTGTCGTTAATGCTCGACGAATATCGCCATCCGTAATAATGCCTTTTAATTGATTATTCTCCATGACTAATGCAACGCCCATTCGGCCTTCATTCATTATAGTTAAGCAATCAGTGAAATTGGTTTCCGGTTTGATAATTGGTAAACGAGTTTGCATTTGATCTTTTACTTTACAGAGTAAACGGCGACCAAGACTACCACCTGGATGGAATTTAGCAAAGTCAGCGGGTTGGAAATTGCGTGCCGTAATGAGCGATACAGCGAGTGCATCGCCAAGTGCTAGCGTTACAAGTGCGGATGTTGTTGGCGCGAGATTATTCGGACACACCTCTCGCTCAACAGTAATGTCTAAAACATAATCTGCATGACGTGCGAGCGTGGAATTTTTGTTACTCGTCACGGCAATAATTTTATTACCAAAATTTTTTAAACTTGGAATCAGTTTATTGACATCATCGGTTTCACCGCTATAGGAAATTAACATCACGATATCAATTGGTTTCAACATACCTAAATCGCCGTGAAAGGCTTCTGTCGGATGTAAAAAGAAACTTGGTGTACCCGTAGAGGCAAAGGTAGCCACCATTTTTTTGCCGATTAAACCGGATTTGCCTATCCCGCCGATGACTAATCGTCCTTCGCAAGCAAGGATTAAATCGACAACTTGATTAAAATCTTCACCTAAACGTTGGCTGAGTTGTAAAAGTGCGTTACTTTCCACTGAAAGGGAATCCTGGGCGATTTTTAGATAGTTCATTCTTCTTCCTAAAAGAGCGGTTGAAATTGGCGTTATTTTAGCGGAATCATAAAAAAATACGAATGAAAAATTCGATGCAAGCTAGGCATTATTGTTTATAAGATTGACGCGTAATATCTAAAAATTGGGGATTTTATTGACCTCACTAATGATTGCCCCTATACTACGCGCCGAGTTGGTTAGACAATCGCTGGTTTATTGAAGCCCTTAACCGTATTTATACGACCTAGTGGGACAAGTAAACGAGAGGAAAGTCCGAGCTACACAGGGCAGAGTGCCGGATAACGTCCGGGCGGCGTGAGCCGACGACCAGTGCAACAGAGAGCAGACCGCCGTGTAAACGGTAAGGGTGAAAGGGTGCGGTAAGAGCGCACCGTGCCTCCGGTAACGGTTGGCAGCAGGGTAAACTCCACTCGTAGCAAGACCAAATAGGAATCCAATGAGTGGCCCGCTCAGGATTCGGGTAGGTTGCTTGAGCGGCAGAGTAATTTGTCGCCTAGAGGAATGATTGTCCACGACAGAACTCGGCTTATCGACCAACTCAATTTTTCTAATTATTTATCCAAGCATTCTTATCAAGAATTTTTCCAAAATGACTTTCAACTAAACGACGAGTAATTTCAGTTTGTGGTGCGCTAAATAATGTTCTTGGTGGCCCATATTCAATCATTTTTCCCTCATCCATCACAATAACTTGATCGGCAATATGTTTAATCATGCCAAGATCTTGTCCAACATAAATATAGGAAATACCAAGCCGTTGTTGTAAATCTAATGTTAAGTTGAGTAGTTGTATGCGTACGGAAGCATCAAGATTACCCAGTGCATCATCAATAATGATAATTTCAGGTGATAGAATAAGAGCTCGAGCTAATGCAATTCGTTGTTTCTGGCTTACAGAAAGGTTTTTGATTTTTAAATTGGTGTAATCAGGATAAAGTCCAACAAGTAAAAGTGTATCAAAGATTTTTTGATTACGGTGCGACTCATCCCAATTAGTAGCCAGACGTAAAGGGGTATCAAGTATCTCACCGATATTTAATCGTGGATTGAAAGCTGAATTAGCATCTTGGAAGACCATGCGAATATGCTGGGCTCGGTATTGGATATCATCATGTTGTAATTCATGATGATTAAATATAATACGACCTGAAGAGGGTGGAATTATACCTGCGATCATTTTGACCAATGTGGATTTTCCCGAGCCATTTTTCCCAATAATAGCGATTGTTTGCTGGCGTTCAAGAGAAAAACTTATATTTTCTACTGCATTAAAATAGCTGGTACCAAATAAGCGTTTTCGAGCTTTGAAGGTTTTAGTTAAATCTTCTACTTTTAATAACGGCATTATTCATTTCCTTTACGATGGAGCGTTAATGGTGTAGTAGTGGTTTTTTCTTTAAAATTTTTCTCGCGAAGATTAACGGGGTAATGGCAAGAAAATTCATGTTGCTTAATTTTGGTCTTGTTAGGCTTTTCAATACATTTCTTTTGTGCGAAAGGACAACGTGGTCCAAGGCGACAACCTATAGGCATTTGTTCTAGAATTGGTACTGTTCCTTCTAATGTACCTAATTTAGTTTTAAATCCTAAAGGCTGAGTAAAATCCGGGATCGCATTGATTAATGATTGAGTGTAGGGGTGGTGTGGCGACGCTAATAATATTTCTGTTGGGGCAGATTCAGCATTTTGTCCACAATAAAGAACAGAAATGTGATCACACCATTCACTGATGCTTTTAATATCGTTACTTGCAAGTAAAATAGTCGTACCTTGGTTTTTGTTCATACTAGAAAGTAATCGAAAAACTTGTAGTGCAGTCGTAGATTCTAGAGTATTCGTAGGTTCATCTGCAATGAGTAGACGAGGTTGGTTTGCTACGGCAATAGCAATCATTACTTTCTGACCTTCACCTTCAGTAAGTTCGCTTGGATAGCTGGACATAATATCATGGTGATCTTTAATACCAACACGGTGTAATAATTCAATAGCACGGCGTTTTTTCCATCCGAACCATTGCCACCATTTTCCCTTAAATGTCCAATTAGGAATATTTTGGATAAGCTGCTTACCGACTTTTCGACTTGGTTCAAGGCAAGAAAGAGGATCTTGGAAAATCATAGATATTTCTTTACCAACAAGTTTACGACGTTGATTTGGATTAAGCTTTAGTAATTCTACATCGTCAAATCGGAAACGATCTGCGGTGATAATCCAGTTTTCTTTGACCGCATTACAAATAACTTTAGCGATTAAACTTTTACCAGAACCTGATTCACCCACAAGTCCACCGATTTCTCCTTCATTGAGTGATAAATTAATACCGTCCACAATTTTAATGCGACCGTTTGGTGTTTTTATTTCAATATTTAAGTTGCGAATATCTAATAGTGCCATAAGTTATTCATAATATTGATTAATGGCTTTAATTAAGCCGTTACTAAAAATAATACTGAGTAAAATAGTGAAAATAATAGCAAAACCAGGTAAAAGTACTGTCCATGGCGCAAGATAGAGTAGTTCAAGTGAATCTTTGATCATCGCTCCCCATTCTGGTGTAGGACGTTGAGCGCCAAGAGATATAAAACTTAGTGCGCTGATATCTAGTACTGCAACAATAAAAGCCCGTGAGATTTCTTGAATATACACAACTGTGATATTAGGCAAAATAGTGGTTTTTAATAATGTCCAGTTAGAAATCCCCTCAAGTTTGAGCATGATGACATAATCTTTTTTTAATTCTTCTTGAATTGCGCGATAAATAGCATGAATAAAATAAGGTAAAATTGCGAATAGCGTTGCAAACATAGCATTCCATAAACTAGGCTCCATTAATGTGGAAATGATGATTGCAATAAGTAAAATAGGTAAAGATAAAAAAGCATCGAAAATATGCCCCACAAAACGTGCCTTTATCCCTTTTAACATACCAGCAATAATGCCAAGGGCTCCCCCAATGAGTGCGGTGGCAATGAGTACTAATAAGGAAGAGCCCAGGGTATAGCGAGTACCCATAATTAAGCGACTTAAAATATCTCGTCCTATATCATCTGTGCCAAAGAAAAAAGCTATTTGTCCTTTATCAACCCAAGATGGTGGCATTAATTCTTGCCCAACAAACTGTGTGTTATCAGAATAAGGCGCTATCCAACTGCTAAAAAGTGCGGTCAGAGTTAACAACGCTAATAAATAAAAGCTGAACAACGCAATGGTATTTTTGCGAAATAGTAGCCATATTTGGAATATTGAGGTATTTTCTCGAAATTCTTCAGGTTCTTTATCTTGCATACCAACCTTTCTTTTTAAATGGATCGAGTATAAAAGTGATACTTTTAATTAAGGTATCAATTAAAATAATACATATACCAATAACTATAACGCCTGCTGCAATACTGTTATAGTCTTGTTCAGCTACAGCATTAATAAGCCAACGACCAATACCAGGCCAACCAAGTGCTGTTTCGACTAACATACATTGCGTTAGCACAAGTGTAAATACACGTGGCACTTGGGGTATCAATAATGGAAGGGTATTACGAAAAACATATTGATGTAAAATTTTCCATTTTGACCAACCTCGTGTTGTTGCTACTTTAGCGAAGTTTTGACAAAGAATGTATTCAGCCCGTTGTTGAATAAGACGAATAATTTCCATTGTAGGTAAAATACATAAAACAAGCGTAGGCAATGCTAGATGTTGTAAGACGTTTTGTATAATCTTAGTGCGATATGGCTCATTAACGAACCAAACATCAATAACTGGAAAGCCTGTAATCGGTATGATTTCATAGAGTAAATTATATTGTCCTATAGCGGCAATCTCCCAATGATTGATGGATGCGGTGTAAAGTAAAAGAGGTGCAAGCCAAAATATAGGAATGGATAAACCTAAATAGGATAAGCTTTGTAAACTTTTAGCAAAAATTTGTTGAGAACTGACCGCTCTGATGATACCGAGAGGTAAGCCAAAGATAAAAGCTAATAAGAGTGCTGTAAAGCAAAGCTCTAGAGTAGGAGGTAATACAGTCAAAATTAAATCAATTAAGGATTTTCCTCCGTTATAAGTGATGCCAAAATCACCCTGTAACAATGTTTTTAAATAGATGTAATAAGCGTTATAGATATTTTGTGTGACAAGATCAGCATTGAGTGGATCACGCAATAAGATCATAAAACTGATTAAGGATAATACTAATAATAATATGATTACCCAGATAATATGACGAATAGCAGACCACAACATTAAGGTTTCTCCTTACTTAAATGTAAAGTCGAAAAATTTAGGCTACCAAAAGGTGTCATTTCAACACCTTTTACACGAGTATTGGCAACTAAGATGCGTTTTACATTCGCAATGGGAATAATGGGTAATTCATGTAATACGAGATTTTGAGCATCGTTATAAAAGAGAACACGTTCTGCTAAGTGTGTTGTTGCAATAGCACTATCCATTAAATGATTAAAATCCTGATTACACCAATTAGATAAGTTAGTTACTTCATTTTGTGTATTACAACTTAAAATTGGTCGCATAAAACCATCAGGATCAAGATTCCCCGCTAACCATCCTGTAAGAATTAAATCATAATTTTCTGTTTTATTACGAAGTTGTTCACTTAAAAAAGTACGTGTCACTGCTCGAACGTTAATTTCAACTCCGGTTTGTGCTAAATCCCATTTTATCATTTCAGCCATTTTAAACGGTGCGGGGTTATATACTTGTTCTTCATTAATGACCCATAAATTAAGTGAAAGATGTTTATTTTTTAAGACTTTTTGAGCAATTTTGGGATTATAATCAAACTCAAATTCTGGGCTATTCACATTTGATGCCCAAGAAACCTCAGGAATAATATTATTCGCAACAGTTGCTGTATTATGATAAATATTGTGAATAATACGCGCCCGATTTAAACTTTGCGAGATAGCTTCCCGAATAGTACGATCCTGCATGATCGGCTTATCAAAATTAAATGCTAAATATGCCAAGTTCATTCCATCAGTAGATTGCATATAATAGTGTTTGTCATCGCTTTTTAATAAACCAATTTGGCTAACATCAGGATAAGAAGCAATTTGGCATTCGTTGTTAAAAAATTTAACTAAACGACCATTTCGGTCAGTAGAAAGATCAACAACAATATTTTTGATTTTCGCTTCTTTTTTCCAGTAATTTTCATTACGCACTAAGCGGACATGTTGGTTATATACATAGTCTTTCACTTGATAGGGCCCCGTACCAACAGGGTGGGTATCTAATTGGGCAAGATTATCATCGGCACTCAGTTGATACGCATATTCTTGTGAGAAAATAATTGCATATTGGCTAGCAAGATGTGACAAAATAGATGAGTCTTGTGTAAATAACTCAATTTTGACTTGGTAAGGTGAAAGAGCGGTAACGGATTTAATTTTTTCGTTTAGCTTTATACTTTCAAAGTATGGGAAATGTACCTTCTTAGCTTGTTCATGAAATACACGATACTGTGGATTTTTATACGTAATAAGGTTTTCGCTTAATTGTGGCAAATAAGTTGTATGACCAAGTACCCGATTAATAGAAAATACTACATCTTCTGCATTAAAATCGCGTGTTGGGGTAAACCATGGCGTTTGGTGAAATTTAACACCACGACGCAAATTGATTAATATTTCTTTTCCATCAGGTGAAATAGTATAAGACTGAGCAAGAACAGGCGTAACATTCGCGCTATGGTTTTTTATTTCAAAAAGTTTATTATAAATTTGCTCTGTGACGACATTCATACTCGTGCCTGCATCCGCAGTTTGCGGATTAAAAGAAAATCCAGAGGCATTAGTACAATAAGTTAGTCCGTTTTCTGTTAGGTGTTCTGGTACGCGCGGAGCAGCTTGAAGTCCGGAGTTCAAGCCAATACCAAATAGAAAACAGAAAAACGTAAGATTTTTGCGTAACATAACAAATGCATTGTGGTAAATTATGTGCCAAATTGTAAGGCATATTAGTAAAAATGGCTAGGATATTGAATGTTTAATAGGGTTCAAAACGAAATCAATCAAATCATTAATCGTGGTTTTGACCGCACTTTGCGCTTGGCGGTAACAGGGTTAAGTCGGAGTGGAAAAACGGCGTTTATTACAAGTTTAATCAATCAACTTCTCTCCATTAATCAAAATTCATCACAGCATTTGCCCTTGTTTGAAGCGGCTAGAAATGGTGCGATCTTGGCGGTAAAACGCGTATCCCAGCAAGATCTAAGTGTGCCACGTTTTGATTATGAAAGTAATTTAAATGATTTGTCACAAAATCCGCCTCAATGGTTTCAATCTACTCGTGGCGTGAGTGAAACGCGTTTAGCAATTCGTTTTCAACGTCAATCTGGCTTGCTACGCCATTTGAAAGAACGCGGCACGCTTTATCTAGATATTTTTGATTATCCGGGGGAATGGCTTCTCGATTTGCCGTTATTAAATCTAGATTTTCAACAATGGTCACAAGATCAAATCAAGGTCACCACTGGCATTCGTGAAGAATTGGCGCAGAATTGGCTTTCCATGTTGCAGGATTTAGATTTAAGTGCGGTCGCAAATGAAGATGTTTTAGCTAAGATAGCGAAAAGTTATACGGATTATTTACACCAATGTAAGTCGCAAGGCATGCAATTTATTCAGCCAGGACGATTTGTATTGCCGAGTGATTTAGAGGGGGCGCCCGCATTACAATTTTTTCCATTAATTCATCTTTCGGAAGAACAGTGGAAAACCTTGAAAAAAACAGCCAAATCGAATAGCTATTTTGTCGTACTGACAAAACGTTATGATTATTATCGCAATAAAATTGTGAAAGTTTTTTACGAAAATTATTTTTCTACTTTTGATCGCCAAGTTATTTTGGCGGATTGTTTAACGCCTTTAAATCACAGCCAGCAAGCCTTTTTAGATATGCAAATGGGTTTAAACCAGTTATTTAATAATTTCCATTATGGCAGCAGAAATTTTCTTCATCGTTTGTTTTCTCCGCGAATTGATCGATTAATGTTTGTTGCGACGAAGGCGGATCATATTACTCGTGATCAAATTCCTAATTTAGTGAGTTTAATGCGCCAAATTGTGCAAGAGGGTGGTCGCCATGTGGAATTTGAAGGAATCGATACGGAATATACCGCTATTGCTGCTGTTCGTACCACAAAGCAAGTGATTGTGAATCAGCAAGGAAAAGAAATTAAAGCAATTCAAGGGATTCGTTCTATTGATAAACAACCTATTACGCTTTATCCAGGCACTGTACCGAGCAAATTACCAAGAGCAGAATTTTGGCAAAAACAACCGCACTTTGATTTCGATAGTTTTGAACCTCAGCCTTTAGAACAAGGCGAAACGATTCCTCATTTGAGAATGGATGCGGTTTTACAATTTTTATTAAGTGATCGATTTGAATAAAAAAGTGCGGAAAATTTTCCGCACTTTTTTCATCTTGCTAGCCCGTATTGCGCATTCCAGCCGCGATACCTGTGATGGTAATCATCAATGCTTGTTCTACATCGGGATTTACTTGCTCTGGATTTTCACGGAAACGGTGAAGCAATTCCACTTGCAGTAGATTGAGCGGATCCGTGTAGATATTGCGCAATGCAATTGAATCTGCAATCCAAGGTAAATCAGACATCAATTCACTTTGGTGAGAAAGTGAAAGCACAGTTTGAATATCATCTTCAAGTTGCTTACGTAAATTTTCGCCTAAATACCAAAGTTCTTTTTTCACCAATCGTTGATCATATTGTTGGGAAAGCCAAGTATCCGATTTACTAAATACCATTTCCAACATACCGATTCGCGTTGAAAAGAACGGCCAGTTTTCGCACATTTCATGAATGACATCGCCTTTGCCTTGTTCAATAATCTGACGGATAGATGCTCCAGCGCCCAACCAAGCGGGTAGCATTAAGCGATTTTGCATCCATGCAAAAATCCAAGGAATGGCGCGTAAACTTTCCACGCCGCCATTTGGATTGCGTTTTGCAGGGCGAGAGCCAAGCGGCAATTTGGAGAGCTCCTGTTCTGGCGTCGCACTGCGGAAATAAGGAACAAAATCTTTATCACCACGAACCACGCCGCGATAAATGTCGCAAGAGATAGTGGAAAGCTCATCCATTATAGTGCGCCATTCTGGTTTCGGTTCTGGTGGCGGTAAAAGATTTGCTTCTAAAATGGCACTGGCGTAGAGATCAAAGGTTTCTACCGCTACAGCCGGTAAACCCAGTTTGAAGCGAATCATTTCGCCTTGTTCTGTCACGCGTAAACCATTTTTTAGTGAACGAGGTGGTTGAGAAAGTAATGCCGCATGTGCTGGCGCACCGCCACGACCAATCGTGCCACCACGTCCGTGGAATAAAGTGAGTTCAATGCCAAGTTTTTCTGTTAAATTCACTAAGGCTTCTTGGGCACGATATTGCGCCCAAGAGGCAGCCATCATGCCCGCATCTTTTGCCGAATCTGAATAGCCAATCATCACCATTTGACGATTATTGATCACGCCACGATACCAACCCACATTGAAAAGTTGAGTCATCACTTTTTCAGCTGCATCTAAATCGTCTAAGGTTTCGAATAATGGCACAACAGGAATATGATATGGCACGCCTGCTTCTTTTAAGAGTAAGTGAACAGCTAAAACATCAGATGCACTGCGTGCCATCGAAATAACATAACACGCAATGACACCTTGTTTTTGTTGAGCAATGACTTTGCAAGTATCTAAAATTTCTTTGGTTTCTGGTGATGGCGTCCAGTTTTGCGGAATTAATGGACGGCGTGAGTTTAATTCACGAATTAAGAAAGCCTGTTTATCGTCTTCTGTCCATTGAGCGTAATCACCCAAACCAATATAGCGCGTGATTTCTGCAATTGCCTCGGTGTGACGAGTGCTTTCTTGGCGAATATCCATTTGAGAAAGCGTTACGCCAAAACAACTAATACGGTGCAAAATATTCAACAATGAACCATTCGCAATAATGCGCATACCGCATTGAATTAAAGATTGATAACAATCGTAAAGCGGCTCCCAAAGTTGATTATCTTCCAAAATAATTTCGCTTTCGGATACGCGCGGTGTGCGATCTGATAGGTGATCATCAAAATAAGCTAATGTTGCTGTAAGCTGATTGCGTAAATTTTTCACCACAAAGCGATAGGGCTCTAAATGCTCGCCATATTTAGCACGAAACTCATCGCTACATTTCACCATTGAAAGTTCATCGGCTAATTTGCTGATGTCTTGTAAGAATAAATCCGCCGCTTTCCAACGGGCAAAATAAAGCACTTTTTTGGTGATTTGTGCGGTAACAAACGGATTTCCATCACGGTCACCACCCATCCAAGAGGAAATGCGTACGGGTTTTAATCCTACTGGCAAATCGTAACCTAAAAATTCACGGGCGGTTTCGTTTAGTTGGCGTAAAAACTCTGGCACAGCTTGCCACAAACTGTTTTCCAACATCGCAAAGCCCCATTTAGCCTCATCAAATGGCGTTGGGCGAACAGTACGAATTTCGTTGGTATGCCATGCTTCAGCGATTAAGCGAAGTAATAGGCGCTCAATAATATTGCGTTCTTTTTCAGTTAAATCATGATGTTCTAGCTTGCTTAAACATTTATTGATTTCAATGTGTTTATGAATGAGTGAACGACGTGTTGTTTCTGTTGGATGTGCGGTCAGAACCAGCTCAATTAATAATTTTTCGACTGTTTTATGCACATCTTCCACTGAGGCATTTTGTTCTTTTAAGTGTTTGAAAAGTTCGCTTAAGGATTGAGAAGAACTTTGTGCAAGAGAATGTTCACGCGAAATTGTTTGATATTGTTCAGCTATGTTAGTGAGGTTTAAAAATTGGCTGAAAGCACGCGCGACGGGAATAATATTGTCATTAGAAATACTACCGAGCGTGTCGAGCAATTCTTGTCTTGCTTTATCATCGCCAGCACGAGAATTACGAGAAAGTTTACGAATATTTTCGATTAATTCGAGAATATCGGCACCTTGGGCATCGTTGATGGTTTCTCCGAGAAAACGCCCTAACATACTAATGTTATTGCGTAAAGTGCGGTACTCTTGTGTCATAGGAACTCCTAAAAGTAAAAATAAAAATTCGTAAGTTGTCGATAGATATAGCTAAAAACAGAAGATAGGGCAAATGCTATTCAAGGAAACCTTGAAGATAATCAAGAAAAGCTAAAAAATAGATAAAAAAGAACCGCACTTTTTATAGATTATTTAAAAAGTTCGGTTTATTTTTGATAAGTTTTATAAAATTGATTTAACGGATTTTCGAATAATAAGCTCAGGGCCAATGTCAATACGGCTATATTGCTGAACGCCTTGATCTTTTTGGCTAATACGTTCTAATAAGATATTCACCGCCTGTCTGCCTAATCGTAGCTTCGATTGGTGAATGGTGGTTAATGGTGGCGCATAGAAACGTGAAGCATGAATATCATCATAGCCGATAATGGACATATCATCTGGCACGCGTAACCCTTTTTCTGTCAGTGCAGAAATTGCACCGAGCGCCATCACATCGTTACAACAGAATAGGGCGGTCGGTAATTCCTCTTGAGCCAGTAAGCGATTCATACATTCATAACCGTCTTCAGGCTCAAATGCACCTTCGAAAATCCAAGGTTTATGCACTTCAAGATTCGCATCTGCCATCGCTTTTAAAAAGCCTTCATAACGAGTTTTTGCCGTAGTTTTATTGAGTTCACCGCAGATAATCCCGATTTTTTTATGACCGCACTCAATGAGGTGTTGGGTTGCTAAATAACCGCCATCAAAACTATGATCATCAATCACATCGGTATTCGCATTTGGGCCCCAGTCCATTACAACCATTGGTATACTGGAAAATGACGAAAGCAAATCCAAGGAGTCTTGAGTATATTCAGAACACATCACAAGCAAACCATCTACCCGTTTCTTCGCCAACATTTCCAAATGGTTTTTGACTTTTTCAGGTTCATTTTGTGTATTACATAAGAAAAGGGAATAACCTTGACGATAACAATGTTCTTCGACGGAATGAATGATCTCAGCAAAGTAGGGGGCTTCACTAGTGGTGACAATCATGCCGATCGATTTGGTTGTATTCACTTTTAAACTTCTTGCAACAGCGCTTGGTGAATAATTCAGTTGTTTAATTGCAAGTAATACAGATTCTTCTGTTTCTTTTGCAACAAAACGCGTTTTATTTATTACATGTGATACTGTCGTGGTAGATACGCCAGCCATTTTTGCGACATCTTTAATTGTTGCCATACATTTACCCCTAGAAAATTTTTCCTATTATAAAGGTTTATAGAATATTTCGTTACTTTTATTATAATTTTTTTGTAAAAGAGATGATTTTTTCTAATAAATATTGCTAGAATGTACGCAAATTTTTTATTTAGGAGAAAAAGATGAGTGATTTTGGTTACGCCATGATAATGGTTGTTTTTAGTATGACTATTGTTGTAGGGCTAGCACTATCAATTTTTTAATTGTGTTTATTTTATGAATTACCGCGCTTTGTTAGAAAACAAAGGGCGGTATTTTTTTAGGTTTTTGCTTGAGACGCAAAAGTATGGTAAAAATAACAACGTTTTATTCATTAACTAATAGGAATTATCATGTCAAATTTACAACAAATTATTGAAGCTGCATTTGAGAAACGTGCAGAAATTACACCAAAAACCGTTGATGCAGAAACGCGTGCGGCAATTGAGGAAGTGATCGAAGGATTAGATTCGGGTAAATACCGTGTTGCAGAAAAAATTGATGGCGAATGGGTAACACATCAATGGTTAAAAAAAGCGGTTTTACTTTCATTCCGTATTAATGACAACCAAATCATTGACGGAGCAGAAACAAAATATTACGACAAAGTAGCATTAAAATTTGCGGATTACACCGAAGAACGTTTTGCTGAAGAAGGTTTCCGTGTTGTGCCTTCTGCAACGGTGCGTAAAGGTGCATACATTTCTAAAAACTGCGTATTAATGCCATCCTATGTAAATATTGGTGCTTACGTTGGCGAAGGCAGCATGGTAGATACTTGGGCAACGGTTGGTTCATGTGCACAAATCGGTAAAAACGTTCACTTATCTGGCGGCGTAGGCATCGGCGGTGTATTAGAACCATTGCAAGCTAACCCAACCATTATCGGCGATAACTGCTTTATCGGAGCTCGTTCAGAAGTGGTAGAAGGCGTTATTGTAGAAGATGGCTGTGTTATTTCAATGGGCGTATTCATTGGTCAATCAACCAAAATTTATGATCGTGAAACGGGTGAAATTCACTACGGCCGTGTACCAGCTGGTTCTGTGGTGGTATCTGGTAGCCTTCCATCAAAATGTGGAAAATATAGCTTATATTGCGCAGTGATTGTGAAAAAAGTGGATGCAAAAACTTTAGGTAAAGTTGGTATCAACGAATTATTACGTTCTATTGAAGAATAATAGAACGTAAATAAAATAATGACCGCTCTTTTTTCATAAAGGCGGTCATTTTTTATAAATGAGTGATTATTTCTTTCTCGCTAACATTGTGGCAAATTTCATTTTAATGCGATTGCCGTTTTCATCGGTTTTATGTAATTCGCCCATATTTTCGTTATATTCTAAGAATTCCCAATCTTTGTAATATTCTTTCAATTCGTTTTCAGCGAAGGTGAAGGAGAATGGAAGCGGGCAAGGCACATCATCTGTGGACATGGCGGCAACGATTAAGTTATACCCGCCAACATTGGTGTGTTCTTGCATATTTTTAATGATTGACGGCACTCGCTCACGATTTAAGAACATAAACACCACTGTTGAAACAATAAAATCATAGTTTTCTTGAATATTGGCGGCGTTAATATCATAAAGTGCGGTAGAAATATTAAGATTTTCTTTCTCTTTGGTTTCATTTAAAAAGGCAATGCTGTTTTCATTGTGATCCCAAGAGGTCACATCATAGCCCAATAAACTTAAATAAAGTGAATTACGCCCTTGTCCGCAACCTAAATCTAATACTTTACAAGGCGAGATAATTTTTGCAGCATCCACCACATCGCCGTGAGTGGCAGTCATATTGTATTTTTTACTGAAGTAATCTTCTTTTTTGCAATAGAAACCTAGAGTACATTCTAAGTCATCAGAAAGCGCTTCAACACGATGCCATGCTTGAGGTTCAACAAAAGGAATGTTGCTTTCTGGGGTAAAAATATGCTCGGCAATCACATCGCTATTTTCGGTTAGCTCATAAAATTTGAGCTTACCTTTTAATACGGTTAATTTCCCCCAAGTGCCGACTTTTGTGTTGTGCTTTTCTTGGAACATTTGTGGCAATTTGTCTTTTGTCCACACTGGCATTTGTTTATAGCAAATTAATTCGTTTTTCATAATATTCTCCAAATAGGTAAATAGTTGAGTGTTATAGTAGGTTATAAGCCACCTATTTTCAACAAGAAAATAAAAGGGCAACGTAATGTTGCCCTCATTTAGATTGAATTGATTATTTTACTTGCATGCCCGCAGTGACACCGCTATCGGCAGATAACAAGAATAAATCACTACCGCCTGTTCCTGCGGATAGAATCATTCCCTCAGATACACCGAATTTCATTTTACGTGGTGCAAGGTTTGCCACCATAATCACAAAACGACCTTCTAATTCTTCAGGTTTATTGTAAGCCGCTTTAATGCCAGAGAAGACTTGACGAGTATGATCGCCAAGATCTAATTCAAAACGTAAAAGTTTATTAGATTCTGGCACCGCTTCGCATTTCAACACTTTTGCTACACGCATATCAAGTTTAGCGAAATCATCAATAGTGATGGTTTCAGCAATAGGTTCAACGGCGGAAAGTGCGGTTGGTTTTGCTTCGGTTTTTTCTGCTGCTTTATTGGCTGCAGCAAATAAGGCTTTAGTTTCTTCCACAACGGCATCAATTTGTTTTTTCTCTAAACGAGAGAATAAGGCTTTGAACGGTGCAAGAGTATGGCCAAGTAATGGTTGATGAATATTATCCCAACGTAATTCAGCTTGTAAGAAGGCTTCTGAACGTTCTGCTAGTTTTGGAAGAACTGGTTTTAAGTAAGACATCAACACGCGGAAAAGCTCAATTCCCATTGAACATACGGCTTGCAATTCTGCCTCTTTGCCTTCTTCTTTTGCAATCACCCAAGGGGCTTTTTCATCAATGTATTTATTGGCTTTATCGGTTAATGCCATAATTTCACGAATGGCTTTATTGTATTCACGGCTTTCGTAATAAGCGGCGATTTGCTCGGCTTGAGCGGTAAATTCTGCAAATAATGTTTCATCTTCCAGTTTATCCGCAAGTTTGCCTTCAAAGCGTTTCGTAATAAAGCCTGCATTGCGTGAAGCTAAATTCACTAATTTGTTTACAATATCCGTATTTACACGTTGTACGAAATCTTCAAGGTTAAAGTCTAAATCTTCAATGCGATCATTTAATTTTGCTGCATAGTAATAACGCAAACATTCAGGATCGATATGATTCAAATAAGTGCTGGCTTGAATGAAAGTCCCGCGAGATTTTGACATCTTCGCCCCATCCACCGTGACATAGCCATGAGTGAACACATTAGTCGGTTTACGGTAGCCACTACCTTCAAGCATTGCAGGCCAGAATAGACTGTGGAAATAAACGATGTCTTTACCGATGAAATGATAAAGCTCCGCATCGCTGCCTTCAGCCCAAAATTCATTGAAATCAATGCCTTTATGATCGCATAGATTTTTGAATGAAGCCATATAGCCGATTGGCGCATCTAACCAAACATAGAAGAATTTATCTTTTGCACCTGGAATTTCAAAACCGAAATAAGGCGCATCGCGTGAAATATCCCATTGTTGTAAACCGCTTTCAAACCATTCTTGCATTTTGTTCGCAATTTCAGATTGAAGTGAGCCAGAACGTGTCCATTCTTTTAACATGCCTTCAAATGCAGGTAAGTCAAAGAAAAAGTGTTCAGATTCTTTTACAACAGGAGTTGCGCCAGAAACAGCTGAACGAGGATTAATTAAATCCATTGGGCTATAAGTTGAAGCACAAACTTCGCAGTTATCGCCATATTGATCTTCTGCTTTACATTTTGGGCAAGTGCCTTTCACAAAACGATCAGGCAAGAACATATTTTTTTCAGGGTCGAATAGCTGAGAAATAACTTTACTCTTAATAAAGCCATTGGCTTTGAGTTTATTGTAAATTTCTGCGGTGAGCTGTTTGTTTTCTTCGCTGTGAGTGGAATGGTAGTTATCAAAACTAATATTAAAACCTGCAAAATCACGCACGTGATCGGCTTTTGCTTTAGCAATTAATTCTTCAGGTGTAATGCCAAGTTTATCGGCATTCAGCATAATCGGAGTACCGTGTGCATCGTCTGCACAGACAAAATGGATTTTATTGCCACGCATACGTTGAAAACGCACCCAAATATCCGCCTGGATATGTTCTAACATATGGCCTAAATGAATTGCCCCATTGGCATAAGGCAAAGCGCAAGTGACTAAAATTTTACGGGGTTGAGTTGTCATTTATTATTCTCTTTTTTAGCATATAAAAATTGTGGACATCTTACCCGATACAGGGCTTTTTTTCTAGTTTGAAAAACTTTAACTTAACATACCGCACTTTCCGTGATTAAATATGCCCGACAAATTTACTCTACTAAACAGGAAGTTATTATGGCAACCTACTTTTCTGATAATTTGACTGCCGAGCAGCAAAATAAAGTTCAGCAGATTATCCAACAATTTCAGCATCCAACCCTGCAAAAGGATCTGATTGCGCTTAATACTTTGAAAAAAGTGGAAAAGGGCGGTGATACTTTACGCATTGAATTGAAATTACCTTTTGCGTGGAATTCTGGTGCAGAACAGTTAAAACAAGCGGTTTCAGATGCGTTATTGAAAGCAACAGATTGCAAGGCAATTAAATGGGCGATCTCGTATCAAATCGCTACACTTAAACGTGCGAATAATCAACCCGCTGTAAAAGGTGTGAAAAATATTATTGCTGTGAGTTCTGGTAAAGGCGGTGTAGGGAAATCATCGGTTTCTGTTAATCTAGCTTTAGCATTACAAGCACAAGGCGCACGTGTCGGGATTTTAGATGCGGATATTTATGGCCCTTCTATTCCACATATGTTAGGCGCAGCGGATCAACGCCCGACTTCGCCAGATAATCAACACATCACCCCAATTAAGGCACATGGTTTATCTGCAAATTCCATTGGCTTTTTAATGAATGAAGACAGCGCAACAATTTGGCGTGGCCCGATGGCGAGTAGCGCATTAAGCCAATTATTAAATGAAACTCTATGGGATAGTTTAGATTATCTTGTTATCGATATGCCTCCGGGCACGGGTGATATTCAACTTACTTTATCACAACAAATCCCTGTGACTGGTGCAGTGGTAGTGACAACCCCACAAGATATTGCTTTGCTTGATGCGGTGAAAGGTATTTCAATGTTCGAGCGAGTATCCGTACCGGTATTGGGTATTGTGGAAAATATGTCAATGCATATTTGTAGCGAGTGCGGTCACCACGAAGCAATTTTTGGCACAGGCGGTGCAGAAAAAATGGCTGAAAAATACAATGTGAAAGTATTAGCTCAACTTCCTTTACACATTCGTATCCGTGAAGATTTAGATGCGGGCAATCCAACTGTTGTGCGAGTGCCTGAAAATGAAATTTCACAAGCATTCTTACAACTCGCTGAGAAAGTCTCTACAGAACTTTACTGGCAAGGTTCCGTAATACCAAGTGAGATTTTATTTAAAGAAGTGAAATAATCGAAAAAAAGATAGGGCTGCATTTGCAGCCCGTTTTTTCCTAGGTTGATCTTCTTACTGTTTCTCAATAAAATCTAGCGCAATTTTTTATTTGGTGGATCATTATGATGAAAAATATATCAAAATATGCTTTGATAGACCTCCATCTTCATTTGGATGGTTCGCTTTCTCCTGAATGGATTTTTGAGTGGGCGGAAAAACAAAACATCAACTTACCTGTAAATGACATTGAATCACTTCTTAGATTAATTTCGGCGCCCAAAGATTGTAGTGATTTAAATCAATATTTAAATTGTTTTGCAATTCCCGTTTCTTTATTACAAACACAAGATTCCATTTCTTCTGCAGTTTTTGACTTGGTAAAACGTTTAGATAAACAAGGTGTAGTTTATGCTGAAATTCGTTTTGCACCACAGCTTCATATAAAAAAGGGATTAAATCAATCAGAAGTGGTGGAAGCCGCATTAGTTGGCTTAAAACAAGGACTGAAAGATACCGCACTTTTTAGAGTAAATTTAATTTTATGTTGTTTAAGAGGTATTGGCTCTTTAGAAAATAACTTAGAAACTATTAATATAGCCAAAAAATATCTGACTATAAAAGATGCCGGGGTCGTTGCGGTGGATTTAGCTGGACCAGAGGCAGGTTATCCAACCCAAAATTTTTCCCAAGAATTTCAGCTTGCTAATCAACTTGGTATTCCTTTTACGATTCATGCAGGTGAAGCAGCCGGGGCCGAAAATGTGCAACAGGCAATTAATCTTGGTGCTAGTCGTATTGGGCATGGTATTCGAGCGGTAGAATCTGAGCAAGTTATGTCTGATTTAGCTATAAAAAATATTGCTGTAGAGATGTGTCCTTGTAGTAATTTACAGACAAAAGCAATTGATAATTTAAAAAATTATCCACTTAGAACTTTTTTACAAAAGGGGATTATGGCGACGCTAAACACAGATAATATGACCGTATCACAAACTGAAATTAAACAGGAATTTGAATTATTAGAGTCTGATTATCAATTAACTGAATTTGAAGCAAAAAAATTGCTGAATAATGCTATTAATGCATCATTTCTTAGTATAGAAGATAAAATTGCATTAAAAACATATATTAAAATGAAAGGAATAGATTAATTTATGTTGTGTGCAATTTATAAGAGTAAAAAGAAACCAGGAAGTTATTTATATTTAGCAAAACGCGATGATTTTTCTTCTTTGCCTGAAGCACTGTTAGAGCAATTTGGTAAACCTGAAATCGTGATGATGTTTAATTTATTAGGCTCAAAAAGATTGCATTCTGTAGATAATCAAGAGATTTTGGAAAAAATTAAACAACAGGGATTTTATTTACAAATACCTAAACAGGATGATGGTTTATTTAATAGTTTGAGTGAGATCAAATAATCTGTTTATTTTCAAAGCTAAAAAACAAAAGTTTGCGTTACCTCAATTTCTTTCTTCAAAAATTCTTTTAGAATCGCCCGCAATTTTTTTAAGGAGAACGAAATGAGTAGCTTTTTTGTTGCGGGGACTGATACAAATGTGGGAAAAACCACTGCTTGTCGAGCAATTATACAAGCCTTACAAAATAAGGGTGTTCAAATAGTAGGATATAAACCTATTGCCTGCTGTGGTGAGGAGGGGGTTTATCCTACAGTTCAAGTTGAGAAAAATGATTCAGATTATGACAGTTTCAGCAATTCTGATGTTTTAACATTGATGGCTTCAACAAATCAGGATGTAAAGTATCAAGATATTAATAGCTATACATTTACTCATCGTTTTCCGATGCTTACAGAAGATAGAACGAGAATTAAGTTAGAGAAGATCAATCAGGATCTTATGCGTTTAACTTCCCAGTATCAGTCTGTTGCGGTAGAGGGATCCTTTGGATTAATGACTCCAATGTCAGAAGAAAAAAGTTTTGCAGATTGGATTGTTTCCCATAAAATGCCTTTAGTGCTTGTGGTGGGAATTAAAGACGGTTGTGTTAATCATGCTTTATTGACAGTTCAAGCAATTCAACAGCTAGGCGTACCTTTATTAGGATGGGTAGCCAATCGTGTTAATCCTTTATTAGGTCATTATGCTGAAATAATTAGTCTTTTAGAGAAGCATATTGAGGCACCTCTATTAGGACAAATACCCTACTTACATAAACCAGAAGAACAGGAATTAGGGCATTATTTAACAAATATTGAACGTTTAATGTATATGAAAACAGAATTAGTTAAATAAAATTCTTAATAACGAGTACTACTTGTTATTTAAAAAATTCCTGTATCCAATGTAAGTTTACCTTGTTCAATTAAAATCTTTTTTGCAAATTTTTTTATAAGCACATCACGCATATTGTTTTTATCTAATGTATAAACAGGAATATGTTCTAGTAATTTAGCGACATTTTCATTTAAAAAAGGCATGATTGTTTGCATTTGTTGCATATATTGCTGTGGTTCTCCTGACCAACGTAAAATACGCATTTTCTTTAAATAAACCGCACCTTCTTCGGAGTTATAATAAGGAACTGTATCGAAGGTCAGATTTAATTTTCCTGGCAAATTTTTATTGCCAAATTGAAATAAACCCTCTAAAGTACCGCTCATTTCTACGCGTTTATCATTAGTTTGCCCAATTTTTGTACTTAAATTTCTTACTTCATAATCAAGAAAAAATAATCCTGGTAAGCCAAATTTATCCGCAATAGCTCCTTTTTCCTGTAGATATTGATTGATTTGAGATTCAGTTATTGAAAAAGGTGAGGCCGATATATTAGGGGATACCGCTAAAATAGACGTTAACGTAAGAAATAATAATTTAATTTTTTTCATATTTTAGTTAAAAGCAAAATAAAAATGGTGGACAAATATACCATAAATAGTAATAGAGTGATGTAGTTATGAGTCATGAGTTTAGGCAATATGTTAATCAATTAGTTATAGAGCATCGTGGTGAACGAATTTATCCTTTTCACTATGAAGGCAAAAAATTCTGGTTGAAGCAACCTGAAAAATTGAAGGGGATTTGGCTACTATTGAAACCGTATCCGAAGCAATCTTTTAAAAATGAACTACAAACTTTGTTGAATCTTGCTGAAAAAAAAGCACCTGTTCCAAAAGTCTCTTATCATAATGAGGATTTTTTTGTATTGGAAGATGTGGGAATCACTTTATCACAATGGTTATGTGATAAGAGGGCAAATAATCAGCAAAAATTTTCTATCATTTATGATGCTTGTCTCGCTTTGATTGATTTACATGATAAAAATCTGGTACATGGTCGTCCTGCTATTCGAGATATTACTTGGGATAAAGGAAAAGTTACTTTTCTTGATTTTGAATCTCGTTCAAGTAGTCAAAATCAAAATTGGTTAATCGTTCGAGATATGCTATTTTTCTTTGATAGTTTATGTCGAGAAGAAGATATTTCAGACGATTTTATTCAAAAAGTGGCATTGTATTATCAAGCTCATTGTAGAGTAGAAAATTGGCAGAATATGATCGTATTTTTGCACCGTTTTCGCTGGGTTTATTATCTTTTACTGCCTTTTAAACCTATTGCAAAGACAGACTTAATTGCCGTTTATCGATTATTTGAAATTTTATTAATAAAGGAAAAATGATGAAGAAAACACTTTTTATTATTGTATTATCAAGCATATTAGCGGCTTGTACTGTAGGTGGTGGCGCCAGCGCTGGTGGCGGAAGTAACGGCGTTGGATTAGGACTAGGGATTGGCTCTGGTATTCGATTTTAGTGATGATGGAAAGTGCGGTAAGTTTTGACAAAGTTTTTAATGAACTTAGTAAAACTTCTTGCATTTTAAATTTTTATCACTATAATGCATCCCATATTTCGGACGCGGGGTGGAGCAGCTTGGTAGCTCGTCGGGCTCATAACCCGAAGGCCGTCGGTTCAAATCCGGCCCCCGCAACCAATAATAAGTTCAGTAAAAGAACCCCAGTTTTGGGGTTTTTTTCTATAAGAAATTTAATAAAAACTGGGCTTAGGTTCCTGTGACCTAACCCTTTTTTTATGCCTAAAATTTTTTGTAGAAGTTTTTAGATTAATCAAAAGCAGTTATTTTGACTAAAAACTGACACCACAGTATAGGAGTAGAAATTGGCTACATTAGAACAAAATTTACAAGAAATGCTACAAGGCGCAGTAGAGGATTTAGGTTGTGAACTTTGGGGCATTGAATGTCAACGAGCAGGCCGTTTTATGACTGTGCGTTTATTTATTGATAAAGAAGGTGGCGTGACTGTCGATGATTGTGCTGATGTAAGTCGTCAAGTGAGCGCAATTTTAGACGTGGAAGATCCAATTGCGGATAAATACAATCTAGAAGTGTCTTCACCAGGTTTAGATCGTCCGTTATTTACCTTGCCACAATTTGAACGCTATATTGGGCAAGATATCGCAGTGCATTTGCGAATTCCAGTGATAGAACGCCGTAAATGGCAAGGTAAGTTAGAGCGTATTGAAAAAGATATGGTTACTTTAATCGTTGATGGACAGGAACAAGTTTTAGTCTTTGGTAACATTCAAAAAGCGAATGTTGTTGCAAAATTTTAAAAGGAGTAAAAGAAAAATGAGTAAAGAGATTTTACTGGCGGCAGAAGCCGTATCTAATGAAAAGTTATTACCACGTGAGAAAATCTTTGAAGCGTTAGAAAGTGCTATTGCGCTCTCTACCAAGAAAAAATATGAATACGAAATTGATATCCGAGTGTCAATAAACCCAAAAACAGGTGATTTTGATACTTTCCGTCGTTGGTTAATTGTTGATGAAGTCAAAGTGCCAACGAAAGAAATCACTTTGGAAGCGGCACAATTTGAAGATCCAAATCTTCAAATTGGCGATTATGTAGAAGATCAAATCGAATCTATCGAATTTGATCGTATTGCAATGCAAACAGCACGTCAGGTCATTAGTACTAAAATTCGTGAAGCAGAGCGTGAGAAAGTGGTTGAACAATTCCGTTCAGAAGAAGGTAAAATTGTAACGGGTACGGTGAAAAAAGTTACTCGTGATAATATTATCCTAGATTTAGGAAATAAAGCAGAAGCCATTATTGCCCGTGAAGATATGCTTCCTCGTGAAAATTTCCGTCCGGGTGACCGCGTACGTGGTGTGCTTTATAAAGTGAACCCTGAAGGCAAAAATGCACAATTATTTGTGACGCGTTCTAAACCAGAAATGTTGATCGAATTATTCCGTATTGAAGTGCCTGAAATTGGCGAGGAAATGATTGAAATTCGTGGTGCGGCTCGTGATCCTGGTTCTCGAGCTAAAATTGCAGTGAAATCAAACGATAAACGTATTGACCCAGTTGGTGCTTGTGTGGGTATGCGTGGTGCGCGTGTTCAAGCCATTACTAATGAACTTGGTGGTGAGCGCGTTGATATCGTGCTTTGGGATGATAATCCGGCACAATTCGTGATCAATGCAATGGCTCCGGCTGATGTATCTTCTATCATCGTTGATGAAGATAATCATTCTATGGATATTGCAGTTGAAGCAGCTAACCTTGCGCAAGCAATTGGTCGTAATGGTCAAAATGTGCGTTTAGCAACACAGTTAACAGGTTGGACACTAAACGTAATGACTACTGATGATTTAAATGCAAAACATCAAGCAGAAGATAACAAAGTGTTAAACTTATTTATTAACTCATTAGAACTTGATGAAGAATTTGCACAAATCCTTGTAGAAGAAGGCTTCACAAGTTTAGAAGAAATTGCTTATGTGCCAATGAATGAATTGACTGCAATTGATGGTTTAGAAGATGAGGATCTTGTAGAAGAACTTCAAACTCGTGCTAAAAATGCGATTACAGCCGCAGTAGTAGCTGAAGAAGAAGCATTGAAAAAAGCGAATATTGAAGAGCGCTTATTGAATTTAGATGGCATGAATCGCCATGTGGCATTTAAATTAGCTGAAAAAGAAATTACTACTCTCGAAGAACTCGCCGAACAGGGTGTAGATGATTTAGCAGATATTGAAGAATTAACAGCAGAACAGGCAGCAGATTTAATTATGGCTGCACGTAATATCTGTTGGTTTGGCGAAGAATAAGGAGAGTAGTAATGACTGAAGATGTTAAGGCTGATGCGCCAAAAAAATTAAGCATTCAACGCAGAACAAAAACAACAGTGAGCAGCACCACAACTGGTGGTAAAAGCAAAGAAGTGCAAGTAGAAGTACGTAAAAAACGCACAGTAAAAACTGATATTGCTCAACAAGAAGAAGCAAAATTAAAAGCACAGCAAGAAGCGGAAGCGAAAAAAATTGCTGAACAAAAAGCGGCAGAAGAAAAAGCTCGTTTAGAAGCTGAAAAAGCAGCAGCTAAGAAAGAAGCTGATGAAAAAGCAAAAGCTGAAAAAGCGAAAGCAGAAATAGCTAAGCCAGCAAAAAGTGCGGTAGATTCTAAAGCTAAATCTGTTGATCCTGAAAAAGAGAAACGTAAAGCAGAAGAAGCTGAACTTCGTCGTAAAGCTGAAGAATTAGCTCGTCAAAAAGCTGAAGAACAAGCTCTCCGTGCAGCAGAGGAAGCAAAACGTTATGCTGAAGCAGATGATTCAGACAATGAATCTTCTTCAGAAGACTATTCTGATTACAACTTAAGTTCAAGATATGCACTTGAAGCAGAAGATGAAGAAGATCGTCGTAACGAAAATCGTGGCCGTGGCAAAAATAAAGTAGCGAAAGCGAAAAAAGGCGGTCGCGACGATGAAAATAGCAAAAACTCGAAAAACGAGCGCGAATCTAATCGTAAAAATCAAAAAGACGCTAAGTTTGGTAAAGGTAAAAACGGCAAAAAAGGTGCCGCACTTCAACAAGCCTTTACTAAACCAGTTCAAGCTGTAAAAGCGGATGTTGTCATTGGTGAAACCATTACTGTTGCTGAATTAGCGAACAAGATGGCTGTAAAAGCAACTGAAATCATTAAAACAATGATGAAGATGGGCGAAATGGTTACTATCAACCAAGTTATCGATCAAGAAACCGCTCAATTAGTAGCGGAAGAACTTGGCCATAAAGTGATTCTTCGTAATGAAAATGAGCTTGAAGAAGCGGTATTAGGCGATCGCGATGTAAACGCAGAAAAAGTAACGCGTGCGCCAGTTGTAACCATCATGGGTCACGTTGACCATGGTAAAACTTCTTTACTTGACTATATTCGTAAAGCGAAAGTGGCAGCAGGCGAAGCGGGTGGTATTACCCAACATATCGGTGCGTATCACGTAGAAATGGATGATGGCAAAATGATCACCTTCTTGGATACTCCAGGACACGCTGCATTTACATCTATGCGTGCGCGTGGTGCAAAAGCAACAGATATTGTTGTTCTTGTTGTTGCTGCTGATGATGGTGTGATGCCTCAAACTATTGAAGCGATTCAACACGCAAAAGCAGCGGGCGCGCCTTTAGTGGTTGCAGTAAATAAAATCGATAAACCAGAAGCCAATCCAGACCGTGTTGAGCAAGAATTATTACAACATGATGTAATTTCTGAAAAATTCGGTGGTGATGTGCAATTCGTTCCAGTATCTGCGAAGAAAGGTACAGGAGTTGATGAGTTATTAGATGCAATCCTACTTCAATCTGAAGTACTTGAATTGACCGCTGTAAAAGACGGCATGGCAAGTGGTGTAGTCATTGAATCTTACTTGGATAAAGGTCGTGGCCCTGTGGCAACTATCTTGGTTCAATCAGGTACATTACATAAAGGTGACATCGTACTTTGTGGTTTTGAATACGGCCGTGTGCGCGCAATGCGTGATGAAAACGGAAAAGAAGTTGATGAAGCAGGTCCTTCAATTCCAGTTGAATTATTAGGTCTTTCAGGTGTGCCAGCAGCGGGTGATGAAGCAACCGTTGTACGTGATGAGAAAAAAGCACGTGAAGTGGCGTTATATCGTCAAGGTAAATTCCGTGAAGTGAAATTAGCTCGTCAGCAAAAAGCGAAACTTGAAAATATGTTTAGCAATATGTCTGAAGGCGATGTGGCTGAATTGAACGTCATTGTGAAAGCGGACGTACAAGGCTCTGTAGAGGCGATTGTTCAAGCGTTAAATGAACTTTCTACCAATGAAGTAAAAGTTAAAGTGGTTGGCTCTGGTGTAGGTGGTATTACTGAAACTGATGCAACTTTAGCGGCAGCATCTAATGCCATTATTGTTGGCTTTAACGTTCGTGCTGATGCATCTGCGCGTCGTGTCATTGAAGCTGAAAACATTGATTTACGCTACTACTCAATCATCTATGAATTGTTGAATGAAATTAAAGCAGCAATGAGTGGTATGTTAGAGCCTGAATTTAAACAAGAAATTATTGGTTTAGCTGAAGTTCGTGATGTATTCCGTCATCCGAAATTTGGTGCAATCGCAGGTTGTATGGTGACCGAAGGTATAGTGAAACGTAACAACCCAATCCGTGTATTACGTGACAACGTCGTTATCTTTGAAGGGGAATTAGAGTCTCTTCGCCGTTTCAAAGACGACGTATCTGAAGTTCGTAACGGTATGGAATGTGGTATCGGCGTGAAAAACTACAACGACGTGAAAGTCGGCGACCAAATCGAGGTGTTTGAAGTGGTTGAAGTTAAACGTTCAATCTAATACTAGATAATTTATGTAGGGCATAGTGAGATATGCCCTTTTTATTTGCAGATTATTATCCTTAACCTTAAAATACACTTGATTAAGTATAAAAATCCTCCTTTCTTTATTACAGTAAACTATCCTGAGAGATAAACGCGTATGTATAAATTATTTCGATATGCCATTTTCCAAATGGATGCTGAAAAAGCCCATGATTTTACGCTTCAGTGTTTAAAAATGACTGCTCATCCATTATTTTATCCACTTTTTAAATCACTCATTGATACGCCGAAAGGTTTATCTAAAACAGTAATGGGAATAAATTTTTCTAATCTTATTGGTTTGGCGGCAGGAGCGGATAAAAATGGTGAGGCAATTGATGGTTTCGGCATGCTGGGGCTGGGGTTTATTGAAGTTGGTACGGTAACACCATTTGCTCAGGATGGTAACGCAAAGCCTCGTCAATTTCGTTTAATAGAAGCTGAGGGTATCATTAACCATAATGGATTTAATAATAAAGGTATTGATTATCTGATTGAAAATGTAAAAAGCACCCATTATAAGGGAGTAATAGGCATTAATATTGGCAAAAATAAATGGACCCCATTGGAAAGAGGCAAGGACGATTATATTTTCTGTTTAAATAAAGCTTATAATTATGCAGGTTATATTACAGTGAATATTTCATCACCTAATACGCCAGATTTACGTCAATTACAATATGGTGATTATTTTGATGATTTATTAAAAGAGATTAAATCTCGCCAATCAGTCTTAGCTAAACAATATAATAAGTACGTACCTGTTGTAGTGAAAATTGCACCAGATTTGAGTGATGCTGAACTTGTCCAAATTGCAGATGGGTTAATCCGTCATAAAATCGATGGGGTGATTGCCACAAATACGACCACTTCCCGTGACAATGTCACTGGATTAAAATATTCAGAACAAGAAGGTGGATTAAGCGGAAAACCCTTACAATATAAAAGTACAGCTATTATCAAACGATTACATGAAGAATTACAAGGGCGTATCCCTATTATTGGTTGTGGTGGTATTGATAGCGTATCAGATGCACAAGCTAAAATGAACGTTGGGGCAACATTACTGCAGATTTATTCGGGGCTAATTTATCATGGTCCTAAATTGGTTGCGGAATTAATAAGAAACATAAAATAATGACAAAAATATTTGATTTACATTGCCATAGTACGGCATCTGATGGTGTACTTTCACCTCGTGAAGTAGTTCTACGTGCTCATGAACAAGGCGTAAATGTACTAGCATTATGCGATCATGATACAGTTGATGGTATTGATGAGGCACAATTAGCGGCAAAAGAAATAGGGATCAAGCTAATTACAGGCGTTGAGATTTCAACCAACTGGGAGGGGCGCGGAATTCATATCGTTGGGTTAAATTTTAATAAAATGCATCCAAAAATTACCGCACTTTTGGAAAGTCAAAAAATACTACGTGCTAAAAGGGCAATTGAAATTGGTACAAAATTAGAAAAGGTAGGTATACCGAATGCTTATAACGGTGCAAAATTATTCGCCAATGGAGAGGTCACACGCGCACATTATGCACGCTATTTAGTACATATTGGTAAAGTATCAAATGATGGACAAGCCTTTAAGCGTTATTTAGGACAGGGACAATCTGCTTTTGTTAAATCACAATGGACTGATATTCCCACTGCAATTGAAGCTATTCATGCGGCAGGTGGCATCGCCGTTATTGCCCATCCATTACGCTATAATATGACAGGGAAATGGGTACGTAAGTTAATGGCCGATTTTAAAACCTGGGGTGGTGATGGTATGGAAATGGCAGATTGCGGTACAACAAAGGATCAGCGTCAAATGCTTACACGATTAGCAGGTGAATTTAAATTCGTTGGTTCAGTAGGGTCTGATTTTCATTTTCCTTGCGGATGGATTGAATTAGGAAAAAATTTAACCTTAATGGATGAAGTCACCCCAGTTTGGACGTTATTTTAGTACGTAGGACAAGTAATATTTGCCTACTATATATTTAATTAGATCTCATTACACAAACCTAATCCAGATAAAAATTCAATAAATGCCCGCACTTTTATCGGTAAATGTCTTCTGTTCGGATAGACCACATGAATTTCTAATCTTTGTTGTTTATATTCTGGTAATATTTCAATCAATTCACCTTTTTCGAGAGATTGACCAATAATAAATCTAGGTAAATTCACAATGCCTAGTCCTGCTTTTGCCATTTCTAATAAGGCTAAACCACTATTGCTTACCACTTTGGGTCGGATTTTGAAACGTTGTGTTTGATTTATGCGTGAGCCAACCCAATTCACTTGATTCATTACATTTTTATAAAGTAAGCCATTGTGATGTTCCAAATCATCAGGTGTTTGTGGAATACCATTCGCTTCAAGATAGTTTGGTGATGCCACAAAGTGTAGCGTATTTGTGCTGATTTTTCGTGATACAAGAGAACTGTCCGCCATATGGCCGATATGTAATGCAAGATCATAGCCTTCTGCCACAAGGTCAATTTTTTTGTCATTAAACTCAATTTCAACATGTAGATTAGGATGTTCAGCAATAAATTGCGGTAAGTTCGGTACGATGAAAAGTAAACCAAAATCCCGAGGAACAGAAATGAGTAAATTTCCTTGTAATGAACTGGTAAGGTGGGTGATGCTAGAATCAGCCTCATCTAAATCAAGTAAAATTCCTTGGCAGAGTTGGTAATACATCATTCCCGCTTCAGTAGGCATAATTTTTCTGGTAGTACGTTGTAACAATCGTGTTTTTAAATGTTCTTCTAACTGTGAAACTAATTTGCTTGCCATCGCCACAGAAATATTTTGTTGCTTTGCCGCCAATGTAAAACTTTGGGTTTCAATGACTTTGCAGAAAATAGAAATCGCGTTGAGTTTATCCATTTATAGACCTTTTTTGAAAAAATGCTTGATTTTGCCTACATAACTTTGCACTATACCCCCAATTTTACAAAATTCTAGTGATATTAGGTAATCAAATGAGTAAATCCTTGGTGATTGTGGAGTCGCCGGCAAAAGCAAAGACCATTAATAAATATTTAGGTAGCCAATATGTGGTGAAATCGAGTGTTGGACATATTCGTGATTTGCCGACGGTTGGTTCTAGTACAGGTGAAAAAGCTAAACCAATTTCAACCAAAGGTATGGATGCCGAAGAAAAAGCAAAAATTAAGGCTGAAAAGGAACGTAATGCCTTAGTTAAACGTATGGGAATTGATCCTTATCACGATTGGAAAGCAAATTATCAGATTTTGCCTGGTAAAGAAAAAGTGGTTTCCGAATTAAAATCGCTTGCTAAAAAAGCAGATCATATTTATCTCGCAACCGACTTGGATAGAGAAGGGGAAGCGATTGCATGGCATTTACGCGAGGTGATTGGTGGCGATGATGAGCGCTTTAGCCGAGTAGTGTTTAACGAAATCACTAAAAATGCCATTAAACAGGCTTTTGAAAAGCCTGAACAATTAAATATGGATCGCGTTAATGCACAACAAACTCGTCGCTTTTTAGATAGAGTAGTGGGCTTTATGGTGTCGCCATTACTTTGGAAAAAAGTCGCGCGCGGGCTTTCTGCTGGTCGAGTTCAATCGGTTGCGGTTAAATTATTAGTAGAACGCGAGCGTGAAATTAAAGCCTTCCAGCCTGAAGAATATTGGGAAGTTGCCGTCCTTACGAATAATCAGAATAAACAAGCTATACGCTTAGATGTCACGGATTATAAAGGTAAAAAATTTGATCCAAAAAATCAAAAAGAAGCACAAAGTGCGGTAGATTTTCTTAATGTTTCAGATTACGTTGTCACAGATTTGGAAACTAAGCCGACAAGTTCTCGTCCTCGTGCGCCATTTATTACGTCAACACTTCAACAAACTGCAAGTACTCGCTTGGGATTTGGTGTTAAGAAGACAATGATGTTAGCCCAACGTTTATATGAAGCGGGTTACATTACTTATATGCGTACGGATTCAACCAATTTGAGTCAAGATGCGCTTAATATGGCACGTAGCTATATTGAAAATCATTTTGGTGCACAATATTTACCAGAAAAACCAAATTTCTATTCTAGTAAGGAAAATGCGCAAGAGGCGCATGAGGCTATTCGTCCATCAGACATTCGAGCATTGCCTGAATCTTTAGAGGGAATGGAAAAAGATGCGGTACGCCTTTATGATTTAATTTGGCGTCAATTCTTAGCATGTCAAATGCCGCCAGCACAATATGATAGTAGTACATTGACTGTTTCTGCTGGCGATTATACCTTAAAAGCAAAAGGCAGAATTTTACGTTTTGATGGTTGGACAAAAGTATTACCACAGATAGGCAAAAATCCTGAAGATCAAGAATTACCTTTAGTTACTGTTTCAGAAAAACTTGCTTTAAAAGAAGTCCAACCCACTCAACACTTTACTAAACCACCAGCTCGTTTTACTGAAGCGGCTTTAGTAAAAGAATTGGAAAAACGTGGTATTGGCCGACCTTCTACTTATGCGGCAATTATTTCTACTATCCAAGAACGTGGCTATGTTCGTACTGAAAATCGTCGTTTCTATGCAGAAAAGATGGGCGAAATTGTGACTGATCGCCTCAATGAGTCTTTTGGTGAATTAATGAATTACGATTTCACCGCGAATATGGAAGATACCTTAGATAAAATTGCCTCCGGTTCAGTGAATTGGAAAACTGAATTGAATCAATTCTTTAAGGATTTTTCTAACCAGCTTTCTAAAGCTGAATTGGATGAACTTGAAGGCGGCATGCGCCCCAATAGCCTTGTGGAAACCGATATTAAATGCCCAACCTGTGGTAGAAAAATGGCAATTCGTACGGCAAGTACAGGGGTATTTTTAGGGTGCACGGGTTATGCATTGCCGCCAAAAGAGCGGTGCAAAACGACGATTAATTTAATTCCTGAAGCAGAATTATTGAATGTTTTAGATGAATCTTCAGAAACCAAAGCATTAATGGATCGTAAACGTTGTACAAAATGTGGAACGGCAATGGACAGCTATATAATCGATGCCCATCGTAAGATCCATATTTGTGGTAATAATCCAAATTGTGATGGATATTTGATTGAAGAAGGTTCATTCAAAATTAAAGGCTATGATGGCCCTGTTGTTGAGTGTGATAAATGCGGTGCGGATATGCATTTAAAACTTGGTCGTTTTGGCAAGTATATGGGATGTACAAATTGCGATAACACGCGCAAAATTTTGAAAAATGGCGAAGTCGCCCCACCAAAAGAAGAGCCAGTACATTTCCCTGAGTTAAAATGCGAAAAATCTGATGCATATTTTGTATTGCGTGATGGTGCGAGTGGTGTATTTATGTCAGCGCATAACTTCCCGAAATCACGCGAAACACGCCCAGTTAAAATCGCTGAACTAGTGCAATATCGCGAGCGTTTACCTGAAAAATTAGCTTATTTAGCAGATGCCCCACAAAAAGACCCAGAAGGGAATGAAGCGATTGTTCGTTTTAGTCGTAAAGAGAAGAAACAATATGTGACTTCTGAAAAAGATGGGAAAGCGACGAAATGGATTGTTGATTTCACCAATGGAAAATGGGTTGAACGAAAAAAATAAGAAGAAAAGTGCGGTAAATCACCGCACTTTTTAGTATATAAAGAAGAAAAAATAAAAGCCCGCAATGGCGGGCTTATTCGATAGAACTTTATAAATTAAGCATGACAGGTTTGACAAGCTGCTTGGAACATCCACACTAATTTTTCTTGTTCTTTAATGTAATCACTCATTTGTGAAGCGGTACCTTCATCATCTGCTTCACCTGCTAGAGTAAGAATTTCACGTTGTTGTTCTAGTAGTGTTTTTAGGCCTTGTAATGTACCTGATAAACATTCTTGTGCACCGCTTACAGCGATATCTTCTTTAATGCGTGAAATTTCTAAATACTGGCTATAAGCATTATTCGGTACATAGCCTAATGTAAGAATACGTTCTGCAACTTCATCAACTTTGGTGATTAAATCGGTATAAATTTCTTCAAATTTTGCATGTAATTCGAAGAAATTTACACCTTTAATATTCCAGTGGTAGCCACGTACATTTGTGTAGAAAACTTGATAGGTGGCAAGTAATTCATTTAGTTTATTTGCTAATTCAGCTGATTGAACTTTATCTAAGCCTATTGATGTTTTTGACATAGTATTTTCCTTCTATCAATGTTAATAATTTGAGCTAATGCTCTCCCTTTGTTGAGAGTCATTATACGTCCCTAAAATATACTGTGAAATTGTTCTATTCAATAAAATTGATAGTTATTAGCTATATGTTAATAAAATGTAATAATTTAAATCTATCAAATTAAGTGATCCAGATCACAGTTTTAAGGAATATTTAGTGAGACACTCGCAGTAAGTAATAAATTTTGTTCTAATAAGTAACATGTATTTTCGATGTTTTAAAAAGGATAATTTATGCAAGAACTTATAAAAAATGCATTACCACAAGAAAATATAATGAATCAAGCGATTGTAGAAGCACTTCGTTTACAACATTGGGCAGGCTTTTTAAGCCACTCACAAGTGTTACAACTTTGTCGTGATTTTGAATTAACACCATTAAAACTTGCGATACATTTATTACCAATTGCGGCCTGTTATAGCCATACAGCAGTTTCTCATTTTAATGTTGGTGCAATAGCGATTGGTGAACGAGGAGATTTTTATTTTGGTGCCAATCAAGAATTTGCAGGAAAAGCGATTCAACAAACTATTCATGCGGAGCAAAGTGCGATTAGTCATGCCTGGTTACGTAATGAAAGCCGAATTACGGATATAGTGGTGAATTATACGCCTTGTGGTCATTGCCGCCAATTTATGAATGAATTAGATAGCGCTGATAAACTATCAATTCACTTACCACATAGCCAAAATAATTTATTGCATACTTATTTACCTGATGCATTTGGTCCTAAAGATTTAGATATCGAAACACATCTTTTAGCGAAAGAAGAGCATCATTTAGCAGCAGACTCCCAAGATCCGCTTATAAATCATGCAATTTTAGCCGCTAACCAATCCCATTGTCCTTATTCGCATAGTCCACACGGTATTGCGATTTTATTTAAAGATGGAGATATCGTAACTGGACGCTATGCGGAAAATGCTGCATTTAACCCAAGTTTACCCGCTTTGCAAACTGCGCTTAATTTTGCTTATTTAAATGATAAAAAATTAAGTGAAATTGAAAGGGTTGTGATGGTTGAAAAAGCACTTACACTAAGTCATCGAGTCATGGCAGAATCTTTATTATTGGGGCTGTCAGCAATTAAATTAGAATATATCGCATTATAGAAATTTAAAGAACTATCTTGTCATTATTATAAATATATGAAAAAGCCGCACTTTAAAAGTACGGCTTATTAAGTTCTATCTTTATGGAAGAAATTATTCCACACCAACCATTACAGAAGTTGCTTTGATGATTGCGTACGCTTCTTTACCAACTTCTAAGTTTAATTCTTTAACTGCTGCTAAAGATACAGTAGAAGAAAGTACGTTACCGCCACCGATATCAATGTGAACGATCGCGTTTACTGAACCGTTTTCGATTGAAACAACTTTACCTTTTAATTGGTTTCTTGCACTAATTTTCATAACATTTCCTTGTTAGTTGGGGTTTGAAAGAGCCTATATATTATCTTACAAAAAGCCAGTCGTAAATAAACCTAGAGTTTAAAACTCTCAAAAAATTGACCGCACTTTTATAGGCATTTTGCAGGTTTCGGCAAGCCTGCTAGTTTTGTAGCTTGTTTTG
Organism: Haemophilus sp. SZY H35; assembly: GCF_018829705.1. Taxonomy (NCBI): domain Bacteria; kingdom Pseudomonadati; phylum Pseudomonadota; class Gammaproteobacteria; order Pasteurellales; family Pasteurellaceae; genus Haemophilus; species Haemophilus sp. SZY H35. Next base: position 179,743 of record NZ_JAHKJZ010000001.1, read on the forward strand.
CGGGGCCTTCAGGAAATAAGCGTTGCAAATAACGGCTATTACCTTTATCTGCCCCAAGCTTTTCTGCCATTGCTTTTACCAACATACGGATGGCTGGGGAGGTGTTATATTCTTGATAAAAGTCTCGTACAAAGTAAATCACTTCCCAATGGGCATCTGTTAATTCAATATTTTCTAACTGCGCAATAGAACGAGCGACATCTTCGTTCCATTGTTGGCTATTAAGCAAATAACCATCTTTATCAGTTTTAACTTCTATTCCATTGATATTCAACATATTAATTTACTTCTTTAAAGTTAATCATTTCGTTGTTTGAAAAATCTGTTTGATCTTCATCCTCAAATTGCATTGGCGTGATTCGTTCTTCATCAAATGCGGTATCGCCTTCAATGCCATCAATTAGTTGGCCATGTTTGATTCCTTTGAAATCAAATAATTTTGGATCACACATATGTGACAATGTAATGTTTTGCATTGCGCTGAACATAGTTTCTAAGCGTCCCGGATATTGGCGATCCCAAGTATTAAGCATTTCTTTTACCACTTGGCGTTGAAGATTTGGTTGTGAGCCACATAGGTTACAAGGAATAATCGGAAATTCCTTCGCGATAGCATATTTTTCAATGTCTTTTTCTTTGCAGTAAGCAAGCGGACGAATCACAATTTGTTTGCCATCGTCAGAAATCAATTTAGGTGGCATGGATTTCATTTTGCCGCCATAAAACATATTTAAAAATAGTGTCGCTAACATATCGTCTCGGTGGTGTCCTAAAGCAATTTTGGTTGCACCAAGTTCTGTGGCAGTACGGTATAAAATTCCACGACGTAGGCGAGAGCAGAGTGAACAAGTGGTTTTTCCTTCTGGAATTTTTTCTTTCACAATTCCGTAAGTATTTTCTTGTACGATTTTGTAATCTACGCCAATGCTTTCTAAATATTCAGGCAATACATGTTCTGGAAACCCCGGTTGTTTTTGATCAAGGTTTACCGCAACAATATCAAATTTAATCGGCGCACTTTGCCGTAAATTCAACAAAATATCGAGAAGCGTATAACTGTCTTTTCCTCCGGACAAACACACCATGACTTTATCGCCATCTTCGATCATTCCAAAATCTGCAATAGCATTACCTACGTTGCGGCGAAGACGTTTTTGTAATTTATTGAAATTATAGGTTTGTTTTTTTTCTTGTTGGGCTAACTGGGTTAATTCGCTCATTCTGTTATCTTTAGTTATTCATGAAAGGCGCACATTATACGTGAAAAATCAGATCAAGATCGCATTTTCCTAAAATTTAGGAGTAATATGTTCTTAAACTGTAGAAGATTAGATCTTAGCTGACAATAATGACATTCTATAAACAAGTTAGATTCTCTGTAATCTTCTACATCTATTTGATTACATAACTGAACGATAATTTTATCTGTATAGGTAGCAGATTATTCTAAATGCTCCTTCATTTAGAAATTGGGAGAGTGTTTAGCATAATCTAGAATACCCATAAAAAATTACTTAAAATGACCGCACTTTTACAAGGAATTTTTATGCCCATTCGTCCTAATTTTGCTGAAAAAAGTACCATTATACAACGACATAAATTGAAACTAGATAAATCCTATTTTACGCAACCTACCGTTATTTGGGTTCTGCGCGGTCGGAAAATTTTACGTTGGATAAATGGAGAGAAAATTATCCAAGCTGGTGAAATGGTAATGTTGGCAGGAAATCAACGCTTTGATGTGATTAATGAACCTGATGAACTAGGTGTATATCAAGCGGATTGGTTATCTATTGATAATGCAGTGGTTGAGAGATTTTTTGGGTTGCTTTCGGAGCCAAAACCCTTTGAAAGCCTGTTTCACTTGCCTGCACATCCTTTTATACAGCAAGCTTTTTCGATTGTTTCAAAAGCACTTTCCAGTGATGAAATTCCTGATCGTATTGTGGAAATTCGCTTGTGGGAATTGCTAGCTTGGTTGTCGGAACAGGGTGGTGTATTTAATCCATTTTCTACACCATCCTTAAAGTGTCAAATTAGTAAGAAAATTTCAGAAAATTTTGAGTATCACTGGAAAATTGGAGACATTGCAAAATTGTTAAATATCAGTGAAGCTACATTGCGCCGTCATCTCTCTGCAGAAAAAACATCGTTTCGGGAAGTATTAACAACAGTTCGAATGATGAGAGCGTTGAATTTGTTACAACTCACTCAACGCCCAATTTCACAAATCGCCTATGAAGTTGGCTATGAAAGTCATTCACGTTTTTCCGTGAAATTTAAACAACATTTTGGTTGTTCTCCGTTAGAGGTTCGGCAATCGAGTGCTGTTTAACGACTATGTTCCACAATAATAGAAGCTTCGGCAATGGCATTAGCTTTAGTAAAATAACCGACTACAGCAGGCATTGTATCTGCCGTCACATTTGGCAAGGTTTCTACACTTACTGCTGTGACTTTAATTTCGTAACGATGTTTTTGTCCTGCGGGTGGACAAGCTCCGCCAAAAACTGGCGCGCCAAAATCAGTGCGAGTTTGCAGCGCACCTTGTGGTAAATTAGTACCATCAGCTTTAATGCCTTCAGGAAGAGCGGTCGTTTTTGCAGGAATATTTACAACTATCCAATGCATCCAGCCAATGCCTGTTGGTGCATCTTTATCATAGATCGTTACTACAAAACTTTTCGTCCCTTTCGGAGCATTCGCCCAAGATATTGCTGGTGACAGATTTCCTCCATCGCAACCAAAATCATAATCGGCACTTAACAAGTTTTTAGCGTGAAATCCGTGTTCAGGTAAATCTGGCACATTAATGCTAAAAACTGATGCGTTTGTACAAGATGTACCAGCAATAAGCAAACAAAATACTGTTGAGATCATTTTTTTCATGATTTTTCCTTTTCTGATGATGTACATGAGGTATCAGTATAGGAAATCTTATTAACTAAAACTGTGCAAAAACGCTCAAATATTTTTTATTTCCAATATTTTTTGAAGATTTTCGAAAAATTAACTTCTTTCTTTTATTTTACCAACTACCACTTTTCACAGTAGAAATCTCCTGAAATGAATTATCTAAAGTATTATATTTTTAGAAATCTATAAATATCTTTATTTTTTAATAGGTTACAAAGTATCAGTCTATATGTGTTCGAAAAAATAAAGTATGAAAAGTAAATTCACAATCGTTTCTTATTCCAATGAATTTAGAAATGAGTTATTGATAGATTTAATGAGTGGCCAATAAATAGGTAATATTTGTGTTTCTCCTGTATGAAAAATAGGAAAGTGCGGTCAATTCAAAAGAAGATTTTTAAGATCCGCAAAAAATCCTGTATAATCTTTCCAATTTTTTGTTCAATTTTAACGCTTTGCAATTCAATGATTGAAACATCCCAAACTATTCCTGAACTCGTCTCTTGGGCAAAAGATCGCGAGTTTTCTTTGAATTTACCTACCGAGCGCTTGGTTTTCCTGCTAGCGATTGCAATTTATAACAACGAACGTTTAGACGGCGAAATGTTAGAAGCCGATCTTGTGGATATTTTCCGCCACACGATGAATGCTTTTGAGCAATCTACGGATGCCATTGCAACACGAGCGAATAATGCAATTAATGAATTAGTGAAACAACGTTTGTTAAACCGTTTTAGTAGCGAATTTACTGAAGGCTTGGCGATTTATCGTTTAACGCCATTAGGTGTTGGCGTGTCGGATTATTACATTCGTCAGCGTGAATTTTCCGCATTACGTCTTTCTGTACAACTTTCGATTGTGGCAGATGAAATTCAACGCGCTTCTGATTCTGCAGAAGAAGGCGTGGAGAATAATGAAAGTGAACATTATTGGCGTCGTAATGTGTTTGCGCCATTAAAATATTCCGTTGCGGAGATTTTTGATAGCATCGATCTTTCACAACGCATTATGGATGAAAACCAGCAAAGTATTAAAGATGAAATTGCAGAGCTTCTTACTAAAGATTGGCAAGCGGCGATTTCAAGCTGTGAACGTTTATTAGATGAAACATCTGGGAATTTGCGCGAATTGCAAGATACGCTAAATGCGGCAGGGGATAAACTTCAAGCGCAATTATTGCGTATTCAAGATTGTGTGATCGGGCGTGATGATTTGTATTTTATCGATCAATTAATTACCGATTTACAATCTAAACTTGACCGAATTATTAGCTGGGGGCAACAAGCCATCGATTTATGGATTGGTTATGACCGCCATGTACATAAATTTATTCGTACTGCTATTGATATGGATAAAAATCGCGTGTTCTCACAACGTTTACGTAATTCTATTCATCACTATTTTGATCATCCTTGGTTCTTATGGACCGCGCAAGCTGAGCGTTTAGTTGATCTGCGCGATGAAGAAATGGTGTTGCGTGAAGATGATGCTTTAGGTGAATTGCCAGAAGAATTGCAATACGAATCCCTTTCAGATTTACACGATCAAATTGTAGAGCATATGCAAGGCTTACTGATTGCTTATCGTGAAAATAACCGTCCGATTGATTTGAGTTTAGTGTTAAAAGAACAACTGGAAAATTATCCACTTTCTCGTCATTTTGATGTGGCTCGAATCATTGTTGATCAAGCCGTGCGTCTTGGTATGGCAAATGATGATTTATCGGGTATTTATCCAAATTGGCAAGCAATTAATAAACGTGGCGCAGAAGTGCAAGCGCATGTGATTGATAAGTATTGATTTTAAGATAATTTAAAAGCTAATTTCGACGGAATTACTTCTGTTAAATGTGCCCAAAGCCTTTTTAGCAAAGAGGGGCTAGGGGAGATTTGGCAATAATGATTAACGAAGAAAGTAACTGAATAAAGTTTTAATAGAGAAATAACCTATGACAGACAACCTTCAAGATGTAATTTCCCCAAAACTCGCTGTGGCGATTGCAAATCCAATATTTCCAGCGGTAGATAGTCTATTGCGCTCAGGTCGCCATATCAGCACAGAGCACTTAGATAATCACGCATTTTTAATGGATTTCCAAAATGAATTAGACGGATTTTATCGTCGCTATAACGTGGAACTAATTCGTGCTCCAGAAGGATTTTTCTATCTTCGTCCGAAAGCAACGACATTAATTGCGCGTTCTGTGCTTTCTGAGTTGGAAATGCTTGTTGGTAAAGTGCTTTGTTATCTTTATTTAAGCCCAGAGCGTTTAGCCCAACAGGGTATTTTTAGTACGCAAGAAGTGTATGATGAATTATTAAATCTTGCTGATGAAGGAAAATTATTAAAAGCAGTTAATCAGCGTTCAAGTGGTTCTGACTTAGATAAACAAAAATTGGCAGAAAAAGTGCGGGCTGCAATTGGTCGTTTACGTCGTTTAGGTATGATTCAAACTGTTGGCGAACAAAATAGTGGGAAATTTACGATTTCTGAATCTGTATTTCGTTTTGGTGCAGAAGTGCGTAGCGGAGATGATCCATTAGAGGCTCAAGCTCGACTCATTCGTGATGGGGAAGCTGCAACACCAGAATCCTTAGCGTTGGAAAAACAAGCGCAATTAATGGAAAACGATACGGAAAGTGCGGATGAAATTGACGAAGAATTTGACGGAGAACAAGAATAATGTCTGATGTTTTTGAATTAGAAAATGAAATCGAATTAGAGAGCGATGAAGTCATTATGGAAAATGAAAACGTCGAAGAAATTGTTGAAGCACCAATGCCTTTTAGCATAACTGCAAACAATGGTGTAGAGCGTGGTAAATTCCGTTCTTTAACCTTAATTAACTGGAATGGTTTTTTTGCGCGTACTTTCGATTTAGACGAATTAGTTACCACGCTTTCTGGGGGGAACGGTGCAGGTAAATCAACTACAATGGCTGGGTTTGTGACCGCATTAATTCCTGATTTGACCCTTTTACATTTCCGTAATACAACAGAGGCTGGTTCTACAGGCGGTTCTCGCGATAAAGGTTTACATGGTAAATTGCGTCCGGGTGTTTGTTACGCGGTATTAGATACCATTAATTCTCGCCATCAACGTATTCTTGTTGGTGTGCGTCTGCAACAAATTGCGGGTCGTGATAAAAAAGTTGATTTAAAAACGTTCTCAATTCAAGGTGTCGAATTATCTCAAAATCCAACCGCACTTTTCACTGAAACCGTGGGCGAACGTCAAGCACGCGTACTTAATTTAAACGAACTCAAAGATAAAATTGAAAATATCGGTGCACAATTTAAACAATATCATTCCATCACCGATTATCACGGCATGATGTTCGATTTAGGTATTATTCCGAAACGTTTACGATCAGCATCAGACCGAAGTAAATTCTATAAACTTATCGAAGCGTCTTTATACGGTGGTATTTCCAGTGCAATCACACGTTCTTTACGTGATTATTTATTGCCAGAAAATTTAGGTGTGCGCAAAGCTTTCCAAGATATGGAAAGTGCATTGCGTGAGAACCGTATGACTTTAGAGGCGATTAAGGTCACGCAATCAGATCGCGATTTATTCAAACATTTAATTACTGAAACCACCAACTATGTTGCTTCGGACTATATGCGTAATGCAAATGAACGCCGTGGCAATATTGAGGCTGCATTAGAATCTCGTCGCGAGTGGTATAAAGCAAAGGCAGAGCAGAATTTATCTCAACATCGTTTAGTTGATTTAAGTCGAGAAGCGGCAGAATTGGCAGAAAATGAACGCACTTTAGAAGTTGATCACCAAAGTGCGGTTGATCATCTTAATTTAGTGTTAAATGCTTTGCGTCACCAAGAAAAAATCACGCGTTATCAAGATGATATTGCAGAACTCACCGAGCGTTTAGAAGAACAAAAAATGGTGGTTGAAGATGCGAATGATGCGTTAGAAGAAAGCCAAGCCCAATTTGAACAAACCGAAATTGAAATTGACGCTGTACGAGCTCAATTAGCAGATTATCAACAAGCATTAGATGCCCAACAAACTCGCGCACTTCAATATCAACAAGCCATTGCAGCTCTTGAAAAAGCGAAAACATTATGTGGTTTAGCAGATTTAAGTGTTAAAAATGTAGAAGATTATCACGCAGAGTTTGAAGCCCATGCAGAAAGTTTGACGGAAACCGTACTTGAGCTTGAGCATAAAATGTCTATTTCTGAAGTAGCAAAATCTCAGTTCGATAAAGCGTACCAATTAGTATGCAAAATTGCGGGTGAAATGCCTCGTTCTGCAGCCTGGGAAAGTGCGAAAGAATTATTACGTGAATATCCAAGCCAAAAATTGCAGGCACAACAAACGCCACAACTTCGCACAAAATTACATGAACTTGAGCAACGTTACGCACAACAACAAAGTGCGGTCAAGTTACTTAATGATTTTAATCAACGTGCTAATTTAAGTTTACAAACGGCAGAAGAATTAGAGGATTATCACTCAGAGCAAGAAGCGTTAATCGAAGATATTTCTGCTGAACTTTCAGAACAAGTGGAAAACCGTTCTACGCTTCGTCAAAAACGTGAAAATTTAACCGCACTTTATGATGAAAATGCGCGTAAAGCTCCAGCATGGCTGACAGCTCAAGCTGCATTAGAACGTTTGGAACAACAAAGTGGCGAGACGTTTGAACATAGCCAAGATGTGATGAATTTTATGCAATCACAACTTGTGAAAGAGCGTGAACTCACGATGCAACGTGATCAACTTGAACAAAAACGTTTGCAATTAGATGAACAAATTTCTCGTTTAAGTCAGCCTGATGGTTCAGAAGATCCGCGTTTAAATATGTTGGCAGAACGTTTTGGTGGTGTACTGCTTTCAGAGCTTTACGATGATGTAACCATTGAAGATGCGCCTTATTTCTCCGCACTTTACGGGCCTGCACGTCATGCTATTGTTGTGCGTGATCTCAATGCCGTGCGTGAACAACTTGCGCAATTAGAAGATTGCCCAGACGATTTGTATTTAATTGAAGGCGATCCTACCGCATTTGACGACAGCGTATTATCCGCACAAGAACTTGAGCTAGGTGTTGTCGTGCAAGTTTCAGAGCGTGAATTACGCTATTCAAGATTCCCTGAAATCCCGTTATTGGGGCGTGCAGCACGTGAAAAACGTTTAGAAGAATTACAAATTGAACGTGATGAAGTGGCAGAACAACATGCCCAAATTGCGTTTGATGTACAAAAATGCCAACGTTTACACGAACATTTCAGCCAATTTGTTGGGTTGCATTTGGCGCTTGCGTTCCAGCCAAATCCAGAAGAGCTAATGTCTGAGATTAATCGAGAACGTAGTGAAATTGATCGTGAATTAAACCAATTTAATAGCGGCGAACAACAATTACGCATTCAATTAGATAATGCAAAAGAAAAACTGCAGTTACTCAACAAGTTAATTCCACAACTAAATGTATTAGCTGATGAAGATTTAATTGATCGTATTGAAGAATGTCGTGAGCAATTAGATATTGCAGAGCAAGATGAATATTTTATTCGTCAGCATGGCGTAACGTTGTCACAATTAGAGCCTATAGCCAATAGTTTACAAAGTGATCCAGAAAATTACGAAGGATTAAAAAATGAATTAACTCAAGCGATTGAGCGTCAAAAACAAGTTCAACAACGTGTATTTGCGTTAGCTGATGTTGTACAACGTAAACCGCATTTTGGTTATGAAGATGCAGGGCAGGCTGAAACTTCTGAACTTAACGAAAAACTTCGCCAACGTTTAGAACAAATGCAGGCACAACGAGATACGCAACGTGAGCAAGTTCGTCAAAAACAAAGTCAATTTGCTGAATATAATCGCGTATTGATTCAATTACAAAGTTCTTACGATAGTAAATATCAGCTCTTAAATGAATTGATTGGAGAGATTAGCGATCTTGGTGTAAGAGCTGATGATGGTGCAGAAGAACGTGCACGTATCCGTCGTGATGAATTACATCAACAACTTTCAACAAGCCGTCAGCGTCGTTCTTATGTAGAAAAACAACTGACATTAATTGAAAGCGAAGCGGACAACTTAAATCGTCTTATTCGTAAAACCGAACGTGATTATAAAACTCAACGTGAATTAGTTGTAGCCGCGAAAGTGAGTTGGTGTGTGGTTTTACGTTTATCCCGCAACTCTGATATGGAAAAACGCCTCAATCGCCGAGAGCTCGCTTATTTATCTGCAGATGAGTTACGTTCAATGTCGGATAAAGCATTAGGTGCGTTGCGTACAGCAGTGGCGGATAATGAATATCTACGTGATAGCCTAAGAGTGTCAGAAGATAGTCGCAAACCTGAAAATAAAGTGCGGTTCTTTATTGCGGTGTATCAGCATCTACGTGAACGTATTCGCCAAGACATCATTAAAACGGATGATCCAATTGATGCCATTGAACAAATGGAAATTGAGCTTTCTCGTTTAACGGCTGAATTAACTGGCCGTGAGAAAAAATTGGCAATCAGTTCTGAAAGTGTTGCAAATATTATGCGTAAAACGATTCAGCGTGAACAAAACCGTATTCGTATGCTCAACCAAGGTTTACAAAACATTGCGTTTGGTCAGGTGAAATCTGTTCGTTTAGTAGTGAATATTCGTGATACCCATGCCATGTTGTTGGATGCGCTTTCTGGTCAGCAAGATGAATATCAAGATTTATTCAACGATAACCGCATCACCTTCTCTGAAGCCATGGCGAAGCTCTATCAACGCATCAATCCACATATTGATATGGGGCAACGCACAGCGCAAACAATCGGTGAAGAATTGTTAGATTACCGTAATTATCTTGAACTTGAAGTAGAAGTATTCCGTGGTGCTGATGGTTGGTTACGTGCAGAAAGTGGCGCACTTTCTACTGGTGAAGCTATCGGTACAGGTATGTCAATTCTCTTAATGGTTGTTCAAAGCTGGGAAGAAGAAAGCCGTCGAATTCGAGGTAAAGATATTGTGCCTTGTCGCTTGTTGTTCTTAGATGAAGCAGCGCGTTTAGACGGTAAATCTATTTCTACTTTATTCGAGCTTTGCGAACGTTTAGATATGCAGTTGCTTATTGCGGCGCCAGAAAACATTAGCCCGGAAAAAGGTACAACCTATAAACTCGTGCGTAAAATCGCAGGTAACCAAGAGCACGTACATGTTGTTGGTTTACGCGGATTCGGTGCGACAGAATAAAAAATAGAAGGGAAGTGCGGTTAAAATTTTAAGATTTTTGACCGCACTTTAATTATATAAGGAATTTAAATGCACAATCTTATTCTTGCCATTCTTTGCAGCGTAGCGGTTTCGGTTTTGCTTAAAATAGCCCGTAAAAAAAATATCATTATTGAACAAGCTATCGCATTCAACTACATCACCGCTATTACTTTCAGTTATTTTTTACTCAAACCTGATTTTAAAGGTTTAGAATTTACTGATTACATCGTACAAAGCGAAAATTCACCCATTTTTTTAGCACTGGGTTTATTGTTACCTAGCGTATTTATTATTATGTCAAAAGCGGTAGAGTTTGCTGGAATTGTACGTTCAGATGCAGCACAACGTCTTTCGTTGTTTCTTCCTATTTTATCCGCGTTTTTAATTTTTCATGAAACACTAAGCCAATCTAAAATCACTGGTATTGTATTAGCATTTATAGGTTTATTTTGTTTATTAACTAAGCCAAATCAAGGGCAAAGTGCGGTGAATTTTAAAGGTGTTTTAGGATTAATCGGCGTATGGTTTGGGTATGGCATTATTGATATTCTATTCAAACAAGTGGCGAAAAGCGGCGGTGCATTTCCTGCAACATTGTTTATTTCTTTCTCGCTTGCAGCTTGCGTTATGTTTATCTATTTATTCTTAAAACGCGCCCAATGGACAGCATCAAGTGTCATTAGTGGCATCGTTTTAGGTGTATTGAATTTCTTTAATATTTTATTCTACATAAAAGCGCATCAAAGTTTTTCTGGAAATCCGACGCTTGTTTTTGCAGGGATGAATATTGGCGTGATTTGCTTAGGTACGATAACTGGCGCATTCGCTTTTAAAGAAAAAATCAGTAAGCTAAATTGGCTAGGTATTATTTTTAGTTTATCGGCTATTTTCTGCCTATATTATTTAGATAAAATTATCGCGTAAAAGAGAGTAGTCATGGCAAAAGATTTCAGCTTTTTTATTTACGATTATGAAAGTTTTGGTGTAAATCCAGCAACAGATCGCCCTGCGCAATTCGCAGGTATTCGCACAGATGCTGATTTTAATATCATTGGTGAACCAATAATGTTTTATTGTAAACAAACCAACGATTATTTACCGGCTCCTGAAGCGGTAATGGTGACAGGAATTACACCACAAGAATGTAATGAAAAGGGGCTTTCTGAGCCTGAATTTGCCACAAACATTTTAGCCGAATTTTCCCAACCCAATACTTGTGTCATGGGCTATAACAATATTCGCTACGATGATGAAATGACGCGTTATACATTTTATCGTAATTTTATTGATCCTTATGAATACAGCTGGAAAAACGGGAATTCACGCTGGGATTTGTTAGATTTAGTGCGAGCTTGTTATGCCTTGCGTCCAGAAGGGATTAATTGGGCTTATGACGATGATGGAATGCCAAGTTTCCGCTTAGAAAAACTCACTAAAGCAAATGGTATTGAGCATGAAAATGCACACGATGCAATGGCGGATGTATATGCAACTATTGCTATGGCGAAATTAATTAAAGAAAAACAGCCTAAATTATTTCAATATTTCTTTGAAAAACGAGGTAAAAAAGAAATAGAAAAATTGGTTGATACAGGCGCAATGGCGCCTTTAGTTCATGTTTCTGGAATGTTAGGGAATTATCGTGGAAATTGCACTTGGGTTGCTCCTTTAGCTTGGCATCCAACAAATCAAAATGCACTCATTGTTTGTGATTTAACTGGCGATATCGATAATTTATTAGCCAAAAGTGTGGATGAATTGCGGACAGATTTATATACCAAAAAATCGGAATTAGAAAAAAGGGAAGTTTCATCTGTTCCATTAAAGCTTGTGCATATCAATAAATGTCCTATTTTAGCGCCAGCCAAAACCTTGTTACCAGAAACAGCAAATCGCTTGGGTATTGATCGACAATTATGCTTGAATAATCTTGCAAAATTACGAGCATCTTTTGATATTCGTGAAAAAGTGGCAGATATTTTTAATGAAGAACGTCAATTTGAATCGAATGATAATGTAGAAACTGAACTATACAATGGCTTTTTCAGCAATGCTGATAAAAATAATATGTCTATTTTACGCAGTTTACCTGCAGAAAAATTAGCTGAACATGGTTTAGCTTTTGAAGATAAACGTATCCCTGAATTATTATTCCATTATCGAGCACGTCATTTTTATAAAACACTCACACGCGCAGAACAAATTAAATGGCAGAAATACAGACAGAATAAACTTAAAAAAAGTGCGGTAGATTTTGAATCAAGTTTACAACGTTTAGCTGAGGAACATTCAGATAACCCTGAAAAACTATCTTTGCTCCAACAAGTATATGAATATGGTATAAAACTACTATGTTAACTGATACGTTGTCACATTTTTTAGAAGAGCACGTTTTAATAAAAACGTGCTTTTTTTGTTATTTTTTCTGGGAAGAATTATCCAAAAAATTATCCAGATTTTACGTAGCGTAATCACATAGATTTAGCTTATTTTACCTTTACATTGTCTTTACATTTCAACTTATCCATTCAATAACTCTATAAAATTACGCGTTACAACGTGTTATCTAACCTTATTTTGTCTTGTTTTGCTAGTATCCGTGACTTGTGCATAACTGTGTGATTTATTTAATCCGTAGTTTCCGCTAACCGGATAACTAATTTCGCATAATGATTTTCGGATTATGTTACAATTTGCAGCGCGGTATAATGGCGCAGCACCGCGCAAGAATTTACACATAATCCGCTATTATGCGAAATTTTAAGTTATTAAATTTATGTCAAATATTACCATTCAGCATATCACACCAAGACATTTTTATGAGGCAGTGAAACTTCTCAAACAAACTGAGCATAATATAAGATTTAGCTATGATACGGTTGAAATTCGTTTTGTTTTTGACAGATTGGAAACTGCTGAACAGACTCAAGCAAGATTTGAGAAAATGGAACACTTGGGGGAGTTTTTAAAGGAACTGACAAATTCATCAGTTCCTGTTGATTTAGAAGAGTTTATTAGAAAATATCGCTATCAACCTAAACCAAAATTCTTTAGACGTTAAAGTTCAAATAACTATTTTCCCCAAGATAACATTTTATCAAATACATCACTGCTATAAGTACCGCATTTTAGGTTTACACCTTCTGCTTTGATAACACTACCTTTAGAGTATTCTTTACCTTCATAAACACAAAATTTTGTGTCGTCTAATTTTTTTGTTGGAGATGATTTGAAAACTTTTCTTTCAAAAGATGGTTGTTGACAAGCGGCTACAAACAAAGTCACAAAAGAGATCATTAGTAATTTTTTCATTTTTCCACCTAGGCTTTTTCAAATTTTTTTAAGTTTTTTTGAATTAATGTGTCCATATCAGTATTCTTTGAATATGGGGGTGTTATTTTATCCAATAAATCCCTGTTTTCTTTAGTTTGTCTTAGACCGTGTTTTCTAAGTTGGTAATTTTGTTCGTGTTCTTGGCTTTGGTTATGATGTTTGTGATCTGATTTTGGCATAAGATGTCTCCCGTTTACCATGTAGTGAATAAAGATTTATGCAAAAATGCAAAATTTTGCATAGTCCATTTAGGCTTTCATCCAAGTGGACTCTCTTTAATAGTCCACTCTTGTGTCAAAATGACACAAATCCGTTTATTAATTAATCAATCTTTAAATGATTGCTACAGTCTTGAGTGAATAATTATTTCTTTATTTTTAATAATTATGTACTTTTGGTTTTATCCTTACCTGAATTTTCAGCATTATGAAGTAAATCCTGTTTTGCTTCTTGAAGGTAGTTATCCAATAGATGATTAACTATATCACTCATTTTAGTTAGTTTTCCGCTCTTATGACTGATTTCAATAGCTAACATTTCTAACTTATTCCTTCTCATTTCATTAACTCGAACAGATGTATCTTTTCTCATTATTTCTATCTCAAAATCTGGTTTGTAATTGATGTCCTATTATACTTTTTTTGTCTCAAAGTATGTAAATATGCTTGTATGCGGTATGTAAAAGTTGTATATTTTATTTGATGTATGTACACATGCGGTATAGAGGCATAAGTGATCGACTTCTTGAAGCTATCAATTCCATTCAAAACAGAGCATATCCTCGTTTGCAAAGACGGGGAAACCTCTTTTTTGAAAGAAACCCTGATAGAGATAGCCAAGAGAACAGGTCTTAAACTACGGGCAGGCAATGTCACCTTTGAGATTGACGGTGATCTTGATGTTGCCGAACTGTCCCACCCTTATGAAGCCATTCCTAGTCATTTTGGTTCGTTAGCAATGAAAGTCTTCAACGGCAGCGATAGAATGAAAACCCCGCCTTATATTGAGCTGAAAGCCAGTCCCGCAAAATTACTTCAAGGGCATAATGTCTTTGGTTCAACCAATCTTGATGTTTGTTGTTTTGTGATGCTGAAAACCTTTTGTGAAGCCTTGCCAGAACTCTACGAAATGACTGACACTGAAAATACGATGATAGATTGGATTGATGTCACCTATTCAGCTCATATTCCGTCTGAAATGATGCAAAAGCAGGTGATTAGCTTTTTGCAAAATGTGAGAGCAGGGCAAACCAAGAAAACGCGATATAACCGAGAATATGAGACAACAGCAGAATGGAACAGTGGTTCAGAGCATAGAGTCCTTAAAGTCTATTTAAAAGGGGCAGAGTTGCAAAAACGTTTGTCCGAAATCCAATCCGAATTAAAACGTACGCCAAATAAACAAAATCTTCTTAATGTGCTAAACGTGTTAAGCAATCCAAATTTAATTGAATTTTCCAAGCAATGTGTGCGTTTTGAGGCTCGGCTAAAACAACGTTATTTAGATAAATACCGTATTCCACGCAAATTATGCGATTTAATCCAGTATCAAAGACAGTATGAAAAACAGGGAAAAAGCCTGATTAAAGACCTATGGCAAGATGCCTTTAACGATATTATCCAAGCGGTTGGAGAAAGCAAAATGAATGTATATAACCGAGACAATATTCAGAAATTACTGAAAAAACAGTATTACACAGTAACACCTAAGGGCAATATTAGTTATGCGAAGGCAGATAGATTATTTGGTTTTTATAAAAACTTATTAACTTATGGATATTTAGAAACTCAGTCAGAAATGGATAGAAAAACGTTCTGGCGACACGAAAAAGACTTATTAGCTGTCGGGCTAACGAAAGCCCAGTTGCAAAACCTCAAAGCCCACGAACGCCATAACATCATTCCGTTAATGAAACTTGTTGAAATTGATTTTAGTTGTCAGCGTCCTGATTGGTATGTTGAACCAACATTAGATTTTGTCCAAATGCAGTTAGCTGCGTAATTTAACTAACCGAGAGGTATAAAAATGAGTAATCAAAACATTGAACAGTATTTATTGAAAGTACAAATTTTTTCAACTTCCAGAATTGATGAACGGTCAGGGGTAAGTGAGAAAACGGGAAAAGATTGGTTTATTCGCACGCAGGAAGCCTATATTGAATTAGGTGGTCAGTTTCCTGTTCAAATTAAAGTGCCCTTGAAAAAGGATCAAGTTCCTTATTCTCCTGGTAATTACTATGTTCATCCAACTTCTTTTAAAGTCAGTGGTTATTTTGATTTAAAAGTAAGTGATATTGTTTTAGTTCCCGCTATTGATAAGTGATGAATGAAGAAATAGAAATTACAACTAAGTTTTGCCACCCTTATATGAGTTTTGGCGGTGATGGTTGTAGTGATGTCGTATTGAAAGTGCCACGGACAGAGGCGGTCAAACTTCAATCTGTGGCACATTCAGGGAATGAAAATCAAGGCTTTTCAGTGGGTGATTTTTTTCATCATACCGATAGCTTTGGTTTTTCATTTGGTCTTGTGCTTATTTTTTATTTAATCGCTAAATCTGTGGGAACATTTTTAGCGCTTTTCAAATAAGCACATAATTTTAACTCAATATAAGGAGTTTCTTATGTCAAATTTAAAAAAATACCTTATTGCTGCTGTAGTTTTGGGATCTTCCGTTGGTGCTTTTGCTGGCAGTGAATCGGCACAAAAAGTACAAATTGATGTTTCCGGTATGCTTAATCAAGTTGATTTTTCAACGGTGATTGCCGGAATTATCGCCGCAGGCGGTGTGTTAATTGGCCCGCGTATTGCCAAAATGGGTATCCGCTTTATTTTGGGACTATTTGGAAAATAACAATAACAAGGGGGGATTTGCGTCCCCTTTTTTCTTTGGGGTGCGTATGTTATGGGATTTTGCTTATTTTCTTTTGGGTATGGTATGCGGTTTAGTCGTGGTGCTTGGCTTAAATGGATAGTGATTTTTAGTTTTATTTTTAACGTTGTTTTATCCTATAAAGCTAACGCTAATCCGTTACTTGCCCGCGTGGTATTAGCTGAAGTGTTTGAAGGGATTGTTGCAAGACGGGCTGCGGTTTCTGTGGTTGGGAGAGCTGCCGCAAATGATGCCGCTTATTTAGCGGCAAATGAAGCAGCAATAGGATTACGTGCAGCACAGACTTATCGGGCATTGGGAACGGTTGCGGCAAATGACGCAACATTTGCTGTTGGCGCAACATCAACATTACGCAATGCGAAAGATATTTCATGGGTTGCGTTAGCGTTAACATCAGGTGCAATTACGCTTAAGGATTTGAATGTAGAAAGTAATAGCAAAATCGGGGTTGCTTTTGAGCCTACTGCTGTTCCTTTAGCTGATGGTCGTTATGCGATAAATGTGAATGGTGAAACAAAAGTTGTCAACGCAATGCCGAGTCCGAAAGATCCAATTATTTATCAGTATTCAAAAGAAAAGAAACAGATTTCGGAAAATTCACAGGATATTTATAAATCCGATGTCTTAGATAAACATTATAAATATTTCAATACGTTAAGAACGGGGGAGTACGCGCAATCAAATTCTATTGAAAAATTGGCTGAATATATCGCGCAAGAGGAATGGGAGGAAAAGGAGAAGAAAATTATTCAGAAGTCGATATTGAGGGCAAGAAATACCGTTATCTACGTTCACAAACTACCGTAGAAAATCGTTATTTACGTCATCAAAAAATAGGTAATATGATTTATCCTGAAGTTCGTCAGATATTTACCGAAAAACAATTAAACTATGATTTTGAGCCGATTTTAGAGGGAAATACTGGCTCGCAAATCGTTTATTCTTTTAATCCACCTAAACCTTCGGATTATGAAGTTTCTACACGTGTAAATAATTTAACCTACATTAGATTTGAAGAAAATCAACATTGGGTAGGCGATTTTCCAACAACTTCATCAGATAAGCAGTTAAATTCAGTCGCAGATTTAGATTTAAATCTTTATACCAAACCCTTAACCGCCACACAATTAGCGTTATTGTATAACGCCTTATTGATGTCTGCTGCGTCTCAGCCTGGTTATATTGGAGTTCCGTTTAGTGCATCTGATCCGATTACATCGGCAGAAGTACAAGCACAATTAAATAAATTAGGTAAAACGGCAACCTTTGCCGATTTATTTGCTAAAGCAGGTGTAGGAAATCAATTATCCATAGGCACATCAAACCAACCACAACCTATTCCACAACCCACACCGAATCCCGGTACGCGTCCAGGTGAAGAAAAAGATGATAAAGATATTGATGATGAACCCAAATATCCTGAACTTGAGTCACCCACAGCACGACAAATTTTAGAGCCATTTAATCAGTTTTTTCCGCAGCTCAAGAATTTTCATTTAGCCGATCGTGCTGTGCAGTGTCCAACGTGGGAAGGGCATATTGATTATTTAAATATTGATGTTCGATTAGATAAGCATTGCCAATATGTAGAGCAAAATAAAGCCGTGATTACTTCCTTGATGCTGCTTATTTGGGGAATTGTCGCATTAAGAATTTTATTGAGTGCATAAGGAATAACAATGGGTAGCTTAATTTTACGTTTATTTAGTGGTTTTCTTGGGTTTGCTTTTAAAGGTATTGTTGCAAAATTTTTTGTTTTTTTCGCACTTTTCTTTATTACAACGGAATTTATTCCCGTGGTGATTGAGTTATTTTTGCCAAAAGAGATACCAAATTTAAATGCGTTATTTATTGGTTTACCTGATTCTATTTGGTATTTTCTATCAATATTGCAAATCCCAACAGGAATAACATTAGTTATTTCGGCAATGTTGGCGCGCTTTATTATTCGTCGTTTACCAATTATTGGCTAGGGAGCATTATGGCTATTTCGGCTTATGTGGGGTTACCTGGACACGGAAAATCTTATGAAGTGGTGAAGTCTGTCATCATTCCCGCCATTGCTTCGGGGCGTAGGGTAGTTTCAAATATTTACGGATTAAACAAACAATTAATTGAAGAATATTGCCTATCAAAAGATAAAAAATTGTCGCCTGATAACTTAGGTGAATTGGTTATTGTCGATAATGATTTATGCTTAGGTGTTGATTTTTACCCTTACAAGAACGCAATAGATAATAAAATTGAAACCTTTTGTAAAGCAGGAGATTTAATCATTATTGATGAAGCGTGGCGATTTTTCCCAAAGAAAGAAAAAATCAATGATAACCACTTTTCATTTTTATCAGAACACCGACATTTTACAGATAGTAACGGCATTTCTTGTGATTTTGTCATATTGAATCAGGATTTAACCAATTTACAAAGAGAGCTTGTGGAGCGAATTGAAACGACATTCAAAATGACAAAATTGGTTGCCGCAGGGTTAAAAAGTCGTTATCGGGTTGATGTGTTTTCGGGTAATAAATGTTGGAAAACCGCAAAGACGGCAAGTTATCAAGAAAAGTATGATAAGGCTATTTTTCCGCTTTATAAAAGCTATGAAACCGATAATGGACGGGAATTAGTCACAGATAAACGGCAAAACGCGCTGAATAAATCCAGTATTAAATATTTTGCCGTGTTTGCCGTATTGATTGTCGGGTTTTCGTTATATAAGCTCATTAGCTTTTTTACGCCACCTGAACAGGATACGCCAAAAGTTGAACAGACATTAAGCGAAAATAAGGAAATTGAAGCGATTACATTAAATAATCAGCCACAACTTCAAGTAACTTTACCGTTATCAACGCAATGGCGCATAACAGGGGAGTTACAAAAATCAGGAAAAGCCTTTGTGATTTTGGCTGATAACCAAGGTAATTTACGGTTAGAACCACGTTCTAACTTTAATTTTACGGGGCGAATGTTGGAAGGCATTATTGATAATCAACGGGTTAATTATTATTCTGGAGTAAAACAATGAAATTACAACGTAACATTTTATGTTTTTTTTCCTGTTTTTTGTTTGGTGTGGCGCAGGCAAAAAATGTTGATTTTAAGCTTGAAGCCGTACCGTTACCGAAAGCGGTAGGAATGATCTATGATGAAGTTTTAGAAAAGCCTTATATGCTTGATCCAAAATTAGCAGCAGATACACGGTTAATCAGCTTTCATACCAAGGAAGACCAAGATTTTAATCAGTTTATTACACGCTATTTTGAAAATATGAATATCAAAACCTATGAGAAAAATGGCGTAGTTTACCTTGCGCATATTGAGCCAAAACCGCCAAAAATTATCAAACACAGTTTTGTTTATAATCCTGTTCATCGTGATACAGAATATCTTGCGCAGTTTTTACAAGGAGAGGGGCAAGTCTCGGCAAGTGGTGATAAGCTCGTTTATTATGGAACAGCGGAAGATATTGCAAGAATTAAATCAGTTTTAAAATCGGTTGATACGCCAAGCCGTGAAGTCGTTGTAACGGGTTATGTTTTTGAAGTGCAGGACATTGCCAAAGAAGGAAGCGGAATTAATTTATTGGCAAAATTGCTATCGGGAAAACTGGGTATCAACATTGGTTACAAACAAAACTATGAAAATTTTATTACGGTTAATGCAGGGAATTTGGATGCAATGATTGAGTTATTTCGCACTGATGAACGCTTTCAAGTCGTTAGTAGCCCAACGTTGCGTGTAAAATCAGGTTCAAAGGGAAATTTTTCAGTAGGTTCTGATGTGCCTGTTTTATCAAATGTTACCTATCAGGACGGCAGACCTATTCAATCGATTGAATATCGTTCTTCTGGTGTGATCTTTGATATACAACCAACGATTAAAAGTAATGCGATAGACTTAAAAATCAATCAACAACTTTCTAATTTTGTGAAGACGGATACGGGCGTAAATCAATCGCCAACACTGATTAAACGCGATATTGTTACTGATGTTACGCTTAAAAGTGGTGATATTGTGGTTTTAGGCGGACTGGCTGAAAACAAATTAACGGAGGGTGAAACAGGTTTTTCATTCTTACCGAAAGGCTTCTTGACGGGAAAATCTAAATCAAACACTAAGACAGACATTGTAATTTTATTGCAAGTTAAAATGATCTAATTGAATTTCATAAAGTAAAAACCACAAAGGGTAAAGGCGTTACACGCCTGCGCTTTGTGGTTTTTACCTTGTTACTTCATCATTAAATTTGAATTAGCAATATTATAGGGGGGTGTCGGGGGAAAATGCCACGCATTTTCTCCTGACGTAAGGCGCAGCGGCTGCAGCGCCGGAAACAGAGATATTTATTTGAAAAAATGAATTCATTGCGCTCGGCATTCTTCAAAAAATCACAGCAATTAATGCGCCTTCTGCAGAACCTTTATAGCCACGTCCTTTAAGCTGATTAGATAATGCGAAACGCACCGTGCGTCTTTACATTTCCCTGACATTCCAATTTAACCATTCAATAAAACGATAAAACAACACGTTACAACGTGTTATTCAGCCTTATTTTGTCTTGTTTTACTAGTACCTGTGACTTGTGCATAACTCTGTGATCTTATTAATGCGTAGCTTTCACTAACCTTGTAATTGATTTCGCATAATGTATATTATGTTAAATTAATTACGAAGTGACGCTTATAGGATTAATCTCTACTCTTCTTTCAAAGCTTTTTTCAGGCCGCCCGATGCTATTTTCAATAGAATATAGAAGTCAAAAAATAAGATCGTGCTACGTAAAATCTGAGCACTTTATTGCAGGGATAATTAAGATGTGACGTTGTATTATTAATCAGAACATTAATTCAACATAAATGAGAATAGTTGTTATTGATTTTACTCTTTAAAATTAATAAGTTATAAAAAAAAATCAAAGAAAAAACTTGCAAATTCTCATTTAGATACCTAAAATGAGAATCGCAAATTGAGCTTTATTGCATTTTTATCAATCAAATGGAAAGGAATTAGTTATGCTTAATCAAGCCATCACAAACAAACTCAATGAACAAATCAATTTAGAGTTCTACTCTTCTAATGTTTATCTACAAATGAGCGCATGGTGTTCAAAACACGGTTATGAAGGTGCAGCCGCATTTTTGCTTCGTCACGCTGATGAAGAATTAGAACATATGCAAAAATTGTTCCAATATGTAAGCGAAACCAGTGGTATGCCACTTTTAGGTAAAATTGATGCACCTAAACATGAGTATGCGTCATTAAAAGAAGTATTTGAAATCACTTTAGAGCACGAAAAACTTGTTACTTCAAAAATTAATGAATTAGTTGAAGTGACTTTCGCAAATAAGGACTACTCTACTTTTAATTTCTTACAATGGTACGTAGCAGAACAGCACGAAGAAGAAAAATTATTCAGCAGCATCATTGATAAATTTAATCTTGTAGGTGAAGACGGCAAAGCATTGTTCTTCATCGATCGTGATTTAGCAACTTTAGAATAATATAGGAGAAATAAAATGTTATCAGCAAACGTAATCAAACTGTTAAACGATCAAATGAATTTGGAATTTTATTCTTCTAACCTTTATCTTCAAATGAGCGCATGGTGTGAGCAACAAGGCTTTGAAGGTGCTGCAAAATTCTTATCTGCACACGCGGCAGAAGAAATGCAACATATGCGTAAATTATTCACTTATTTGAATGAAACCGGTGCTCAAGCAATTATTTCTGCCATCGAAGCACCATCACACGAGTATAAATCGTTAAAAGAAGTGATCGAAATCACTTATGAACACGAAAAACTGATTACCAGCAAAATCAATGAATTAGTAGGTAAAACTTTTGAAGAAAAAGACTACTCTGCTTTCAATTTCCTACAATGGTACGTTGCAGAACAACACGAAGAAGAAAAATTATTTAGTAGTATTTTAGATAAACTTAATCTTCTTGGTGATGATGGTAAAGGTTTATTCTTAGTTGATAAAGATTTAGGTAATCTTGCAGCGGCTTAAATTTACTTTTTTGAAATACCTAGCTTTTAGCTAGGTATTTTTTATTCAAAAAAATTATATTGGCTATTTATAAATCAAATAAGATTTTTTATTAAATTTTTTCTTGCTCATAGACTAAATATCCGTATAATTCGAATCATAAATATTGCCTGGGTGGCGAAATTGGTAGACGCAGCGGATTCAAAATCCGCCGGTGAATAACCGTGTCGGTTCGAGTCCGACCCTAGGCACCAAATATAGATCCCTGCTCCTTGAGCAGGGATTTTTATTTTATCTAGACTTTATAAGAATAATATATACTCCCTCATTAGTTATGAGGGAGTATTATGTATCTATTGTAATGATTAAAAATTTAATACTTTATCGGCTTCCATCGTCCAGTCTGCCAGCTCTGCTAACGTACCGATTTCCACACCCTCCGCCAACGCTAATTCAGTGATACCACGAGCATTGGTGCAGGTTTTACAAAGTTTAATTGTTGCGCCCTGTGCCGTTAAAATTTCCAACATTTGTTGTAAATGATACCCTTCTGCTGGATTTTGTTTTGCTAAACCGCCAGTTACCGCATCAGACATTAAAAATACTTTTAAATTAACCGCACTTTTATGCTGCTCTTGCAACTGTAACGCCAAACGTAATGCACTAAAAAAATGTTCGTCACCATAAGGGGATGAATGGATAATAAATAGAATATTTTGCATATTATTCTCCTTGATTTCCTAGGTATTAATAACCTTGCTGATAAATTCCTTCCAACAATTTCACTGAAAGTAAGGCGAGATTAAAGCGTTGTTCATCTGCCACAGACCAGAATTCTACGCCATTTTCTACCGCACTTATTTGACTTAAATGAAGTTTTACTGATTCTTCCCCATTTTCTTGCTCTCCATTAAGTACAGGTGTAATTAATGTTTCTTCTAAAGCGACAAACTCGCTATTTTGAGGCTGATAGTCGAAATCATAGTCTGAAAGAGCGGTGACTTTTTGTGCCAATCCATAAAATATAGGCACTTGTATTGCGTGGAATGTAGCACGATCTAATTGAGGAAAGATTCGTTGTAATTGATTCGATAAACTAGGTGCTTGATGCGGATAAACATCAAACGCTAAGCGAGTTTCTTCTTCATCCAATGGAATACCATTTAATAAACGGGCTGTTTGTCCCGCAAGTTTCGTCACGGTGTCCGCATCTGTATAAGAGGCTGGTAATAAAGAGGTGACAAACACTTGATTTAGATTAGTCTCTTGTAAAATCGGGGCAAGGGTTAAAGCAAGTTGGCTTACTTGTGGATCAGGTAAGCTGACAATATTACGTTGTCTCAGCTCAAATAGTTGTGATTCATTTACCGTTGGAACAACAACGGGCACATCTGAAAGCGCACTACAAACGCCTAACATATCAATGACAATACAGCCCTGCTCTGCTGCTTGCGCAATATGGGAAACTTGCTCAAGTTTTCCTGCAAAAAATACATAATTAAAATTAGCCCACTCAACTTCATTTGGAGAAAGTTGTTCAACGCCTTTATTGCGAAAACGAATATTTTGTTCTTCTTCAAAAGGTATCATTTCCACAATAGAAACTTTACTAATTTCAAGCGCGCTTTGTTCTAAACGCTCTACAATTTTTTCACTTAATTCAAATTCTGCTGCTATCGCAATATTTAAGGTTGCGTCCATTTTTCTCTCCGCTGTAAAATAATCGGCATTATTTTACACCAAAACCAGGAACGAAATAATGACACCAGCAATTGATTTACTTAAAAAACAAAAAATTTCTTTTATCTTGCATACTTATGATCATGATCCGAACAATCAACATTTTGGTGATGAAGCCGCAGAAAAATTAGGCATTGATCCTAAGCGCTCTTTTAAAACCTTACTTGTGGCGGAAAATGGCGATCAGAAAAAACTCGCTTGTTTTGTGCTTGCAACGGCCAATATGCTGAATTTAAAGAAAGCAGCAAAATCTATCGGTGTGAAAAAAGTAGAAATGGCAGATAAAGATGCGGCGCAAAAAAGTACAGGCTATCTTGTAGGGGGAATTAGCCCTCTCGGTCAAAAGAAACGCGTTAAAACGGTGATAAATTCAACCGCACTTGAGTTTGAAACGATTTATGTTTCAGGCGGAAAACGGGGGCTAAGCGTAGAAATTGCGCCACAAGATTTAGCAAAAGTATTAGGTGCAGAATTTACTGATATTGTTGATGAATAATTGATGGATTTATAAATTTAAAGGCGGATTCATTCCGCCTTTTTACTAATTTAAATCTTCCAATAATTTCCCCAATCCGCTTTGGCGTTTTACGGTCTGGCGAATTGCTGTTTTCCATATTTTTTCATCGGCAAATACAGTGAGTTCTTTTTTTGCACGAGTGACACCCGTGAAAACTAATTCTCGAGACAATACTGGATTCACTTCTGTTGGAAGCACCATGACGGTATGTTCAAATTCGGAACCTTGAGATTTATGAATCGTCATCATAAAAGTGGGCTCATGTGCTGGAATTCGGCTTGTCAGCACTTCTCTATTGCCAAACCATACTTTACCATTCGCCAAGCACAGGCCAATATCGCCGTTATAAAGGCGAACATTATGATCGTTTTCAGTAATCATAATTGGCTTGCCGATATACCAATCTTGTTCATTACGGAACCAAAGCAATTTTTCCTCTCGCAACGCTAATGCGATTTCTTTATTGAGATTTTCAACACCTAAATTGTTATTACGAAGTGCGGTTAAAAATCTCACAGAATTAAATTGTGCTTGAATAGCTTCAGCATAGGAAATGCCTTGTTCATTTTTAGCGTTTGGATCTATTTTTTGTTTACGCAAATCGTCCAACATTTTTAAGAAAGTGCGGTAATTTTCCACCGCACTTTTCACCACTCGATTGACCGCATCGCTTTCATCATTTAAGGTATTAAAGTGCAATTCTTGCGGATAATGGTCAAATAATCCAAGGCTATCGTCTGCTTTGCCTTTTTGAATGAATTCAGCCAACTTGCCAATACCTGAATCTTTATCAAAACGGCGACTTTCTGTTAAATGGCATAAGCAATCACGTATTGGATTTGAACAATCAGTACCTTTTACTTCGTATCCTGTCGTCGCTTGCAAATATGCAGCTTGTTCATGACTATAAGGTTGATTAACAAATTGTGCCAATTCCCCCAATACAGCCCCCGCCTCAACAGAGGCTAATTGCGCCTGATCGCCTAATAAAATTAATCGGGTTTCGGGCTTTAACGCATTGATAAGTTTTGCCATCATCGGCAAATCAATCATTGATGTTTCATCAACAACTAATACATCCAACTGCAAAGGGTTATGACTGTTATAGCGCGTGTAATCATTAAAAGCATTCACACCCAGTAAACTATGCAAAGTACTGGCTTTTTGTGGAATAACATTGAAAAGTGAATCGGATAAATTCATTTTTTCTTGCATAAAACCTAACGCATTTTTAATCGACTCTTCCAAACGAGAGGCGGCTTTGCCAGTCGGCGCAACTAATTTAATATGTAATTTACAATCAAATAATTCTTGTAGAACGAGCAATAAACGCGTAACTGTGGTGGTTTTTCCTGTTCCTGGACCGCCTGTAATAATCGAAAATGGACTTTTAATCGCTGTCGCTACCGCGACTTTTTGCCAATCTGTTTTTTCCTGTTTTTCAGGGAAATATTTATCCAATTTTTGACGAATTTCATCATAAGAAAAGGCTAAAGTGCGGTGTTTTTTTAAGGTGTTTTTTATATATTGCGCGATGCGATACTCATCTTGCCAAGCGCGATAGAAATACAACGCGCCAAATTGAAATGCCATTGGCGCAATTTGATTGACGGGATCTTGCGTAAATGCCATATGCCCACGCAACGCATTTTGCCAATCTTCAACGGGTAAATAACCAATCTTTTTATGAATTTCAGCTAAATAATCTTCTTCCGTTGTACGATAAGCCAAGCCAAATAAATTATGTTCTAAATAGCGATCTAATTGGCTGCAAGTATTTCCCTGCGTATAACGCCAGCTACAAAGTGCGGCTAATAATATGGCTAAATTTTTGACTGGTTCCGCATAATCCGTATGGCATTGTTTATCAGCTATCAACTTAGCAAAATAATAATCACCTTGAGAAAGAATGCCCTGCTCTTTCAGTTTTTGTAATACGGATAACATTAAAACACCCCGTCTAATTCTGTGATTAATTCAACGCTTGGACGATCATAAAATACGCCAGATTGTGGCTCACCGTTCATTCCACGTAAGAAAAGATAAAATACCCCGCCGAAATCTCGCGCATAATCGTAATGAGGCACAACGCTTTGCAAATAACGATGTAATGCCAGCGTATAAATTAAATATTGCCAATCATAGTGACTGTGTAACATTTCTTTTTTCAATACCTCTTGATTGTAATCAGTAAGGCTTGAACCTAAGAAATTAGATTTATAATCAACAAGATAATATTTCCCATTATGGCGGAAAACTAAGTCAATTGAACCTCTCACCATGCCCTGAATTTGTTCAAATTGAAGCGGCTCGCTTGGCAAATGATGATGGGCTTTCAACGCACGATTAAACGCTTCAACATCAAAATGTTTCCGAATAGCCAGATAAAATGGCATTTCTTTAATGCAATCTTTATTTGCCAAATCAGCTAATGCTATTCCTATTTCATTAGAAAGTGGTGTATGTGAAATCTGTTGTAGCCAATTTTGTAGCGGTTCTGTAAGGGTTTCATCTAACTGTAAGGATTGTCTTAATGTGTCAATTTCTTCTGTATTTGCTAAATCAGAAAAATAGCAATTTTCAAAATGGCGATGCAATGCCGTCCCGACTTGTTTACCTCGTGGCAAATCTAAAATGTTTGATTCATTTTCGTTTAAAAGTGCGGTCGAAATTTCAATCGAATTTTGGCTGTCATAATCTTTTGTATCATCAAAAACTACGTGTTTTTTCCCCGCACTTTCAGCGAAATAATTTTGTCGGCGATGACCTTGTTCAATTGAAGTAAAACTGGTTATTCGCCAATCTTGCTCAATATTGCCCGCAAATTCTGCAGCTTTAAGCTCATCATTTTTTGTATTGATAGATAAAGCCGGAAAAGCCTCTAGATTTGGCTTAGTGCAGATTTCCACATTATCTTGCATTTTTTCTTTGAAGGTTTGCAACAATGTTTCTGTATCTTTAGGCGCTGATAAGGCTATTTCCTTACCTATTTCACCTTGGCTTAATACATAATGTAAGGCATTCCATTTTTTATCAAATTGCACAGGCAAAGCGAATGCCATTTGATATTTGGCACGGGTTAAAGCCACATAAAGTAAACGTAACTCTTCCGCAAAAGTTTCTTCATAAAGTGCGGTCAAATTACGATTTTCCATATCCCATAAGGTTTCATCTCGTCCTTTAGAATAATAAATATTGATGTCTTTTTTACTTGGATCTTTGCTAGGCACAGCTAAAAATGGTAGCCAAACTAAATCATATTCTAAGCCCTTAGATTTATGGATTGTCACTATTTTTACCAACTGGCGTTCACTTTCTAAACGAATTTGAGCCTCTTGACGACCTTCACCTTGAATTTGTTTTTCAAACCAACTGAGCAACGCTGCTTCACTTTCGTGTAGCGTGGCAGCTTGTTGTAAAATTTCTGCCAAATGTAGGAAATCAGTTAAATCTCGCTCGCCCGTGGCTTGGCTTAATAATCGCTCTGAAATGCCTTGCTCCAATAAAATTTGATGTAACATTGCCAATATTCCTTGGCGTTGCCAAGTTTGTTGATATTGAGCAAAGCTATCTGCCCAACGTTGCCAATCTGCCTCATTTTGCTGAATTTGATGAATATCCGCTGCATTTAAACCGAAAAGTGCGGTCGCAATTGCGTTCAAAATTGGACGTTCTGCCACATTCAAACAGGCTTTAAGCACCCAAGCTAATTCTTTCGCAACATTGCTATCAAATACGCTATTTTGATCAGAAAGATAAACTGACGCGATCCCCAATTTTTGTAATTCATTTTTTACTAAAGCCGCTTCATTTTTATCACGCACCAATACGGCAATATTCGCCGCTTGTAAGGTTTTACAGGTATCTTCATTTTGAAAAACTGCCTGATTTTCTACCGCACTTTTTAGCCAATGTTGAATAGAAATAGCACATATTTTTGCCATTTCAGTTTTATTCACTTTGTCACTTTCAGTTAAATAAAAACGATAAGCAGTTTCTGCCTTACCGTTTAAATAAAATCGCAGATGATCATCACGAGAATCAACAGCAGTAAAGTTAATATTTTGATAAATAAATGGCGATTGAGGAAAATCAAACAACGCATTGACGCCATCAACCAGATTCTTCTCTGAACGATAATTTTTAGTGAGTTCAAAGCGAGATTGGGCTTCATCCGATGCTTTTAGATAAGTAAAAATATCTGCACCACGGAAACGATAAATCGCCTGCTTCGGATCACCAATCATAATAAAACCAGTATTTTTTTCTGGATTATCACGATAAATTTTTGAAAAAATAGCGTACTGTTGTGAATCTGTATCCTGAAATTCGTCAATCATCGCAAAAGGATATTGGAAACGAATCATTTCCGCTAATTCATTCCCTTGTGGGCCTTGCAAGGCTTCGCAAAACAAGCGCAATAAATCATCAAAGGATTTTTCTTGATGATTAAGTTTATAGTCTAAAAGTTTTTGTTGTAGACCTTGTCGATAATGATAAAGAATAACTCGACGAAGTAAATCTGGAGACATTAAAGCATTTGCACGCTCTTCTAATTCAGTAAAAATCGGGGCAATAAAGGGAGGTGCGCCCTCCTCACCTTTTTCACCTAAAGCTGATTGAGTGAAATACGACATCAAGGTGTCATTCAGTAAATAATCACGGGGATCATTTGCCCAAGCATTTACTTGCTCAATCCATTTCGCTAAACGTGATGTATTATAACTTCGACGGCTTAAGGATTTAGGCTCGCCTTTTGCATAATCTTTATTCAATTCTTCTGTAATTAATTCAGAAATTTTACCCGCACTTTCTAACCAGAAATCTTTTAGTGCCTTAATATCTTTAAAATATTCACCAAGATATTGGTGTAAAAATTCTGTAATAGAAATAGATAATGCCTGTTGGTTCTCCAAATCAACAATTAAATTTTTGCCTAAATCAGATTCTAATAGGGATAACACGTAATCTGGTGAACCTAGTTCATTCGCAATAAAGTCAGCCATTTCAAAAGGCAATGGATAAAAATGTTCTCGCCAAAATTCATTAGCAAAACGAACCAACAAGTCAGATTGATCTTTAATTAATTCTAAATTGAAGTGAATGCCAGAATGGAAAGCATATTGCATCAACATACGGCGACAAAAGCCATGAATGGTATAAATCGCCGCCAAATCCATATTTTGTTCAGCTAACTTTAAGCGATGAATTGCCTCAAAAATATCCAAATCCTGAGAAAGTGCGGTAAGAAATTCATCATTTTTAAATGAGGATTTATCTTTGGTTTCTGCAAAGGCTGTGAGTTTATCAATCGCATCTGTTATACGCTCACGAATTTTTTTCTTAAGTTCTTCTGTCGCCATATCCGTAAATGTTACCACCAGAATTTCTTCCACATTTAATGGACGAGAAAAGTTATTTTCTCCCGCCTTTAATAAAAGTCGGAGATATAAAGAACCAATAGTGTAGGTTTTCCCCGTACCAGCGGATGCTTCGATTAAGCTAATTTGATTTAAAGGCAACGTGATAGGATTTAGTGGGATTGTTTCGTCCATAGATTTTAACAGATGAGAACTAATGGCATTATTTTACAAAATTTGAGGTCACAAATGCAAAAAAGGACGCTTTTCAGCGTCCTAATTTAAAAACTATTTTTCTAACTCCCTTAAAACATCACAAGCTTTTTGGTAACCATTTTCACAAGCCTTACGGAACCATTCTTTAGCTTTTGAAGGGTTACGTTTTACGCCTTCTCCATTGCTATACATCACCCCCAAATAAGCTTGAGCATCTGCATCGCTTTGTTCAGCCGCTTTGCGATACCATTTCACCGCTTCGGCGTAATTTTGTTTGACACCTTTTCCGCTAGAATACATTACCCCCAAATTATATTGAGCAGCTACATAACCTTGTTCAGCCAATGGCAGAAAAAGTTTGAAGGCTGTTTGATAATCGCGTTTATTATAGGATTCAAAGGCTTGTTGAAACTGCTGTTCTGGCGTATCTGCCCAAGCCGTAGATTGAACAGAAAAAATAGAAGTAGCTAACAATGCGCTAGTGAGAAGTGTTTTTGTTAGTTTCATAGAATAATCTCTAAATTGATTTATAAAAGAAGATAAATTTTTGTCCAGTAAGATATTTTCTTTGTACAGAGGTATTCACACTCAGTACAGATAAAAAACTCAGAGACAAAAACAAATTTTATTCACCACGATTTTCTTGTTGCTTTTCAGACAAAGTAAATCCACTAAATCCCAATCCTTTTAATAAAAAATGAGTCACGTCTTTAGACAATGACTCCTTGCGACCTTTAAATCCACGCATATCACCAAAAGGCTCAAAACTTGCAATGTTTTTTATTTCTTCATTAACTAATTTGGCATATATTAAACAATCAGTAATAGCTTGTCGTAATTGATCTTCTTTTACTTGTTTTCCGTGTACGACTTTATCACGTGTTTTTTCAGCTTCTTTTAATTGTTTTATAATACTATCTGGTAACGGTTTATTAAAAATATTCTTATAAATTTGTTTAAATCCATCACGTGTTAAATGATGATAATTCACGATATTTCTTGCAACTTCTATATCTGCAGCAAATAACTTTACAGCACCGCCATAAAGTAACCTATTTTGTCCCTGTTCGATTTTAAAAAACAAATAAGCAATAGCAATTTCGTAGTCACCTTTGATAAGTTCTGGAAGATATTCAAAATATTTTTGAATATTTTCTGGCAAGGATTGGTATTCAATCAAAATTCCTTTATAGCTTTTGATTATTTTTTTCATTTCTTCAGTTTTCATAAGATAATCTCCATTATTTGCTTAAATTGTAAAAATTCTCACAACTCTCTGTTATACGACCATTAATACAAGCCTTACGGAACCATTCTTTAGCTTCAGAAAGATTACGTTTCACGCCTTGTCCTTTATAATAGTTTACACCCAAATAAAATTGAGCATTTGCATTGCCTTGTTCAGCTGCTTTGCGATACCATTTCACCGCTTCGGCATAATCTTGTTTGACGCCTTTTCCTTCGTAATACATATTACCCAAATTAAATTGAGCATTTGCTTTGCCTTGTTCAGCTGCTTTGCGATACCATTTCACCGCTTCGGCATAATCTTGTTTGACGCCTTTTCCTTCGTAATACATATTACCCAAATTAAATTGAGTATTTGCATTGCCTTGTTCAGCCAATGGCAGCCAAAGTTTAAAGGCTGTTTGATAATCACCTTTCTTTGCAGATTCAAGTCCTTGTTTAAATTGCTGTTCTGGCGTATCTGCCCAAGCAGTAGATTGAAAAGAAAAAATTGAGGTAGCTAACAATGCGCTAGTGAGAAGTGTTTTTGTCAGTTTCATAACATACCTATTAATTAACCTTAATTGAAATACCAAACTTTTTGTTTAGCAAGATGTTTTGTTGTTATCTCTGTAAAGAGATAACAACACCCAGTATACTGGGTGCAAAAAGGTTAAAAATTAAACTTTAAATAACTAACAAAAGTGCCTTTTTATTATTTATATTTAATCGCTTAAAAGATAGAAATAGGCTAAAAAACACACTGCTTTTAGGAGGACAATTTAGCGAAATTATCAATTTAGAATTTATAGAAAAGATAGACTTATCTATCATAATAATGAAAAAAGGACGCTTTTCAGCGTCCTAATTCTTCTCTATCTAAACTTTAAAAAATTAAAGTGCAGATTTTGCTTTTTCAACTAATGCAGCGAACGCTACTTTGTCGAATACAGCGATATCAGCAAGAATCTTACGGTCGATTTCAACAGATGCTTTTTTCAAGCCGTTGATGAATTTGCTGTAAGATAAACCATTTTGACGCGCTGCAGCGTTGATACGTGCAATCCATAATTGACGGAATTGACGTTTACGTTGACGACGGTCACGATATGCGTATTGACCAGCTTTGATCACCGCTTGGAAAGCAACGCGATACACGCGTGAACGTGCACCATAATAACCTTTAGCAGCCTTAAGAACTTTCTTATGGCGTGCTCTTGCAATAACACCACGTTTTACACGAGCCATTATTTAATCTCCTATGTAATATTTTTCTAAAATGAACTAATCGTACGTTTTGCTTAAATAACGGCTTATGCGTATGGTAAGCAAGCTACTACTAAAACTTGGTCTGCTTTCGCAACCATTGATTTATGACGTAAATGACGTTTACGTTTAGTTGTTTTTTTAGTCAAAATATGACGTAAGTGAGATTGTTTACGCTTGAAACCACCAGAAGCAGTTTTTTTGAAGCGCTTCGCTGCGCCGCGTACTGTTTTGATTTTAGGCATTGTTAAAATAACTCCGCATTTTTCGTTTAAAACAACATAATCAGGCGAACTTATAAAGTTACTTGGAAGCACTGATCATTTCCATCATAAGGCAAATTAAATTGCCTTTTCAAAAGCAGTTAGGCTGCGTAGTGTGCCCAACATGCAGTTGTCTTTTCATTTAAGTCAAACTTAAACAAAAAGATTTGCTGAGAAATCTCAGCAAAATTCTTATTTTTTCTTAGGTGCTAACACCATTACAGCCTGACGGCCTTCTAATTTACCTGGTGCAGATTCAACGACAGAAATTTCAGCTAAATCATTTTTTACGCGCTCTAATACATCAAAACCAATGTCTTGGTGAGCCATTTCACGACCGCGGAAACGCACAGTAATTTTCGCTTTGTCTCCCTCTTCTAAGAAACGGATTAAGCTACGTAATTTAACTTGATAGTCACCTTCGTCAGTGCCTGGACGGAATTTAATTTCCTTAACTTGCACAACTTTTTGTTTTTTCTTTTGTTCTTTAGCGGTTTTACTTTTCTCGTAAAGGAATTTACCGTAGTTCATAATGCGACAAACCGGTGGCTCAGCATTTGGGCTAATTTCAACAAGATCAAGCTCTGCTTGCTCTGCCATTTCTAGGGCTTGTTGAATAGAAACAATCCCTGCTTGTTCACCATCTTGGTCAATTAAACGAACTTCTTTTACACGAATCTCTTCATTGATACGGTTTGGGCGATTTACTGCCGGCGCTTTTTTTACGGTTTTAATAATCTTATTCCTTCTATTAGTTAATAGTAAAAATCTTTTCGCTAAAAATAAAAGATTTCAAATTTGTTGCCCGCAAGGAACGAGCAAAATCCCGCGAATTCTATAGTATTCACACCACTTATGCAACAAAATTTAGCCTTTAAGCGAAATTTCTACGCTTAAACTTTCGCCAAATTCAAGCAAGTGATGGATACGTGCAGTTTCTAAGCACAACATCGTTTGATAGCCAGTTTCACTCATTCCACTCATCTTTTTATGCCAAGGATTCCAAAGAACAAATTGGCTTGCATTATGATGATGCAATGCAATCGTACGATTGAAACTTTTATCTACGATTTGATTCTGCATTTTTTCTGCGGAATAAATGCAATCGACATTTTCAGAAATATGACGCGGTGACGAAACATTTTCTTGTTGTTGGTTTAAGCTATTAAAACAAGTTTCAGGTAAACCTTGTACTTCCACTTGATTAATATCCCCAATATTAAAATAGGTATGCAATGCTGCTTGTGCAGGTTCTTCGCCATAATGTGTGAAAGTTAAATGACATTTGTCTGTAAATACCATTACAATTTTAGCTTCGATAATATTTAAATCAGAAAACAACTCAAATTCTAACCGCACTTTATGCGCTGAAATATCGTAATGACTCAACTGCCATAAGCGAATACGAGCTGTGCCGTGTGCAGGTTGTTTTACGCCACCAAACCAAGGATAACAAATCGGTACGCCACCACGAATAGCATTGCCATTTTCGAAGGGTTCTACTTCACTTAACCATAATACATCTTGCTTCGCATTTTGCGGTTTCCAACTAATAAGCTGTGCCCCTTGCAAGGAAATTTTTGCCGTTCCAACAGCATGTTTTAAGTGAAGAACAGGGATATCATTATATTGAACTAAATTTAGCTCTGACGTTAATGTTTTAAGAAAAGTAATCTTCATATTTATTCCCTATATGAGATGAAAAAACCGCACTAAAGTGCGGTCTCTTTTTTCAAAGTTTTTTATTCTTCATTAAGTAATTTTAATTCACGATTTCTTACTTGATTTTTCAAGATTTCCGCAAATTCTTCCACTGTAAATGTACCTAAATCAGCACCTTTACGGGTACGTACGGCCACTTTGCCTTCTGAGATTTCTTTATCACCACAAACAAGCATATAAGGCACGCGACGTAAAGTATGTTCACGAATTTTGAAACCCACTTTTTCGTTACGTAAATCAGTTTTCACACGTAAACCTACATCAGAAAGCTGTTTTGCGACTTTTTGTACGTAGTCGGCTTGGCTATCGGTGATATTCATTACAACTGCTTGGGTTGGCGCTAACCATACAGGGAAGAAACCTGCATATTCTTCAGTAATGATACCAATGAAACGCTCAATAGAACCTAAAATCGCACGGTGAATCATGACAGGGGTTTTACGGCTATTATCTTCTGCCACATAAGTTGCATCTAAACGACCTGGTAATGCGAAGTCTAATTGCACGGTACCACATTGCCATTCACGGCCAATGCTATCACGTAATGCAAATTCAATTTTCGGACCATAGAATGCGCCTTCACCTTCTTGAATTTCATATTCAAGACCGTTGTGCGCTAATGCTGCTGCAAGGCCAGCTTCCGCACGGTCCCACATTTCATCTGAACCGATACGATTTTCAGGGCGAGTAGAAAGTTTTACTGCGATATTAGTGAAACCAAAGGTGCTATAAATGTCGTACACCATTTTGATACAGCTAGTTACTTCACTCTCAATTTGATCTTCAGTACAGAAAATATGTGCATCATCTTGAGTAAAGCCACGTACACGCATTAAACCGTGTAAAGAACCTGATGGTTCATTACGATGGCAAGAACCAAATTCCGCCATACGGATTGGTAAATCACGGTAAGATTTTAAACCTTGATTAAAAATTTGAACATGTCCCGGACAGTTCATCGGTTTAATTGCGTATTCACGGTTTTCAGATTGGGTTGTGAACATTAAATCTGCGTAATTTTGCCAGTGACCTGTTTTTTCCCACAATACGCGATCCATCATAAATGGACCTTTTACTTCTTGATAATCGTATTGTTTTAATTTAGTACGCACGAACGTTTCAAGTTCACGGAAAATTGTCCAGCCATCATTGTGCCAGAACACCATACCTGGCGCTTCTTCTTGCATATGATATAAATCTAATGCTTTACCAATTTTACGGTGGTCACGTTTTGCCGCTTCTTCTAAGCGTGTTAAGTATTCAGCAAGTTGTTTTTTATCCGCCCAAGCCGTACCATAGATACGTTGTAACATTTTGTTTTTACTGTCACCACGCCAGTACGCACCAGCAACTTTTTGTAATTTGAAATGCTGACAGAAACGCATATTTGGCACGTGTGGACCACGGCACATATCAATATATTCTAAGTGATGATATAACGCAGGCGTTGCAGTACGTTCAATGTTTTCATCTAAAATTGCCATTTTGTATGGCTCGCCGCGTTTTTCAAACGTATCACGCGCTTCTTGCCAAGTAACACGTTTTTTCACGACGTCATAATTGGTTTTTGCCAATTCCAACATTCGTTTTTCGATTGTATCTAAATCTTCTTGCGTTAAAGAGCGGTCTAAGTCGATGTCATAGTAGAAACCATTTTCAATGGTTGGGCCGATTGCCATTTTTACATCTGGGAATAATTGTTTAATGGCATGACCAAACAAGTGTGCACATGAGTGGCGAATAATTTCTAAGCCATCTTCATCTTTAGCGGTAATGATTTCAAGCGTTGCATCTTGGTCGATAACATCGCATGCATCACGACGCTCACCATTTACACGGCCTGCGATAGTGGCTTTAGCAAGACCCGCACCAATATCTTGTGCAACTTCAAGAACAGAAACAGGATGATCGAATTGACGTTGGGAACCGTCAGGTAAAGTAATAATTGGCATTGTTTTTTCCTTATACAGTGGTCACCCATACGAAAGGTGACGTGTTCGTTTAAAATTCTATAAAAAATTAACCGCACTTTTGCCCTATTTGGCTTCATTCCTACCATTGAACGAGCGAAATTAGGCAAAAAATGTGTGGCAGATTCTATCACTTTCTTAAGGTATTGTTAAATAAATGCACATATTTTACAGAAAGGACATAATGTTTTTCTGGCTAGGGCCTTTATATCCTAAAAATAAAGGCTAGAATAACCGCACTTTTAAAAGTGCGGTTTTTTTATGCTTTCTCTTTCACTAGCACCTATTTTGAAGTACATCTTGCATTTAATAACACATAAAAATATAATGATAATCGTTATCATTTATATTTTATTTAGTAAGGGAGTATACTATGCATCAAAAGAAACCGTTAATGTTGTTATTCTGCTCAACATTTGTTAGCCCATTTATTATGGGGCAAACTGTTGAAACAACCAACAAAAATATATTGCCCGAAATTGTTGTGTATGGTGACAACAATAAATCGCTTTCTTCCATTAAAACGCTCTCTTCTGCCGAGATAAGTAAAACGCCCACATCAAACGGTAATATCACTGATTACCTTCGTTCTAATCCCCATATTCGTTATGAAAATAGCGATCAAAATGGTTTTCAACGTGGTGAAATCAAACCTGAAAATATTTCAATTAACGGTGCCGATCCAAATCAAACCGCCTATTTTGTTGATAATGTCAATATAAATAATGATCTTGCTATTGATAACAGTATTTTTGACGGTTCTATGCAAGTTGTTCCAGGAATTAGTCACACTCAAGCTTATTTTTTTGATGCGACTATGCTTTCTAAAGTGGAAGTACAAGATAGTAATATTTCTGCTAGCTTGGGGGGCTTTATGGGGGGGGCCGTTATCGCTAAAACGAAGCAATATAGTGGCACTGATAGCATAAAACTTAAATATCGCACTACGCGTTCATCTTGGGCAAAAATGAAAGCAGATAGCGCAGCGCAAAAAATACTGAAGTTGGTACGTCCAGATGATGTCGGAGTGGCAGAATTACAACCTAAATATGATAAACAAACATTCAGTGTTGTAGCCGAAAAAAGTCTAGGTGACAATATGGGGATGGTTTTAGGCTATAGTCGTAGAACATCGTCTATTGAACAAAATCGTTTGATTGGTTACAAAACAGCAACCACAGAAGCACAACTAGATAAGCAAAATCATCAACGACTTTCCGATAATCTTTTATTAAATTTCAATTGGACACCGCAAGAAAAAGAGCGTATTGAACTCGGTTTACGTTATTCAAATTATAAAGAATTGAAATATTTCAAGGAAAATATAGATAACAACGTAAGCGATTATCATCAAGCTCTAGGAGCAACGCTTGCTTGGGTACATTCATTTGACTCTGGCGTTTGGACAAATACCTTAGCATATGATCGTTTTAAGGATAAGCGTAAATCAGTTTCAGCAGATGTTTCTTCTGTAAGTGTTGTACTAGATAATGGTCTTTCATACGACTATGAAAAAGGCGGATATGGCAACAGTCAATTAATTCAAGATAATTTACATTTTTCTACTGAATATGCAATGGAACCTTTTCATTTAGGTTCTACCGAGCATTCCATTTCTATCGGAAGCATTTATCAGGCAACAGAATATCAATTCTATCGTCTACAAGATGTTCATTCAAAAGTGGTTCAAGTGATTTTAGATGCAAATGGAAGTAATCCAACAGAAATGATCCTGTCGGATAGCACAACATCAAAAGGTCGGGTTAAAACTACCTATCAGAATATTGTGGCTTATGCTGAAGATCTAATAAAATGGAATAAATTTGAATTACGTCCTGGTATTCGTATTGAACGTGATGATTATTTAAAAAACAATAATATTGCCCCGCGCTTTGTTGCACGTTATCACCCTTGGGATGATACAGGATTTACATTGGGTTTAAATCGTTATTACGGTCGTTCTTTTGCTTCTTTAAAATTAGCCAATAGAATCTTAAAGATTAACGATGATTCAACACGTCAGCATCAGAACTTTTCATCCCTTAAAACGCCTTATGCAGATGAATTAAGCTTAAGCTTTGATCAGAATATAGGTAATTTAGCACTCAAACTTGGTTATATTCATCGTGATAATAAGAATCGTATTATGTTGAAGAAAGAATCGACAAAAAGTTTTTATATTAATGGTCATAACTTTGGTGTTGATGTTTATACTTTTCAACTTAACAATATTGAACCCTGGAAATTGGGTAAAACTTATTGGACAACATCACTCGGTTTTGATTGGCTAAATACAAAACGAGCAGATGTAAGTAATGAATTTGATCCAAATGAACCCGTCTATTTAGACGGAAAATTAATGACTCGTAGTCAAATGCTACAACAAGTTAATAGCAGTACAGAAGATTGGATTGCTCGTTTAGGTATTGATATGGAAATGCCAGATTACAATATCACTTGGTCTAATAAAGTGTATATGAAAGCCCCAATTCGTAGCTATGAGGAACTTGAGAGCAATGATAATGGCATTTCACGCTTCCGTAGCTATCACTATGGCAGACATACACAATGGGATAGTAGCATTCGTTGGCAGCCGACCATTCTAGGTAAACATAGTGTCTATTTGCAAGTAGATATTTTAAATGTACTCAATAAAACACGTAAAAATAAAGTCACTACTCTTTCCACTAGCGATGAATACGGTGTTTATACGCCTGGGCGTGAATTTTGGCTAGAAGTTGGCTATCAATTCTAATATTCTTCAATGTATAGGGCTTGTGGGCTTTGAAACATCCACCAGCCCTACTCTACACTCGTTTTACTTAGCGTAGAGTTTTCTTTTTTTATCAGGTGAAAATAATGAAAAAAATAACCGCACTTTTTTTGCTTATCTTTTCGTTAATTGCTTGTCAATCACTGAATCTATCACCCAATAGTGATTTACCTTTTGATCCAAATATTCAGCACGGTAAACTATCAAATGGTCTGCAATACTTTGTATTAAAAAATACTGAACCCAAAGAACGCGTTTATATTCGATTAGTGATCAATGCTGGGTCAATGCATGAAGATGACGATCAAAAAGGCATTGCTCATTTAGTTGAGCATATGGCATTTAATGGCTCAAAGAAATATCCGGAAAATCAAATTATTAATGCGTTAGAAAAACTTGGAATGAAGTTTGCACGAGATATTAATGCTTTCACCGATTTTGAAAATACAGTCTATACTTTAAATTTAGATAGCAACAATCAGCAAAAATTAGAATTGGCTTTTGATGTCATCAATGAATGGATGAATAATATTACTTTTTTGCCTAAAGATGTGGACGGCGAACGTGGCGTAGTACAAGAAGAATGGCGGAGACGTTTAAGCCCAATGCTACGTATTGGCAATAAGAAAAGTGCTATTGAAATGGCTGGTTCTCGTTATGTGTTGCGTGATCCTATTGGAGATATGGATATTATTAAAACAATTTCAGCTAAACGCGTAGCTGATTTTTACCACAAATGGTATCGACCAGATAATATGTCAGTAATTATTGTAGGCGATATTGATACAAAACAAGTAGTAAAATTATTAAAACAAAGCCTATCCCAAGAAAATCCAATTACTAAAACAACATTGGAAAAAATTGATTTTAATATTCCTCTTATCAACAAATGGCGACTAGATTCTATTTCTGAACAAGGCACAACAATTCCGAGTATTGAATTAAGTTTTTTTGAAAATACAATTGAAACCAATACATTAGCGAGTTATAAACAAGAATTAATTCATCAAATTACCACTCGATTACTTAACTTACGTTTACAGCAATGGGAAAAGGAAACAGAAAATGGAGTAGATTCTGCGAATTTTTATCGTACTCATTTAGGTAAAGAAACGCTACAAAGCATTTTTTCTCTCCAGCTTATAGATACACAATATTCAAAAACGATAGATAAATTATTTGCCTTTATTGCCAGTATAAAACAACAAGGTTTTACTCAAAATGAATTAAACGGCGAGATTAAGCGCTTAACTCAACTCAATGAAAAACAATTAAATATTCATTCTGGTAGTTTAAAAATTGCCGATGATCTCATTACTTCTGTGGCAAATAAACAAGTAGTATTGAGCGTAAATGATCGTTATGAACTCAATAAACGTTTTTTATCCCAAATTACATTAGCTGATTTACAACGCACGTTAAATCAAACCTTAGCATTAA
This sequence comes from Haemophilus sp. SZY H35, assembly GCF_018829705.1. Taxonomy (NCBI): domain Bacteria; kingdom Pseudomonadati; phylum Pseudomonadota; class Gammaproteobacteria; order Pasteurellales; family Pasteurellaceae; genus Haemophilus; species Haemophilus sp. SZY H35. Next base: position 220,604 of record NZ_JAHKJZ010000001.1, read on the forward strand.
AAGCAAAATTATTATTAATCACTCAACCCTTGCCACAAAAAGCCTTGCCTTTTGATATAGCAGAAATAGAAACTCGTTGGAACAATGCAATGAAAATGCAACAACATCAATGGGATGAAGAAAAACAACTCGAAAAATTACCGCACTTAATATTTAACACAGGCTCACTTTCTCAAGAAAAATACTGGGATCGCGGCGATATTTATGAATTTCGGTTAAGTAATGGAAGTAAATTGATCTACCACTATAGTGACAAAACTCCAAATCAAGTACATTTTCGTGCTGTTACTCAAGGTGGTTTACGTTCTATCCCAGATAAGGACTATCACTTATTACGTGCTGCCGTTAGTGTAGTTGATGAAACAGGTGTTGGAGAACTTTCTCTTTCTGCGGTTAATCAAATTTTTTCGCGCGATCCATTGGTAATTGCAACTGTGATTGATGATGATAAACAAGGTTTTACTGGTGTATCTAAACCTAAAGATTTGGAAAATTTACTGACATTGTTTCGCTTAAAATTACGTTCTTCTCCTATATCTGATCTTGCCTTAGAAAAATATCGACGTGAAACCCGTGATTATTTCAAACAGATTGATTTAGAAACACAATTTATGAAAGCCGTTTCAAAACTACGCTTTCCAAATATTGAAACTGTCTATACTCAAAAACAAGCACAGCAATTAGCATTTGATAAAAACCAATTAAGTAACACTTATCAACGTTATATTTTAGATAAAACAGATTTTACCTATTTTATTATTGGTGATATTGAACTTAATCAAGTAAAGAAATTGGCAGAACGTTATTTAGCTTCTGTTGAATCAAAAACTCAGATACGTCACTTTATCCCAACTATTATTCATACACCAACTCAATCATTTATTATGAATGGCTTGAAAGAACCGAGAGCTGATGTAGAAATATACCTTACCGCAGATAATACTTGGCGAGCGGAACAAAAATATTTATTCAATATTCTTGCGGATATTGTGCAAGAAAAATTACGCTTAATTCTACGTGAAAAAGTTTCAGGTGTTTATTCTGTAAATAGTTGGTTTATGCAAGATGTTCATACACCACAAATTGAGGGAAAAATTGAATTTAGTTGCGATCCTAAGCGAGTAGAAGAACTTACGCATATTACAAATCAGGTGCTAGATGATATTGTAAAAAATGGCATTGATGAAAATTTATTACGTAAAAAACTAGCAGAACAACATACTCAGATTCGACGCGAATTTGATTCTTTAGTTTCAGTTGCTTCGATTATTGAAGAAAGTTACTGGCAACAAGATAATCCAAATGCTATTTACACCTATCAACATTTAGATCAGTTAGCGACAAAATCTGCAATAGACGCGTTGGCGCAAAAAGCCCTAAAAAAATCAGGCAGATTTGTCAGCGTATTAAAAGCAACTACTGATTAGAAAATAAATGAAATCTCAATAGATCTGAAACAGATAAAAATAACGGTGATCGATTAAACAATCACCGTTAATTTTGTAATTTGAAATGCTGACAGAAACGCATATTTGGCACGTGTGGGCCACGGCACATATCAATATATTCTAAATGATGATATAACGCAGGCGTTGCAGTACGTTCAATGTTTTCATCTAAAATTGCCATTTTGTATGGCTCGCCACGTTTTTCAAAGGTATCACACGCTTCTTGCCAAGTAACACGTTTTTTCACGACGTCATAATTGGTTTTTGCCAATTCCAACATACGTTTTTCGATGGCATCTAAATCTTCTTGCGTTAAAGAGCGGTCTAAATCAATGTCATAGTAGAAACCATTTTCAATAGTTGGACCGATTGCCATTTTTACATCTGGGAATAATTGTTTAATGGCGTGACCAAACAAGTGTGCACATGAGTGGCGAATAATTTCTAAACCATCTTCATCTTTAGCGGTAATGATTTCAAGCGTTGCATCTTGGTCGATAACATCGCATGCATCACGACGCTCACCATTTACACGGCCTGCGATAGTAGCTTTAGCAAGACCCGCACCAATATCTTGTGCGACTTCAAGAACAGAAACAGGATGATCGAATTGACGTTGGAAACCGTCAAGTAAAGTAATAATTGGCATTGTTTTTTCCTTATACAGTGGTCACCCATACGAAAGGTGACGTGTTCGTTTAAAATTCTATAAAAATTAACCGCACTTTTTCTCTACTTGGCTTCATTCCTACCATTGAACGAGCGAAATTAGGCAAAAAATGCGTGGCAAGTTCTATCACTTTCTTGACGTATTATTAAATAAATGCACATATTTTACAGAAAGGAAATAATGTTTTTCTAGCTAGGGGCTTTATATCCTAAAAATAAAGGCTAGAATAACCGCACTTTTTAAATACCCAGTTAAGGAATAAAAATGAGCAACGTATTAGTATTAAAATCTAGCATTTCAGGAAATAACGCCCAGACCAATCAATTAGCCGATTATGTTATCGAAAAATTACAAGGTAATCATATTGTGGTACGCGATCTAGCCCAACAACCACTTCCATATTTTGATGCCACAGCAGCAACAGCTGTACGCGGTGAACCTAAAAATAATGAAGAAAAACAACTTCTTGCACTTTCCGATGAATTAGTCTCCGAATTAAAAAATGCAGATACTTTGGTTATTGGTGCGCCAATGTATAATCTTGGCATTCCAACACAATTAAAGACTTATTTTGATTTTATCGCACGTCCACGTGTTACTTTCCAATATACGGCAAACGGCCCTGAAGGGTTATTAAAAGGTAAAAAAGCGATTGTGTTATGTGCATTTGGTGGGTTGTATGATGAAGAAAATTTGGTGACCCAGTATATGAAAGCTATTTTGGGCTTTATTGGTATCACCGATGTAAAATTTGTCTATGCAAAAGGTATCGGATTAGGCGCTGAAGCCATTGAAAAAGCACAAGTATCAGCAAAAGCAAAAATTAATGAAATTATTACCACTCTTTAAGCCTTAATTTTATTTCACCTAAAACTTATAAAATGACTGCACTAGATAGATTCAAATACTTCTGGTGTAGTTTTTTTATAGAAAATAAAATTCCTACATTTTCTTCATAAATTTATATATTTTTTTGTACTAGTGTAGTAGTATAAAAATATTCTACATAAGAAAGGAGAAAATGATGTCTAAAATTGCCCTTATTACTGGCGCTACTGCAGGATTTGGTACTGCAATCTGTAGAACGCTTATTCAAGCTGGATATTTTGTAATTGGTACCGGCCGTCGTAGTAAACGTTTGGCTTCATTAAAAGCTGAATTGGGTGAAAAATTTCTTCCTCTTGCTTTCGATATATCTGATCGACTAGCGACTCAAGAAGCAATTACATCTTTACCTACACAATGGAAAAATATTGATTTACTCGTTAATAACGCAGGATTGGCTCTTGGCTTAGAATCTGCCGATAAAGCGAATCTAGATGATTGGGAACAAATGATTGATACCAATATTAAAGGATCGGTGAATATTACTCGATTCGTTTTGCCTCAAATGGTTGTACGAAATATGGGCCATATTATAAATATTGGTTCAATAGCAGGTAATTATGCTTACCCGGGTGGTAATGTATATGGTGGTACGAAAGCTTTTGTTAAGCAATTTAGTTTAAATCTAAGGGCCGATCTCGCGGGTAAAAATATTCGTGTAACAAACTTAGAGCCGGGCCTTTGTGGTGGAACAGAATTTTCTAATGTGCGCTTTAAAGGTGATGATGAACGAGCAGAAAAAGTTTATGAAAATGTGCAATACGTTACACCACAAGATATTGCAAACATGGTTTTATGGCTCAATCAACAACCAGAACACGTTAATATTAATCGCATTGAAGTGATGCCAACTGCTCAAACTTTTGCACCTCTTAATGTGGCAAGAAATTCAAATTAAAACAATAAGGAAACACAATGTCAGAGACTCTTTTAAATCCCTATTTTGGCGAGTTTGGTGGTATGTACGTACCAGAAATACTCGTGCCAGTGCTTAAACAGCTTGAGAGAGCATTTGTAGAAGCGAAAGACGATCCTGAATTCCAACGTGAATTTCAAGGTTTACTCAAAAATTATGCGGGAAGACCGACCGCACTTACCCTTTGTCGCAACCTAACAAAAGGCACTAAAGCAAAAATCTATCTTAAACGTGAAGATTTATTACACGGCGGCGCTCATAAAACTAACCAAGTATTAGGGCAAATTTTATTAGCTAAACGCATGGGTAAAACACGTATTATTGCGGAAACAGGTGCGGGTCAGCATGGTGTTGCTACTGCTCTTGCTTGTGCTATGTTAGATATGCCATGCCGTATTTATATGGGCGCAAAGGATGTTGAGCGTCAATCGCCGAATGTATTTCGTATGCGTTTAATGGGCGCGGAAGTGATTCCTGTACAAAAAGGCTCTTGTTCTTTAAAAGATGCCTGTTGTGAGGCTATGCGTGATTGGTCAGCAAACTATGAAACCACCCATTATTTACTTGGAACGGCGGCAGGCCCTCATCCCTTCCCGACGATTGTGAGAGAATTTCAAAAAATGATTGGAATTGAGACGAAACGTCAAATTCTCGAACGAGAAGGTCGTTTACCTGATACAGTGATTGCTGCTGTTGGCGGTGGTTCTAACGCAATTGGTATGTTTACTGATTTTATTGATGAACCAAATGTGCGTTTGATTGGCGTTGAACCTGCGGGTAAAGGCATTGAAAGCGGTGAACATGGCGCGCCATTAGGTCATGCAAAGGTGGGCATTTATTTCGGGATGAAATCCCCTTTAATGCAAACGGAAGATGGTCAAGTAGAGGAATCCTACTCTGTTTCAGCTGGGTTAGACTTCCCTTCTGTTGGACCTCAACATGCTTATTTACAAAGCATTGGACGTGCAGAATATCCAAGTATTACCGATGATGAAGCATTGAATGCTTTCCAGGAATTAGCTAAACATGAAGGTATTATTCCTGCATTAGAAAGCTCACACGCTCTTGCTCAAGCCCTAAAAATGATTCATCAAGAACCTAATAAAGAACAAATTTTAGTCGTGAATCTATCTGGTCGTGGCGATAAAGATATTTTCACCGTAGATAAAATTTTGACAGAAAAAGGAATGAAATAATGAGCCGTTTTGAAACTCAATTTGCTACGCTTAAAGCAAAAAATGAAGGGGCATTTGTTCCTTTCGTCACCTTATGTGACCCTACTTTTGACCGCTCTTTTGACATTATTTGTACGCTTGTGGATAACGGTGCGGATGCTTTAGAGCTTGGTTTTCCTTTTTCCGATCCGCTACTCGATGGCCCAGTTATTCAAGCTGCGAATAATCGTGCTTTAACTGCAGGCCATAGTACTGAAGATAGCTTTAAGTTATTAGAAAAAGTGCGGTCAAAATATCCAGAGATTCCGATTAGCTTATTACTTTGTGCCAATTTAATTTTTGCCAAAAGCCTAGATGCTTTTTATCAACGTTGTGCAGAAGTCGGTATTGATGCTGTGCTTGTGGCAGATATTCCGTTACTCGCAAAAGAAGATTATGTACAAGCAGCCAAAAAACACGGCATTCAACCGGTATTTATTTGCCCACCAAATGCGGATGAGAAAACGATCCAAGGTGTAGCACAAAATAGCGAAGGATATACCTATTTAGTCTCACGCGCAGGCGTAACCAGTGCAGAAAATCAAGCCCATGCAACGAATTTAGATACCCTTGTAGAACAACTTAAGGCTAATAATGCTCCACCAATTTTACAAGGCTTCGGCATTGCTCAACCAGAACAAGTTAAAGAAGCATTGACTTTGGGGGGCGCAGGTGCGATTTCAGGTTCTGCAACGGTGAAAATCATTGAGCAGAATTTAGATAATCACGAGCAATGTTTAGCTGAATTAGCCGAATTTGTTCAAGCGATGAAAGCCGCAACAAAATAACTTATAAAATACCAAAAAGCGGTGAAATCCACCGCTTTTTTATTACCATTTCTTTAATGCTTCTTTATCTGAATCTCTCGCCTCTATCCAGCGCTCCCCTTTGTTGGTTTGTTCTTTTTTCCAAAAAGGTGCCTTAGATTTTAGATAATCCATAATAAATTCATTTGCATGATAGGCATCGCCACGGTGAGCAGAGCTTATTCCTACTAATACAATTTCATCCCCCGTATGCAATAATCCTACTCGATGAATCACACTAACCCGTTGGATATTCCAGCGGGATTGTGCTTCAGAAATAATTTCTTGTAGTGCTTTTTCAGTCATTGCAGGATAATGTTCTAAGTATAGACTTGAAACATCATCACCTAGATTAAGATCACGAACTTTTCCAATAAAAATTACTGTTGCACCAACAGAGTGAGATTCAGAAAGCCAATGATAAACTGCATTTTGATCAAACTCAGCTTCCTGTACTGAAATATGAACATTACTCATCTTATCCCCCTGTTACTGGTGGAAAAAATGCAATTTCATCACCTGATTTTACCGCACTTTCAAGAGGCATTAAGGTTTGATTTATCGCAACTAGCAGTTTTTCTTTTTCTAAAGCTAATGCCCATTTATCACCTTTTTGCGCTAAATGTTCACGTAATTTATCAGCTGTTGTAAATTCTGCCTCAATAGAAAGTTCATCTACACCAATTAATTCTCGTGTTTGAGCAAAAAATAATACTTTTAGCATGTTATTTCCCTATTTATATTGGGCAACAAAGTGACCTGATTTTCCACCACTTTTTTCCAATAAACGTACATATTCAATAACCATATCTTTTTGAACAGCCTTACACATGTCATAAATAGTTAAAGCAGCAACACTTACCGCTGTTAATGCTTCCATTTCTACGCCAGTTTTTCCCGAAAGTTTACATAAAGACTCAATTCGTACTTGGTGTTTTTCCACTAAAGGTTCAAGATTGACCTCTACTTTAGAAAGTAGCAAAGGATGACAAAGCGGAATTAATTCCCATGTTCGTTTAGCTGCTTGAATACCTGCAATACGCGCAGTTGCAAAAACATCACCTTTATGATGCTGCCCACTAAGAATCATAGTTAAAGTTTCAGGCGCCATTGTCACCAAAGCTTCTGCACGTGCTTCGCGTACGGTTTCTATTTTGCCAGAAACATCCACCATATTGGCTTCACCTTGGCTATTGATATGCGTAAATGTTTTCATAATTTAAAAGTGAGGTTAATTTTAAGAAATTTATCCACCGATAGATGCTAAATGCTGACGAATGCCGGTGTCGCCTTGGTGTAAGTAATGGTGTTCACGCTTACCTTGAAGCGCAGAAAAAATCCGAGCCTGTAAAATTGATTGCTGATCATCTGAACGTAAAAGATCGCGCAGTTCAATCCCCTCTTCACCAAATAAACAAAGATGTAATTTTCCTTTTGCTGACACACGAAGACGATTACAACTTGCACAGAAATTCTTTTCATATGGCATGATCAATCCTATCTCACCCATATAATCAGGATGTTTAAATACCTTTGCAGGACCATCTGTTATAGCTTTTTGTTGTAATTGCCAACCTTGCTCTAATAATTTCTTGACTAAAATTTCACCAGAAAGATGGTGGTGATGAAAGAAACTATCCATTTCTCCCGTTTGCATTAGCTCAATAAAGCGCATTTGGATTGGTCGATTCTTTACCCAAGCTAAAAATTGATTGAATTCATGATCATTTAAATTTTTCATCAATACTGAATTGACTTTAACTTTTTTATAACCAATCTCAAAGGCTCGCTCAATTCCTCTCATCACCTCATCAAATTTATTAATTCCTGTAATTTGATGAAACATTTTAGGATCAAGGCTATCAACACTAACATTAATGGAAGTAATGCCCGCACGTTGCCAAGCATCTACATCTTTTGCCATACGATAGCCATTTGTAGTTAAAGCTAACTGACGAATGCCACTTACATTCGCTACATTTTCAGCAATCGTAATAAAATCTTTACGTAAAGTGGGTTCTCCACCAGTTAAACGAATCTTTTCTGTCCCCATAGCAGCAAATGCTTCTGCGACACGAACAATTTCACTTAAGGTAAGAAAACTTGGTTTGTTTGCTTCAGGCTGATAACCATTGGGTAAACAATAGTTACAACGAAAGTTACACTGATCAGTTATTGACAGTCGTAAATAATAATAGGCACGCTGGAACGCATCGACTAATCCCACGTTCCCTATGTCTTTAATGGGAATTGATTGCATGTGACACCTTTCTAATATGGAGAGGATAAACCGTTTCCAGCGTATCCCTGAATAACAAACATCGTTATTGGCATTGCGACCCTATTTTGAATATAAACGTAGGTCAACAAGCTCGGAGTTATGCGTAAAATTTATTGCTCGTGATTTTAAAAGATTTCACTTCGCTAACACAATTACTAATTTTGATGAAAAACAAAATTTATATAAATTCTTAAAAATTAATTATATAAAAAAATACATAATGGTACTTTAAAACAACATATACGCTTACTAATATATAGTAAATTTAAACATTATTTTTTTGAGAAAACTTGCACATTTGAAAAACCATTTTCTTTCAAATATAAGGCTTGTAATTTGCTCATCACACCACGTTCACAATACAACACGTAATTTTTACTTTGATCAAGGCTACCAAATTGAGAAGAAAGTTTGTAGAACGGCATTTGAATGACTTCATGTGTATCTGATTCAAATGGATTTTCATCCGTTTCTTCTGGGCTACGAATATCCAAAATCACTTCATTTTCGCCTAATATAGAAATAGCCTCAACTTCTATCACTTCTTTTTCTGTTTCTTCTGCAATCTGGCGAATATCTAAATATTTCGCATTTTGCACCGCACTTTCAAGAATCTCGAAATTAAAATGCCCCTCTTCTTCTAAAATCTTTTCACGAACAGCTTTGATCGTAGGATTTTTTGAAATCACACCACAAAATTCAGGCATAGATTTTGCAATATCGTCAGTGCCAATTTCTTTCGCCATCGCGATAATTTGTTCTTTATCATGCGTAATTAACGGGCGTAATACTAAGGCATCAGCGGCTTCATCAATCAAGCGTAAATTGGTTAAAGTTTGGCTAGATACTTGTCCTAATGCCTCCCCTGTCACAATCGCTTCAATATTAAAACGTTGAGCGACTTTACTTGCGGCTCGCACCATCATCCGTTTTAATACAACGCCCATTTGGCCGTTATCGACTTTCTCTAAAATCTCACCGACAACCCCTTCAAAGTTAATCGCAATAAAGCGTACTTTATGTGAAGCGCTATAGCGTTGCCAAATATGATAAGCCATTTGTTTTACGCCAATTTCATGGGCTGCACCGCCAAGATTAAAGAAACAATAATGAACTCGAGAACCACGACGAATCAACATGTAACTCGATACACCTGAATCAAATCCCCCCGAAATCAAAGAAAGCACATCCTCTTGCGTCCCAATCGGATAACCGCCAATGCCTGCATGACGTGCTTTAACTAACATCATTTTGTCATCTTCAATATCAATACGAACGGTCACATCTGGATTTTTCAACCGCACTTTTGCGCTTTCAATGTGTTGATTTAATCCACCGCCGATATAACGTTCTGCTTCAATAGAACTAAATTTATGTTTTCCCTTACGTTTTACTCGAACGCAAAAGGTTTTTCCTTGAAGTTGTTGAGCGACATCAGCAAGCGTCAATTCAAAAATATGATGTAAATCGGTAAACGGTTTTTCTTCAACTTCTAAAAAATGATGAATACCAGGAATACGTTGTAACAAGGCGATTAATTCTTCACGATTTTCTTCATTTTTTGACCGCACTTCAATGTAATCCCAGTGACGTACAACTGCAGTTTCTTCATCATATTTCTGTAAAATATTGCGGATATTAGAGGTTAAAATTTTTGCGAAACGTTTACGAACAGTTTCGCTCTTAATCATAATTTCAGGAAAAAGTTTAACGATAAATTTCATATAAATAGCTTGGGCATTTCTTGGGTATTTAAAGTGGCGAGTATTTTACGCAAAGATAGTGAAAAGTCCACTGGTCCTAGCTTGAAATAATTTTTTAACAACTCAAGTAAAATACAGTACAATGGCAAGCAATTTTTACCGTGAAAAAGGATAATTCCATGGCGCGTAAACCCGCATCTTCGCAAGATTTTGAGACAACATTAGCGCAGTTAGAAAATATTGTTACACATTTAGAAAATGGCGATCTGCCGTTAGAAGAAGCGTTAAAAGAATTTGAACAAGGTGTGCAACTGGCTAAGTTAGGGCAAGAACGTTTACAACAAGCAGAACAACGTATTCAGATCTTATTGCAAAAAACTGAAGATGCCCCACTGAATGATTATGAAGGGAATGCTTAATGGGTAACTTTTCTGAAGAATTACAGCAGGTTCAAACTCGTATCAATCGCTTTTTAGAAGCCCAATTTGAGGGTATTGAAAGTTATAATGCACCTTTGCTTGACGCGATGAAATACGCATTATTACTTGGTGGTAAACGGGTTAGACCTTTTTTAGTTTACGCAACAGGTCAAATGCTTGGGGCTGAGAAACAAACCTTAGATTACGCTGCCGCTGCTATTGAAGCCATTCATGCCTATTCCTTAATTCACGATGATTTACCTGCAATGGATGATGACAATCTACGTCGTGGGCATCCAACTTGTCATATCCAATTTGATGAAGCTACGGCTATTCTTGCGGGCGATGCGCTGCAAAGTTTTGCTTTTGAAATGTTAACTAAAACGCCAAATATTTCTTCTGAACAAAAACTGGCTTTAGTTAAAATTTTAGCTCAGGGTTCTGGCGTACAAGGAATGTGCTTAGGGCAAAGTTTAGATCTTATCTCTGAACATAAACAAATTAGTTTAAGCGAATTAGAATTAATCCATCGTAACAAAACGGGCGCATTGCTGATTGCTGCATTAAAATTAGGTTTTATTTGTTCTCCGCATTTTACCGACAAAACGTTAGAACAATCCTTAACACAATATGCGGAAGCCATTGGCTTAGCCTTTCAAGTTCAAGACGATATTTTAGATATTGAAGGTGATAGCGCTGAAATTGGAAAACAAGTCGGCGCTGATCTTGATTTAGATAAAAGTACGTATCCCAAATTACTTGGGTTAAGTAGCGCAAAGCAAAAAGCTCAAGAGCTATATCAAACTGCTTTGTCTGAATTAGAAAAAATTCCTTTTGATACGACCGCACTTCGTGCATTAGCTGAATTCATTATTACTAGAAAAAGTTAATGTCGACCGCATCAATGCTGACAAAGTGCGGTCAAAAATTATAACGTTTTTAAAATGACTAACAATATGAACAATTACCCCTTATTATCTTTGATTAATTCACCAGAAGATCTGCGTCTTTTAAATAAAGATCAGCTACCACAACTCTGCCAAGAATTACGCGATTATCTTTTAGAATCAGTTAGTCAAACTAGCGGGCATTTAGCATCAGGTTTAGGCACTGTAGAGCTAACCGTTGCACTGCATTACGTGTATAAAACACCATTTGATCAGTTAATTTGGGATGTTGGACACCAAGCTTATCCACATAAAATTTTAACCGGTCGTCGAGATCAAATGTCCACAATTCGCCAAAAAGACGGTATTCATCCTTTCCCTTGGCGTGAAGAAAGTGAATTTGACGTATTAAGCGTTGGCCACTCCTCTACTTCTATTAGTGCTGGATTAGGTATTGCTGTCGCCGCAGAACGAGAAAATGCAGGTAGAAAAACGGTATGCGTCATCGGTGACGGAGCAATTACTGCAGGAATGGCTTTTGAAGCGCTGAATCACGCAGGTTCTGTTCACACTGATATGCTGGTCATTTTAAATGACAATGAAATGTCTATTTCAGAAAATGTCGGCGCATTGAATAATCACCTTGCTCGTATTTTCTCTGGTTCTATCTACTCCACATTACGAGATGGAAGTAAAAAAATTCTCGATAAAGTTCCACCTGTAAAAAACTTTATGAAAAAAACCGAAGAACATATGAAAGGAGTTATGTTCTCTCCAGAAAGTACATTATTTGAAGAACTCGGTTTTAATTATATTGGCCCAGTGGATGGGCATAATATTGACGAATTAGTGGCAACACTTACGAATATGCGTAATCTGAAGGGACCACAATTCTTACATATAAAAACAAAAAAAGGTAAAGGATATGCGCCCGCAGAAAAAGATCCAATTGGTTTCCACGGCGTACCAAAATTTGACCCAATCAGTGGAGAATTACCTAAACACAATACTAAACCAACTTATTCGAAAATTTTTGGTGATTGGCTATGCGAAATGGCAGAAAAAGACTCCAAAATTATTGGTATCACACCAGCAATGCGCGAAGGTTCTGGCATGGTTGAGTTTTCTCAGCGTTTTCCAGAACAATATTTTGATGTGGCGATTGCTGAACAACACGCCGTCACGTTTGCTACTGGACTTGCTATTGGCGGATATAAACCCGTAGTTGCGATTTACTCGACATTTCTACAACGTGCTTACGACCAATTGATTCACGATGTTGCTATTCAAAATCTGCCTGTATTATTTGCGATTGATCGCGCAGGTATCGTAGGCGCTGATGGCCCAACACACCAAGGAGCATTTGATCTCAGCTTTATGCGTTGTATTCCAAATATGATCATCATGACACCAAGTGATGAAAATGAATGCCGTCAAATGCTCTATACAGGTTATCAATGTGGGAAACCAGCGGCAGTGCGCTATCCTCGCGGAAATGCCATTGGTGTTGAACTAACACCTTTAGAAATGCTTCCTATCGGTAAATCACGTTTAATTCGAGAAGGTCAAAAAATTGCGATTTTAAATTTTGGTACCCTATTACCGTCAGCCTTAGAGGCATCAGAAAAACTCAATGCAACAGTTGTCGATATGCGTTTTGTGAAACCGATTGATATTGAAATGATTAATGTGCTTGCACAGACTCATGATTATCTAGTCACATTAGAAGAAAATGCAATTCAAGGTGGAGCGGGATCTGCGGTTGCTGAAGTGCTAAATTCATCTGGAAAATCAACCGCACTTTTACAGATTGGTTTGCCAGATTATTTTATTCCACAAGCAACACAGCAAGAGGCATTGAAAGATTTGGGATTAGATTCAAAAGGAATTGAAGAAAAAATTCTCAACTTTATTGAAAAACAAGGTAATTTATAAAAATAAACGCGATGATAACTTCATCGCGTTTTTTCTTAATCAACAATTCTTAAATGGGAAACTGATTTTGTTTTCTTTTTTTCTTCTCGCTTTTTAGGGCTATCTACTACTTCATGAAAACTAGTTGGTTGCTCTGTATCTGGCTCAGAATTAAGTTCATCGTAAACCTCTTCTGGCTCAAACATCACGCCATCACCATTTTCACGAGCATAGATCGCAAGCGCTGCGCCCATTGGAATATACAGTTCACGAGAAACCCCTTTGAATCTCGCATTAAACTGGATGAAATCATTTGTAAGTTGTAAATTGCCCGTAGCATTAGCAGACAAGTTCAATACAATCTGTCCATCTTTTACATATTCGACAGGAACATTCACACCTAAGTAAGTCGCATCAACAACTAAATAAGGCGTGAAACTATTATCTACTAGCCAATCATAATAGGCGCGCAATAAATAAGGGCGCTTAGGGGAAGATTTATATTCCATTATTTATCATCCATCAAATTTTTTGGTGCAGCCTCACCTACAGACTGCAAGAATGAATCTCGACTAAATACACGATCCATATATCCCTTAATCGGTTTACTACCTGGACCTGTAAATTCCACGCCTAAATGTTTTAATTTCCATAACAATGGGGCAACGTAACAATCCACTAAACCAAACTCTTCATTCATGAAATAAGGCGTTTGCTGGAAAACTGGTGTGATTGCTAAAAGTTCTTCTTTTAATTGTTTGAGCGCTTCAGCTTTTTCACTTTCTGTGCCATTTTCTGCTTTCTTGAGGGTTGGATACCAATCTTGTTCAATTCGTAACATCAAAAGACGATCTTTTGCTCGAGAAACTGGATACACTTGCATTAATGGTGGATGTGGAAAACGCTCGTCAAGATATTCCATAATAATTCGTGAACTAAACAAAACAAGATCACGATCAACTAACGTAGGCACCGTAGCATACGGATTTAATTCCATTAAATCTTCTGGTAATGCTTGCAAATCAACTTCTTCGTTCTCATAAAGTACACCTTTTTCAGCTAAAACAATTTTTACCTGATGACAGTAAATATCATCTTTATTTGAAAAAAGGGTCATTACTGAACGTTTACTTGATGCGCTGGACATTTATTCCTCCGAAGATCCAAAAATATTCTATATTTTATAAGGGGTGTGTATTCTACCACAAAGCGTAAGTCATTTGCCAAACAATTCTTTTTTATTGTTTTATAATCAATAAGTTAGATAACAAAAAAGCAGAGATTTCTCTCTGCTTTTCTTTTTCGAAACGAAAATAAAAATTAACGTTTTGAGTATTGTGGACGACGACGTGCTTTGTGTAAACCCACTTTTTTACGTTCAACGCGACGTGCGTCACGAGTAACGAAACCAGCTGCACGAAGTGCTGGGCGTAATGTTTCATCGTATTCCATCAATGCACGAGTGATACCGTGACGGATTGCACCCGCTTGACCAGAAATACCACCACCTTTAACAGTGATGTATAGGTCTAATTTATCAGTTAATTCAACCAATTCTAATGGTTGACGTACTACCATGCGCGCAGTTTCACGGCCGAAGTAAACGTCTAATTCACGTTGGTTGATAGTGATTTTACCACTGCCCGGTTTGATAAATACACGAGCTGAAGAGCTTTTGCGGCGACCTGTGCCGTAGTTTTGATTCTCTGCCATTTTCTAAACCTCGTGATTAAATATCTAATACTTGTGGTTGTTGTGCAGCGTGTTGGTGTTCAGCACCTGCGTACACTTTTAATTTACGGAACATTGCACGGCCTAATGGACCTTTTGGCAACATACCTTTAACCGCAATTTCAATCACTGCTTCAGGACGGCGAGCGATCATTTCTTTAAAAGTCGCTTGTTTAATACCACCTACATAGCCAGTGTGCCAGTAGTAAAGTTTATCTGTTTCTTTACGACCAGTTACTGCCACTTTGTCTGCGTTGATAACGATGATGTAATCACCAGTATCTACGTGTGGAGTGTACTCAGCCTTGTGTTTACCACGAAGACGACGTGCTAATTCAGTCGCTAAACGACCTAAAGTTTTACCTGTCGCATCTACTACGTACCAGTCGCGTTTAACCGTTTCTGGTTTTGCTACAAAAGTTTTCATTAATTAATTACCAAAAATTAGTTTGATACCCAGTGTTCTTACGAACACAACCATTGATCTTAATCGTCACCCCTTCGAGTGAGATCTCGATAAAATAATGTACGATGGGAATTCGCACATTTACAGGGTCGGTGTATTATACATATTTATTTCATGAATGCTAATTTTTTATGCAATATTTTAGTATTTTTGCTGAAACCTATTTACATTAACTAAATTAATGTTTTTAATGAATTTATTAAAATTGACTCATACATAAAGTTATTTTATTGTTGACTCAAATATCATCATACTAGCTATAGGAATTTTTATGAGCTACGCTAAAGAAATTGACACGCTTAATCAGCACATCGCTGACTTCAATAAAAAAATTAATGTTTCTTTTGAATTTTTCCCACCAAAAAATGAAAAAATGGAAACGCTTTTATGGGATTCGATTCATCGTTTAAAAGTGTTAAAACCAAAATTCGTTTCTGTTACTTATGGCGCAAACTCAGGCGAGCGTGACCGCACTCATAGCATTGTAAAAGCAATCAAACAAGAAACTGGATTAGAAGCGGCTCCGCATTTAACTGGTATTGATGCCACACCTGAAGAATTAAAACAAATTGCTAAAGATTACTGGGACAGTGGTATTCGTCGCATCGTTGCGTTACGCGGTGACGAACCCAAAGGATATGCTAAAAAACCATTTTATGCGTCAGATCTTGTGGAATTACTCCGCTCTGTCGCTGATTTTGATATTTCGGTAGCTGCTTACCCAGAAGTTCATCCAGAAGCAAAATCAGCACAAGCAGACTTGATTAATTTAAAACGAAAAATTGATGCAGGTGCAAATCATGTTATCACTCAATTTTTCTTTGATATTGAAAACTACCTACGTTTCCGTGATCGTTGTGCATCAATTGGTATTGATACTGAAATCGTGCCGGGCATTTTACCTGTAACTAACTTTAAGCAATTACAAAAAATGGCTTCTTTCACTAATGTGAAAATTCCTGCATGGCTTGTTAACGCTTATGAAGGATTAGACGATGATCAAACTACTCGTAATCTTGTAGCAGCAAGTGTTGCGATGGATATGGTGAAAATTTTATCTCGCGAAGGAGTGAATGACTTCCATTTCTATACGCTAAATCGTAGTGAATTAACTTATGCAATTTGTCATATGTTAGGTGTAAGACCTAGCTAATATACGACTTATTTAATATTCAAAACCCACGCTCTTTCAAAGCGTGGGTTCTTTTTTCTTTACAATTTTTATCTTAGATAAATGATGATCAAAAAACCGAGCCTTATAAAAGCTCGGTTTTCATCGTAGTAGTATTACTTACGCTAATTCCGCACGTAATTTTTTCGTTACATCCACCATCACTTTTAATTGGTCGATGGTTTCTATCCAACCACGTGTTTTTAAACCGCAGTCTGGGTTTACCCATAAGCGTTCTTTTGGAATGACATTTAACGCTTTGCGTAATAAGTGTTCAATTTCACCTGCGGTTGGTACACGTGGGCTGTGGATATCATACACACCTGGACCGATGTCATTCGGGTAGTTGAATTTCACGAAGGCATCTAATAATTCCATATCTGAACGTGAAGTTTCGATGGTAATCACGTCCGCATCTAATGCCGCAATCGCAGGTAAGATGTCGTTAAATTCAGAGTAACACATATGAGTGTGAATTTGCGTATCATCTTGCACGCCCATTGAACTTAAACGGAATGCCTCGCCTGCCCATTGTAAGTATGCGTCCCAATCTGCACGTTTAAGTGGTAAACCTTCACGAATAGCTGGCTCATCAATTTGGATGACTTTAATGCCCGCTGCTTCTAAATCTAACACTTCATCAGATAACGCCACACCGATTTGTTTACATACGGTTGAACGTGGAATATCGTTACGTACGAATGACCATTGTAAAATAGTCACAGGACCTGTGAGCATTCCTTTCATTACACGATTAGTTAAACTTTGAGCATATTGAGACCAACGTACAGTCATTGGCTCTGGGCGAGTGACATCACCGTAAATTACTGGTGGTTTTACACAGCGTGAACCGTAGCTTTGCACCCAACCAAATTTAGTGAATGCGAAACCCTCTAATAATTCCCCAAAGTATTCCACCATGTCGTTGCGTTCTGCTTCGCCGTGAACTAACACATCTAAATCCAATTCTTCTTGGCGACGCACGACATATTCAATTTCTTTTTTCATCGCCGCTTCGTAATCTGCAAGAGATAACTCGCCTTTTTTGAAGCTCGCACGAGCGTGACGGATTTCAGTCGTTTGCGGGAATGAACCAATGTTTGTAGTTGGTAGAAACGGTAAATTTAACCACGCATTTTGCTTAACAATACGTTCTGCAAATGGCGATTTACGTTGATCCGCACCTTTTGGCAAGTTTGCTAAACGTTCAGCCACTTCAGGGCGATGAATTTCTTTTGAGGTTGCACGTGCATCTGCTGCCGCTTGGCTTGCATCTAATGCCGCTTGTACAGACGCTCTACCATGATTTAAGGCTTGTTTTAATACATTTAATTCTTCTACTTTTTGTAGCGTGAAAGATAACCAGCTGTAAAGTGCGGTATTTTTTTCTTTTAATTGTACTTCCACTTCTAAGTCAAATGGAGTGTGTAATAATGAACAGCTTGGTGCAATCCATAAACGCTCGCCTAATTTTGCTTTTAATGGCTCTAATACATCTAACACTTTATTTAAGTTTGCACGCCAGATATTACGACCTTCAATCACGCCAGCTGATAACACTTTGCTGTAATCTTCAAATGCCGCAAGCTGTTCTGGTGCACGCACTAAATCTAAATGCAAGCCCGCAACAGGTAAGGCTTTTAATAACTCAGCGCGTTCTGCAACGGAACCAAAATAAGTGGCTAATAATAATTTTGCGTTCACTTTGCTTAATTCAGCGTAAACAGATTTATAGGCTTCAACCCATTCTGCAGGTAAATCTAATGCTAATGCAGGTTCATCAATTTGAATCCACTCTGCACCTTCAGCCACTAATGCATTTAAGATTTCAACATAAACAGGCACTAATTGATTTAATAAATCGAAACGGTTAAACGCTTCGCCTTTTTCTTTACCTAACCATAAGAATGTTAATGGGCCAACAATCACCGGTTTGAAGTTTAAACCTAAGGCTTTTGCTTCACGAATTTGGTTTACATAATGTGCTGGATTAGCTTTGAATTGTGTATTTTTATGAAATTCTGGCACAAGATAATGATAGTTCGTATCAAACCATTTGGTCATTTCAATTGCGAATTGATCTTTGTTACCACGTGCAAGTTGGAAATATTGATCAAGGGTTAAATTTTGGCTATCAAAACCAAAACGAGCAGGAATTGCCCCTGTTGCCACTTGTAAATCTAAAATATGATCGTAGAACGTGAAATCGCCCACGGCAACGAAATCCGCATTCGCTGCTGCTTGATGTTTCCAGTTTTTTTCACGTAACGCTTTCGCTAAATCTAATAAATCTTGCTCGGCTAATTCTTTACGCCAATAACGTTCTTGTGCAAATTTTAATTCACGTTTCGCACCCACACGAGGAAAGCCTAAAATATGTGATGTTGTCATAATAACTCCCGTTTTAAAGTAATCTTCTTAATCATTTAGACGGCTAAACGTCTGTACGGGTATAGAATGCGCCATCTTAGTGTATTATGCAAACTTATTATTTTCAGGATTTGTATGAAATAAATTAATATTAAAACCTCGTATAAAATGAAGAGGCATACTAAATGCCCCAAAACTATTGCAAAATTTACCGCACTTTTACTGCAACGCTTTCTCAATTTTTTCAAATAAATCTTTTGAAAGATTTTCTACAATGCTTAGGCGTTCTAAAGCACGTTTCATGAGCGTTTGGCGTTGGGCATCAAAGCGAGAAAAACGAATTAATGGCTCAATTAAACGTGCAGCCACTTGCGGGTTACTTTCATTTAAACGGATTAACACATCCGTTAAGAAACGATAGCCTGCTCCGCTTACATTATGGAATGCTTTTAAGTTGTGATTTGCAAAGCTACCAATTAATGCACGTAAACGGTTTGGATTGTTGAAGTTAAAACTTGGGTGATCCATTAATAACTGAATAATTTCCAACACATTTTCATCTGGGCGAGTGGCTTGTAATGCAAACCATTTATCCATGACTAATCCATCGTGTTGCCATTTTTGTTCAAAATCAGTTAATAACACATCTCTGCAAGGTAATGCAGCTTTTGTCGCAACACTTAATGCAGCCAATGTATCTGTCATATTATTCGCATTATTGTAGTGTTTTTGTACTAGGTTGTTACCCAAATTGGTGTAAGCCAAATAAGTTAAGCAAAGATTACGCATTGCACGCAAGGCGATGTCTTGTTGCGTAACTTGATACTCATCAAGGCGAATATGGGTATAAACACGCAAGAAATCATCTTTTAAAGTCTCGGCAATTTGCGCTTGCATAAATGCTCTTGCGGCTGAAATACCATCAGGATCGATGGTTTTAAAACCTTCGGCAAATTCCATTTCTTTCGGCAGAGTGAGAATTAATGTTGCCAGTTCAATATCTTTCTCATAATGGTTGAGAACATGAGAAAGTGCGGTCAAAATTTCAGGCGAAATTTCTAGTGACTCGCCTTGTTGGAAACGCACAACATTACGACGTAATTCTTGCTCAAATAACATCTGAGCCGCATCCCAACGGATAAATTGATTATCTGCAAATTTCAGCAAGCCTAATAACTGCTCAGTTTTATAATCATAATCAAGTTTTACCGGCGCAGAAAAATCACATAGCAATGCAGGAATTGGACGACCATAAATGCCATGAAACTCAAATACTTGGTCTTTTTCAGTGACATTTAATACATCACTCAACAGTTCGCCATTATGTTGCAGCATTTGTTTCGTGCCGTTTGCATCATAAAGCGCCACTTTTAATGGAATATGTAAATTCACTTTTTCCATTTGATCGGCGGTTGGCGGTGTGGATTGTGAAACCGTTAAACGATAAGTATGCGTTTTTTCGTCGTAAGCATCGCTAATCAATAATTCTGGTGTACCCGATTGGCTATACCAACGGCGGAATTGGTTTAAATCGAGATTATTTGCACGTTCCATAGCAGAAACAAAGTCTTCACAGGTTGCCGCTTTGCCATCATTTTCAGCAATATAAAGCTGCATCCCTTTTTGGAAACCTTGCTCACCTAATAAAGTGTGCAACATACGAATGACTTCTGCCCCTTTTTCATATACTGTCACGGTATAGAAGTTATTCATTTCAATGACTTTTTCAGGGCGAATTGGGTGTGACATTGGGCTTGCATCTTCGGCAAATTGCACGGTGCGTAAAAATTTCACATTATTAATGCGATTCACCGCACGCGAACCTGTATCTGAAGAAAATTCTTGATCACGGAAAACCGTTAAACCTTCTTTCAAACTTAATTGGAACCAATCTCGGCAAGTTACACGGTTTCCAGTCCAGTTATGGAAATATTCGTGTGCAATCACACTTTCAATGGCAAGATAATCTTCATCTGTTGCTGTTTGTGGGTTTGCCAACACGAATTTAGAGTTAAAGATATTTAACCCTTTATTTTCCATCGCGCCCATATTGAAAAAATCGACGGCAACGATCATGTAAATATCTAAGTCATATTCTAAATTAAAGCGATCTTCATCCCATTTCATCGCTTTTTTCAGACTTTCCATTGCCCAAGTTGCGCGATCAAGATTGCCGCGATCCACATAAAGTTCTAAAGCCACTTCACGACCACTTTTAGTAATAAATTTATCTTGTAATAAATCAAAATCCCCTGCCACTAAAGCGAATAAATAGCTTGGTTTTGGGAAAGGATCGTTCCATTCCACCCAATGGCGACCATCTTCTAATTCACCACTTGCAATGCGGTTACCATTCGAAAGTAAGAATGGATATTTGGTTTTATCTGCCGTAATTTTGGTTGTGTAACGCGCCAGCACATCAGGGCGATCAAGCATATAAGTGATTTGACGAAAACCTTCCGCCTCACATTGCGTACAAATACCCTCACCAGACTGATATAGCCCTTGTAATGAAGTGTTTTCGGCTGGTACAAGGAAGGTCACAATTTCAAGTTCAAATTCTTCCGCACTTTTGCCTTTTAAATCGAGCGTTAAACTCTCGCCATCTTGTTGATAGGCAGAAAATGGCTCACCATTAAATTTAATAGAAGAAAACTGGAAGCTATGCCCATCTAAACGTAAAGAAGTCGCCTCATCATTTAAGCGTTGGAATTTTGTGGTTGCAGTCACCACAGTATGTTTAGGATCAAGTTGAAAATCTAAATAAATGTCTGTGACCGTAAAATCAGGTTGTTTGTAATCTTTTCTATATTTTGCTTTGGCTAACATAATTTGCCCTATTCTTATAAAAATTGTGCTTAGGATAAAATTTTATCCTTAAAGTTGCAATGGTATTTTCCTATAAAACCCATTTAGCAAACGTTTGCTTGATATGTGTAAGATGTGATATTCTACGCCACGTTTTTAAGTAAAAAATTGAGAAAATAGCATGTCAAAAACTGTACAAATTGCTGTTGTAATGGGCTCAAAAAGCGATTGGGCTACTATGCAAGAGGCAACTCAGATTTTAGATGAATTAAAAGTACCTTATCATGTAGAAGTCGTCTCTGCCCATCGTACGCCTGATAAACTTTTTGAATTTGCCGAAAATGCACAAAAAAATGGCTACAAAGTGATTATTGCTGGTGCAGGCGGTGCGGCACATTTACCTGGTATGATTGCAGCGAAAACACTTGTGCCGGTGCTGGGGGTGCCAGTAAAGAGTTCTATGTTAAGTGGCGTAGATAGCCTTTATTCAATTGTGCAAATGCCAAAAGGAATCCCTGTCGGAACATTAGCAATTGGCCCTGCAGGCGCGGCAAATGCTGGATTGCTAGCAGCCCAAATTCTAGCGAATTGGGATGCAGAATTGCTTTCACGCTTGCAATCTTTCCGTGAAAGCCAAACTCATTCAGTATTGGACAATCCCGATCCACGCACATAAAAATATCTTTAGATCTGACCGCACTTTTAAAGTGCGGTTGTTTTTTTCGTAAATTTAACGAGAAATATTATGCAAAACTCCACCTTATATCCAACCGTTTATGTACTTGGCAACGGGCAACTAGGCAGAATGTTACGTTACGCGGGCGCACCTTTAGATATTTATGTTGAACCCTTAGCCTTCAATGCGCCAGTTTTTGACTTACCTGAAAATGCAATCATCACGGCGGAAATTGAACGCTGGGAAAAAACGCCTTTGACTGAATTACTCGGCAATCATAAAAACTTCGTTAATCAACATGTATTTGGATTATTAGCCGATCGTTTTACTCAAAAATCCTTACTAGATGAACTCAATCTTTCTACCTCGCCTTGGTGTTTATTAAAAGATAAAACGCAATGGAATGATGTTTTCCAAACTGTTGGCGAGAAAGTTGTCGTTAAACGCAGAACAGGCGGATATGATGGACGTGGTCAATGGATTATCAACAATGAAAACAAAGCGGACATCACCGATGACTTATTTGATGAAGTGATCGCAGAAAAATTTATTCCTTTCGATTATGAAGTGTCTATTGTAGGCGCAAGATTTAAAAATAGTGAAAAACGTTTTTATCCCGTTACGCATAACCTGCAACAAAACGGTATTTTGCGTTACAGTGTGGTTGATATTGCGTTTCCTCAACAATCCGCACAACAAAAGCAAGCTGAAACAATGCTCGGCAAAATTATGGATAAACTAGGCTATGTGGGTGTAATGGCAATGGAATGTTTTGTTGTAGACGACAAATTACTGATTAACGAACTTGCGCCTCGTGTACATAACAGTGGACATTGGACACAACTAGGATGCTCGATTAGCCAATTTGAATTACATTTACGTGCGCTGCTCGATTTGCCGACACCTGAATTACAAACTTTCGCTCCAAGTGTGATGGTAAATTTAATCGGCACAAACCATAATCCAAAATGGCTTAATACACCGTTTGCACAACTTCATTGGTACGGTAAAGAAGTCAGAGCTGGGCGTAAGGTTGGGCATATCAATCTTTCTCATCCTAACAAAGCGGTCATTATTCAACAATTAGAAAAACTCCGTATTGAATTACCAGAAGATTATCAATCTGGATTAAATTGGGCGATTGAAAAACTAAAATAATGTAAAAAATGACCGCACTTTTTGATGAATATTTAAAAATATCAAAGTGCGGTTAATTTTTATAAAAATCTTTCTTGATAAAATAAAACGGCTGAAGTATAAAATTATCCACCACACAACACATACATAAGGAAAAGTTATGTTTGAACATATCAAAGCGGCACCAGCCGATCCAATCTTAGGCTTAGGCGAAGCATTCAAATCCGAAACTCGCGAAAATAAAATCAACTTGGGCATTGGCGTTTATAAAGATGCGCAAGGCACAACCCCAATTATGCGTGCGGTAAAAGAAGCCGAAAAACGCTTATTTGATAAGGAAAAAACGAAGAATTATCTAACTATCGATGGTATTGCGGATTATAACGAACGTACAAAAGCACTACTTTTCGGTAAAGATTCTGAAGTCATCAAATCTAATCGTGCTAGAACAGTACAAAGTTTAGGCGGCACTGGTGCATTACGCATTGCGGCAGAATTTATTAAACGTCAAACTAAAGCACAAAATGTTTGGATCAGCACACCAACATGGCCAAATCACAATGCCATTTTCAATGCTGTGGGTATGACGATTCGTGAATATCGTTATTATGATGCTGAACGTAAAGCCCTTGATTGGGAACATTTACTTGAAGATTTAAGCCAAGCAAGCGAAGGGGATGTAGTGCTTTTACACGGTTGTTGCCACAACCCAACTGGTATTGATCCAACTCCTGAACAATGGCAAGAATTAGCTGCACTTTCAGCAAAAAACGGCTGGTTACCACTCTTTGACTTTGCTTATCAAGGTTTAGCCAATGGCTTAGATGAAGATGCTTATGGCTTGCGTGCTTTTGCGGCAAACCACAAAGAATTATTAGTCGCAAGTTCATTCTCGAAAAACTTTGGTTTATACAATGAGCGTGTAGGCGCCTTTACCCTTGTGGCTGAAAATGCAGAAATTGCTTCAACCGCATTAACACAGGTGAAATCAATTATTCGCACACTCTACTCTAACCCGGCATCTCACGGTGGAGCGACCGTAGCAACAGTATTAAACGATCCACAACTCCGTCAAGAATGGGAAAATGAATTAACTGAAATGCGTGAACGCATCAAAAAAATGCGTCATTTATTCGTTCAGTTATTAAAAGAATATGGTGCAGAACAAGATTTCAGCTTTATCATGAAACAAAACGGTATGTTCTCTTTCAGCGGCTTATCACCTGAACAAGTTGATCGCTTAAAAGAAGAATTTGCGATTTATGCTGTTCGTTCTGGTCGTATCAATGTGGCAGGTATTACGGAAGACAATATTCGTTATTTATGTGAAAGCATTGTAAAAGTGCTTTAATCATCCTGAGTTTAAGGGGGCTAAAATTTAAAAAATTTTAGCCCTTATTCTTTACCAATATCCCTCAATGTCAAAAATATCGACAAACAAATGCGATTATAAGAATGCACAACATAATCAAAATTTGAATCAAACGTTTTTTGGTTAATTTCTCAGCAGGCATTGATGATTTACTCTTCTTTATATGACTAATTAGTGGTATACTTTTTTGCGTTAGATCAATTTTACACTAATTTCTCGAAATATTTGAGGTTTACATGAAGAATTTCGTTGCAGAAACCAAGGCAGGACGCCGGATTCAATCGGGAGGTTGTGCTATTCATTGCCAGGATTGCAGTATTAGCCAACTTTGTATCCCTTTTACGCTGAACGAACACGAATTAGATCAGCTTGATAATATTATCGAACGAAAAAAACCCATTCAAAAATCCCAAGTACTTTATAAAGCCGGTGACACACTCAATTCTATTTACGCTATTCGTTCTGGCACCATAAAAACCTATACCATTAGTGAATCTGGTGAAGAACAAATTACCTCTTTTCACTTACCTGGTGATTTAGTTGGTTTTGATGCAATTACTCAAATGCAACATCCTAGTTTTGCTCAAGCATTAGAAACTGCAATGGTATGCGAAATTCCTTATGATATTTTGGATGACTTAGCCGGTAAAATGCCAAAATTACGCCAACAAATTTTACGCTTAATGAGTAATGAAATTAAAAGTGATCAAGAAATGATTTTGTTACTGTCTAAAATGAATGCAGAAGAACGTTTGGCTGCTTTTATTCATAATCTTTCTAAACGATACTCTGCTCGCGGTTTTTCAGCTAAAGAATTCCGTTTAACCATGACTCGAGGCGATATTGGAAATTATCTCGGTTTAACTGTTGAAACTATTAGTCGTTTATTAGGTCGTTTCCAAAAATTGGGTATCCTCACCGTACAAGGAAAATATATTACTATTAATGATATTGACGGTTTGATTGAGTTAACTGGAACAAATAAAACCAAAATTACAATGGTTGAATAATGAAAAAAGGCGTGCAAATTCACGCCTTTTTTACATAGATAAAAATAATCTTAGAATAAGATCACCTTTTTATCTCTCACACCTTGCCATTCTAAAGATTCTTTTTTATTCTATGAAAAGCTTCGGAGGTTATGATGAAATTTAAAAATATCCTAGTTGTTCTTAATCCTGAAAACGAAAAACAATATGCTCTTGCTCGTGCTGTTCGTTTAGCGAAAGAACAAAAAAATGAAACAAAAGTAAAAATTACCGCCCTTTTATCTGTATATGATTTATCTTATGAAATGTCTGCCTTACTTTCTTCAGAAGAACGTTCTGAAATGCATCGTCAGGTGATTGAAAAGCATCATCATGCTGTACAATATTACTTAGATAAATATGCCGATCCAGAAATTGAATTACAATCTCACATTGTTTGGCACAGTAATGAGGCAGAGGCGATAAAAGAAGAAGTTGAAAATAATGATTATGATCTTGTAGTGAAATACACCAAAGATCAAGAAAGTTTTACTTCTCTAATTTTCACGCCAGTTGATTGGCAATTACTACGTAAATGCCCGATTCCTGTATTAATGGTACGCGATGGCGACTGGAAACATCAACGCCGTATTTTAGTAGCAGTAAATGTTTCAGGCGAACAAGAATACCAAAATGAATTTAATCTAGAACTTGTTGAAACTGGTATGTCATTAGCTGAAAACTTAAATCGTGGCAATGTGCATTTAGTTGCAGCCTACCCTTCAACACCAATCAACATGGCCATTGACTTACCTGAATTTAACACATCAGGTTATGAAAATGGTATTCGAGGCCAACATCTTATTAATATGAAAGCCTTACGACAACAATTTGGTATAGCAGAAGATCATACTCATGTACGTGAAGGTTTCCCTGAGGAGGTTATCCCTACTGTAGCTAAAGAAATCGAAGCAGAACTAGTTATCCTTGGCACTGTTGGTCGTACAGGACTATCTGCCGCCTTACTTGGTAATACTGCAGAACATGTTATAAGTAAATTAAGTTGTAATCTCTTAGGTATCAAACCATCTAAAAAGGATGAATAATCCATCTCACACACAAAAGTGCGGAAAATATTACCGCACTTTTGTTATTTAGATCACAAATCCACACTTTTCCTACAAAACCCCTTTAAATGAGATTCGTTTTTATTTAAAATCCATGAAATTATTTCCCCCTCATTTTTAATTTAAGGACAAAAAATGAAAAAAACACTTATTGCAAGCTTACTTGCATTTATAAGTATCGCCCAAGCTCATGATCTTTGGGTTGATGTTCCTGCTCAAATTCCATCAGATAGTATATTAAAGGCTAATATGGGATATGGTCACTATCCTTATGTAGAAAAAATTCCTGAAGCTCGTTTAAAAATTTTTGCGCCAATGGAAGTTATCAGCCAAGATGGCGAAAAACAAATACTGGTTCAAAAAGGAGAAAATTACCAATATCAATCAAGTAAACCTTTAACTAATGGCTCTTACTGGGTAACAGCAACATACAAACCAACATTCTGGTCACAAAATGCAGAAGGTTGGAAAATGGAAAATTTAAAAGGTTTACCTAATGCAACCTATTGTGAAGAAACCCAAATGTTTGCTAAAAAACTTATTACTGTAGGCAAACAAAAATTAAATGTTGAAATGGCAAAAACACGTATTGGTTTGCCACTTGAAATTGTACCATTAGAAGATCCAAGTAAAGTAAAAGCAGGCGAACCGTTCCCTGTTCAAATCTTCTATAATGATCAGCCTTTAGCGGGAGAAACCGTCATTGCGACATCCGATACCATCGCAATGAAAGATTTTGAGGCCGTTGATGGACATCGTGAACCACAAGGATTCTCAGGGAAAACAGATGAACAAGGTCGTGTAAATATTATTCCTCTTATTGAGGGAATTTGGAAAATCAAAGTTATTCATAAAACTTCATTTCCAGAACAACAAATTTGCCAACAATCGGCAAACTACTCAACATTGATTCTTCCAATTGGAAAAGGTTTAGATAAACTGCCGCCACGACCAGAGCATCACCATCATTAATGTCTATACACCACAAAATAGTGGTGATAGAATGCAAAAACGCTAACAATAAAATGGATATTTTTCTTACGAAGAATATCCATTTTTATTCAATATAGCAAAATAAAAAGAGATGTATATCAATGAACAAACAAAATAGTAAAACCGTTGCAGTAGTCACTTCAACAATTGGTCGTCCAGAATTAGTTTTAGCTATTGAAAGCGTACAAAATCAAACTTATCCATGTAAGCATTATGTATTTGTCGATGGCAATATATTTTGCGATAAAGCAAACTCCATATTGGCACAATTCCCCAATGTCGTACCAATTTATTTACCGATGAATACCGGTAAAAATCGTATTCTCAATGGGGCCATTAATGCTGCTGCAGCTTTTCTTGTTGAAGAAGACATTATTTGTTATTTAGATGATGATAATCAGCTACGAGAAGATCACGTGGAAAGCTTAGTAAACATGATTGAACAAGGTGCTGATTTTGCTTATTCCTTACGAGCTTTTTACGATTCAAATCATCAATTTATTTGCAATGATGACTTTGAATCTCTCGGGACTTGGAATACAAAAAGCGATATTTTCGTAGATGTTAAAATAGAGGATATTCAGCAACAAATACATTTTAACTTTAATGGAATCAATTCTCATATCGATACTAATTGTTATGCTGTACCTCGTGAAATAGCCCAGAAAGCAGCGTATGGCTGGTATACCCCATCTATCGGTGACCGAGGATTTTTATCAGCCCTAAAAGATTTAGGTTTAATGGGACAAACTTCTGGAAAATATACTGTCAAATATACCGTTGATTTTAATAAATTAATCGTTGCTCGTAGTTTCTTCCCCCAATTAACACTATCAGATGAATTAAATGATCATATTTCTGCCAGCATATTAAAGCTAATTAATCAGCAAAATATTGAATATTACGGAGATCGCCCTTGGGCAAAGGAATAAAAGTAAACATTTTTCATCAAAAAACATAAAAAATCTTAATTCAGGCTTGACTTATTTCTCATGTACTAGTTTAATAGTACAAAAGTTTCCAAAAGGATATCAATATGCAAACTCAAGCCTTTATTGCGGTGACAGCTCAACCCGTTCCTTATTATGCTGACACTACTGCTATTTTTAATACACTTTGCCAACCTAATTCAAATTCTCTTCTACTCGACTCAGCCGAAATCGGGAGTAAAAACAGTTTACAAAGTCTTATCTTAGTCAATGTTGCGGTTAAAATAACTTGCTTAGGTCACAACGTCACATTTAAAGCATTAAATGAGAATGGAAAACAAGTGTTAAAAGAAATTCATCCAAAATTAACCGCACTTGGAAAAGTAAGTGCGGTCAATTTTGAAGATGAATTTTCTGTACAATTTTCACCACTTAATAATCAACTTGATGAAGATAGCAAATTACAGTCTGCTACTATTTTTGATGGACTGCGTGTTATTTCTAGTCTTTATCAACATAGCCAAACGCCTATTTTCTTAGGTGGATTGTTTGCTTACGATCTCGTCGCAAATTTTATTCCAATGGATGGTATTACATTACAACATGATGGTATCAACTGCCCTGATTACAGTTTCTATCTTGCCGATCACCTCATTACTATCGACCATCAAAATCAACAAGCGACACTAAAAAGTTTCTGTTTTGCACAAGAAGAACAAGTCAATATTGCGAAGACCTCGCTTTCTATTGCGCAAAAACTAAAAAATATTGATAACGTTCTTTCTATTAAAGCGGCAAGTGATGAGGTTAAAACAAACTTTGAAGATCCTGAATTTACTGGCATTGTGAAAGCCTTAAAACACCATATTAACATTGGTGATGTATTCCAAATTGTGCCCTCTCGCCGTTTCTCCCTGGCTTGCCCGAATACATTAGCGAGTTACGCCCAACTCAAACAAAATAATCCAAGCCCTTATATGTTCTATATGAATGATGAAGACTTTATTTTGTTTGGTGCATCGCCAGAAAGTGCGCTGAAATATGATCCAGAAAGTCGTCAGTTAGAAATTTATCCAATCGCAGGTTCGCGCCCTCGTGGTTTTGATGCTCACGGCAATATTGATCCAGAATTGGATGCACGTTTAGAACTAGAACTTCGTCTTGATCACAAAGAACAAGCGGAACATTTAATGTTGGTTGATTTAGCGCGTAACGACATTGCTCGAGTTTGCCAAAGCGGTACCCGTAAAGTAGCTGAATTAATGCAAGTGGATCGCTATTCTCACATCATGCATTTGGTCTCTCGCGTAGTGGGTAAATTACGCCCTGAGTTAGATGCGCTTCACGCCTATCAAGCCTGTATGAATATGGGCACATTAACTGGTGCGCCCAAAATTAAAGCGATGCAGCTTATTTATCAATTTGAGCAGCAAAAACGCCATAGTTACGGTGGTGCAGTGGGTTATCTCACGTCCGATGGACATTTTGATACCTGTATCGTGATCCGTTCTGCTTTTGTACAAAATGGGATTGCCCATGTACAAGCTGGTTGCGGCGAGGTATTGGATTCTGATCCACAAATGGAAGCAGATGAAACACGCCACAAAGCCGCGGCTGTCTTAAAAGCAATTCGTCAAGTTAATACACAAGCAAAATAAGGAAGAATTATTATGGCTAATATTTTATTTTTAGATAACTTCGATTCCTTTACTTACAATCTTGTGGATCAATTCCGTGTATTGGGTCACAACGTGACAATTTACCGCAATGATTGCGATCTAGAAAAACTAGTAGAAACGGCACTTAATACACCAGATACCATTCTTGCACTTTCTCCAGGGCCAGGAACACCATCAGAAGCGGGGATTTTGCTGCCATTGATCGAACGCTTAAAAAATCATGTTCCAATTATTGGAATTTGTTTAGGTCATCAAGCATTAATTCAAGCCTTTGGTGGTAAGGTTGTTCACGCTGGCGAAGTATTGCATGGTAAAGTTTCTCGTATCACCCATGATAACGAAGCCATGTTTAAAGATCTTACTAATCCAATGCCAGTGGCGCGTTATCATTCTTTAATGGGACAAGATTTACCAAAAGAATTTATCGTCAATGCGGAATATAATGGCATTATCATGGCAATTCGTCATCGCGATTTACCCATTTGCGCATTCCAATTTCACCCTGAAAGTATTTTAACTGTGCAAGGTTCGCAATTATTACAACAATCCATTGAATGGTTGTTAAATAGATAAGACATCAAAAAGTGCGGTGATTTTTAACCGCACTTTAAAGGAGAAAAAATGATCACCGTATTCGGACTTAAATCCAAACTCGCACCACGTCGTGAACAACTGGCAGAAGTCATTTATAACAGCCTCTACCTTGGCTTAGATATTCCGAAAGGCAAACACGCGATTCGCTTTTTGTGTTTAGAAAAAGAAGATTTTTACTACCCTTTCGACCGTAGCGATGATTACACAGTCATCGAAATTAACCTGATGGCTGGTCGTATGGAAGGCACGAAAAAACGCTTGATAAAAATGCTATTTAGCGAATTAGAGTACAAGCTCGGCATCCGTGCTCACGATGTGGAGATTACGATTAAAGAACAACCGGCGCATTGTTGGGGCTTCCGCGGAATGACAGGCGATGAAGCGCGCGATTTAGATTACGATATTTATGTTTAATAAAATATAGAAAATTAACAAATCTACATACAAAGAAGAACAGGAATAGACTATGCAACACAATCAATTATTAGAACAACTTTATAGCGGGCATTCACTTTCGACTTCAGAAAGCACCGCACTTTTTAATGCAGTCATCCAAGGTGAACTTTCCAATGAACAAATTGCTGCAATGCTTATCGCTTTAAAAGTACGGGGAGCAAATACTGAGGAAATTACAGGTGCGGTTGCCGCCTCATTACAAAATGCCAAAGCGTTTCCACATCCAAATTATCCTTTTGCGGATATTGTGGGAACAGGAGGTGATGGGCAAAACACCATTAATATTTCCACAGC
This sequence comes from Haemophilus sp. SZY H35, assembly GCF_018829705.1. Lineage (NCBI taxonomy): Bacteria > Pseudomonadati > Pseudomonadota > Gammaproteobacteria > Pasteurellales > Pasteurellaceae > Haemophilus > Haemophilus sp. SZY H35. Next base: position 252,518 of record NZ_JAHKJZ010000001.1, read on the forward strand.
CAGTGCGATTGTGGCAGCATCAATGGGAGCCAAAGTAGCAAAACATGGCAATCGTAGCGTGTCGAGTAAATCAGGTGCTAGCGATGTGTTAACCGCACTTGGCGTGAATGTGAATGTCACACCAGAACAAGCTCGACAAGCATTAGATGAAATTGGTGTCTGCTTTTTATTTGCTCAACAATATCATTCTGGTTTCCGCCATGTTGCGCCAGTCCGTGCCGCTTTAAAAACGCGCACTATCTTTAATATTTTAGGGCCGCTTATCAATCCTGCCCGCCCAACTTATCATTTGCTTGGCGTGTATGCCCCTGAATTAGTGAAAACCTATGCTGAAACCGCCGTTGCCTTAGAGCATCAACATTCCTTTGTTGTACATGGTTCTGGCTTAGATGAAGTCGCATTGCACGGTGAAACGCAAGTGGCAGAAATTAAAAATGGCAAAATTGAATATTTCACTTTAACGCCTGAAGATTTTGGCTTAAAAGCGCAATCCCTCGAAACTCTTCGCGGTGGTGAACCACAAGAAAATGCCCAAATACTCACCGCACTTTTACAAGGCAAAGGAAAAGCTGAACACGCAAATGCTGTGGCAGCAAACACGGCATTATTATTAAAATTATTCGGGCACGATGACTTAAAACAAAATGTGCAAAATGTATTGGCGCATCTTGCATCAGGTAAAGCCTTTGAAACATTACAGAAATTAACCACATATTAATAAAAAGCTAATTTAATACGCCATAATAAGAAGAAAAATGATGATCACTCAAGATTTTACCAAACCCATTGATTCCGCTACGGTGTTACAAAAAATTGTACTTGATAAAGCACAATGGGTTAAAGCAAAGGAAACTGAATTTCCGCTTTCTCAGTTTAAACAAAACGTTCAAAAATCTGACCGCTCTTTTTACTCAGCGTTAGCAAAAGGCACGCATCAAAAGCCAGCCTATATTTTGGAATGTAAAAAAGCCTCCCCTTCCAAGGGATTAATTCGTGCTGAATTTAATTTGGAAGATATCGCCAATGTCTATAAACATTATGCCTCTGCTGTATCTGTGCTGACAGATGAAAAATACTTCCAAGGCAATTTTGAGTTCTTGCCTTTAGTTCGCGATATCGTGAGCCAACCTGTGCTTTGCAAAGATTTTATGATTAGTGAATATCAAGTTTACCTTGCTCGCTACTATCAAGCGGATGCGATTTTATTAATGCTTTCTGTAGTAAACGATGAGACTTATCGTGTACTAGCAGATCTTGCACATTCTCTTGGCATGGGCGTATTGACAGAAACCAGTAATGAGGAAGAATTTGAACGCGCCCTTGCGCTTGGTGCGAAAATTATTGGTGTCAATAATCGTAACTTGCACGATTTAACTGTGGATTTAAATCGTGTTGTTGAACTCACTCAAAAATATGCCGACCGTATCCCTGCTGATGTACGTATTATTAGCGAATCAGGCATTTACAACCACAAGCAAATTCGTCAATTACAAAAAGTGGCGCATGGTTTCTTAATTGGGAGCAGCTTAATGGGCAACCAAGATTTGAATAATGCGGTTCGCTCGGTGATTTTTGGAGAAAATAAAGTATGCGGTTTAACGCGCGCGCAAGATGTCAAAATCGTTTACGAAAACGGCGCACTTTACGGAGGATTAATCTTCGTAGAACATTCAAAACGTTGTGTGAGTTTACGCCAGGCGCAAGAATTGGTAACCACTGCTCCACTTCGATTTGTTGGTGTGTTTCAGAATCAAGAAATTGACTTTATCGCAAAAATAGCCAGCCAGTTACAGCTTTACGCGGTGCAATTACATGGTGCAGAAACTGCAGCATTTATTACCGCACTTCGTCATCAACTACCCGAAAGTACACAAATCTGGAAAGCGATTTCTGTCAATACTGAAGCTCAAAGTGCGGTCGATTTTACCGATGATTTGAATGTGGATCGTTATATTTTTGATAGCCAAACCGCGAACCAGCAAGGTGGCACAGGGAAAACTTTTGATTGGTCATTAATTCCTGAAAATCTTAAACATAAGATTATTTTAGCTGGCGGCATCTCACCAAATAATGTGGAACAAGCCATTCAACAAAATTGCTTAGGCTTGGATCTTAATTCTGGAGTAGAAAGTTCTGCGGGCGTAAAAGATCAAGAAAAAGTCCGGTTAGTTTTTGAAAAAATTTGTGCTTAATCCAATCTAAGGCTGTATTCTACAGCCTTTATTTTTATTCTTTTTCAATCAAATAAGAACTACTCTCAAATACAATAACATTCCGTTCACAATTTAGACATATTTTTTCTATAAATTCTTCATTTCATGATTATGATCAAATTTTTTTTAAAGAAAACATTTATCATTGGCCAATTCCCACAATAAATGTGTGTCTTTGGAGTAATACTATGAATAATACGGATGGCGTTTTTTCTGCATTGGCAGATGTTTCTCGCCGAGATTTTATGAAATTATGTACCGCACTTGCGGCTACGATGGGGCTAAATTCTAAAGCGGGCGCAGAAATGACGGCAGCAATGACCAGTCCAGCACGCCCACCAGTGCTTTGGATTGGTGCGCAAGAATGTACTGGCTGTACCGAATCTTTACTGCGTGCAACCCACCCAACTGTTGAAAATCTCGTGCTAGATTTGATTTCCCTCGAATATCATGAGGTACTTTCTGCTGCATTTGGTGAACAAGCGGAAGAAAATAAACATAATGCTATCCATAACTATTACGGCAAATATGTGCTTGTAGTGGATGGTTCCATTCCAATTAAAGACGGCGGTGTATACTGCATGGTGGCAGGCAAACCAATTGTGGAACATATTCGTGAAGCCGCAAAAGGTGCAGCAGCCATTATTGCAATTGGATCCTGCTCATCTTGGGGCGGTGTTCCATCTTGCGGTGGCAATCCAACAGGTGCGGTCAGTCTTTCTGAAGTTTTACCAAAAGGCACACCAATTATTAACATTCCTGGCTGCCCTCCTAACCCACATAATTTCTTGGCAACCGTTGCCTATATCATCACTTATAAAAAATTACCAGCAATGGATAAATTAAATCGTCCATTGTTTGCTTATGATCGTCTAATCCATGAAAACTGTTATCGCCGACCGCACTTTGATGCAGGGCGTTTTGCAAAAGAATTTGGCGATTATGGTCATCGTCATGGCTGGTGTTTATATCATTTGGGTTGTAAAGGGCCCGAAACTTACGGCAACTGCTCTACACTAGAATTCTGTGATGTTGGTGGTAATAACTGGCCAGTGGGTATCGGACATCCCTGCTATGGCTGTAACGATCAAGGCATCGGCTTTACCAAAGGCATTTTCCAATTAGCGAACGTCGAAAATCCAACACCACGCGTAGAAAAACCAGATGTAAACAATGTTGAAGGCGAAGGTGCCTCAATGACGGCGATTGGCTTATTAGGCGGTGCTGCAGCCATTTTAGCAGGTGTCAGCGTGATGACCTTGAAAGAATTGAGCAAACAACATAAAGCGAACAAAGCTGCAGACAATCAAGCCAATCAAGATCAAGGACACTAAAGATGGATAGACGAAATTTCCTTAAAGCAGGTCTGCTGGGAACAGTCACATCAGGTCTGCCCGTTGCAAAAGCCGAAGCGGTGGAAAACCTTCCGCCAATTCCTGGCGCACTTGGGATGCTTTATGACTCCACACTTTGCGTTGGCTGTCAGGCTTGCGTTGCAGAATGTCAGCAAGTGAATAAAACACCTGTCAATCCAAAAGGTGAGCAAACTTGGGCAAACAATGACAAACTCACGCCGTTCACACGCAATGTGATTCAAGTATGGAGTGATGGCGACGGAAAAAATAAAGATAAAACAGAAAACGGTTATGCTTATGTTAAAAAACAATGCATGCACTGTGTTGATCCAAACTGCGTTTCTGTTTGCCCAGTACAGGCTTTAACCAAAGATCCTAAAACAGGTATTGTTAAATACGATCCTGATATTTGTACTGGTTGCCGTTATTGCATGGTGGGCTGTCCATTTGACGTGCCAAAATATGATTACGACAATCCATTTGGTCAAATCAGCAAATGTGAACTTTGTAACCAAAAAGGTGTTGAACGCTTAGATAAAGGTGAATTACCAGGTTGTTGTCATGTTTGTCCAACTGGAGCAATTATTTTCGGTACCCGTGAAGAACTTTTAGCAGAAGCAAAACGTCGTTTAAGTTTATTACGTGGCACCGAATATGACTATCCTCGCCAACATGTAAACAGCAAAGACACTTATCGCGCAACTGTGCCAGCCTATCAATATCGTATTTATGGTGAAAAAGAAGGGGGCGGTACACAAGTATTAGTGTTAAGTGCGGTTCCACAAGAAAACTTAGGTTTCCCTGAGTTAGATGATATTGCTACAGGTGCACGCGCAGCACATTTACAGCACTTCTTGTATCGTGGTTTGGCATTGCCGCTAGTGGCGTTAGCTGGTTTAACAATGATGACTTATAAGAATATGCACGGCGATAAGATTCGTGAACGAATTGAAGCGCAAAAAGAAGCAATGCGCCAAGCGCGTAAAGAAATGGAAGAAGCGGAGGATGAACATCATGGGTAATCCACGTCCGGTGGGCGGTCGATTAGTTTCCGCCAGTATTCTCTTTTTTACACCTTTAGCTGTAATTTGTATCTTATTAATTATCAAACGTTTGTTCTTAGGTATCGGTTCCGTCACCGCCCTAAACGGCGGTTATCCTTGGGGCTTATGGATTTCCTTTGACTTACTTGTAGGTACAGGTTTTGCCTGTGGTGGTTGGGCATTAGCTTGGACAGTATATATTTTCAACAAAGGAAAATATCACCCTCTTGTGCGTCCCGCATTGCTTGCAAGCTTATTCGGCTATTCATTAGGTGGTCTTTCCATCACGATTGATATGGGACGTTACTGGCACTTGCCTTACTTCTATATTCCGGGTCAATTCAATACAAACTCGGTGTTATTTGAAACCGCATTTTGTATGACAATTTACATCATTGTCGTGACCCTTGAATTTGCGCCAGTTTGGCTCGGGTTCTTAGGATTGAAAAAATGGTTTAATAAGCTCAACAAAATTATGTTCTTTGTCATCGCACTTGGCGCACTATTACCGATGATGCACCAATCATCTATGGGATCATTAATGATCGCCGCTGGTCATAAAGTTCATCAAGTGTGGCAAAGCTATGAAGCATTACCAATCTTATCCTTGCTTACCGCATTTATTATGGGCTTTTCTATCGTCATTTTTGAAGGTTCTTTAGTGCGCGCAGGTTTAGCTGGAAAAACACCAGATGAACGTTCACTCTTTACCCAGCTTGCAAAAGTGACCGCGGGATTAATCGCACTTTTCCTTGCAGTACGCTTTGGCGAATTGATTTACCATGACAAACTCCATTATGTATTCGGATTCGATAAACTTGGTAAATTTGAAGCTTGGATGTTTTGGATGGAAGTATGGCTAATGACATTACCATTACTTACTTTATTCCTTGGTGAGAAAAAATCTGATTCACGTTGGCTGTTTATCTCAGCCTTGAGCATGTTACTCGGCGCAGCCCTATGGCGTTTAAATTATTCAATGATTATGTACGATCCAGGTAATGGCTATCGTTACTTCCCATCAGCAGAAGAATTGCTAATTTCTATTGGTTTCGTATCCATCGAAATTTGCGCCTATATTTTAATAATTCGTCTATTCCCAGTCTTACCAGTGTTGAAAGAAAAACATCATGAAGACTCGGAACAAATTATTGCCGAAAAAGCACAATTCAGTAAAAAAATGAGCGGAGCAGAATAATGACTGAAAAAAAACGTATCTCAATCGACCCTATCACACGCATTGAAGGTCATTTGCGCATCGATTGCGAAATTGAAAATGGCGTAGTAACAAACGCTTGGTCATCAGGCACAATGTGGCGTGGTATGGAAAATATCGTGAAAGGTTCAGATCCGCGTGATGCTTGGATGATTATGCAACGTATTTGTGGCGTTTGTACAACCGTTCACGCCATTATGAGTGTGCGTGCAGTAGAAGATGCTCTCGGTGCTAAAGTGCCAGTGAATGCACAATATATCCGCAATATGATTCTTTCTGCTCATAGCATGCACGACCATATCGTTCATTTTTATCAACTTTCTGCGATGGACTGGGTGGATATCACTGCGGCACTGAACGCTGATCCCGATAAAGCAGCTGAAATGCTTAAAGGTGTTTCAACATGGGGACTAAACAGTGCTAATGAATTCCGCAACGTCCAAAATAAAATTAAATCTTTAGTTGAAAGCGGTCAGCTTGGTATTTTTGCCAACGGTTATTTCGGTCACCCTGCCATGAAATTACCGCCAGAAGTAAACCTAATCGCTGTAGCCCACTATTTACAAGCGCTTGAATGTCAGCGTGATTGTAACCGTATTGTGGCATTACTCGGCGGAAAAACACCGCACATTCAAAACTTAGCAATTGGTGGCGTAGCAAACCCAATCAACTTAGACTCTCAATCAGTATTAAACTTAGAACGTTTAATGTTTGTAAAATCCTGTATTGATCGTTTAAATGACTTTGTTACTCAAGTTTATCGTGTTGATGCGGCGATCATTGCAGCTTATTATCCTGAATGGCTCAATCTTGGTAAAACATCGGGCAACTACCTCTCTGTACCTGAATATCCAATTGATGGTGATAATTCTAAATTTGTTCTAACGGGTGGCTATATTGAAAACTTCGATATTTCAACCTTCCGTCCAATTACCCAACAGAAAGATGAATTTGTTGTGAAAGGCATTAAAGAAAGTGGTAAACACTCTTGGTATGAAGACGATGAACCGCTTGAACCTTGGGCTGGTTTAACACGTCCGAAATATACAGGCTGGCAAGATGAAGGAAAATATTCATGGGTTAAAGCGCCAAGTTTCTACGGAAAAGTTGTTGAAGTCGGCCCTCTTGCCTATTTAATGTGTAACTTGGCAAACCAAAATAAAGATACATTACATCACTTTAACCATATTAAAGGGCTGTATGAAAAACTGAGCGGCAATACCTTATCCGTTGACCATTTACATTCAACCTTAGGGCGTATTATTGCTCGTACCGTACATTGTTGCGTGCTAAATAATATTCTTGAACAACAATGGAAATTACTTGTTGATAATATTGGCACAGGTGATACCGTTGCTTATCTCAAGACAGACATTCCACAAACAGGTGAGTTTAAAGGTGTTGGTTTTGGTGAAGTACCTCGTGGTATGCTCTCTCACTGGGTTGTCGTTAAAAATGGCAAAATCGAAAATTATCAAGCTGTTGTGCCATCGACTTGGAATGCAGGCCCTCGTAACCAAAATGATGAAATGGGCCCTTATGAGCTTTCCATCATCGGTACACCCGTAGCAGATCCGACAAAACCATTAGAAGTTGTGCGTACTATCCACTCTTTCGACCCTTGCATGTCATGCGCAGTGCATGTTGTGAATACAGAAAATGGTGAAGTCACACAAGTGAAGGTGCTCTAATGAAACCATTAATCTTAGGTGTTGGTAATATTTTACTCGGCGATGAAGGCGTAGGCGTACGAATCGCCCAAGCCCTAGAAAATCGCCCTGAAATTCTACCGCACTTTGATGTGGTTGACGGTGGTACTTGCGGTATGGAATTATTGGATGAAATGGCGAATCGTGAGCATATCATCATCATTGATGCTGTACTTGCCAATAAACAGCCAGGAGAAGTCATTGTGCTTCATGATGAGCAAGTACCAGTATTTTTCTCGCGTAAAATTTCACCACACCAACTTGGTATTTGTGATGTACTTTCCGCATTAAAGTTAACGGATGAATTCCCTAAAAACCTATGTTTAATAGGGATTCAACCAGAAACTTTTGAGCCGCAGATTGAATTAAGTGAAACAATTCAAAAGCAATTTCCAGAAATTTTTAAAACATTAGAAAACGTTTTGAAAGAGTATGGATTTCACGTTCAAATGTAGATGAGAAATAATATATTTCACGCATGCCATAATTTACTCTTATGGTATGCGTGAATTGTTGAAATTAACCTCACTGTAAATTTTAATAATTATGTATCGACACGAAAAAACACCAGAAAATACCACCGCACTTGAAGGTGTCATTCAAGGCTTCTCCGAAGATCCATCTTCAATCTTCCAAAACGAAATGCGAAAAGTTGCAGAAGAAATGAAAGATCTTCCTTTCTATCGAAAAGGTATCGACTGCTATTGTCCTAAATTTGTACTTTTTGAAAACCAATGGATAGGTACAGTTGTGACACCTTGGATGTTAAGTATTGTCATTTTGCCTGGCAAAGATCAGGAATGGGAACCCCGTGAAATTGGCGATAAACTTTCAGTACAACTGCCCTATAAAACCTTCACCTTCACAGTGAGTAGTTTAGAAAATATTCCACAATATCTTAGTTGCTCCCTTCATTCTCCGATTGATCCTGCAATGACAAATACTCAAGCAGCTCAACTCGCGCAAGATTGCCTCAGAATGATTTTATCTATGCCAACAAAAGCAACAACTTTTGATCCAGATCGACGTAACTTATTCCGCGCGATAGTAAAATAGGCACAAATTTCAATAGGAGTGAAAGTATTATGTGTTTAGGTGTTCCAGGCCAAATTGTTAAGATTGGCGAAAGCGCTCTTCAACTTGCCACTGTGGATGTATGTGGCGTACAACGTGATGTGAATATTTCTCTAGTCTGCACGGGAGATCCTTCCGATTTACTTGGCAAATGGGTGCTCGTTCATGTTGGCTTTGCAATGAGTGTTATTGATGAAGATGAAGCCAAGAAAACCCAAGAAGCTTTACTTGCAATGAGTCAACTAGAGCACGAAGTTGGGGATTTTTTAGGATTGAATCAAAAATAAAGATAACATACTGATCCGATGTAATTTATCTCATCGCTTAATCCTATAAGAGCAGGACAGGATATACCTGTCCGCTCTATAAAACTAAAATGCTGAAGTATCTTGAAATAAACCTACTTTTAAATCTGTAGCGGTATAAATGATACGTCCATCAACTTCAACTTCACCATCAGCCATACCCATCACAAGCTTACGATTAATAACACGTTTCATATTAATTCGATAGATCACTTTTTTAGCCGTTGGCAAAATCTGTCCGGTAAATTTTACTTCACCAACTCCTAATGCCCTACCTTTTCCTTTGCCACCAATCCAGCCTAAATAGAATCCTACAAGTTGCCACATAGCATCTAACCCTAAACACCCAGGCATAACTGGATCACCAATAAAATGACAGCCAAAAAAAGGTAAATTAGGGGTAATATCAAGCTCTGCTTCAATATAGCCTTTACCAAATGCGCCTTTTTCTTCATTCATTTCGATAATTCTGTCCATCATTAACATCGTTGGTGCAGGCAATTGAGGCCCATCGTTACCAAATAACTCACCACGACCTGATGCAAGCAAATCATCATATGAATAACTGCTTTTTTTATTAGGTGTACAAGTGTTTTGCATTTTACCTTCCTATATACATGATAATTTCAGCACTATACTGATTAAATATATTCTAGAAAGAATAAATAAATCTGTAAATAGCGAACACTTGTTAGCAGAACTAGTCGGATCAGTGCCGTTTAATTATAACTAAAAGAAAAGCGAACAAATGTTCGCTTTTTTTAATTAAGATTTAAAAAAATCCCAAAATCCTTTTTTTTCAGAATCGAGCCGATTTTCAATCCTACGTTGAATTAAACGAGAAATAGGCATTGTTTTTTCTGAATATTCTTTATTTTCATCTAATAAATCACGTTCAAATAAGTACTCACAGGCTTGATAAATATCTTCTACTGGATAAATAAAAAATTCATTATTTTTTACCGCACTTTTAACTTCATCAGATAGGCTCAGTTGCTGTATAGTTGTCATAGGAATAATCACACCTTGCTTGCCTGTTAATCCACGACGCTGACAAATTGTGAAAAACCCTTCAATTTTATCATTTACACCGCCTACTGAATGAACCAATCCAAATTGATCGATAGAACCTGTAATCGCAATGTTTTGAGGTAGTGGTAAATCAGACAAAGCACTCACCAATACACAGAAAATTGCAAGTGATGCACTGTCACCATCAATTTCACCGTAAGACTGTTCAAACACCAATGATGCAGAAAAAGGCAATTGAGAAGGGAGATCAAGAATATTAGAAAGACAAGCTTGAGCAATCATCATACCTTTACTATGAATATTTCCTGCAAGCTCATTTTTTCTTTCAACATCAATAACTTCCCCTTCACCAAACTGGACAATACAACTAATACGTGAGGGTTCACCAAAACTCACCGGCGTGCCTGGATATTCAATCACTGAAAGCCCATTTATCTGTCCAACAATTTCTCCTTGGGTTTCCACATAGACTTGTTCATTTAAAATATCAGCATAAGTTTGCTCTTTTAAAAAGCCATGTTGTATAGATTTTCTTTGAAAAACAGCTTCAAAATCATCCGCACTTAATATTGAATTACCTGTTAATGTCACTACATCTTGTAGCATTTCTTTAAGTTTAAGAGGTGAAATATTAATGAGAAATCGATCTTCACTTTCGCGTACTAATAATTTATATAATTTATTGAGTGCAGAAAAATTCATTTCAACATTAAGTGTTTGTGCTATTTTCTTCACATAACCAGCCCACATCTTTTGAGATTCAACTTCTGCCACTGAAATATAACTCTCAATTTCAGCATAATCAGCAAAAGAATATAATGATTCTTCTAACTCACCTAAAGTTGCCAATTCTGTACGACTTCCAAGCACAATAACTTTCAAATTAAGCTTATAGCTAGGCACATCGCAGGGCAAGTGTTTAAAAGGATGAGCTGAATACCAATCAAAAGTTTGTGTTTGTAAAATTTGCTTTAGTCGTAACCATAAGTCAAACTGAGATAATAGCATTGCTGCACTTAAAATTAATACTCCTCCATTTGCACGATGAACTAATCCAGGATTTAGTTGAATATCATGAGAACTAGGATGAACACGAAGAGAACCAAACAATTGAAATTGATCACAATAAAGTGCGTTCACCACCTCACCTGGCGTAGCAAAATTATCGTCTAGGGAATGGGCCACCTCTGTATAAACACGTGGAAAAGAAAAAGCGTCTCCTTGCTCAACAACATAACTTACACCAAAAACCGATTGTTCACGATAATGATGCAACTTAGTAAAGGATTCCAATAACGAAGCATATTCAGCTTGATCATCAGCTTTAAGCATTAACAAAAAACGACTAGGATGACGTAAAAATACAGATAGAGCCTGTTTAGCGTTAGGTTGTAATGACCAAAAATCAACCGTCTCTGGTGGGAATTCAGTTATAGCTAGATCTGGTTGCAACGCTTGCCAATCCAAGGCTTGTTGAGGAAAAAATGAACTCACAGTCACTCTCTTTTTGAAAAAATTAGGGCTATTATCGCATATTTCATACGCTTGTAAAAATCTGCTAGAAAATTCATTTAAAAAGACTTACACTAGTCGAGTTACCACGTCACTGAATAGTTAAAACATGAAATATCAAAAACTTGAAAATCAAGAAGCTAATTGGAAATGGATTTATCTCATTCGAAAATACCGTGAAGGAGAAAATATTACATGTTATGAAGAACGTAGTCTACAAGAGGCAAAATCACAAGAATTATTAGCCTGTCAACATTATCCCGAAAAAATAGAAGCGTGGATAAAAAACCATCTTTCTTCAGCACTTCCAATTAAATTAGATCAGGCTATTCGGGCGCGCCGTAAACGCTTTTTTAATGGTGAAAAACAACATACAAAAAAGAAGTCTATCGATTTAGAATATGCTGTATGGCAACGTCTTTCAAGATATTCTCGCAAAATGAAAATGACATTATCAGAAACTATTACCTATATGATTGATGAACGAGAAAGTAAAGCACAATTTGAAAATCAAATGGCTGCAATGAAAAACAGCTTGAAGAATTTACTCAAATAAAAAAGACAAGCTGCAATTCTTGTCTTTTTACTTAGGACTAAATAGAGAAAATCAGAGCAATATAATTACTCCTGGTTATCCACTATAGGGATAATTTTCGTGGCATGAGAGCCTTTGTCTCCATGAATCACTTCAAATTGTACTTTTTGCCCTGCTTTTAAAGAGCGATACCCTTCCATTTCAATAACAGAATAATGAGCAAAAATATCGGCATCTACACCCTCAGCGGAAATGAAACCAAATCCCTTTGCATTATTAAACCATTTCACTACACCAATTTCCATAAAAGACCTCTCTAGGCTTTGCCTATTAAAACAAAATACCAATAAGGCGATTGCCTTATCACCTCGCATGGTTAATATGTTCAGTCATTTTATGAAATAATGCAATGAGAAATCTTCAAAAATGATAACTAGATCACAAAAAATTAGTTTTATGATGCCTTTTTATTATGATTATGTGCTTCTCGTATCGCCTTTGCTACAATTTGGATAGCCTCACCACTACTTACACCTTTAGCCATCAACGCTTGAATTTGTTCTACTGCTTTTTGTTGTTGTTCATGCGTTAAAATAATATCAAACATTCTCCCATCCTAATTTATTCATTAATTTTAACCATTGTTCATCTAAACCTGCAGTGAGCTTTATCTCTATTTGTGTTATAGGGTGAATAAATATTAATTCATAAGCATGCAAAAATAATCGTTGACAACCTGTATGAGTAGTTAATGCTCGATTCTGATGTAAATCGCCATATTGAGTATCCCCTAAAATTGGATGAAAAATATGTTTCATATGTCGCCGCAATTGATGTTTTCGCCCCGTATAAGGAATCAATTTCACTAAAGAATAACGTGCAGTTTGGTAACGCCCAACCGGATAAGGCATTTCTGCAGTTCTTATCCCTTCATATTTAGTTATGGCATCTTGAGGAGGTTTATCTTCTTGGGATAATTTATCTGCAATTTTATCTAATTGAATTTTTAATGGATAGTCAATGATGTCCCTTCCCTCTAAATATCCTCTTACGACGGCTAAATAAGATTTCTCCACACATCGCTGTTCAAATTGCTGACATAATATATTGGCAATTTCGCTATTTAATGCAAACAATAAGACACCTGATGTAGGACGATCGAGACGATGAACAGGAAACACATGCTGACCAATTTGATCTCGTAAAGTTTGCATGACAAATTGTGTTTCGTGAGGATCAAGCCAGCTACGATGTACCATCATGCCTGCAGGTTTATTCACCGCAATCAGTACATCATCTTGATATAGAATCTCTAATATCATTGATTTTTCAATAATTCTTCTAAGGCTATTAAAGGAGACAATAATTGTTCTAATTCATCAAATTCTTTCATTGCTTCTTCAATATAAGGGGAAATTGCGATCTGATTTGGCAATGGCGCACCACTTTCCAGCAATGCTAGCATACGTGGAATAAATACCCATTGTAACCATTCTTGAGCAGACATCGTATCAATAGAAAACGGTTCTTCACTGAGAAAAGCATCAGCAGCTGGGGGAATACTTTGCCATAATGACAAAGAATGCATAATATTTTGTAATTGCTGGATATACTTTTTTGTTTGATTACGCATAATAATTCCTCTAAAAAAATATAATGCTTATTCTACAAAAAATCATTTTATTTCGCAAAAACACTATAATTTTAATCGTTAATCATCATCTTCCTTACTACTTAATCTCACTATTATGAAGTATTTTTCTTGATTTAAGTCATCATTTTATCAAGAAATGAATATAAACACTTTCCATCACAAAGAAAATATCCTACTATTTTAATAGGTTTTTTTTCTATTTCATTTAAGAAGGAGTGATTTATGTCTTTTGCCCAACAAAAACTTAGCGAATTAGCAGTTTCTATCCCGGGAGCAACCAAAATTTTTCGTGAATATGATTTAGATTTTTGTTGCGGTGGTTCTATCTTACTAGAAGTTGCCGCACAGCAAAAAAATCTTAATCTCGCTGAGATTGAAACGCGCTTAGCTCATTTACAACAAAGTAAATCAGAAAATAATGATAAAGATTGGAATGTTGCACATTATGACGAAATTATCGATCATATTATTACACGCTACCATAATCGCCACCGAGAGCAGCTACCTGAATTAATTACCTTGGCTCAAAAAGTTGAAAATGTACATGGTGATCGTGAAGATTGCCCAATTGGTGTAGCCGCACAACTAGAAAAAATTTACATCGAATTAAGCCAACATTTAATGAAAGAAGAACAAATTCTTTTCCCAATGATTAAGGCCAAAAATTATATGATGGCAGCTATGCCAATCCGTGTAATGGAAATGGAGCATGATGAAGCAGGGCAAGATGTAGAAGTCGTTAAATCTCTCACTAATCATTGTACAGCGCCTTCTGATGCTTGTTTTAGTTGGAAAGCTCTATACAGTGGAATTAATGAGTTTATTGATGACCTTATGCATCATATTCATTTAGAGAATAATATTTTATTCCCTAGAGTATTAAGAGAAAAATAATTTATGTAAAAAGGGCTAGATAAAATATCTAGCCCTATGTTTTTAATGACGTAAATACCTAAATTATTTTTGGTATAAAGGAGCTGGTCCTTGAGTACCACCATTAGATTGACTACCTTCCTGTAATTTTAATACAGAACCAGAAGCTGTCACTTCTACACGACGGTTAGGTTTTAAACATTCTCTTAATGCTTGTTTACCTGTTACATCATCACAAGCCTTAACTTGTGGATTTTTACCATATCCAACAGCACTAATCTGAGCAACAACACCATCTTCTAATAAACGTGCTTTAACACGATTTGCACGACGTTGAGAAAGATTTAAGTTATAAGAATCTGAACCTAAACGGTCAGTATAACCTGCAACTTTAACATCTTTTGCACCAGTTGACTTTAATTGATTTGCAACGTTATCAACGACTTCTTTACCACGCGCAGTTAAAGTATCTTTATCAAAATCAAATAAGAAATCACCACTTAAACTGAATGCAGAATTACCGTTACAACCATTTGGGAACCAGAAGAAAGATTGTGCATTATGGTTTTTATCAAATAACACTTTATATTGACAAACTTTGTGAATCCCATTTTCGCGATAATTAAATACATAATCCCATTCTTCTACGCCATATAACCCCTCAGCAAAATGAGGATCACCGATTAATTGGCGAATTTGATCTTTATTTTGACCACGTTCGATCAAACGAACATCAGACCAGTTTGGCCATGAACCAAATTGACTACCATCATGATTAAATCCTGATGTATCAATTTTTGGCCACACTAATTGTGGTACTTGCTCACCATTTACATCTTTATATTCTGGTGTACCAGCATCTGTTACTTTGCTTAAGTTACCACAAGCTGTCACAGTTGCGATTGCAACAGTAGATAATAAAATACGAGATAATTTCATTTGTTTTACCTTTTAATTTGTAAAATCCCTAAATTAAAGGGATAACTAAACTTTATAAATTTCAAAGAACAAAACTTTTAAAGTTTCGATGCATATACTAATGGCAAAACTTTACCTTGTAAATAACAAATTACTTGATTTTGCCTAAATCAATCGTTTTTTTTTGTAAAGATAATGTAAAGAAATTAAAGTTTATTGAATAAAATTATTTACCTTCTTCATCATATAACTATAAATAATATTCGCTAAACTTTCCTCTGCTTGGCGACCTAATTTTTTTATTAACGATTTTTTCAATTGATATTTCACTGCTAGAACTCGTTTTTCTTTCATCTTATCTAAAATCAAATCATCACTTGTAGTGATTTCATCAACTAATTTCAATTCTAGCGCTTGCGTCCCAAACCAATGCTCTCCTGTTGCTATTTTATCTATATCTAAGTGAGGACGGTTTTGTAAAACAAATTGTTTAAATAATTGATGTGTTTCTTCTAATTCTTGTTGGAATTTTTGTTTACCTTTTTCGGTATTTTCACCTAACATTGTTACAGTTCGCTTAAACTCTCCAGCGGTCATTACATCTACATCCACATCATATTTTTTCAATAAACGATGAATATTAGGAATTTGTGCAACCACGCCTATCGACCCAATGATAGCAAACGGAGCTGATACAATTTTATCAGCAATACAAGCCATCATATAACCTCCACTTGCTGCTACTTTATCCACCGCAATCGTTAACTTAATTCCTTTTTGTTTTAAGCGAGCTAATTGAGATGCGGCAAACCCATAATCATGCACAATACCGCCAGGGCTTTCTAAACGTAGTAATACTTCATCTTCTGGTTTCGCGACACTTAAGATTGCTGAAATTTCTTCTCTAAGTGCGGTTGTTTCTGACGCTGAAATATCACCATGAAAATCTAAGATATATACACAACCTATCTTTGCGTCATCTACAGTTTCACCTTTTTTTAATTTCTCTTTACGTTTTTTGGCTTTTTGCTTTTCAGCTTTTTTCTCTGCTTTAGCTTGTTGTTTTAGCTCTTCTTCAGAAAAATTAAAATCTTGCAACACTCGAACTTGACTATCAAATTCTTCCAATAAATCCTTAATTTCCAGCTCGCCTACTTTCACTTTATTATGCTGACGATGTGAAATAATTAAGCTTACAATGACTAAAATCACTAATAAAACCGTCAAAATTTCTAAAACAAAAATTCCATAACCCGTTAAAATATCGTTTAACATTGTTTCTCCTCACGATGAATAATCCACTCCATTCTATACTTTTTTATGGAAAAAATTCCATACTCAGGTAAAATACCTCTATTTTTACGTAAAATTACATTTAGTTATAGAGGTTTATATGTCTAACGTAGCATCAATTGTTGATGTATTACAAGGAAAAGTGGCGATTGGTGAAACCGTCACTGTGCGTGGTTGGGTACGTACCCGTCGCGATTCTAAAGCTGGCTTATCTTTCTTAGCGGTTTATGACGGTTCTTGCTTTGATCCAATTCAAGCGATTATTAATAACGATATTGAAAATTACGAAAGCGAAATTTTACGTTTAACAACGGGCTGTTCTGTAATTGTAACAGGTAAAGTCGTTGAATCACCTGCAGAAGGACAAGCGGTTGAGTTACAAACAGAAAAAGTAGAAGTGACAGGGTTTGTTGAAGATCCAGATACTTACCCAATGGCAGCAAAACGCCACTCTATTGAATATTTACGCGAAGTAGCTCACTTACGCCCTCGTACCAATATTATTGGTGCTGTCGCACGTGTTCGCCATTGTTTATCTCAAGCAATTCACCGTTTCTTCCATGAGCAAGGTTTCTACTGGGTGGCAACCCCATTAATTACTGCATCAGATACTGAAGGTGCGGGTGAAATGTTCCGTGTTTCTACACTTGATTTAGAAAATCTTCCACGTGGTGAAAATGGAAAAGTTGATTTCAGCCAAGATTTCTTCGGTAAAGAATCATTTTTAACGGTTTCAGGTCAGTTAAACGGCGAAACCTATGCTTGTGCATTAAGCAAAATTTATACTTTCGGCCCAACATTCCGTGCAGAAAACTCGAATACTACCCGTCACTTAGCTGAATTCTGGATGGTTGAACCTGAAGTTGCATTTGCAACTTTAGCGGATAACGCAAAACTTGCAGAAGATATGTTGAAATACGTATTCCGTGCAGTATTAGCAGAGCGTAAAGATGACTTACAATTCTTTGAAAAACATGTAGATAAAGATGTTATTACGCGTCTAGAAAACTTTGTAAACTCAGATTTTGCTCAAATTGACTATACTGATGCCATTGATGTGTTATTAAAATCTGGTAAGAAATTTGAATTCCCTGTTTCTTGGGGGATTGATCTTTCTTCTGAACACGAACGTTTCTTAGCGGAAGAATATTTTAAATCACCAGTTGTGGTGAAAAACTATCCAAAAGACATTAAAGCATTCTATATGCGTTTAAATGATGATGGAAAAACTGTGGCAGCAATGGACGTGTTAGCTCCAGGAATTGGTGAAATCATCGGTGGTTCACAACGTGAAGAACGTTTAGACGTGCTTGATAAACGAATGGAAGAAATGGGATTAAACCCAGATGATTATTGGTGGTATCGCGATCTTCGTAAATACGGTAGCGTTCCACACTCTGGTTTTGGTCTTGGTTTTGAACGTTTAATCGTCTATGTAACTGGCGTGCAGAATATTCGTGATGTAATTCCATTCCCACGCGCGCCAAGAAATGCGAATTTCTAATTCAATTTAACTTTAATATTGACCGCACTTACACCAAAGTGCGGTCAATTTTTTCAGAATTTTAAGGAAAGCAAAATGGATAAAATTAAACAACTCTTTGCCAACAATTACAGTTGGGCGCAAAGAATGAAAGAAGAAAATTCTACTTACTTCAAAGAACTTGCGGATCATCAAACGCCACATTACCTTTGGATTGGTTGTTCTGATAGCCGCGTGCCTGCTGAGAAATTGACAAATCTTGAACCTGGTGAATTATTTGTTCATCGTAATGTTGCTAATCAAGTAATTCACACCGATTTTAATTGTCTTTCTGTTGTGCAATATGCCGTCGATGTGCTTAAAATTGAACATATTATTATCTGTGGCCACACCAACTGTGGTGGTATTCATGCCGCTATGATAGATAAAGATTTAGGACTTATCAACAACTGGCTTCTTCATATTCGCGATATTTGGTTTAAACATGGCCATCTTCTCGGTAAACTTTCCCCAGAAAAACGCGCGGATATGTTGACTAAAATTAACGTAGCGGAACAGGTTTATAATCTTGGGCGCACTTCAATTGTCAAAAGTGCTTGGGAACGCGGACAAAAACTCTCATTACACGGCTGGGTATATGATGTAAATGATGGATTTTTAGTGGATCAAGGCGTAATGGCAACTAGTAGAGAAACCCTTGAAATATCTTACCGGAATGCTATCTCTCGCTTATCAACGCTTGATGAAGAAAGTATTTTGAAAAAAGATCATCTTGAAAATATCTAAAGATAACGCCCTTTCGGGCGTTATTTTTAAGCTTTACCTTCAATCAAATTTTTCTTTTCTTCCAATTCTTCCCAGCGTAAAAATGCTGTTTCTAATTCGGCTTCAGTATCCGCCAATGCTTTTAATTTAACGTCGGTAATATCATGAGCCTGTTGGAAAAATGCTGGATCGGCTATTTCAGCTTGCAGTGCGGCGATTTTGGTTTCTAATTCTTCTAAAAGTTGTGGCAGCTGTTCTAGCTCACGTTGTTCTTTATAAGAAAGTTTTACTGATTTCGGCTTAGAAGTGCGATCATTTTTCACCGCACTTTCTTCTTTTAGTGGTTCAGATTTCTTCGCTTTAGCCTGTTCTTCCACTGCTTTGCTTGCCCAGAAATTGGCTTGTTGCTGTTTAGCATCAAAGAATCCACCTACATACTTATTCAAACGCCCTTCACTTTCAAATAAATAACATTCTGTCGCAGTATTATCGATAAATTGACGGTCATGACTCACAATTAACAATGTGCCTTGATAATCAGTCAAAATTTCTTCTAAAAGCTCCAATGTTTCTACATCAAGGTCATTGGTCGGTTCGTCAAGAATCAATAAATTATTTGGTTTGAGCAACAATTTTGCGAGCAATAAACGATTTCGTTCTCCCCCCGATAAGGCTTTAACTGGCGTCATTGCTCGTTTTGGCGGGAACAAGAAATCTTGCAAATATCCTAGCACATGGCGTTTTACACCATTGACTTCAATATCTTGTTTACCATCCGCCACATTATCCATTACAGTTTTTTCAGGATCTAAATCAGCACGATATTGGTCAAAATAAGCAATGTCTAATTTAGTACCACAACGAATTTTTCCTGATGTTGGCTGAATTTCACCCAACAATAATTTAATGAACGTAGTTTTTCCACAGCCATTTGGCCCAACAAGTGCAATTTTGTCACCACGTAAAATCGTTGTTGAAAAATCTTTTAACAAAGTTTTTCCTGTGATTTCATAGCTCACATCTTCCATTTCAAAGACAATTTTGCCTGAACGGCTTGAGGTATCTAATTGTAATTTGGCTGTTCCCATTACGTCACGGCGTTGGCGGCGTTCCTCACGCATCGCTTTTAATGCTCGTACTCGCCCTTCATTTCTTGTACGGCGAGCCTTGATACCTTGGCGAATCCACACTTCTTCCTGTGCAAGACGTTTATCAAATAATTCATTTTGCAAGGCTTCAACGCGTAGATTTTCTTCTTTCGTGGTTAAATATAAATCATAATTGCCTGGATAAGACACTAATTGACCGCGATCTAAATCCACAATCCGTGTTGCCATTTTGCGAATAAAAGAACGGTCATGGGAAATAAATACAATGCTACCTTGGAAATCCAGTAAAAAATTTTCTAACCATTCAATAGCTTCCACATCCAAGTGGTTAGTTGGTTCATCAAGTAATAACACATCAGGATCGCATACCAATGCGCGCGCTAATGCTGCTTTACGTAACCAACCGCCCGAAAGTGCGGATAATTTTGTGTTTGGATTTAAGCCCAGTTTTAACAACACTTCATTGATTTTATTTTCAAATCGCCAGCCATCAGCGTGTTCTAATTTAGCCTGAACTTGCTCTAATTGACTTAAAATTTGATCACTGTAATTTTCTTCCAATTGAACAGAAATATGATGATATTCTTTTAATAAATCCGTTAAATGCCCAACACCCTCCGCGACATAATCAAAAATATTGCCTTGTGCATTACGCGGTGGGTCTTGTTCTAAACGAGAAACCACAAGATCTTTTTCGTATTGGATTTTGCCATCATCCATCAGCACATCGCCTGCAATGATTTTCAATAAAGTTGATTTACCTGCACCGTTACGCCCAACTAAACAAACGCGTTCATTCGGTTCAATATGTAGTTCTGCATGATCTAACAAAGGTGCATCACTAAAGGAAAGGTATCCATTGGTTAAACTAATTAATGCCACAACTGCCCCATAAAACTCTGTAAAAATTAACCGCACTATTCTATACGGTTTGCATAAAAAATCCCATCAATTCAATGGGATTCTCTATGAAATCAAAGTTGTTGATATACCCGCAATGCGTGTGCATCTGACATGCCTGCAATATAATCGCAAATAATCCGTTTCTTCCCTTCTTCTGGTGCATTACGCCAACGATTTGCAGTATTTCGCGGTAATAAACGCTCCGGATCAGATTCAAAAATCTGGAACATTTCTGTCAACATTCTCTGCCCTTTATATTCGATTCTTTGGGTATCCACATTGCGAATAACATAATCCCAAACGAATTTTTTAAATACACCAAGCGCAGCAATCACTTCAGGTGGCAATTCTGCGTTATAACGTAACAAAGGCTCATCAAAATTTGCCGTTAATTTCCACCGCACATTGGTTATAAAGAAATTTACCAATGCGCCAATCGCTTGTTTGCGTTCAAAATGTTTATCAGAGAAAAGCCGTTGGCTAATTGAATCAATATTTTCATGCAACCAAGCTGAAGGAATTTGTTTCAATGCTGCATGCGCCGCTTGCCATTGATGAGGATTGACCACGCCAGTCACAATCGCATCTTCTAAATCATGTACGCCATAGGCAATATCATCTGCCAATTCCATAATGCTGCAATCCAGCGATTTAAACCGAGTATGTAAAGATTCAGCTGGATTTTCCCGCACTTTTTTAAATTGACAGAATAAAGTGCGGTCATTTTCAGAAAGATTTTCCAGCAACCAATTAAACATTTTTAAATCATCGCGGAAAATGCCTTTTCCTGGAATCCAATCATGAATACGCACAAAATGCGGATCAATATTGCGAGAAAAATTAAGTTCTGCATATTGAGGGGAGGCCACATCTAACAACGCGGGATATTTCACTACACCCAATAGTGTTCGACGCGTTAGATTCATCCCTGCATTTTCAGTGTAAGGCTCAAGTTTCGTTAAAATTCTGAAGGTTTGTGCATTGCCTTCAAAACCGCCCTGCTCTGCCATCATATAATTTAATGCTGTTTCGCCACCATGCCCAAAAGGCGGATGCCCAATATCATGCGCAAAACACAAACTTTCGATAAGATCATTACTCGGCAATAAAGATTTCAACTGCTTTTGTAACTCATTTTTATCAATATTTAACGTTTGCGAAAGGCTTTCAACGGTTTCTAAAAATTTAAGCTGCGCAACGAGACTACTGCCAATCTGTGCAACTTCCAAAGAATGGGTTAAGCGAGTGCGATAAAAATCATTTTCGCCAATCGCGTGAATTTGAGTTTTTGCTTGCAAGCAACGAAAGGCGGCAGAATGTAAAATTCGCCCCCGATCACGACGAAATGGTGGTCGATTATCTTTTTCGCGTGGAGGATCGGGAAGAAAACGTTCTATCCAAGAAGAATCAATGATAAGTGGTTTCATATCGCTTTGTTTTATTTCGTTTTTCTGCATTATCTAATCATTTAGCGCAAAAAACAACCGCACTTTATCTAGAACAAACACAATCTAGAATAAATAAAGTGCGGTTGAATTTTTATTGATATTTAAACAAAGAAATAAATGAGCTTAAATACAAATGGCGCGAGAATAGAACTAATAATCCCACAAAGCACAAGAGAAATAGAACTGTAACTGCCTGCCGTTGAGTTAGTTTCCATACAGCTTACGGTACCAAGTGCATGAGAAACAGAACCAACGGAAAGTCCTATAGCTTCTTGATGTTTAATGCCTAATTTTTTTAATACAAGGTAACCAAAAACAGAGCCTTGCAAACCTGCAACAACAACCCCTACAGCGGTAACAGCAGGAATTCCGCCTAAATGGCGAGAAACCTCCATCGCGATAGGCGTTGTAATTGATTTAGGTAAAACTGTTGCGACCATTTCGGGAGTTGCGCCTAAAAGAAATGCTAAAAGTGCACCACTTAACATTGCTAAAAAAGAGGCAATGAAAACCGTTGAAAGAATGATTTTCCATTGTTTGGCAATTTGGCGAAGTTGCTCATAAAGCGGCAAAGCAAGAGCAACGATACTTAATGAAAGCAAATTGTTTATTGGTGCATTCCCAGCCATATAATCATCATATGGAATTTTGCCTATAACCAAAATTACCACAAGAATCAACACGGTTAAGATAAATGAATTGAAAATGACTGATTTCCAACGTTTACTAATTTGTAATGCAAGCCAAAATCCGAAAATTGTTAAAAATGTATAAAGATAAATTGCGTACTGCTGCATAATTGACATCCAAATAAAGACTACATGTTTTCAGTTATTTGTTTCTCTTGAACTTGGCGACGTTTTATTACTTTTTTCCGTTTATGTGTAAAAGATTGGAGTTGATATAAATGATTGGCAAAAAAACCAATCACAACTAATGTAATACATGTGCTTACAATATTGGGAAGTAATAAAATATTAACCTGTTCTCTTAATAAATCAGAATATTTAATAATGCCTACGCTTACAGGTACAAAAAGTACGGCCATAAAGCGAATAAGAAAACTCGCCCCCAAATAAATCCAATCTAAATGAATAAGTCTTGTTGTTAACCCCAAAAAGAGTAATAACAATCCCCAAATACTCCCAGGTACACCTACAGGTACATAATGTGCAATAAGATTTCCGAGATATAACATAATGTATAAAATGACCAAAGAACGGGTCAATAAAAACACCTTTTGAACCATATTCGACCTTTTTCAACTTTTTTGATAATGTTTAAAAAAGATTTTACGCCTTTTAAGAGAAAATTGACCACCTATTTTTAAATAAAATCGGGCGTAATCTGAAAAAAATGTGAGCTCGATCAAATTTTGATATCAAATTACAAAGAGTTAAAAACAATCAAATCACCAGCTATTATTCATCAGGCTTAAGATTTGTTACAATATTCCACCTTATTAACCATGAATCTTAAACAATCTGTCTCCACATTTATCACCCATAAAATGGAATACTCTACACGCTTATTGGCACCAATAGCGCCAATTTACCAAGGTTAATGATGAAAAACTGCTTAATTTTAATTTCTTTACTTTTTTTAACCGCACTTTCCGCTTGCTCTAGTGAGAAAGGTAATTGTCGTGTTGTGGGTATCAGCGATGGCGACACTTTAACTTGCCTTACAAAAGGCAATAAGCAAGTCAAAGTGCGACTAGCTGAAATTGATGCGCCAGAGAAAAAACAAGCTTTTGGGCAAAAATCTAAAAAAGCGTTATCTGATATGGTTTATCTCCGTGATGTACGTCTTTCTTTAAAAGGCCAAGATCGCTATCAACGCACATTGGCAATTGTTTATTATCAAGATAAAAATATTAATTTAGAGATGGTTAAACAAGGTATGGCATGGGCTTATAAGCAATATTCCCATGATCCGATTTATCTTCAAGCACAAGAAAATGCACAAGCCAAACGAATTGGTCTTTGGGCGGACAATAATCCGATCGAACCAAGTCAATGGCGTAGACAAGAGAAAAATCAATATGGCTTTTGATTATCAAACTTTCCGTCAAGAATTTCCCTATTTCCAATGTGAAGATGCCGTTATTTATTTAGATAACGCTGCCACTTCGTTGAAACCACAAGTGTTAATTGATCGCACCGCTGAATTTTATGCTTCTGCAGGTTCTGTACATCGCAGCCAATATGATGTGGCTCAAACAGCACAATATGAACGGGCTCGCACACAAGTTAAACAATGGGTTAATGCTGAAGATAAACGCGCTGTTATCTGGACGTCGGGTACAACTCACGCAATAAACTTAGTGGCAAATGGATTATTTCCACAATTAAATTCAGAAGATGAAATTCTGATTAGCCAATCAGATCATCATGCTAATTTTGTCACTTGGCACGAAACGGCGAAAAAGTGCGGTGCAAAAATTCGAGTTTTACCGATTTTAGATAATTGGCTAATTGATGAAAATGCGCTTATTTCTGCCCTTTCTGAAAAAACTAAACTCGTTGCGCTGAATTTTGTTTCAAATGTCACGGGCACAGAACAGCCGATTAAACGCCTGATTCAACTTATTAGAAAACATAGTCATGCGTTGGTTTTAGTGGATGCAGCACAAGCGATTAGTCATATTAAAATCGATTTACAAGATTTAGATGCAGATTTCCTCGCATTTTCAGCCCATAAAATTTATGGTCCAAATGGGCTTGGCGTTTTAACAGGAAAATTAACCACACTTTCTCAACTTCAACCGCTCTTTTTCGGTGGAAAAATGGTTGATCGTGTATCAAATGATCGTATTACTTTTGCCGAATTGCCTTATCGTTTAGAAGCTGGCACACCCAATATTGCTGGAGTTATTGGCTTTAATGCCATACTGGATTGGTTACAAAAATGGGATTTTACCGCAGCAGAACAGCACGCTATATCTTTGGCTGAATTTATCAAAGTGCGGTTAAAATCTTACGAGAATTGCCGATTATTCAATTCCCCTCAACCAAGCACCGTTGTTTGCTTTATATTTGACGGCATTGACTGTTCTGATCTTTCAACGCTCTTAAGCGAACAAAATATTGCGCTTCGTGTGGGAGAACATTGTGCCCAGCCTTATTTAGCACGCTTAGGCGAACGCACCACATTACGCCTATCTTTTGCGCCTTATAATACACAGGAAGATGTAGAGGCATTTTTTACCGCCTTAGATAAAGCACTGGATTTATTACAATGATAGAACAATTAAAACAAGCTAAAAATTGGGAAGATCGCTATCGCCTGATTATTCAAGCTGGCAAAAATTTATCTCGCCCAAGCGATGATGAAATCGCTCAAATGCAACCTATTACTGGCTGTGAAGCACAAATGTGGTTTCAAATTATGCCTAAAAATGACCGCACTTTTCAATTCAACGGATTTAGTGAAGCCAGAATTATGAATGGCTTGCTTTGGATTTTACTCAATCAAATCAATGGTAAAACAGCGGATGAATTGAATACATTTGATATTACTGTATTTTTTAGCGAACTCAGCATTTCACAACGTTTAAGCGAAACGCGTTTAAACGGCTTAAACCAAATCGGACAGCAATTAAAAAATTTATGTATTTAATCGAAACCTATTTTCGCCTAACTACGCTCGAAAATAATATTGAATCACAAAGTCGTTTACTCAATGCAGTGATCGATCAATGGCGGTATAACGGGCAAATTATCGGACGTGAAATTCCTTTATATTTAGCAGAAGAAGGTGGTGCACAAGGCTTTGCTATGCGCGTCATTTGCCCTGAGCAAGATAGTCTTTTCCCGCAAAATAATAACGCAGAAGTAAATCGAACATTACAAAAAGCAGAAAAGTGCGGCGTAATTTTTAATGGTTTTCAACTTGTGGGCGATGATTTCAATTCAGATCAAACAGCAGAAAATGTATCACCAGCTTGGCAAGTGCTTTACACAACCCATTTACAAAGCTGCTCACCGATTCACAGCGGAGAAAATCTCGCACCAATCCCTTTGTATAAACAACTAAAAAATCAACCGCACTTAAGCCAAGATCTGATTAAATGGCAAGAAAATTGGCAAGCCTGCGATCAACTACAAATGAATGGTGCGGTATTAGAACAACAATCTTTGGCAGAAATTTCGGATCATCAAAGCCCCCTTTCAAAACATGGGCGCTATTTAGCCAAAGAAATCGAAAAAGAAACGGGCATACCGACTTACTATTATTTATATCGTGTAGGTGGGCAATCTTTAGAATCTGAAAAATCCCGTTGCTGCCCTTCTTGTGGTGCAAACTGGGCGTTAAAAGACGCGATTTTTGATACCTTTCATTTTAAATGCGATACCTGTCGATTAGTTTCGAACTTATCGTGGAATTTTTTGTAATTAATTTATAAAGTGTCGAAATTTGCAAAACTCAAACACTTAATCGGAGAAAAGATGAATTACCAAGACAACAGCTTAAAATCCTTAAAACTCGGTCAAAAAACGGAATACGCCTCTCAATATGACCGCACTTTATTACAGCCTGTGCCACGCGCGTTAAATCGCGATGGATTGGGCATTACTCAAAACCAACCATTTACTATCGGCGCCGATATTTGGACGGCTTATGAAATCTCGTGGCTCAATGAAAAAGGCTTGCCACAAGTGGCTATCGCAGACATTTATCTGGATTATCAAAGCCAAAATTTGATTGAATCAAAAAGTTTTAAACTTTATTTAAATAGCTTCAACCAAAGCAAATTTGCAGATTTCACAGCTGTTCAACAAACTATGCAACGCGATTTAAGCGAATGTGCGCAAGGCGATGTAAAAGTGCGGTTAAATCCAGTAGCAGTTTATGATTCTCAAAAAATTGATCACTTACAAGGCGATTGCATTGATGAACAAGATATTGAAATAACTAGCTATGAATTTAACGCTGATTGGCTGAAAGATTGCGTATCGGATGAAATTGTCGAAGAAAAATTAGTCAGCCATTTGTTGAAATCTAACTGCCTCATCACTAATCAGCCAGACTGGGGAACGTTACATATTCATTATGTTGGTAAAAAAATCGATCACGAAAAATTATTGCATTACGTTGTATCTTTCCGTCAGCATAATGAATTTCACGAACAATGTGTCGAGCGTATTTTTTGCGATTTAATGCACTACACAAAACCAGAAAAACTCACTGTTTACGCCCGCTATACCCGACGCGGTGGCTTAGACATCAACCCATTCCGCTCTAATTTTGAGAACTTACCTGAAAATTTAAGATTAGCGAGACAGTAAAAGAAAACTGCGGTGAAATTTCACCGCACTTTTCCCTACCCTTGTTTCAAATCATTTGCCTGCTGCAATAGCTGACGGCTTTCTTTTAAGAATTGTTCGGAATAATCGCCGAACCAATCACTCACCTTATGGAAAGCATCAATAAAACCTTGACGATCATTATTTTCAAAGAAAGTTAAGGCTTCTTCGTAAGTTTGTTTTAGTGTTTCAATTACCGCTAAATTTTCTGGCTTATCCATAATAATATCAGCATAAAGCGCAGCATCTTGCGCAAATAAACGACCAATCATCGCAAGTTCTAGGCGATAAATAGGGGAAGAAAGCACCAATAAATTAGCAAGATTAACGGGCTGTTTGGAAAGGTGTAAACCATTCGCAAAAGTCGAAAAATGGCGCAAGGCTTGTATATAAGTCATATTGTGATCGTGTTCTCTGGCATCAGTTTGATAAATCTTTGCGCCCCAAATTTGAATTTGCTCAAGTAACCATTCGTAGCGTTCAGGAAAACGGCCATCACAACGTACAACCACTTGTTTTGCCATACTTGCAATATCTGGCCCAAACATTGGATGTAAACCTAAAACAGCACCAGTATGGATTTCAAGCATTTTCGCTAGCGGTTCACGCTTAACAGAGGTTAAATCTGCAAGTAGCATGTTTTCCGTTAAATAAGGTTTTAAGCGTTCAATTGTTTCTAAGGTGAGATTAATAGGGACGGAAACGATCACAACGTCAGCATTCGTTAAAATACTTTCAGCCACAGCCCAATCTTCGCGATCTAAGATAGAAATTGGATAGCCAGATGCACGTAAATAACGGGCAAATAAGCCACCTAATTTACCGTAGCCACCCACGATAACAATTTTGTGAATATCAGAATTGATGGTTTTAAAGCCAAATTGATTCTCATTGGCATAGGATTCGCGCATAAAACGGCGTAGAACATCTTCAATCAGATCTGCTGAAATGCCTGCTTTTTCAGCTTCTAAACGACGCGCTTGGAGCATTGCTATTTCACGCTCTGGCGCATAAATAGGTAATCCATGTTGATGTTTAACTTTACCGACTTGAGAAACCAACTCAAGACGTTTAGCAAAAAGTTGGATAAGTTCGCGATCAAGCGAATCAATTTCAGAACGTAAATCCTTAAGGGCTTCCATAAAACTCACCTGCAAAATTTAGTTTACATATATTGTAAAAAATTAATTACAGATGAGATTACTAGAATTTTATAAGAAAGGCAATTAGGTTATGCGGATTGCGTAATTAACCGTTGTGGGCGAATAATATTTCCATCGATTAATACTACGCCTAAGAATAAATTCTCCGCTGAAAATAACCGCACTTGGCCGCTTAAGTGCTGTTCATTAGAAAATTT
Organism: Haemophilus sp. SZY H35; assembly: GCF_018829705.1. Lineage (NCBI taxonomy): Bacteria > Pseudomonadati > Pseudomonadota > Gammaproteobacteria > Pasteurellales > Pasteurellaceae > Haemophilus > Haemophilus sp. SZY H35. The sequence continues at coordinate 281,627 of NZ_JAHKJZ010000001.1, forward strand.
CACTCGCTGACCAAAACCAATGGCTTTACTCTGCTCTGTATCCAAATTCAAAGCGGGCAATTTACTTACTGCGGTATCGGTTGGCAGTAATAGACGATCTAATTCACTTAATGGAAAACTTTCAGCGAGCAGTTGTAACTCATCAATTGGCATCATTTCTGCTACGGGGTAATCCGCTACGGCTGTACGGCGTAACATTGTCACATGTGCGCCACAACCCAGCACTTCACCCAAATCATCGACTAAAGTGCGAATATAAGTGCCTTTTGAACAATGCACTTCTAAGGTTAAATAAGGCGCGTGATATTCAATAAAATTGATTTCAAAAATCGTAATTGGGCGCGCCTCACGCTCAACCGTAATACCTTGGCGCGCATATTCATAAAGCGGTTTACCGTTATGTTTTAGTGCGGAAAACATTGTAGGCACTTGCAAAATATCACCACGAAATTGTTCAAGTGCGGTCAAAATTTGCTGAGTTTCAACATGAACTTCACGCGTTTCCACGACTTGCCCTTCCGCATCGGAAGTATCGGTACGTTCGCCTAATTTTGCCGTAACAAGATAACGCTTATCTGCATCAAGCAAAAATTGTGAAAACTTAGTTGCCTCGCCCAGACAAATCGGCAACATTCCCGTAGCCAAGGGATCGAGCGCGCCAGTATGCCCCGCTTTGTTCGCTTGAAATAAACGCTTCACCTTTTGCATGATGTCATTTGATGACATGCCTTGTGGTTTATCCAACAAAAACACACCATCAACATCACGCCAGCGTTTACGAGGTCTAGACATTAGTTGCTTTCCTCAACGTGTTTTTTCTCATCTTCACGCACAACATTTGTCACAAGATTTGACATACGCATCCCTTCCACTAAGGATTGATCGTAAATAAAGCGAATCTCTGGCACGATACGTAAACGCATCGCTTTACCTAGTAATGAACGAATATAAGGCGATGCTTTTTCTAAGCCTTTCATGCCTTGCTCAATTGCCGTTTCATCGTGATCAAATAAAAAAGTCACGAAGATTTTTGCGTAAGATAAATCACTTGACACGTCCACATCAGAAACTGTCACCATCCCAATACGGGGATCTTTCACTTCGCGTTGTAAAATGACTGCTATTTCTTTTTGTATTTCTTGAGCGACGCGATCGCTACGTTTAAATTCTCTTGCCATAGTTATTCCTTATTTATAAAAGTGCCTCATTCTACTGGAAATCATTGAATTTAGCACGCAAAAATCCCTTTCAACCTGATACTGTTTTTCGATAAAATGACACCTGATAATTTGTTTGAATATTCAAACTTCCGATAAAAATCACTTTACAGAGGGCATAATTTATGCAAGCGAGACGAGACGAGACGAGACGACCAAGATTGTCGATGAAAATCACGTATTACAACAAGCATTTTTAAATGAATTAGATGAAAAATTTTGGGTATCTGCTGATAAACTCCGCCAACAACTTGATGCCGCCAATTATAAACATATCGTTCTTGGTCTTATCTTTTTAAAATACATTTCTGATAATTTCATCCATCAACAGGAAAAAATTCAGGCGGAACTTTTCGATGCTGCAAATCCCCTCTATCTTGACCGCACTTTTTTTGATACTGAAGAAGAGTATCAAGAAGCCTTAACTGCAGAACTAGAAAACCGTGATTATTACACCGCAGATAACGTATTTTGGGTGCCAGTCTCTGCGCGTTGGCAAGCCTTACAAGAAGTCTCTATTCTCAACACTGGGGCAGAATTGCCTTGGGGTGGAAAATTTTCCGGCGTGTCAAAGCTCATTGACGATGCCTTCGATGCTATTGAAAAAGATAACGAAAAACTCAAAGGCGTACTCCAACGCATCAGCGGCTATGCGGTAAACGAAGACACCCTGCGTGGGCTGATTATCCTTTTCTCCGATACCCACTTTACCCGCCCAACTTACAACGGCGAGCCCGTACATTTAGGCGCAAAAGACATACTCGGCCACGTTTACGAATACTTCCTCGGTCGCTTTGCCCAAGCAGAAGGCAAACGCGGCGGACAATATTTTACGCCCAAATCCATAGTTTCCCTGATTGTCGAAATGCTCGAGCCATACTCCGGCCGCGTGTATGACCCAGCCATGGGCAGCGGCGGCTTTTTCGTGCAAACCGAACGCTTTATCACCGCCCATCAAGGGAACATCAACAACGTGTCCATCTATGGGCAAGAATTCAACCCAACCACTTGGAAACTCGCTGCCATGAATATGGCGATTCGCGGCATTGATTACGACTTCGGCAAACACAACGCCGACAGCTTCACCCAGCCGCAACACATCGACAAAAAGATGGATTTCATTATGGCAAACCCGCCATTCAACATCAGCGATTGGTGGAGCGAATCCCTAGCCGACGACCCACGCTGGGCATACGGCACACCGCCCAAAGGCAACGCCAACTTCGCTTGGCTGCAACACATGATTTACCACCTCTCGCCCAACGGCAAAATGGCATTATTGCTTGCAAACGGCTCCATGAGTAGCCAAACCAACAACGAAGGCGAAATCCGCAAAGCCATCATCAATGCCGACTTGGTCGAATGTATGGTTGCCCTGCCCGGTCAGCTTTTCACCAACACCCAAATCCCCGCCTGTATTTGGTTTTTAAACCGCAACAAAAAGCGCAAAGGCGAAGTATTGTTTATCGACGCCCGCCAAATCGGCTACATGAAAGACCGCGTATTGCGTGATTTCACCGCTGACGACATCGCCAAAATCGCCAATACCCTCCACGCTTGGCAAAAATCAGACGGCTATGAAGACCAAGCCGCTTTCTGCAAATCTGCCACTTTAGAAGAGATTAGAGGCAACGACTTCGTCCTCACACCAGGACGCTATGTCGGCACCGCAGAACAAGAAGACGACGGCGTACCATTTGCAGAAAAAATGCAAAATCTGACCGCTCTTTTGAAGGAGCAATTTGCGAAAAGTGCGGAATTGGAAGCGGAGATTAAGAAGAATTTAGGGGGATTGGGGTATGATATTTAATATTTTAGCTTCGAATAAAAATTGGCATAAATATTCTTTAGAAGAAATTTGTTTAAAGGTAACATCAGGCGGAACACCCAGTAGAAAAAATCCCAAGTTATATGAAAACGGGAATATAAATTGGGTTAAAACTAAAGAACTTAACAATGGGTATATTTGGGAAAGCGAAGAAAAAATAACAGAAGAAGCTGTTAGAAAATCATCTGCAAAACTACTCCCTGTAAATACAATTCTTCTAGCTATGTATGGAGCTACTGTTGGAGAACTTGGAGTTTTAGGAAAAGAAATGGCTTGTAATCAAGCTTGCTGTGCATTGATTATAGATCCTAAAAAAGCTGATTATAGATTTATTTTCTATTTGCTACGTTTATATAAAAAAGAAATCCAAAGTCTTGCTACAGGTGCTGCACAACAAAATCTTAGTGCAAAAACAATTAAAGAATTTTGTTTCTACATTCCTAGTTTAGAAAAGCAAACAGAAATTGCAGATATACTTTCTGAATTAGATAAAAAAATCCAACTCAACACCCAAATCAACCAAACCTTGGAACAAATCGCCCAAGCCCTGTTTAAAAGCTGGTTTGTCGATTTCGATCCCGTGCGTGCCAAAGTCCAAGCCCTTTCAGACGGCCTTAGCCTTGAACAAGCGGAACTGGCAGTCATGCAGACAATCAGCGGAAAAACACCCGAAGAACTGACCGCACTTTCACAAACACAACCTGAACGCTACGCAGAATTAGCCGAAACCGCCAAAGCGTTTCCGTGTGAGATGGTGGAAGTTGATGGGGGGGAGGTGCCGAAGGGGTGGGAATTGAAAGCCTTATCAGATTTAGGTCAAATTATCTGCGGAAAAACACCATCAAAATCTAACAAAGAATTTTATGGTAATGATGTGCCATTTATTAAGATTCCAGATATGCACAATCAAGTATTTATTACTCAAACAACAGATAACTTGAGTGTAGCAGGTGCAAATTCCCAATCTAAAAAATATATTCCACCAAAAAGTATTTGTGTAAGTTGTATTGCTACGGTCGGATTGGTTTCAATGACATCTAAGCCGTCTCATACAAACCAGCAAATTAATTCAATTATTCCAAACGATGAACAAACCTCTGAGTTTTTATATTTATCGTTAAAACAGCCATCAATGACAAAATATCTAAAAGATTTGGCAAGTGGTGGCAGTGCAACTTTAAATTTAAATACAAGCACATTCTCTAAAATAGAGATAATGACACCATCAAAAGAAATTATTGATATTTTCCATAACAAGGTTGTTTATGCTTTTGAAAAAGTTTTATCGAACTCTATTGAAAATAAGAGACTAGCTGAAATAAGAGATTTATTGTTGCCTAATTTGCTAAATGGAGAGAGTGATGAATAACAATTATTTAGAGCGCCTTTTCATTGAAGAATTAAATTCAGAAGGAGAAGAAATAGTTATCAGAGGAAGTGTTTTTCTTCGGGACCAAATTTTATCTAAACTAGAACCTGAAACTTATGAGTTAGCCTTTCAAGACTGGAAAAACCAACGTAAACAACAAGCAATTGACACTGCTAATCAGATTTTAGAAATTGCAGATAATAAACAACGGTTCAATAAGCTAAAAGAAATCTTTAGAAGAAATAAACTAACCCCATTTATTGGAGCTGGGCTTTCTATGCCTTCAGGATTTCCATCATGGAAAGGTTTTCTTTATGAAGTACAAAAAGAATCAGGAGCAGATTTCTCTATTTTTGAAGAACATATTCATAAAGGAGAATACGAAGAAGCTGCACAATTATTATTTGATGTAGATGAAGGTCATCTACAAGAACATTTAGAAAATCAATTTGGTAAATCTCCAAATCTCGGAGAGCTACAAGGAATTATATGTAGACTACCTGAATTTTTTAAGGAAACCATAATTACAACAAATTACGATGATTTACTTAAAAAAATATATGCAGATCAAGATATTCATTTTGATCAAGAACTATGTGGTATTGATGCTGAAGAGTTTAAAAAATTATTTGGAGAAGGCCATCGAATTCTTTTAAAGCTACACGGAACATTTATAAGTAAAAACAAAAGAGTACTTACCCAGGATGATTATCAAAGACATTATTCCGAACACAATATCCTCAAAACCTGTGTAATGGAATCATTATTTTCTCAATCTTTGCTATTTTTAGGTTGTAGCCTAGATAAAGATCGAACATTACAATGTATGGCAGAAATTGTTGAAGAACGAGGCAAAGATAATCTACCTAAACACTATGCTTTTTTATCTTGTGAAAATCTATCTGATAAAGAACGAACAACTCGCAGAAAAGTACTTCAAAAATCCAATATTTTTCCAATTTGGTATGATGGCGATCATGATGAAAGCATTGAAGCCTTATTGGAATTATTAAATGGTGGAGAATCATAAAATGCTCAACGAAAACGACATCGAACAACTCACCCTTCAACGCCTGCAATCCCTCGGTTGGGAATATCGCTATGGTAAAGATTTGCCTGTTCATGAAGGCGAGTTTGCCCGTGGCGATTTAAGCGGCGTAGTCTTTATTGAACAACTGCGTGCGGCGGTGCGTAAGCTTAATCCGCAGCTGCCTGAAAGTGCGGTGGATTCTGTGGTCAAATCGGCGACAAAAAGCGATATTGGCGACTTGGTGGTGCGTAATCAGGCGTTTTATAAACTGTTGCGTGATGGCATGCGGGTAGAATATCAGACTGACGGTGAGCAGAAAATCGAGATGGCGCGCTTGGTGGATTTCGAGCATTGGGAAAACAACCGCTTTGTTGCCGTCAATCAGCTGGAAATCCGCAGCCGTAAAGGGGGAAAACGGATTCCTGATATTATCGGCTTTGTAAATGGTCTGCCGTTAGTGGTATTTGAACTCAAAAATCCGTTGCGTGAATCGGCGGATTTATTGCAGGCGTTTAATCAGTTTGAAACCTATAAAGATGAAATTGCCGAGCTGTTTGTTTACAACCAAGCCCTGATTATTTCAGACGGCATTGCCGCACGTTTGGGCTCGCTTTCGGCAGATTTTCAACGCTTTACGCCGTGGAAAGTGGTCGATGAAAAAAATAAAAGCGAGCGCTTATATTTTGATGATGAATTGCAAAGCCTGCTCAATGGCTTGATGAAGCCTGAGGATTTATTGGACTATATCCGCTATTTCGTTTTATTTGAGCGAGACTCCACCGGTAAAATCATTAAAAAAATCGCGGCGTACCATCAATATTACGGCGTAAATGAAGCGGTAGATTCCACCCTTTTTGCGACTTCAGAAAAAGGCGACCGCCGCATTGGCGTGATGTGGCATACGCAGGGCTCGGGTAAATCAATTTCCATGTTGTTTTATGCCGGCAAACTACTTGCACAGCCTGAATTGAAAAATCCGACGATTGTGGTGGTTACCGACCGCAACGATTTGGACGGTCAGCTTTTCCAAACCTTTTCTTCAGGCAAAGATTTAATCAAACAAACACCGCAGCAAGTAGAAGATCGCGATCAACTGCGCCAACTGCTTGCGCAAAATGAAGTCGGCGGCGTGTTTTTTACTACGATTCAAAAATTCGCCCTCAATGAGGAAGAAAGTCGCTTCCCTGTTTTAAATGAGCGCAGCAATATTATTGTGATCAGCGATGAAGCACACCGTAGTCAATATGGCTTTACGCAAAAATTGCATAACGGCAAATTTCAGGCAGGCTACGCCCGCCATTTACGCGATGCGCTGCCTAATGCTTCGTTTATTGGCTTCACGGGTACACCGATTAGCCTAGAAGATAGAGATACGCAAGATGTGTTCGGGCGCTATGTGTCCATTTATGACTTGCAAGATGCCGTGGAAGATGGCGCAACTGTACCGATTGTGTTTGATGATGCTCGCCAAATCCGCTTAAATAAAAAAGACCATGATGCTTTGTTTGCAGAAATTGATGCTCTACTAGAAGAGGAGCCATCGACTTCCCTGCGTTTGCAGGAAAAATTACTAGGCTCGCAAGCTCGCTTAGTGGAGTTAGCCGCGGATTTTGTGCAGCATTTTGCCAAACGCAATGAAGTCGTCGATAGCAAAGCGATGATGGTGGTTTCCAGCCGTCAAATTTGCGTGGACTTATACAATGAAATCATCAAACTGCGCCCTGAATGGCATTCGGACAATATTAACGAAGGCGCGATTAAAATTGTGATGACAGGTTCGGCTTCCGATGCGCCGGAAATGCAGAAACACGTTTACAGTAAACAGGAAAAGCAAACGCTGGAACGCCGCTTTAAAGACCCGAACGATCCGTTGAAAGTAGTGATTGTGCGCGATATGTGGCTGACGGGCTTTGATGCGCCTTGTTGTAATACGATGTATATCGATAAGCCGATGCAGGGGCATAACCTGATGCAGGCGATTGCGCGGGTTAACCGCGTATTCCGTAATAAAAGCCGAGAAAATGGCGGCTTAATTGTGGATTATGTAGGCATTGCTGACAAGCTCAAAGAAGCCACTCAGCAATACACTAATTCACAAGGCAAGGGCAAACTGGCTGATAGCGTGATTGATGTATTCTTTAAAATGAAAGAGCATTTAGAAGTTATCCGCAGCCTGTTTGCAACGCCAGTTGAAGGAAAAACTTTTGATGTTCAGATTGCCTTAGAAAAAGATAATCCGAATGATCTTTTGATGGCGATTCGTTTTGCTGCCAACCATATTTTAAGCCTTGATCAATTACCGTTTGATGGTAAAGCACACGAGCAACATTGGTTTGATAAAAAAGAAACCGAGCCACGTAAAAAAGCCTTTTTGAAAGCAGCGGGATTGGTGAAAAAAGGCTATATGCTATGCGGCTCATTGGCTGAAGTTGAACCGTATAACCAAGAAATCGCCTTTTATGATGCCGTACGCGCTATTCTCACGAAGCGTGGACAAAATGGTACGGGTTCTAATGAAAGACAGATTTTATTGAAAAAATTGGTCAATCAAGCCGTCTATTCTGAAGGCGTGATTGATTTATTTGATCTGCTAGAAAAACCACAACCACAAATCAGTTTACTTTCCGAGGAATTTTTACAAACTGTTAAAAATAGTCCAACTAAAAATTTATGGCTTACGGCAATGGAACGTTATTTAGCAAGTGAAATTAAAGTTAAATCAGGCACAAACTTAACCTTGCAAAAAGATTTTGAACAGCGTTTGAAGGAAGCATTGAATCAATACCACAACCACAATTTGAGCGTATTAGAGATTTTGGAGGAACTCTTTAAAATGAGCCAAGATTTCCAAGAACGTTTAGCATTAGGGAAAAAACTAGGATTAACCAAGGAAGAACTTGCCTTCTATGAAGCCCTATCTCAAAATCAAAGTGCAAAAGATTTGATGGGCGATGATGTGCTTTCTAAACTGGCGAAAGAAATCACGGGAACACTTAGAAAATCGGTCACAATCGACTGGCAGTACAAAGAGGCGGTACGGGCAAAAATGCGTATTCTCGTTAAACGCGCCCTACAACGCTACAAATATCCACCCGATAAACAGGAAGAAGCGGTAACTTATGTGATTAAACAAGCTGAAGAAATTGCAGAGGATTTAACTAGATTCTAATCTATACAGTAAAATCACTTTAATTTGAACGAATAATAACCTTACGTCTTATATCGCTTAAATAAAATTTATTATGAATAAAAAAACAGCTAATCTATATTTAATAAATTAGCTGTTTTTAATATCAAAAACTACAACGCCTCAATCGCTTTATACTGCTCTTGGATTTTTTCTAATCCAGATTGGTATTCTGCTTGTTTTTCACGTTCTTTCGCAATCACCGCTTCTGGTGCTTTCGCTACGAAAGCTTCATTGCTGAGTTTACTTTCAATACGTTTAACTTCATTTTGATATTTTTCAATCTCTTTAGTTAAACGCGCTAGCTCTGCTTCTTTATTAATAAAGCCAGCCATTGGTACAAGCAATTCAGCATTGCCAACGAGTTTCGCTACCGCAAGCGGTGCTGTTTCGTTTGCAGCTAACACTTTAACGTTGTCTAATTTCGCCATGGCTTTTAAAAGAGCGGTCTGTTTTTCGAGAATTTTTGCATTTTCTGTGCTTAAATTACGGAATAACAGATCTAAGCCTTTACTTGGTGCGATATTGCTTTCTGCACGGATATTACGCACTGCAACGATCACTTCTTTCAACCACTCAATTTCAGCTTCTGCTTCTGGATCAAAGCCGTTCTCTTCCACTTGTGGGAAAGGTTGCAACATAATGGTATCAGCAGTGATGTCCACGAATCCTTTCACTTTTTGCCAAATTTCTTCGGTAATAAATGGAATGAGCGGATGTGCTAAACGTAATAATTTTTCTAACACGTGAACCAAGGTTTGGCTTGCCGCACGGATTTGTGCTGCGTTGCCGTTGGCAAATACTGGTTTAGTCAATTCTAAATACCAGTCACAGAATTGGTTCCAAGTAAATTCATAAATCGCATTGGCACAAAGGTCAAAACGATATTGGCTTAATGAATTACGGAAAGTTTCAACTGTGCGATTGAATTCCGATTGAATCCAACGATCCGCTAATGAGAATTCGATCTCGCCTTCGCTTAAATCTAATTTGTCATTCGTTAATACGAAACGGCTTGCATTCCACAATTTATTACAGAAATTGCGGTAACCTTCTAGGCGTTTCATATCCCAGTTGATATCACGACCGTTTGAAGCTAATGCAGCTAGTGTAAAACGCAATGCGTCTGTGCCGTGAGCCGAAATACCGTCCGCAAATTCTTTGCGGGTTACTTTGGCAATTTTCTCTGCTAATTGTGGCTGCATCATATTGCCGGTGCGTTTTTCAAGTAAATCTTCAAGGCTGATGCCGTCAATCATATCGATTGGATCAAGCACGTTGCCTTTCGATTTCGACATTTTTTGCCCTTGCTCATCACGGATTAAGCCTGTTACGTACACGGTTTTGAATGGCACCTGCGGTTTGCCGTTTTCATCTTTTACGAAGTGCATCGTGAACATAATCATACGAGCAACCCAGAAGAAGATGATGTCAAAGCCGGTAATTAATACATCCGTTGGATGGAACATTTTGAGCTCTTTGGTTTGCTCCGGCCAACCTAAGGTGGAGAATGTCCACAAACCTGATGAGAACCACGTGTCTAGCACATCTTCATCTTGTTTTAACTCAACCTCAGAATCTAAGTTATATTTTGACCGCACTTCTGCTTCGTTACGTGCGACATAAACGTTGCCTTCTGCGTCATACCACGCTGGAATACGGTGTCCCCACCAAAGTTGGCGAGAGATACACCAATCTTGAATATCACGCATCCAAGAGAAATAAAGGTTTTCGTATTGTTTCGGTACGAATTGGATTTCGCCATCTTCTACCGCTTTAATCGCCACATCAGCAAGCGGTTTCACGCTCACATACCATTGGTCGGTTAACATCGGCTCAATCGGCACGCCACCACGGTCGCCGTAAGGCACTTTCAAATCATGTGGTTTGATTTCATCTAATAAACCAAGCTCTTCAAAATCTGCCACGATTTTCTTACGTGCAGCGAAACGCTCTAAGCCACGGTAATCAATAGGAATCGTCGCTTCATAACCCGCAAGCGGTTTGCCATCAGTGCCGATAATCTCCGCTTCATCACGAATATATGCGTTTAAGGTTAATACGTTAACCATCGGCAAGCTGTGACGTTTACCCACTTCGTAGTCGTTGAAGTCGTGCGCAGGGGTAATTTTCACCACACCAGTACCGAATTCACGATCGACGTATTCATCGGCAATAATCGGAATTTCACGCTTCGCCAACGGCAGAACCACGGTTTTACCAATTAAAGATTGATAACGTTCATCTTCCGGATGCACCGCCACCGCCGTATCGCCCAACATGGTTTCCGGACGCGTGGTTGCCACCACTAAATAATCTTTGCCATCAGCAGTTTTCGCACCATTTGCTAACGGATAACGGAAATGCCAAAGGGAACCTTTGCTCTCTTTATTTTCCACTTCTAAATCAGAAATCGCAGTGTGAAGTTTTGGATCCCAGTTTACTAAGCGTTTGCCACGGTAAATCAAACCTTCTTCGTGCAAGCGAACAAACACTTCTTTTACTGCGTCAGATAAACCATCGTCCATGGTGAAACGCTCACGTTCCCAGTCGATAGAGTTACCTAAACGGCGCATTTGTTGGCTAATTGTGCCGCCAGAATAGGCTTTCCAATCCCAGATTTTGTCGATGAACGCTTCACGACCATAATCATGGCGTGTTTTACCTTCTTCTGCAGCGATTTTACGCTCCACCACCATTTGGGTCGCAATACCCGCGTGGTCTGTCCCAGCTTGCCATAAGGTATTATGCCCTTCCATACGGTTAAAACGGATTAAAGTATCCATTAAGGTTTGTTGGAAAGCATGTCCCATGTGTAGAGAACCTGTTACATTCGGTGGAGGAATCGCAATGCAATAGCTCGGCGCGTTTTCATTTTCAGACGGTTTAAAATAACCGCTCTCTTCCCAATGTTGATAAAGGGCTTGTTCTACTGCAGACGGATTAAAACGGTCTGCCATTTCGAATTTTTGTGTCATTTATTTATTCTCTTTTAGTAAGATTAAACTTATTTATTGGATCATTTATAAAAATACTATGAAAAGCTTTCCCAAAAATCACTATCTAATTTCTTAATGCTAAAAATTTTTTGTGGCTGAACCCCTAATTCATATTCATAAATATATTTAGCCAATAAATCTCCATTAATCAAAACAATTTTTGCTTTTGAAAAATTTTGAACATATTTTATAGCCTCATTTGAGAATTTTGCAGTAGTCACAAAAATACCTTTTGTTGCATTTCCTTGTAAACCAAGCAATGTTCCTATAAATCGTTGAATATCAGGTTGCCCTATTGATGCATCTTTTTGATAACGTTTTGCTTGTACATAAATCTGTTCAAATCCTAGAACATCACTTTTTATAATCCCATCAATTCCACCATCTCGACTTAATTGTGTAATCTCACCATCCCCATACCCCATTTTTTGAAATAGTTCGATAACAATTTTTTCAAAAGCTGCTGGAGATTTGCTTAAAAGCACTTCGATAATCTCATTATAAATCTCTTTTCTAATAGCTAAATAAGACTTTTCTAACTGTTCAAGTGGATTCACCTCAAGCTCAACAATTGTTGCGTAATTTCTTCTTTTTCTTGCTCTGATGAAGTATCAAACTTTCTTAAGTAGTTTTCTCTAATATATTTTAAAACATCATCACTAGAGGCATATAAAAGCTTAATACCTAAATCAGAGACAAAATATAATCTTTTATCTTTTACCTTCTCAAAAGAGATCAAACCTGACTTATCTAAATCATTTAATTTCCACAAAACAGTATTTTCAAAAATCTTAGCATTACTTACTTCATATCTACGATTCAGGAAATCATTATCTAAATTAAAATATTCAGCTAATTTACTAATAATAGAAGACTTATCTAAATTTGGATTTGTTTTAAGTATATTTAAGATGGGATTTAATAAATCTTTTGGTTTATTGTAAGCTCGCATATTTCCCCTCTATTAAACCAAACGTAACTACATAAAGCAGCCTTTCACTTGGATAAATCTCTCGAATCACCTCTTTCAATTCTTCCAACCCCATATTCTCCTGAGCGGCGTGTTGTTTCGTCAGTTCATCAAGGGTAATTGGCGACACACTTAACACTTCAATCGTGCAGAAATATTGATTATCTTCAAACCGCCCCACACGTAAAATATCGCCTGCTTTAAAATGGCTTTCGGATTTATCTCGAATGGTGATGGTTTTACGCCCTGCTAGAATATCGGCTTCAAAGCGTTGATAAAAGGTAATATCGTTCATTTATTTATTAACCCGCGTTTTCAGTAGAAAGATTCCAACCTTGCAGACGTAATTGTTTATAGCGTTCTCGAGCTTGTGTTTTTAAGGCATCATCTTTCGGTACAAAATCAATAATTTGGGTAAAACTATGGCTAAAATCTGGGATTTCTTGTTGCAAATTAATTAGCACATCACGGCGTTGTAAATTTCGTTTTCCAAGCCATGAAATCTCAATCGGTGTGGGATATTGTGTTGCCTCACCCGATAAATTATGTGGAACAAATTCATTAGGATCTCGTTGCCACAAACGCTCATCAATCGCTAGCGCTTGAGTCTCACTTTCACAGCTAATTAATACTTTTTTCCCGGAGCGCCATATTGAGGCAGCAAGATTACAGGCTATTTCTTCGACAGTTAACGTACAATCTTCCGTAAGAATGTAAAATTGCGCAGTTTTTGCCATTTTAGCCCCGTTATTTTCTCAATCTTGCCCTATAAAAAGGGTGAAATTTTAACGAAAAAACCCTAAAAAATAAATAATTAAATATACATTATTACAAATGCGTGAAAATCCACCGCACTTTTATGATCTATGTCACAAAACTGATTTTTAACGTTTTTGTTACGTTCCACTCATAACTCGGAAGTGTTAAAATCAACTCAGTATTAATTTTCATTCAATTCATAGGAGTACAGAATGGCATTTCGTATTGAAAAAGACACAATGGGTGAAGTTCAAGTTCCAGCAGATAAATACTGGGCTGCACAAACTGAACGTTCACGCAATAACTTTAAAATTGGTCCTGCTGCATCAATGCCACATGAAATTATCGAAGCTTTTGGCTATTTGAAAAAAGCAGCCGCATTTGCTAATCATGATTTAGGTGTATTACCTCTTGAAAAACGTGATTTAATTGCACAGGCTTGTGATGAAATTTTAGCAAATAAATTAGATGATCAATTCCCACTCGTTATTTGGCAAACTGGTTCTGGCACACAATCCAATATGAATGTGAACGAAGTGGTTGCAAATCGTGCTCATGTGTTAAACGGTGGAAAATTAGGTGAAAAATCTATTATTCACCCAAATGATGATGTAAATAAATCACAATCCTCAAATGATACTTTCCCAACAGCAATGCACATTGCGGCATATAAAAAAGTAGTTGAACATACCATTCCTTGTGTTGAACGTTTACAAAAAACTTTTGCGGCAAAATCTGAAGCCTTCAAAAACGTAGTAAAAATTGGCCGAACTCACTTAATGGATGCAACGCCACTCACATTAGGCCAAGAATTTTCGGCTTATGCTGCTCAATTAGATTTTGGCTTAAAAGCATTAAAAAATACTCTTCCACATTTAAGTCAATTAGCATTGGGTGGCACTGCGGTTGGTACAGGTTTGAACACGCCGAAAGGCTATGATGTGAAAGTGGCAGATTACATTGCAAAATTCACCGCACTTCCGTTTGTCAGCGCTGATAATAAATTTGAAGCATTAGCCGCTCATGATGCGATTGTTGAAACTCACGGTGCATTACGTCAATTAGCAATGAGTTTATTTAAAATTGCAAACGATATTCGTCTATTAGCATCAGGCCCTCGTTCGGGAATTGGCGAAATTTTAATTCCTGAAAATGAACCGGGTTCATCAATCATGCCAGGTAAAGTAAACCCTACTCAATGCGAAGCGATGACAATGGTCTGCGCACAAGTATTTGGTAACGACACCACAATCGCATTTGTGGGCTCACAAGGTCACTTCCAATTAAATGTGTTCAACCCTGTGATGATTGCAAACTTCTTACAATCTGCTCAATTATTGGGTGATGCTTGCGTATCTTTCGACGAACACTGTGCAGTGGGTATTGAACCAAACTATCCTCGAATTAAACAACAACTTGAAAATTCATTAATGTTGGTGACCGCACTTAATACGCATATTGGCTATGAAAACGCAGCTAAAATTGCAAAAACGGCGCACAAAAATGGCACAACATTGCGTGAAGAAGCAATTAATTTAGGTTTAGTTTCTGCCGAAGATTTTGATAAATGGGTTCGCCCAGAAGATATGGTGGGTAGCCTAAAATAATACACCGCACAAATTAACATCAGTAATATTAAAGGCGAGTAAAATTACTCGCCTTTTACTCGTTTCTCATTTGTTTTTTGATGCGGTTTGTTATAATCAACACAATTTTACTCACGGCAATTTATTATGAAAATGAAATCCCTTTTTGTGGCAATGATGATGTTTTTTTCTGCCGCACCTTTTGCTCATTGGCAACCCATCGGAAATGCCGAATACACATGGGGGCCGTTCCATGTTTATACCATTGGTTTATTTTCTGAAACGGGTACTTATCAAGAAAATGAACGCCCATTAATGCTCTCTTTCAAATATGAAAAACCCATTGAAGGGAAAAATTTTGCGATTACGCTTATTAAAGAAATCGAAACCTTAAAACTTAATGATGGCGATACTCAAAGCTGGCTTAAAGAAATGCAATCCACATTTCCGGATTTCTCACCAAACGATATCTTGAACTATATTGCCTTACCCGATAAAGGCTACTTCGTCTTAAATGACACTGTTTTGGAACATGATTTTGATGCTAAATTTAATCAAGCATTTATCGGCATCTGGCTTGCACCGAATAGTACTTTTGTAAAACTTCAGCCACAATTATTAGGCAAAACGAAAAGCAATCATGAAGCATCTGAATTTTATCTTAAACCTGAAATTGAATCCTTTGATGAACAAGATTCTACGCCTGAACTACCGCCAAACTATCTGTTAAATCAAGAGAGAAAATCTTTTGGATAAATAAAAACGCCGCCTTTTATCAAAAAGTGCGGCGATTTTATTTCCATTTTATTTCTGAATAGTAGCAAGAAATTCTTTACGCGTATCACGATCTTTTAAAAATACGCCTCCATAAGCAGAGGTAATAGTATAACTATTTGTATCTTTAATTCCCCGCGCTTTCACACAAAAGTGTGTTGCCTTAATATAAACGGCGACATCATCTGTTTCTAAAATAGTTTGAAAAGCTGTGAGAAGTTGTTCTGTTAGCCTTTCTTGTACCTGTGGACGCTGTGCAAAAAACGACACAATACGATTAATCTTCGAAAGACCAATAACCCAATCTTTTGGATAGTATGCCACACAAACTTTACCATCAATCGTCACAAAGTGATGCTCACAAGTACTCGTCAATGTAATATCATTAACCTGTACCATTTCACTCACTTTCATTTGGTTTTTAATTTTTGTCATTTTAGGGAAATTTGCATAATCCATTCCACTAAAAATCTCATCAATAAACATTTTTGCCAAACGATTAGGTGTTTCTTCAAGACTATCATCTCGCAAATCCAATCCAATTAATTTCATCACTTCATGCATATGTTTTGCAATACCTAAGCGACGCACTTCTTTACATTGGTTTAGATCTATCATCGGCGTTTCAATGCCCTTAGCAATTAAAGCATCGCGCACACTTATTGCATCTTGTGAAATATCGGTCATAACAGTCTTTCCTAAAAAAATAATGCGTTATTCTAACAAAGGATAAAGCGAACGCAAAATGAGAAAAATCACTAAGTAAAATGAAATCTTTAGTTTTAAGATTTTTCAGACTACAATACTTTAAATTTTACTTTAATTAAGGAATCTCTATGCTCACGTTGGATCAAGCCCGTAATAATATGCTAGAACAGATCACCTTTCCTACACAAATTGAAACACTTAATTTACAACAAGCCGCTAATAGAATTTGTGCAGAAGATGTTATTTCCCCTATTAATGTCCCTTCTTTTGATAATTCTGCGATGGATGGCTATGCTGTACGTTTAGCTGATTTAGAAAAATCACTGACCCTTTCTGTTGCAGGTAAATCCTTTGCAGGAATACCATTTCAAGGCTCATGGCCTGATCAGAGTGCAATAAGAATTATGACTGGGGCAATGATTCCTGAAGGCGCTGATGCTGTCGTAATGCAAGAACAAGTCAACATAAATGAAGACGGAACAATCACCTTCTCTGAATTACCTAAAATCAATCAAAATATTCGTCGTATTGGAGAGGATGTTAAAAAAGGAGATATTGTATTAACACAAGGTGATGAATTAAATGCTGTTTCTTTACCATTATTAGCTTCTTTAGGTATCTCAGAAGTAAAATGTTATCATCGATTAAAAGTGGCCATACTTTCCACTGGGGACGAACTTGTCGAGGTAGGTAAACCGTTACAAATTGGACAGATTTACGATACAAATCGATTCACCGTAAAATTACTGCTAGAAAAACTTCATTGTGAAGTTATTGATTTAGGATTATTACCAGACAATGAGGCTGAATTTGAAAAAGCCTTTATATCTGCACAAAAGCAGGCTGATTTAGTGATTACCAGTGGTGGGGTATCTGTTGGAGAAGCAGATTTCACTAAAACAGTATTAGAAAAAGTAGGTGAAATTAATTTCTGGAAACTTGCCATTAAACCTGGTAAACCTTTTGCTTTTGGTAAACTAGAAAATGCATGGTTTTGTGGCTTACCTGGTAACCCTGTCTCTGCACTTGTGACTTTTTATCAACTCGTTCAGCCCCTTATTGCAAAATTGCAAGGTCAAAAACGATGGAAAAATCCAGCACGTTTTTCAGCAATTGCTTCAACAAACTTAAAAAAAGCTCCTGGTCGCTTAGATTTCCAACGAGGTTTTTATCACATCAACTCACAAGGACAAATTGAGGTTAAGTCTGTTGGATTTCAAGGATCTCACTTATTTAGTGCATTCATAAAAAGTAATTGTTTTATTGTATTAGAACAAGAGCGTGGCAATGTATCAGCAGGTGAACGTGTAACCATAGAACTCTTCAATCATTTATTGGGGTAACCTATGACTGAATTAAGTTACGAAGAAGAGCTACGATATAACCGGCAAATTATTCTTAAATCGATTGATTTTGAAGGACAAGAAAAACTAAAAGATAGTAAAATGCTCATTGTAGGTTTAGGTGGATTAGGCTGTTCGGCTAGTCAATATTTAGCCGCTTCAGGTATAGGACACCTAACCCTATTAGATTTTGACCATGTTTCACTTTCCAATCTACAACGTCAAGTGCTTCATTGTGATGCTAGACTGAATATGCCAAAAGTTGAATCTGCTAAAATAGCTCTAGAACAGCTTAACCCACATATTGATATTCAAACAATAAATGCAAAACTAACCGAAGAAAAACTGGCCGAATTAATACCGCACTTTGATCTTGTCTTAGATTGCACTGATAACGTCGATATTCGCAATCAACTTGATCGCCAATGCGAGAAAGCTCACATTCCCTTAATCTCTGGTGCGGCAATCCGAATGGAAGGCCAGATTTCAGTCTTTACCTATGAATCAAATACACCAACCTATCGTGAACTAAGTAAATTATTTGGGCAGAATATATTAAGTTGTGTAGAAGCAGGAGTAATAGCCCCAATTGTTGGGATTGTTGGTTCTATTCAAGCATTAGAAGCAATTAAAGTACGTTTAAAAATTGGCAAGAATTTATGTGGTAGATTACTCATTATTGATGGCTTTTCAATGAACATTCGAGAAATAAAATTACCAATAAATAACCCTTAGTTTTATGAGAATATTTTATGATGACTGAAATCAAAAAACTTGATCCTGATACAGCAATTGATATTGCATACGATATTTTTCTAGAAATGGCAAGTGAAAATCTTGATCCTGCCGATATCCTTCTCTTCAACCTACAATTTGAAGAACGAGGAGGTGTTGAGTTTGTAGAAACTGCCGATAACTGGGAAGACGAAATTGGCGTACTCATCGATCCAAATGAATATGCCGAGATTTGGGTTGGATTAGTAAACAATCAAGATGAAATGGACGATATATTTGCAAAATTTTTAATTTCTCACCGAGAAGAAAATCGTGAATTTCATGTTATCTGGAAAAAATAATATCAAATACTAAAACTAAAAAATCCCTATTGAATTCACAATAGGGATTTTTCTATTTAATCACAAAATTATTTAGTAGCTTCTTTCACCGCATCAATTGTTTGATTCGCTTTTTCACCTATAGATTGTTTCATTTCTTCCATTTTTGAAGACGCTGCATTTTTGGCTTGTTCAACTTTTTCCATTGCCACATTCTTCGCATCTTCAACTTTAGCCATAGCTGCATCTTTAGTTTCAGCCATTTTTTCTGCTGCCGCTGATTTTGCAGAATCTACAGCGTTGCTTGCCATATCCTTCACATCAGATACAGCTTGTTGTGCAGTAGTTTTTACATCTGCTGCAGCATTAGTTGCAGCTTCTTTCACATCCGTAACAGCTGAAGTTGCCGCTTGTTTTGCCTCTGCAACTTTTTGTGCTGCCTCATCTTTATCAAAACAACCGGTTAAAGCGACCGTTGAACCCAACACTAATGCAGCTAATGCTAATTTTTTCATGATAAATCTCCATCTAGTATTCATTTTGCAAAGCCCTATTGCTTTGTGTGGCGTAGTTTACGCATATTTCTTAAAAAGGAAATAGGTAAAATAAAAATTTACATTTCTTTAAAAATCTTTACAAACAAAAATACAACTAACCAATTGATAAATAAAGCATATTTATAAAGTTCCATGGAAAATATTTATTTTTTGTAAAGATAAATAACCATTAATTTGATTATTAATAACACAATTAGATCAATGCATCTGCATTTTTATACATGAGAATTTTTGCATATTGTCCAGACCAATTTAAATATGCAATAGTCGCTGGGTAAAAACTGATTGGATTTCGCTTTCCATAGAGCTCCGCTACAATTTCACCGACTAAAGGTAAATGAGAAATAATAAATATAGATTTTATACCTTCATTACGCAATACAGAAAAATAATCCGTCACCATTTCTGCATGGCCATAAGGTGTAACACCGTCCCAAATTTCTATTTTTGATGATAGTTCACCATTAAAAGCCTGATTTACCTGCTCGAAAGTTTCTTGTGCTCGCACATAAGGACTAATAATAATACGATCTGGCGTGGCTAACTCTAACTGTTTTCTTAACCATTGCCCCTGAGTAAAGGCTTGTTTAATACCATAGGCAGTTAAGCGACGAGCTTTATCACTATTAGCCATTACTTCAGCCTCGCCATGACGCATAATAAAAATATTCATTTTGCTTTCCTAAGCATTTGATAAAAATAAACCGCACTAAATAAAGTGCGGTTAAAAAATTAATGAGATTTAACTACTTCTGCAATTTCTTCTGCACATTGTTGTGCAAGTTCAGCATCTTGGCATTCCACCATAACGCGAATAAGTGGTTCCGTACCCGATTTACGCAATAAAATACGACCTTTGCCTTCTAAACGTTTTTCAACGTCTGCGGCAACAGATTTTACAGCGTCACTTTCAAGTGGATTATCCCCACCCGCAAAACGTACATTAATTAACACTTGTGGGAATAATTTAACCGCACTCGCTAATTCATTTAATGATAATTTATGCTGTGCCATTGCCGCCAATACAGCTAATGACGCAACAATGCCATCGCCAGTTGTATTTTTATCCGCAATGATAATATGTCCTGAATTCTCACCACCAAGCGTCCAATCGTTTTCAACCATTTTTTCCAATACATAACGGTCACCTACATTTGCACGTAAAAAAGGAACGCCAAGCATTTTCAACGCAATCTCTAAGCTCATATTACTCATTAATGTGCCAACGACACCGCCTTTTAATTGACCTGAGCGCAATGCTTCACGCGCAATAATAAAGAGAATTTGGTCGCCATCGACTTTATTTCCTAAATGATCAACCATCATAATGCGGTCGCCATCACCATCATAAGCTAAACCAACATCAGCTTTCGTTTCAATAACCTTAGCTTGCAACGCTGTCACATCAGTTGCGCCACATTTTTCATTAATGTTCAAACCATTTGGATCCGTACCAATTTCAATGACTTCTGCACCAAGCTCTCTCAACACGTTAGGTGCAATATGATAGGTTGCACCATTTGCACAATCTACCACGATCTTATAACCTTCCAGGCCTAAGTGAGCTGGGAATGTGCCTTTACAAAACTCAATGTAGCGTCCTGCTGCATCATTAATACGACTTGCTTTACCTAATTCTGCAGATTCCACACAATCCATAGGTTGCTCTAACATCGCTTCAATTGCTTCTTCAATTTCATCAGGTAATTTAGTCCCTTTTGCTGAAAAGAATTTAATGCCATTATCATAATAAGGATTATGAGAGGCTGAGATCACGATCCCCGCTTCAGCACGGAAAGTTCTGGTTAAATAAGCAATAGCAGGAGTAGGCATAGGGCCGGTAAATGCAGCAGATAATCCCGCCGCGGCTAAACCTGCTTCAAGGGCTGATTCCAACATGTATCCAGAAATTCGGGTGTCTTTACCGATTAAAACCATTTTAGAACCTTGAGAAGCCAATACTTTTCCCGCAGCCCAGCCTAATTTTAATGCGAAATCTGGTGTAATTGGATAAGCCCCTACTTTTCCGCGCACACCATCTGTTCCAAAATATTTACGATTTGCCATAATAAAATTCCTTTAATTTTTTATCGTTATAAAACCATCAGGCATTTTCTGTTGCCTGCCAAACTTTGAGCATATCTGATGTTGCAGCAACATCATGTACGCGTAAAATTTTTGCACCTTTTTGCGCTGCAATAAGCGCACCTGCCGCACTACCTATCACTCTCTGATCGACGGGTTTATCAAGCACCGCACCAATCATTGATTTGCGAGATAATCCCGCTAACACTGGATATCCGCTATGACAAAATTCATTCAGATTTTGTAATAATTGATAATTATGCTGTACAGACTTACCAAAACCAAATCCCATGTCCCAAATTAAGTTTTCTTTTTTAACACCAGCAGAAAGACATTCATTAGTACGTTTCTGTAAAAAAGCCAATACATCTTGCACGACATTTTCATAATGAGGATTTGTCTGCATCGTTCTAGGTTGACCTTGCATATGCATAATGCAAACAGGTAAAGCAAGTTTCACCGCCGTTTCTAACGCATTTGGCTCTTGCAAAGCACGAATATCATTAATCAAATCCATTCCAACACTTGCCGCCTCACGCATCACAACTGCTTTTGACGAATCGACAGAAATCCAACAATCAAAACGGCTTCGCACCGCCTCCACGACAGGCACAACACGATGCAATTCCTCTTGTTCAGATACTTCATCCGCATTAGGGCGCGTAGATTCACCACCAATATCAATAATTGTCGCACCTTCTCTCAACATTTTTTCAACTTGAAAAAGCGCTTTATCTAAACTAAAAAATTGTCCGCTATCAGAAAAAGAATCAGGCGTAAAATTAAGGATTCCCATAATCTTAGGAACGCTTAAATCAAGACATTTATTATTCGCGTAAAGTTTCATAAAGTGCGGTGAATTTTTAGATTAATTTTAATCGGGCGATTATAGCGGAATACGCTCAAGAAAAAAATCATTAGGGGAAAAATAAAGCCTTTCCGAAGAAAGGCCTTGTTGATTAGAGAGTTGATTAGGAATTAGAATCTACCGAATTTTCACCCGCACTTTGAGCATTATTGCTATTTGCATAAGCTGCTTGCCCAGTGTGATCTTCCCATCCAGACGGCGGGGTGACTGGTTCACGATTCATCAATTGTTTGATTTGTTCTTCTTCAATGGTTTCATATTTGACTAATGCATCTTTCATCGCATGAAGAATATCCATATTATCAATCAAAATCTGTCTTGCTCTCACATAGTTACGATTTACAATTGCACGAACTTCTTCATCAATAGCATGAGCCGTTTCATCTGACATATGTTTTGCTTTCGCCATTGAACGACCTAAGAAAACCTCGCCCTCATCTTCCGTATAAAGAATTGGACCTAATTTGTCAGAGAATCCCCATTGCGTCACCATATTACGCGCAATATTAGTCGCTACTTTAATATCATTTGATGCACCCGTTGAGATATTTTCCTCACCATAAATCAAATCTTCTGCTAAACGCCCCGCATACAAGGTAGAAAGCTTACTTTCTAATTGTTTTTGGCTAATACTAATTTGATCACCTTCAGGCAAGAAGAATGTCACACCCAACGCACGACCACGAGGAATAATAGTCACTTTATGTACAGGATCATGCTCAGGAACTAGATAACCTACAATCGCATGACCTGCTTCATGATAAGCAGTCGACTCTTTTTGTTTATCCGTCATAATCATGGTACGACGCTCTGGTCCCATATTGATCTTATCTTTCGCTTTTTCAAACTCAAGCATGGTTACCGTACGTTTATTTACTCGAGCAGCAAATAAGGCTGCCTCATTCACTAAATTTGCTAAATCTGCACCGGAATAGCCAGGCGTACCACGCGCCAATGTCATTGCATCAACATCTTGTGCTACAGGCACTTTGCGCATATGCACTTTTAAGATTTGCTCACGGCCTTTCACATCTGGCAGGCCAACAACAACTTGTCGGTCAAAACGGCCTGGACGAGTTAAGGCTGGATCAAGCACATCTGGACGGTTAGTTGCTGCAATAACAATTACCCCATCATTACCGCTAAATCCATCCATTTCAACTAGCATTTGGTTTAAGGTTTGTTCACGCTCATCATGTCCACCGCCTAAACCCGCACCGCGTTGACGACCTACTGCATCGATTTCATCAATAAAGATTAAGCAAGGTGCATTTTTCTTAGCCTGTTCAAACATATCACGTACACGTGATGCGCCAACACCCACAAACATTTCTACGAAATCAGAACCAGAAATAGTGAAGAATGGAACTTTTGCTTCCCCTGCGATAGCACGAGCAAGTAAAGTTTTACCAGTACCTGGAGGACCAACCATCAGAATACCTTTTGGAATTTTACCGCCCAAGTTTTGGAATTTATTCGGATCTCGCAAGAAATCAACAATTTCGCCCACTTCTTCTTTTGCTTCATCGCAACCTGCAACATCCGCAAAAGTCACCTTAATCTGATCTTGATTCAGCATTTTTGCGCGGCTTTTACCAAAGCTCATCGCTTTGCCACCACCGCCTTGCATTTGGCGCATAAAGAATACCCATACACCAACAAGGAATAACATTGGGAACCAAGAAATTAAAATTTGGGATAAGAAACCACGTTTTTCAAATGGCGTACCTTCCACTTTCACTTTTTTGCTTAACAAGTCATCAAGCAATTTTTTATCTTCAAGTGGCGGCATTACGGTTGAATATTTAGAACCATCCGTTTTCGTTACCGTAATTTCATTAGCATCAAAACGTGCTTCTGTCACTTGTCCGTTACTTACATCGTAAACAAAGGTTGTATAATCAGTAGAATTATCTACCGAAGAGGAATTAAAACTCTGGTATGCTGTCATCATAATGACCGCTACTACCACCCAAAGCACCAGATTTTTGACCATATCGTTCAAAGTCTAACCTACCTTTCCTAAGTTAAAAAATTTTTTACAAGATACTACACATCATTAGCGATGAAAAGCTATCAAAGCAATTAGCCTTTATAGCCTGTCGCCACAATATATACTTCACGAGAGCGTCCGCGTGATGCTTCAGGCTTACGCACTTTCACCACATTAAATAAAGAACGAATTTCTCTTAAATATTCATCAAAGCCTTCACCTTGGAAAACTTTAACAACAAAGCTTCCTTTGGTTGCCAAGACTTGTTTACACATATCTAAAGCAAGCTCGACCAAATACATCGCGCGTGGAATATCCACTGATGGCATTCCACTAAAATTTGGTGCCATATCAGACATTACCACATCAACTTTATCTTCGCCTACGCGCGCTAATAAAGCATTCAAAACATTTTCATCACGGAAATCGCCTTGTAGAAAATCAACGCCTACAATGGGATCCATTTCCAAAATATCACAAGCAATCACTCGACCTTTTCCACCAATCTGTCCCACCACATATTGAGACCAACCGCCAGGTGCAGCGCCAAGATCGACCACAGTCATTCCTTGTTTAAATAATTTATCCGTTTGTTGAATTTCATCAATCTTAAAATAAGCGCGTGAACGCAACTTTTGCTTATGCGCTTTTTGCACAAATTGATCACTAAAATGTTCATTTAGCCAGCGAGAAGAACTCGCTGAACGTTTTTTCTTTCCCATAATCTTCTATTTTTGGTAGTACTTTTGCTTATATTTGGTTACAATCTGCCGAATTCAAGCCGAGGCTGATTGAAATCAGTGAAAAACATTGAGAAAATCAACCGCTCTTTTTAATTAGGAATCCTTATGACAACCTTATCAACCAAACAAAAACAATTTTTAAAAGGTCTTGCGCACCATCTTAACCCAGTCGTTATGCTTGGTGGAAATGGCTTAACCGAAGGTGTACTTGCTGAAATTGAAAATGCACTTAATCATCACGAACTCATTAAAGTAAAAGTTGCTGGTGCAGATCGCGAAACAAAACAACTTATTATCGATGCGATTGTGCGTGAAACTAAAGCAGCACAAGTACAAACTATCGGGCATATTTTAGTGCTTTATCGCCCAAGCGAAGAAGCAAAAATTCAGCTTCCACGCAAATAACAACAAAAGTGCGGTTATTTTCAACCGCACTTTTTTATTTAAATATAATTCACTTCAATAATATCAAACTCAACGACACCGCCAGGCGTTGTAATATTAACGGTATCATCTAATTCTTTACCAATTAAACCTCGCGCAATGGGAGAATTAACCGAAATCAAACCAGATTTAATATCAGCCTCATCATCGCCCACAATGCGATAAGTGACTTCTTCATCTGTATCCGTATTTACAAGCACAACTGTTGCACCAAAAATAACTTTACCATTATTTGGCATTTTTGTGACATCAATAACTTGAGCATTACCAAGTTTACCTTCAATCTCTTGAATACGACCTTCACAAAAACCTTGTTGCTCACGAGCCGCATGATATTCTGCATTTTCTTTTAAATCACCGTGCTCGCGGGCTTCTGCTATCGCCTTAATAATTTCTGGACGACGTACATTTTTTAAGAAATCCAATTCTTCACGTAATTGTTCTGCGCCACGCACAGTCATTGGAATTTGTTGCATTGTTTTTCCTTTTACTAAATAAAACAAAAACCACGTCAAAATCCTAAAATCTTGCCGCAGTATTATTAAAAATAAACTTGAAATGAGAAAATGATTTACTCAATTTCATTCGGGGCTTATTATTGTTCGTCTAAAAAAAAATAGCAACCATAACAAACCTAATATGAAAAAATTATCTTCAATTTCTACCGCACTTGGATCCTTTTTACTTTCCGTAAGCTTTAGCCTTCCAACCTTCGCAAACATTAATGTTTCAGATTTAACACAACAATTGCCTGAAGGCTCTAGCGTGGGTTTCATCGCAAAAAATGTAAATCAAAACCAAATTATCGCGGATTATAATGGCTCAACCTTTATGCTTCCTGCGAGTACACAAAAAGTTTTTACTGCCGTTGCCGCTAAACTCGCATTAGGCGATCAATTCCAATTTGAGACCGCTCTTTTAAGTAATGGGAAAATTCAAAATGGGAATTTAGATGGTCACTTAATCGTGCGTTTCACTGGCGATCCTGATCTCACAAGTGGCCAACTTTATAGCTTACTTGCAGAATTAAAAAAACAAGGTATCAAAAAAATTAATGGCGATTTAGTATTAGATACCTCTGTTTTTTCGAGTCATGACCGAGGGTTAGGTTGGATTTGGAACGATTTGACCATGTGTTTCAACTCTCCCCCATCCGCTGCGAATATTGATAACAACTGTTTTTACGCAGAACTAGATGCCAATCAAAATCCAGGTGAAACAGTAAAAATCAATGTGCCAGCACAATTTCCAATTCAAGTGTTCGGACAAGTCTATGTAGCGGATAGCAATGAAGCGCCTTATTGTCAGCTCGACGTTGTTGTACACGACAATAATCGCTATCAAGTAAAAGGATGTTTAGCCCGTCAATCTAAACCTTTTGGGTTAAGCTTTGCCGTGCAAGATACGGATGCTTATGCTGCCGCGATTATTCAACGACAATTAAGACAATTAGGTATTGAGTTTAATGGCAAAGTCATGTTGCCACAAAAACCACAACAAGGTCAGCTATTAGCTAAACATTTATCAAAACCATTACCAGATTTATTGAAAAAAATGATGAAAAAATCGGATAACCAAATTGCCGATTCATTGTTCCGAGCTGTGGCATTCAATTACTATAAACGCCCAGCATCCTTTCAATTAGGCACATTAGCGATTAAGTCGATATTACAAAAACAAGGAATTCGTTTTGGCAACAGTATTTTAGCCGATGGTTCGGGTCTGTCTCGTCATAATCTTGTGGCACCTAAAACGATGCTATCTGTTTTAGAATACATCGCCAAAAACGAAGATAAATTACATTTAATGGAAACTTTCCCCATCGCCGGTGTAGATGGCACGATCAGTGGGCGAGGTGGATTAATTAGCCCGCCATTAGTAAAAAATGTTATCGCTAAAACCGGTTCTTTGAAAGGGGTTTATAACCTAGCCGGATTTATGACAAATGCTCGAGGGGAAAAAGTGGCCTTTGTTCAATTTATTAATGGCTACTCAACTGGTGATTTAGAAAGCAAAACAAAACGAGCACCATTAGTACAATTTGAGAGTGGCTTGTACAACGAAATCTATAAATATTAATAAAACCTTCTAAAAAAACACCGCACTTAAAATGACAAAGTGCGGTGTTTTTTTAATTATTTAACATACTCATTACCTAAAAATAATGGTCCTAAATGTTTTTTAGGAATGCCAAATTTTTCAGGATAAATTACATCTACTAAATATAGTCCATCAGGTTTTGCAGTTGGTGCCGAAAGCTGACGATTTTTTTGCTCTAGTAGCCATTTCATCCATTCAATTGATTCTTTACCTGCACCAACTTCAATCAAACTCCCAACAATATTACGGACCATATGATGCACAAAAGCATTGGCTTGAATATCCACAATAATATATTGCCCAATCCGAGTAACTGATAAGTGATGAACATTACGCCACGGCGTGTTTGATTGACATTGTGCGGCACGAAAAGAGGAAAAATCATGCTCGCCTAGTAAATACTGACCAGCTTGATGCATTTTTTCTGCATCAAGATCTAAATAACAGTGAGTAATTCCTCCGTGTAAAATAGCAGACCGTAATTTGTTACAATAAAGAATATAGCGATATCGACGAGCCATCGCTGAAAAACGCGCATGAAATTCATCATCAACTTTTTTTGCCCAAGTAACCGCAATATCATCAGGTAAATTCGCATTTGTCCCGAATGTCCATGCTTTATCAGGGCGTACTGCACTGGTTTCAAAATGTACGACCTGCCCTGTTCCGCTCACCCCTGAGTCAGTTCTCCCAGCACAAAAAATTTCAATTTTTTCATTGGCAATAATAGAAAGCGCGTTTTCAAGTTGTTCTTGTATGCTACGCACATTTTCTTGACGTTGCCAGCCATAATAATTTGTGCCTTGATATTCAATACCTAATGCGATTTTCATCTTATGCCTTATTTTTGATAGAGTGAAATTATGGTAACGCAACTTTATAAGGTACGCAAATTTCATTATGTAAGAATAAACATATTTTTTATTAAATGATAACAATTACCATTGATATAAATTAACCTTTTAGATATACTCGTGCCTCTTTTTACCTATATCTAATCTACGGAAGCATTTTATGAAATTTAAATTAAGCCTAATTTACACCGCACTTTTTGCCGGAGTTTCGGTTTCTGTGTTAGCGGAAACACAACATAAAGCTAGTACTGAAACGATTGAACAAATTAACGTTCAAGATACAGGTATTAAACAAAATGGCTATCAAACAACAGGAACATCCGTCGTATCAAAAGCTGAAGTACCAGTATTCGACACGCCAAACACAGTAAATATTCTTTCAACCAAACTACTAGAAGATCGCAAATCTGAATCACTTATTGATGCGCTTTATAACATCAGTGGTGTGAGTCAAGCGAATACGCTAGGAGGTATGTTTGATGCAATCCAAAAACGTGGTTTTGGTGGAAACCGCGATAACTCAATTATGCGTAACGGTTTACAAGCCGGCCCAGCTAAAAACTTTAGCGCGACAACTGAAACCGTTGAAGTTTTAAAAGGTCCTGCATCTGTGCTTTATGGTATTCAAGATCCAGGTGGCGTGGTCAATATCATTACTAAAAAACCACAACAAACACCTCGTTATGTCATTGGTGGAACTTTAGGTAATCATAGCCTCTGGGGAACACAATTAGATTTCACTGGGGGTTTAGGAAATGGTTTTGCTTACCGCTTTATCTATGACAAACAAGAAAAGGACTACTGGCGTAATTTTGGAAAAGTGAAAAATACGACTTACGCACCGTCACTTTCTTGGGAAAATGATAAAACTAAAGTGCTTCTTTCTTATGAACACAAAGATATTCTTGAGCCATTTGATCGTGGTACAAATCTTTTAACAGCAACTAATGCATTACCAGATATTCCTGTATCGCGTCGTTTAGATGAACCAAATAATGAAACAACCGCAAAAACCGATAACATTGATTTTAAAATTGAGCACAAATTAAGTGATAGTTGGAAATTAAATGCGGGTTATAGCTATGCTCGTTACAAATATTTCTACAATCAAGCTCGTATTACAAATATTAACGTCACAGATGTTACTATCCCTGCAGTTAAAAATAAAAAGGGTGAGATTACCTCTCCTGAATTAAGCGCGCATTATGTACGCCGAGCCATTGAACAGCAACAAGGTGATCAACGTGTTCATAGCGGTACATTAAATATCGTTGGTGAATTTGGTATTGGTGATATTGCTAACCGCTTTGTAGCTGGTATTGATGCAATGCGTAATATTCGTGATCTTGGTCCAATTTATAACCAAGGTATCATGAATTCTGATATCAATATTGATAATCCAAACTATACTAGCCCTGTTGCGGCACATAAAAATGGTAACGGCAACGCCTACCAATATAACTATCTCAAAACCGTTGGTGTTTATATTCAAGATACCGCTTACTTTACAGATAACTTTATCATGACAGGTGGTTTGCGTTATGAGTACTTTGATCAATTTGCAGGACGTCATTGCTTAAATGCGGCAAACTGTAAAAAAGGTCAAAATCTAACAAAAACCGGAAATACCGATCAGCACGATGGCAAGTTATTGTATCAATTAGGTGCCGTATATAAATTTACGCCACATATTGCGACCTTTGCAAACTACTCTGAGTCTTTCCGTCCACAAATGAGTGTGGCAACACCTGTTAGCGGAGATTTAAAACCAGAACAAGGTAAATCTTTTGAAATTGGTGCAAAATACGAAAACTCTGGCTTCAATGCAACACTTGCATTATTCAATATCAGTAAACGTAATGTAGCTGAGACTGTTGGTTCTGGTTCAAATGCGCAATTGAATATCGTCGGCAAACAACGTTCTCGTGGTGTGGAATTCGATCTTAATGGTCAAATTACGGATAGTCTAAGCGTAGCGGCTAACTATACCTACACCAAGGTAAAATCACTTGAAAATGAGCTTTATCCTGATGCGGTAAATCAACAACTTTCAGGTGTACCAAAACATCAAGCTTCTCTATTCTTAGCTTATAACGTAGGTGAATTTGATTTTGGTAACATCCGTGTTGGTGGTGGTGCTCGTTATTTAGGTTCTTGGCATGCTTATAACAGTGATTACACAAAAGCATACAAATTACCTCATGCCGTGGTATATGATGCCTTTATTGCTTACGACACCAAAATCTCTGGCAAGAAAGTATCCTTCCAACTTAACGGTAAAAACTTAACAGATAAAACTTACTATCCATCTACCTCGGGTAATGCAACAAACACGTTAATCCCTGTTGCATTAGGTTATGGACGTGAATTTATCTTCAACACTAAAATTGAGTTTTAATTGAGCGCACAAAAAGGGCGAATACTTCGCCCTTTTTGTTTTACTTTTATGGATAATAAATGAACTGGCAAACCGAACTTAATAATAGTTTAAACTGGATTTTAACCGCACTTTTTTGGGTGATATTGTGCTTTAGCGTAACAATGTTAGCCTTAAAACAAACTACTTTCGGCAAAAAATTCTGGTGTATCGTGTCACCATCGATTAATAAAAAAACCAGCATTAAACTAATTTTAATGCTGTTAGTACTCTTTATGATGATATTGCTGGAAGTTAGATTTAGTGTGCTTAATTCATTCTTCTATAATGGATTATATAGCTCAATGCAAGAAATGAATATAGAAAAATTCTGGTTCTTTGCTAAACTTAATGCTCTTCTTGTACTTGTTCAAGTCATTCACTCGATTACTGATTACTTCTTCCGTCAAGTATTTGAAATTCGCTGGCTTGAAAGTTTAAACTCATCACTGATTCAACGTTGGCTAAATAATAAAAAATACTATCGTTTAAAATACGAACAAGATTTACCCGATAATATTGATCAACGTATTGAACAAGATGCTCGTGAATTTATTACTAGTACCGTACAAATTGTGCGTGGAATGATTAATTCTATTCTTACAACGATAGAATTTACTATTATCCTATGGTCACTATCTGGTGTATTAAGTCTATTTAGTTTAAATATTGAGAAAGGTGTCGTATTCTTTATTTATTCCTTTATTATCTTTGCAACTTTAATGTCAGTCTGGATAGGTAAACCTCTAATTAAACTAAATTTTAATAAAGAAAAACTCAATGGGGATTATCGTTACTCTTTAATCCGTGTACGTGATAATGCGGAAAGCATTGCTTTTTATCATGGTGAAAAAAAGGAACAACTATTCTTACAACACAAATTTACTCAAATAATTCATAACCGTTGGGCTATTGTATTAAAAATGCTTGGATTGGATGGATTTAATTCTGGAGTTACTCGAGTAGCAAAACTCTTACCATTAATGTTACAAGCACCACGTTTCTTTGCTGGACAAATTAAACTTGGTGATATGCATCAAACTGTACAGGCTTTTAACCGGTTAATGACTGCCCTTTCATTTTTTAGATTGTTTTATGAGCAATTTACACTCTATCAGGCTCGTTTAAACCGTTTATATGGTTTTATGAAAAAAATGGATGATTTAGATAATCAAGAGTTTTATCAACCATTTCTATGTTCTCATCGTGTCGCATTAAAAGACTTCGGTATTAAAGATGAAAAAGGTCGTGTATTACTTAATAATTTAAATATTAATTTAGTTAATGGTGATGCACTATTAATTCAGGGCGCATCAGGCACAGGGAAAACTTCATTATTAAAAGCAATTGCGGGAATTTATCCTTTTGAAACGATTGGTATTGCAGAACATCCTTGCTCTGGAAGTTTATTCTTACCACAACGTCCTTACATGCCACAAGGCACTTTACGGGAAGCAATTTGTTATCCTAATATCAATCCCAACCATCCAGATCTAATTCAAACAATGGAAGATTGTGCCTTAGGTAAATATATCCATGCCCTTGATCATATAAATGACTGGCAAGTTATTTTATCCCCCGGCGAATTACAACGTGTTGCCTTTATTCGTATTTTACTCACTAAACCCGATGTTGTATTTTTAGATGAAACAACATCTGCATTAGATGAAACAACTGAGTATTTGCTCTATCGAAAAATTCGATATCATTTACCTGAAATGATTATTTTAAGTATAGGCCATAGAAGTACACTTCAACAATTCCACAATAAACAATTGAAATTAGATATATGTTTATTATGTGAATAATCGTTTGTTTTAACATATTTTAGATAATAAAAAAGCGAACCAAACGTTCGCTTTTTATATAAATTTAATTTATAGCACTGAAACGTTAAGATCAGAACCGCCACCGACAATTCTAACCCGTTTTCCAGCTACAAAACTGCTGTCAGCCTTTTGAACAACAACGATCTCTTGACCATCATCTTTCTTAATTACAAGTTCAGCACCGTTTACTTGACTCATTTTTTCTTCGATTTTGCTTCCAGCTACTGCACCACCAATGGCGCCAACTACTGCTGCAATAGCTTGACCACGACCACCGCCAATTGCACTACCTGCAATACCACCTAAAGCACCGCCACCAAGTGTACCAACTACACCTTGATTATCAGCTTGGATTTTAACAGGACGCACAGAAACAATCGTACCATAAGTAATTGAACGAGCTTCTTTAGCTTGAGATGCACTATAAACATCACCGCTGAAAACATCAGTATTCGCACAACCAGTTACACCAAAGGCAACTAACAGTGCTAATGCCATACTTGTTTTTTTCATATGCTATGCTCCCTCTGAAAAGGAATTAAAGTGGATTTCTCGGAGAAAAAGTTGAAATGTTTTTAGTATTACCATTCTCAGATACTAAAACACAAGCACCAACAACTAAGGTTGAATCATACTTGTGAGTAAGCACAACTTGCTCACCATCTTGTTGACGACCTGAACAATCATTTTTACGGATGGTTAATTTAAGATTGTCACCTTCCATTTGGCTAAAAACGATTTGACCTTTATAAGCATTTTCATCTTTTTGGAAAGAAGAACAAGCACTTAAACCTACAGCTGCTAAAACCGCTAATGCAAGAGATAATTTTTTCATTTTGCTAAACCTCGAGTATTTTCTTTATAGAATAAGGATGAACCTTAATACAAGTATGATTTGATGTCTTATCAACAAAACTTACTGCAATAGATGGATTAGGCAATCTCTCGCCATCCACTTTAGGCTCGCTCACTTTAATGGTTAATTGAGTTAATTCGCTCCATAAAAAACGCATATTAATACGCTGTACCCATTCATTTATCGATTCATTCGGTAAAAATGGCATTACAACCTCAATATGCTCCCAACCCTCTACGGGATACCGCTTATTTTTAGGGAACGGAAGTTCAATAACATCAACGAACTGATTAGCGAATTTCACTGCTTTTTCTAACTGAATTAGATAAATCTTACGTCCGTTGACAATGTTATCGGACAAAATTCTACCGTATTTCAATAAAAGTGTCAGCCAGTTTTTTGCATTTTGTTCATTATTTACACGCACGGCAAGGTGATCGATCTCATAATTTGAAAAATCGATTGACATCATTTGAGCTAATTGTTGAATTTTTTTTTCAAATTCCGCCAAATCAGAAAAAAGTGCGGGTGATTTTTCCTGTAAATTTGTCATTTTGTCCCTTTGAGAAACTCATAAAGAACGGTATCATAGCCGATTATTTTCATTATTCAATTTGAACATAGGAAAAAACGTGAATATTCAATCTATTTTATCCGACAAAATCAAACAAGCTATGATTCTTGCTGGAGCAGATCAATCTTGCGATGCGCTTGTTCGTCAATCAGGAAAACCACAATTTGGCGATTATCAAGCCAATGGCATTATGGCTGCGGCGAAAAAATTAGGTTTAAATCCACGAGAATTTGCTCAAAAAGTTTTAGATAATGCTCAACTATCTGATATTGCAGAAAAATTAGAAATCGCAGGGCCGGGCTTTATCAATATTTTCTTAAATCCAACTTGGCTAACAACTGAAGTTTCAACTGCGCTTTCCCAAAAGAATTTAGGTATTCAAGCTACGGATAAACAAACGGTTGTGATTGATTATTCATCTCCAAACGTAGCAAAAGAAATGCATGTAGGTCACTTGCGCTCTACTATCATCGGTGATGCGGTTGTGAGAACCCTAGAATTTTTAGGTCACAATGTCATTCGTGCAAACCATGTTGGTGACTGGGGAACACAATTCGGAATGCTTATTGCTTATCTTGAAAAAATGCAAAACGAGCATGCGAGTGAAATGGAATTGCAAGATCTTGAAGCCTTTTATCGTGAAGCCAAAAAACACTACGATGAAGATGAAGTTTTCGCTGAAAAAGCGCGTAATTATGTTGTGAAATTACAAGGCGGTGATGAATATTGCCGAGCGATGTGGAAACGTTTAGTTGACATCACGATGCAACAAAATCAGCACAACTATGATCGCTTGAATGTGACTTTAACCGAAAAAGATGTGATGGGTGAAAGTCTTTATAATCCTATGTTACCAAGCATCGTAGAAGATCTTAAAAAACAAGGTTTAGCTGTAGAAGATGATGGTGCATTGGTTGTTTATTTGGATGAATTCAAAAATAAAGAAGGCGACCCAATGGGCGTGATCGTTCAGAAAAAAGACGGCGGTTTCCTTTACACTACAACCGATATTGCTGCAGCAAAATACCGTTATGAAACATTAAAAGCTGATCGCGCACTTGTTTTTTCAGATACTCGCCAAAGCCAACATATGCAACAAGCTTGGTTAATTACTCGTAAAGCAGGTTATGTACCAGACAGTTTCTCTTTAGAGCATAAAAACTTCGGGATGATGCTTGGTAAAGATGGTAAACCATTTAAAACCCGTACCGGTGGCACGGTGAAATTAGCCGATCTATTAGATGAGGCGATTGAGCGTGCCACTGTATTAATTAATGAAAAAAATACAAATTTATCTAATGATGAAAAAGAAGCCGTGATTGAGGCTGTCGGTATTGGTGCGGTTAAATATGCGGATCTCTCCAAAAACCGCACTACTGATTACGTTTTTGATTGGGATAACATGTTAAGCTTTGAAGGTAACACTGCACCTTATATGCAATATGCTTATACCCGAATTCGTTCGATCTTTAATAAAACAGATATAAATTCGACCGCACTTTTAGCAGCACCTTTAACGCTTGAAAATGATAAAGAAAGAGCGCTTGCAATTAAACTTCTACAATTTGAAGAAGCAGTGCAAACTGTCGGAAAAGAAGGCACACCACACGTGCTTTGTGCTTATTTATACGAACTAGCAGGCATATTCTCGTCATTCTATGAATATTGCCCAATTTTAAATGCTGAAGATGAGTCCGTAAAATTAAGCCGTTTGAAATTGGCATTATTAACGGAAAAAACCTTAAAACAAGGTTTAGAGTTACTCGGTATTAAAACCGTAGAAAAAATGTAATTTAGATAATTTTAAAATCCCTTTCTTACGAAAGGGATTTTTTATGCTTATTTATAGAATAAAAAAAGTGCCCCAATGGGGCACTACTCGGAAAGCAAAATAGATGTCGGCTATTTAAGATAGCACTTGTTTTTAGTGGTTTCAGAATAAAGAAATCCGATCAGTTATGCAAATACATATTTTCAGATTTGTGAAGTTGGTCACGGTTTTTTTATCAAAATCAAGTTTTTTAAGCTTTTAAATAGGAAAACTCGAGAAAAAGACTAATAACAGCGGTGGTAATAAATTTGTCACCATACCAAAAGAAATGGCGATAGGCGTCACTTCAATTCCGCCTGATTTTTGAATAATAGGCAATGTACAATCTAATGCCGTTGCGCCTGTAATCCCAATGGCTGTAGAACGATAATGTTGCATAAACAATGGAATTAAAAATAAGCTCAATATTTCACGCGATAAATCATTGAAAAAAGCAATACTGCCCTGCATCGGTCCCCAAGCATTTGTCAGCACGACGCTTGATAAAGAATACCAACCAAATCCCGATGAAAAGGCTAAACCTTGAGTAATCGGCATACTTAGAAAAAATGACGAAATAACGCCACCAATTAAAGAACTTAGGATAAAAATTGCCCCCATCATTAAACCTTGCTTATTTAATAAGACTTCTTTCAAGGAAATGCCGTTATTGCGAAGCTGAATCCCGACAAAAAAGATCAATGCAATAAGCACGTAAAGATTGGAACCATGTGGGAAATGCAACCAATCATTGCACAACCAACCTAAAACGACGCCGATCATCACTGCACTTAATAATTTAATTGAGTCCATTAACGAATGCCAACGAGATGGCAATTCTCCCTGTAAATAATTAACAGGCTTAGGCAAAGTGCAGTCATAAATAGCCAAACCTACGATATTACAAGTCAAAATAATAGCCGATAGTCCTAAAGCGGTCATACCAATAATTGGCAATTTTTGTTCTAAATGCTCGAGTTGCCCAAGCATAAATCCCATCATAAATAAAATGATGTAAAGCAATAACATCACAATTTTATTAATGAACGCCAACGCATTTTGATTCTGTATTTTGACTAAATAACCCAACATCATCGGCACAAGCACGATAAGCAATCCGTTAATAATTTCTTCCATTGTTTTCCTTTTTGTAGATCACTGCACTTTATTTAATTTTCAAAGATAATTTGAATAAATATTACAGTAAAAATAAAAATTACTTATACAAGCAATAAAATCATACTGCTTATAATATATATTTTTTATCAATCTACCAAATGCTCAATGTACAAACGCCAATCTTAGATACTTTGTATCTTTACTCTGTAAAAATGGAATATAAAAAGCGGCTTAAAAATAAGCCGCTTGTCATCGTTATTTTTCAGCAAACACTCGAATTTGCTCTGCCCCTAAATGCCCTGGCACAGTTTTCTTCACATTTAAATCAGCATCTAAAAATAGATTAAACGGATAACCTCGAACATGAACACGATCAATAATATCACCATTTTCATCTAGCAAGACTTTAATATTTTTATATTCTAGCCCTTTGTACCACTCAATAAAATCAGCAGTGCCTTTTTCGCCTTTGTGATCGGGCGAAACAATGGTTATGACTTCAAATCCACGATCTTTTTCCGCACTTAAATCATCAATTTCAGCTAAGCCAGCCAAGCAAATTGGACACCAAGATGCCCACATTTTTACATACACAGGTTTGCCTTTATATTGGCTTAAAGTAACTGGCTGATTGTTTAAGTCTTTGAGTTGAACATCCGCCAAATTAGTTTGTGCAAAAGTGTTTAGGCTGAATGCCATTAAAAATATTGATAGTAGTTTTTTCATTGTTTTTTTCCTTTTATAGATTTCTTTTGTTGAGGTTATGTCTTACGAAAAATTATTCGTAATCAATAAAATGCCCATCACGATAATTAAAATTCCGCCACCGATTTTAAATTTGTCTAAGTGTTTATTTAACCCTTTGGCACGTTTTAGCAAGCTATCAGAGAAAAACGAAAACAGCACAAAAGGCGTTGCTAAACCAAGTACATAAACAAACATCATTGATGCACCGTAAAGTGCAGAGCCTTCATCGCCTGATAAAGCTAACACGGAAGCCAAAATCGGGCCAATACAAGGTGTCCAACCAAGACTAAACGTTAAACCAAGCACAAATGCCTCAAGTGCGGTCGATTTTCCTGATGTTTTGATTTCCACTAATTTCGTGCGTTCCAACAAACCAATTTTGAAAATGCCAAGTTGATGAATACCCAAAATAATCACGATAACGCCAGCGATAATGCGGGTAGTGTTACTAAATAAAATATTCCCTAAAAAACCAAAACTAAAGCCTAAACTGACAAATGTAAGGGAAAGCCCTAAAATAAATAAAAAAGTATTTAGGACTTTTTTACCGCCTTTACTCAAAATACCAAAATAAATTGGAATAATCGGGAAAATACAAGGCGAAAGAAAAGAAGCAAGCCCAGCTAAAAATACAGTTCCAATAAGGAGTTGTTGATCTAACATCCTGCATCTCCTTATTTTTTAATTGATTGAATCAAATATCCGTATCCTGCTTTTTCCATTTCAGCTAACGGAATAAATTTAATTGATGCGCTGTTAATGCAATAGCGCAAACCGCCTTTATCTTTCGGGCCGTCATCAAATACGTGACCTAAATGAGCATTGCCCGCACGACTTAACACCTCGGTACGTTGCATATTGAAGCTGTTGTCGGTTTGATAATGCACCACCTCTTTCGCTATTGGTTTCGTAAAACTCGGCCACCCACAACCCGATTCAAATTTATCATTTGAAGAAAAAACAGGCTCACCTGTGGTGACATCAACATAAATACCCGGTTGGAAATTATCCCAATATTCATTACTAAAAGAGCGTTCAGTATGTTTATTTTGAGTAACGGAATATTGCAATGGTGTTAATTTCGCTTTGAGTTCTGCATCACTCGGTTTCGGATAATCTTTCTCGTCAATCACAGGTTCATCTGCTTTGGTAATATCAATATGGCAATAACCATTTGGATTTTTCTTCAAATAATTCTGATGATATTCTTCCGCTACGATGTAATTTTTAAGCGGTTGCACCTCAATTTGCACTGTTTTTTTATATTTGGTTTGAAGCTGAGCGAGCGCTTGTTCGATCACCGCTTTATCTGCCCCATCTTGATAATAAATCCCTGTGCGATATTGTCTGCCACGATCGTTGCCTTGTTTATTTACGCTGGTTGGATCAATCACTTTAAAATAATATTGTAATAATTTATCGAGTGAAATTTTATTTGCATCGTAAGTGACTTTTACCGTTTCTGCATGATCGGTTACGCCAATCATCTGATAACTAGTTTTCTCCGTATTACCATTAGCATAGCCAGAAATCGCATCTTTCACACCGTGAATACGCTCCATATATGCTTCCATACCCCAAAAACAGCCACCAGCAAGATAAATTTCACGAATGTTTTGCATATTTTCCATTGCCATTTTTTGTTCTCCAGATGATGTTGAATTTTGTATTGCTAAAGTTGGTGTTGCACAACAAAGTGCGGTAATAAATAGAAATGTTTTTGATAGTTTCATTGTTTTTCCTTATGATGTAAAAATTAACGTTACATAAGGTTAGACGGCGGACAATCCGATTTCTTACAGATTTTTGTAAAATTTTTAAAGAAATTGACTAAAATTCATTGTTATAATCAATAATAAAGGGTTAAAACACGCTATTTTCTAAGGCAAAAAAATCTATATGCAATCACATTCCACTCCTTCGCTTTATCACAAAGCGATTAGTTTTATGGTATCAGCGTACTTTTCCATTACCTTGATGAATGTATTTGTCAAAACTGCATCTCAAACAATCCCTGCAAGTGAAACCTTATTTTCACGCTTTTTAATCGGCTTTCTTTTCTTACTGCCTTTTGTGATTAAAGATCGCGATTTTAAAGTAGATACCCGTCAATGGAAATTTTTAATCCTGCGGAATGCCGCGGGTGTATTGAGCATGTTGATTAACTTTTATGTCGTGAAGTTCTTACCTCTCTCCATCGCGGTCTTATTGATGAATACCTCTGCCCTATTTATCCCGATTTTATTGCTCTTTTTCCATCAAAAAACACCGCTTAATGTACTTTTGTGTAGCTTAATCGGTTTTCTTGGCGTTTCCATTATTTTACTCACCAATCACAATGGCGAGGTTGATCCTATTTATGTGCTGATTGGATTATCTGGTGCCATATTGGCAGGAATGGCATTTATTGGCTTACAAGAATTAAACAAATACAACACACCGAAAAATATCGTATTTTATTTTCATCTGATTGGTACATTCATGTTACCGATCTTCTTTATTCATCAATGGAAAATCCCTAATTTATACGAGCTTGGTTTATTGCTATTGGTGGGCGGATTTGGATTGATTTTCCAATTATTGCTCACTCGCGCTTTCAGATATGCGCCAGCCAACGTTATTACCCCTTTTGCTTTCACTGGTGTCATTTTCTCTAGCGTTTTCGACTGGCTCTTTTGGCATCATACGCCTAACCTCTATTTTTGGTTCGGCGCAGTTGTAATTGTGGGAGCGGTAAGTTTATTGGCAAAAATGAAGAAATAAACACTTTATTTATAAGAATATGAAATTCTGTACAATTAGGTTATAGCTGGCTCAATAAAGTGCGGTAAAAAATAACGGTGTTTTTCACTCCGTCAAAAATTCCTAATGTGAATCTTTAAATTTCTTCATCATCATACTTAAGGTTTTGCAATTTCGTTGAAAACGACGGCAATGAGGGCAAGTTAACAAATGCATTTTTAAACTCATTTTTTCTTGCAATTCTAATGGTCGCTCATGAGAATCAGAAATTATTCGAGTGGCTTGAATACAACGCATAATTTTCTCCTAAAGTTTTTTTGATAAACAATTTTGCAACTGCAAACGGGCCCGATAAAGTGTGGTATGCAAGTTGGATGTGGTAAGCTGAGCCTCTTGACAAATTTCATCCGATGACAATTCTAAAAACTCTCTCATCATAAAAATTTTGGCATGTTTAGCGGGTAAACAAGTCAGGCAAGTTTCGAAAATCAACCAAAACTCATCAGAATACACCGTTTCCTCTTCGCCCTGTAATTCGCTCGGATAATATTCTATTTTCCAATGCCCAGTATCATCAAAAAATGTATTAGTTGACTGTTCATCTTCAATCTCACTTTCTAATACAAAGCGTCCTTTCTGGCGAAGATAATCAATAATTTTATTTTTTAGAATGGCAAAAACCCAAGTTTTAAAAGCGGATTGATGCTTGAAATTCGCGAGATTGTTAAATGCACTTAAAAATGCTTCTTGTACTAAATCCTCAGCAAGGTCAGCATGATGCAACTGTAACATTGCAAATTTCAACATCTGCGTACGAATTTGTTGTAGTTCCGTATCAGAAATAGCATTCATTTTAATTCCTTTAAAATTTTTGTAAGAAATGAAAAAGTGTTTCGTCTAATAAGATGAAAGAAACAATTTCTTTCACTACTATTTTTACCACTCAAACAAGGAAATTTAAAATGAAAAATATTACATTAAAAAGCACAATCTTAGGTATGACTATGTTATTTGGTGCGACAACCGTTTATGCAGAAGAAATGAAATCTGATACCATGCCAATGAAATCAGAACCGATGATGAATACCCCAATGAAAAAAATGATGGAATCAGATGATATGAAAATGCACTCTGACCACATGATGAAATCTGACAATATGATGAAGTCTGATGAAATGGGCATGAAATCTGATATGAAAATGAAATCTGATAAAAAGATGAAATCAAATAAAAAGATGAAATCAAATAAAAAAATGAAATCAAATAAAAAAATGAAAATGACAAAAGAAAAAATGTAAAAAATTGTCTGTAAAAGTGCGGTAAAAAATCTCAAAATTTTTCACCGCACTTTGTTAAATCGGAGTTTACATCACCACAACATCAAACTGTTCTTGGTTATAAAACTGTTCTGTTTTCACCTTCACTCGTTTGCCAATAAACATTTCCACTTCTGGTAGCAAACCGTGAGATTCTTCATTAATAAGATATTCGGAAACCGCTGGCGAGGCATAAACAACAAATTGTTCACTACTGAATAAATGATACACCCGAATAATTTCACGCATAATTTCGTAGCAAACTGTCTCGACCGTTTTCACCCGACCGCGGCCATGGCAAGTTGGACATTCATCACATAGCACATGCTCAAGGCTTTCTCGGGTTCTTTTACGAGTCATTTCCACAAGACCTAATTGCGTAAAGCCATTCACATTGGTTTTCACACGATCTTTAGAAAGCGCATCACATAAAGATTCTAATACTCGATTGCGGTGTTCATCTGTTTGCATATCAATAAAATCAATAATGATTATGCCACCAAGATTACGTAGTTGGAGTTGCTGAGCAATAGCTTTAGTTGCTTCAATATTGGTATTGAAGATGGTTTCTTCTAGATTACGATGCCCCACAAATGCACCGGTATTAATATCAATGGTGGTCATGGCCTCTGTTTGCTCAATAATTAAATAGCCACCTGATTTGAGATTAACACGTTTATCTAAGGCTGTTTGGATCGCATTTTCAACCCCATACACATCAAATATAGGTTGATTGCCAGAATAAAGAACAAGTTTATCGCTTAATTCAGGCATAAATTCATCGGTAAATTCTTTCACTTCGCCAAAGCAAAGTTTAGAGTCGATACGAATTTTTTCTAAGTTTGTGCCGATAAAATCACGCAAAATACGTTGTGGAAGCGCTGGCTCGCCGTAAATTTTTGATTTGGTTGGATACTTAGATTTACGCTCTAAGACTTTACGCCATAAGCGTTTTAAAAATTCAGCGTCTTGACGTAATTCTTCTTCGCTTGCCCCTTCTGTGGCGGTACGAATAATAAAACCACCGAGTTCATCACAAAATGGTTCAACCAAGGCTTTTAAACGGGCGCGTTCTTCTTCGCTTTCAATACGTTGTGAGACGCCTACGTGGCTATTTTCCGGCATAAAAACAAGATGACGCGATGGCAATGTGATATCTGTTGTTAAACGTGCACCTTTTGTACCTAGCGGATCTTTTACCACTTGTACAACAATATCCTGTCCTTCGCGTACTAATTCTGAAATGCTCTTAACTTTAAATTGCTTTTGTTCATTTTCATCTACACATTCCGTGTGGGATACAATATCAGCAGCATGTAAAAAAGCCGCTTTTTCCAAACCAATATCAACAAAAGCAGACTGCATTCCCGGTAGCACTCGAGTTACACGACCTTTATAAATATTTCCGACAATTCCTCGTTTGGCTTGGCGTTCAATATGCACTTCGCGCAACATTCCTGTTTCTACTAGCGCAATGCGTGTTTCGTTAGGCGTTACGTTCATCAATAACTCTACAGCATCCATTTTATATTCCTAATTTCTTAAATTTCATCAAATATTTAGTCTAAATAGAATAATAGCCCGAAATAAGGTAAAATGCACCCTTTATGAAATTTTCAACCCATTTTGGACTTATTAAATGTTTGGATTCGACCCAACTCTTGTTACTTTTACTATTTATATTTTCGGGATGTTGCTGATTGGCGTACTAGCCTATTATTACACGAATAATTTATCAGATTACATTCTCGGTGGACGTCGTTTAGGCAGCTTTGTCACGGCAATGTCTGCTGGTGCTTCAGATATGTCTGGTTGGCTTTTAATGGGCTTGCCTGGTGCGGTATATTTATCAGGCTTAGTTGAAGGCTGGATTGCTATCGGCTTAACGCTTGGCGCTTATTTTAACTGGCTTCTGGTGGCTGGTCGTTTACGTGTTTATACTGAATTAAATAATAATGCCCTCACTCTTCCAGAATATTTTCACAATCGTTTTGGTTCATCACACAAATTATTAAAACTTGTTTCTGCCACCATTATTTTAGTGTTTTTTACTATTTATTGTGCGTCGGGTGTAGTTGCAGGTGCAAAATTATTCCAAAATTTATTTTCGCTCGAATATTCCACCGCACTTTGGTATGGAGCATTAGCCACTATTCTTTACACTTTTATTGGTGGTTTTTTAGCAGTAAGTTGGACAGATACCATTCAAGCAACCCTTATGATTTTTGCGCTGCTTTTAACGCCTATTTTTGTGTTATTAAGCATTGGCGATACCGCTCAATTTTCCTCGGTATTAGCGCAAGCTGAAGCAGCTGCCAATAAAGATTTTACAGATTTATTTACTGCCACTACGCCACTTGGTCTATTAAGCCTTGCCGCTTGGGGATTGGGATATTTTGGGCAACCACATATTTTAGCGCGTTTTATGGCGGCTTATTCTGTCAAATCACTTATCAAAGCCCGTCGCATTAGTATGACATGGATGGTGCTTTGCTTAGGTGGAGCAATTGGTATTGGCTTCTTCGCGATTCCTTATTTCTTTGCTAATCCAAACATTGCAGGCACAGTCAATAACGAACCAGAGCAAGTGTTTATTGAACTTGCTAAACTTTTGTTTAATCCTTGGATCGCGGGTATATTACTTTCAGCTATTTTAGCTGCAGTAATGAGTACATTAAGCGCGCAATTGTTAATTTCATCTAGCTCAATTACAGAAGATTTCTACAAAGGTTTTATTCACCCTAACTCATCTGAAAAAGAGCTCGTATGGCTTGGAAGAATAATGGTGTTAGTTATTGCCGCACTTGCGATCTGGATCGCACAAGATGAAAACAGCAAAGTATTAAAACTTGTCGAATTCGCTTGGGCTGGTTTTGGTAGTGCATTTGGCCCTGTTGTACTTTTCTCTCTTTTCTGGAAACGAATGACATCATCAGGTGCGATGGCGGGTATGCTTGTAGGCGCAGTGACAGTATTTGCATGGAAAGAAGTTGT
Source organism: Haemophilus sp. SZY H35 (assembly GCF_018829705.1). Classification (NCBI taxonomy): domain Bacteria; kingdom Pseudomonadati; phylum Pseudomonadota; class Gammaproteobacteria; order Pasteurellales; family Pasteurellaceae; genus Haemophilus; species Haemophilus sp. SZY H35. The sequence goes on from NZ_JAHKJZ010000001.1 coordinate 326,499, forward strand.
TCCAGCTGATACCGATTGGTTTAAAGTATATGAAATGATCCCTGGTTTTGCTTTCGGTAGCCTTGCAATTATTGTTGTCTCATTGCTGTCTAGCAAACCAGAACAAAATGTTCTAGATACCTTTGACAAAGCAGAGAAGGCCTATAAGGAAGCAAAATGATCGACTTTCGCCCTTTTTATCAACAAATTGCGACCACAAATTTATCAGACTGGTTAGAGACCTTACCACTCCAATTAAAAGAATGGGAAACTCAAACTCATGGCGATTATGCGAAATGGAGCAAAATTGTTGATTTCCTACCTGATTTACATGCTGATGAAATCGATCTCAAAAGTGCGGTGAAATCTGACCGCACGTCTCCCCTTTCAGAAGGTGAAAAACAACGAATTATCCATCATTTAAAACAATTAATGCCATGGCGAAAAGGGCCTTATCATCTTTTCGGCATTCATGTAGATTGTGAATGGCGTTCAGATTTTAAATGGGATCGTGTTCTTCCTCATTTAGCTCCACTGCAAGGTCGCACTATTTTAGATGTGGGTTGTGGCAGCGGTTATCATATGTGGAGAATGGTAGGCGAAGGAGCAAAAATGGTCGTCGGGATTGATCCTACAGAGCTTTTCCTTTGCCAATTTGAAGCAGTACGCAAGCTGCTTAATAATGATCGTCGAGCAAATCTTATCCCGCTTGGTATTGAGCAAATGCAACCATTAGCGGCATTTGACACTGTATTTTCAATGGGCGTACTCTATCATCGTAAATCCCCATTAGATCATTTAAGCCAGTTAAAAAATCAATTGGTAAAAGGTGGTGAATTAGTATTAGAAACGTTAGTGGTGGATGGCGATGTAAATACTATACTTGTACCCGCAGATCGCTATGCGAAAATGAAAAATGTTTATTTTATCCCCTCTGTCACCGCATTAATTAACTGGCTAGAAAAAGTTGGGTTTACTAACGTGCGTTATGTTGATGTAGCGACAACTACATTAGAAGAACAACGTAAAACTGATTGGCTAGAAAATGAAAGCTTGATTGATTTTTTAGATCCAAATGATCACAGTAAAACCATTGAAGGTTATCAAGCACCGAAAAGAGCGCTCATTTTAGCGAACAAATAAGCTTTCAATCAAAAAAGGGGGATATTATCCCCCTTATTTTTACCTACTACTATAAGATATTCTTTTCACCACGAGATAAACTAATTAATCCTGAACGAACTATTTCAAGCAATGTTGCTTCCTCTTTTAATGCATTAATAAAAGCATCAATTTTATCTTTCGTACCGCTAAGTTGAACGGTATAAGATTTTGGCGTCACATCTACAATCTGTCCACGGAAAATATCCGCTAAACGTTTGATCTCATCACGAGATGAACCGACCGCTCTTACTTTAACCAAAACTATTTCACGCTCTACATGCTCTTGCTCACTCAAATTAATCACTTTAAATACATCAACTAATTTATGAAGTTGCTTTTCGATTTGCTCTAAAACCTGCTCATCTCCCACAGCTTCTATCGTCATACGAGACAATGTAGGATCGTCCGTTGGTGCAACTGTCAAACTTTCAATATTAAATGCACGTTGGGAGAATAAACCAACAACACGAGATAAAGCACCAGACTCATTTTCGAGTAAAACAGATAAAATTCTACGCATTAGTTTGTCTCCTCTTGAGGTTTACTTAAAATCATTTCATTCATTGCGCCACCACGAATTTGCATTGGATACACATGCTCAGATTCATCTACATTAATATCTACAAATACTAATTTATTTTTAATACTGAATGCTTCTTGCAATTTACTTTCAAGTTCATCTGGCGTCGCAATTTTTATACCAACATGACCGTAAGATTCAGCCAATTTCACAAAATCAGGCAAGGAATTCATATAGGTTTGCGAGTGGCGGCCAGAATAAATCAAATCTTGCCATTGTTTTACCATTCCTAAGAAATGATTGTTCAAACAAATAATAACAACAGGGATGCCATACTGAGTTGCAGTAGAAAGCTCTTGAATATTCATTTGAATACTTCCATCACCAGTAACGCAAACCACCGTTGCTTCCGGATGAGCCAATTTCACGCCTAATGCAGCGGGCAAACCAAATCCCATGGTACCAGCGCCACCAGAGTTAATCCAATGACGAGGCTCATCAAATGGATAATGTAACGCTGCAAACATTTGATGTTGCCCTACATCAGAAGCCACATATGCCTGTCCTTTAGTAAGACGATATACCGCTTCCATGACTTGTTGCGGTTTAATCACGCCAGAAGTGCGGTCAAATTCCAAACATTTTTTTGCTTTCCATTGGTTGATTTCTTGCCACCAACTTTCAAGATCTGTTTGAGATTTTAATCCCTCTTCATTCAATAAACTCAGAAATTCTTCCAATACATTTTTCGCATTTCCGACAATTGGAATCGCCGCTGGAACATTTTTAGAAATGGAGGTTGGATCAATATCAATATGAATCACTTTAGCATTTGGGCAATATTTTTCTAAGTTATTTGTTGTACGATCATCAAAACGAACACCAACCCCTAAAATAAGATCACTTTCGTGCATTGCCGTATTGGCTTCGAAAGTACCGTGCATCCCTAACATTCCTAGGAATTGTTTATCTGTGCTTGGATACGCGCCTAATCCCATTAGAGAGGCTGTTACAGGTAAATTTAAACGATGTGCTAAAATTGTTAATTCTTCACTACACTCCGCTGAAATTGCCCCTCCGCCCACGAAAAGCACAGGTTTTTTCGCCACTAAAAGTGCTTTTAATGCTTTTTTAATTTGGCCTTTATGTCCATTTACTGTGGGATTATAAGAGCGTAACTCGACAGATTTTGGATATTCATACGGATATTTAAAATTAGGATTTACTGTATCCTTTGGAATATCCACCACAACAGGACCAGGACGACCAGTTGAGGCAATATAAAAGGCTTTTTTTAGTATCGCCGGAATATCTTCTGCTTTTTTCACAATAAAACTATGTTTTACAACCGGGCGAGAAATCCCTACCATATCACATTCTTGGAATGCATCTCGGCCAATTAAATTACTCATGACCTGACCAGAAATAATGACCATAGGAACAGAATCTGTATAAGCCGTTAAAATACCAGTGATTGCATTTGTAGCTCCAGGGCCAGATGTTACTAACACACATCCCACCTTACCTGTTGAACGTGCATAACCATCCGCCATGTGAACAGCCGCTTGTTCATGGCGAACTAAAATATGTTCAATACCACCTAGTGTATGGATTGCATCATAAATATCTAATACCGCTCCACCAGGATAACCAAATAAATACTCTACGCCTTCATCGCGTAAAGACTGAACTACCATCTCTGCGCCAGATAACTTCTTCATCTTTTACTCCTAAAACGAACCGCACTTTTCAAAAGTGCTCATGCTTTGTATCAATTATTTACATCATACTAAGCAAAAAGTTTTTGTCTAGTGTACATAACAGCTAAAAACAGCATTTAAACAGAATAAAAAATTAAATAATAACTAAATTTCAGATTATTATAAAAAAATAATAATTTTAAATAAAAAAAATGCGACTATATGTCGCATTTTATAAATTAAGCAAAATTTAATTTTTTATTCAGTTTTTTGAACTAGATCACATTTTTAACGTTTTTTCACTGCAAATACGATTAAAAATAATGAAACCGCTGTCGCAACAAAACCTGCTAAACCTGAATAAGTGAAACCTACCACGATGTAACCGATAGCCGTTGCGGCTGCAACTGTCGCTGCATAAGGAAGCTGAGTGGTCACATGATCCATATGGTTACATTTTGCACCAGTTGAAGATAAAATCGTTGTATCAGATACTGGCGAACAGTGGTCACCACATACCGCTCCCGCCATTACCGCTGATAAACAAGGGAGTAATAATTCTGGCGCAGCATTTGCAGCCATAGCCGCTGCAATTGGTAACATAATACCGAATGTCCCCCAGCTCGTACCTGTTGAGAATGCCATTGCAGAACCAAGAATAAATAAAATTACAGGTAAGAATTGCATTGGGATATTACCAGAAACAAGAGAAGATAAATATTTACCAGTTTGCATATCCCCAACGACTTTATTAATTGTCCACGCAAAGAATAAAATCGCAATTGCACCAGACATTGATTTAATACCTACGATCCAAGAACGTGCATATTCTGGGACACTTACTTGACGATCAATAATAATTAATAAAGTAGAAACTAGAATTGAGCAAGTACCACCCACAACTAAAGAAGTTCCAACAACCGTATTTTCAAATGCACCTAAAATGCTAAATTCTTTACCATCCGCTGCTAATGCTGATGCACCAGTGTAAATCATCATTGTAACCGTTGAAAAAATTAAAACTAAGATAGGTAATACGAGATTACGTACGTGACCTTTTGCACCCGTTTCTTCTTCTAATTCATCTTCAGAATTTTCCAAAGCTAATTTTTCATGGCGTGCCATTGAAGCAATATCGAAAGAAAAATATGCTACAAAGAACACCATAATAATTGAGAAAATTGCATAGAAGTTCATTGAACTCATTGCCACGAATGCGCCAATTGGTGTGTACTCAGTGATGGAATAAGTCGCTAATAAACCGCCTACTAAAGTAATAATGTATGCGCCCCAACTTGAAACAGGCATCATTACACACATAGGTGCTGCCGTTGAATCCAAAATATAAGCAAGTTTAGCACGAGAAACTTTAAAACGATCTGTCACAGGACGAGCAATTGCGCCTACAGCAAGACTGTGGAAATAATCGTCAATAAAAGTAACAAAAACTAATGATGCAGCTAATAATTTAGCACCACGACGACCTTTAATACGGCTTTGTGCCCATTCAGCAAACGCACGATTACTACCTGATACAGTTAAAAGTGCGGTTAAAACACCAAGCAATAATAAGAACAAGACAATGTTCATATTAGAGTTAATTGCACCATCAGCATAAACAAGTGAAATCACGTTGCTTGATAGATAACTGAAAGAGGGGCCAATATTCCAGCCACCTAACATTAACGCACCAACAATAATCCCTGCACTGAGAGACACCAATACACGACGAGTTGCAATCGCCAAGACAATCGCCAGTAAAGCTGGGATGATTGACCAAACTGAGGATGAAAAATCGATAAGTTCCATTAAGAGATACCTACAATTAATGGAGAGAACGGAAAGCAAAGGACAGAATAAGACCAGAACAACCGTAGCGCTCCATAGTTAATCAAAAAAACTATGACAGTGACGCCCCTTTCAAGTACGCCACCAACTAGCTGAAATGACTTTCAACTAATTTCGGCAATCATTCCTTTCTTTTTTCTTCATCGTTATCCACTCAGAAAAAATACTTATAATAATTGCACCTCTACTTTTGTAGTGTCTAACAAGATTACCTTAAAAATCTTGCATTGCCAACAAAAATAATATTATTTTTATAATAAATTTAGATAAATACACCTTAATTTTAAAACAAAATATTAACATAATTTAATTTTAATATATTTATATAAATTCAGTATTTACAAATTTTTTAACTTTCTCTATTATTAATAGAGCTAATTTTAAATTAACAAACATTGATTTTTACTATGAGGTTTATAATGAATGAATTAACAAAAGGATTAATGAATCTACGTAGTTTACGTGTTGCTGTACGTGAACTCACTTTAGAACAAGCAGAAAGTGCGCTTGAAAAACTACAAACTGTAATTGAAGAAAAACGTATTGCTGAAGAGGAATTGATTAAGTCTGAAGCAGAACGCAAAGAGCGTATTGCAAAATATAAAGAATTAATGGAACAAGATGGTATAACGGCTGAAGAATTCCAAGCTATTTTTAATGTATCATCTGTTACTCCTAGAGTTAAACGTGCACCTCGCCCAGCAAAATATGCCTTTATTGATGAAAATGGAGAGCGTAAAACATGGACTGGTCAAGGCCGAACACCTCGCCCAATTCAAAATGCATTAAATTCAGGTAAATCATTATCTGATTTCGAAATTTAATTTTTCTATTTGAAACTAGAACCCATTTTTATGGGTTCTATTTTTTCATCTAAACCTAGCACACAACATTATGATCGAAAAAAAAATATTACTCACCGATTGTCCTGATGATAAAGGCCTAATAGCTAAAATAACTAACATTTGTTACAAACATCAACTAAATATTCTGCATAATAATGAATTTGTAGATTTTGAAACCAAACATTTCTTTATGCGCACAGAATTGGAAGGTATTTTTAACGAAGCTACTTTATTAGAAGATCTAAAATATAGCTTACCCGAAGGAACACATTGTCGATTAATTGGTGCAAAACGTAAACGAATTGTTATTTTAGTCACAAAGGAAGCTCACTGTCTTGGCGATATTTTAATGAAAAATTATTATGGTGCGCTTGATGTAGAAATTGCAGCAGTAATCGGCAACCATGATAATTTACACGAGCTCGTTGAGCGCTTCAATATTCCATTTCATTTAGTTAGTCATGAAGGCTTAACTCGTATTGAGCACGACAAATTATTAGCTGAAAAAATTGATGAATACATGCCAGATTATATTGTTCTCGCTAAATATATGCGTGTACTAAATCCCGAATTTGTTGCTCGTTATCCAAATCGAGTGATTAATATCCACCATTCATTTTTACCTGCTTTCATTGGCGCCAAACCTTATCAACAAGCCTATGAACGAGGTGTAAAAATTATCGGTGCAACAGCACATTTCATTAATAATGAATTGGATCAAGGTCCAATCATTATGCAAAATGTCATTAATGTGGATCATACTTATAGCGCAGAAGCGATGATGCGTGCTGGTCGTGATGTAGAAAAAACAGTATTAAGTCGCGCACTTGATCTTGCTTTACACGATAAAATTTTTGTTTATAAAAATAAAACGGTGGTGCTGTAATGGAAAAAATCACCCTTTCTCCAATAAGTGCGGTTGAAGGAACAATTAATTTACCAGGTTCTAAAAGTTTATCAAACCGAGCATTACTTTTGGCTGCCTTAGCTAAAGGGACAACAAAAGTAGCCAATTTATTAGATAGCGATGATATTCGCCATATGCTTAATGCATTCAGCTCCTTGGGCATGAAATATCAACTTTCTGATGATAAAACAATTTGCGAAATTGAAGGCTTAGGAGGTTCATTTAATATTCAAGATGGACTTTCTCTTTTCCTTGGCAATGCAGGAACCGCAATGCGTCCCCTAACTGCCGCGCTTTGTTTAAAGGGGCAAAAAATGGGGGAAATCATCTTAACAGGTGAACCTCGTATGAAAGAACGGCCAATTCTACATTTAGTAGATGCATTACACCAAGCGGGTGCAGAGATTCGCTACTTAGAAAATGAAGGTTATCCTCCGCTCGCAATTCGCAACACTGGGATAAAAGGGGGAAAACTCAAAATTGATGGTTCTATTTCATCCCAATTTTTAACCGCACTTTTAATGTCTGCTCCACTTGCAGAAAATGATACAGAAATTGAAATTATAGGTGAATTAGTCTCTAAACCTTATATTGACATCACCCTTTCAATGATGAAAGATTTTGGTGTTCATGTTGAAAATCATGATTATCAAAAGTTCCACGTAAAATGCAATCAGTCCTATATTTCACCGGGTAAATATTTAGTAGAAGGGGATGCCTCATCAGCCTCTTACTTTCTCGCAGCTGGAGCCATTAAAGGAAAAGTAAAAGTAACGGGAATTGGCAAAAACTCAATTCAAGGCGATCGTTTATTTGCTGATGTATTAGAAAAAATGGGGGCAAAAATCACTTGGGGAGAGAATTTTATTCAAGCCGAACATGATGAATTACACGGTATTGATATGGATATGAACCACATTCCTGATGCTGCAATGACGATCGCAACCACTGCTCTTTTTGCCAATAGAGAAACCGTCATTAGAAATATTTATAACTGGCGCGTAAAAGAAACAGATCGATTAACAGCAATGGCAACTGAGCTACGTAAAATTGGTGCAGAAGTCGAAGAAGGCGAAGATTTTATTCGTATTCAACCGCTTGCATTCAATCAGTTTAAACATGCTGATATTGAGACTTATAACGATCACCGCATGGCAATGTGCTTTTCGTTAATTGCACTTTCAAATACATCAGTCTCAATACTTGATCCTAAGTGTACAAGCAAAACATTTCCGAAATTCTTCTATGAATTTGAAAAAATTTGTATAAGAAACTAACTTGAAGTGCGGCTAAAAATATGACCGCACTTTTCGTGCATTATAATCCTACATTATCTTTAATCCGTTCAGCAAACATGCCGATGCTCAACGCAAAATAATTAGATTTATTCCAATCCAAAATAGTACGGAAATTATTTGAAACTAAAAACGCTCTGCCCGCTTCACGATCAGGGCGAACTAACCAAAGCTGAGCATTTTCAAGTGTACTTAACTTGGCTTGCTCCTGTGGATTGGCGCTTTTTAAAATTAGCCCCATCGCTTGCCAATCTTTTAAAGAGCGAGCTTTATTACTTTCTGTACCAGAATAACTCAAATCAATAGGTTGCGTAAGCATCACCTCTACGCCCCAAGGCAAACTATTATCCCAGCCTACTGTATGCAAATAATTTGCGATAGAAGCGAAAGTATCAAACTGGTTTTTCCAAATATCTTTTACACTATCATTATTTCCATCAGCTGCATAACGTAAGAAAGTGCTTGGCATAAACTGAGTTTGTCCCATCGCGCCCGCCCACGAACCTAACATACGTTCACGTTGAATATGATCTTTTTCAAGCATTTTCATGGCTGAGATAAATTCTTTCGTAAATAATTTTTCTCTACGACCTTCAAAAGCCAAGGTTGCTACTGCAGAAAGTACATCATATTTGCCTTGATAATGCCCGAAACTACTTTCCATTCCCCATAACGCAAGCAAATACTCCTGCTGAACACCATATTTTTGGCTTGCTTTTTGCAATGGTGCTTGTACTTCCCAATAACGCTCAACCGCGACATTCACTTTATTTTGAGTTAGCACTCTATTGAGATAATTGCTCGTGCCATTCGGATTAGCCACTGGAGGGGAATTAGGATCTCTTTTACGAATTTTACCGGCTTGTTCACGATCTAAATCCACTGCCTTTTGCATATAGAGAATATTATTTTGAGCATTTAATACCGATAATGACACACCTTCAGCAGCAGCTTTACCTTTTAAAAATTGAACATAATCATTAAAATTTTCTGGCGTTCTTTGCTTAGTATAACTGGTGCTATTGACCACTGGCTTAATATCAGATGAACTAGAACAACCAACTAAAAAAAGTGCGGTGGATAATGCAGAAATTTTAAATAAAATATTTAATTTCATCGTATTTCCTATTTACGTAAAAAAATTTGATAAAGGTTCTTCAATAACGAGGTTGGCAATAAACGAGAACCAAAACGCAATGCGAAAGTAAATAATCCAGATAACAATCCTTGAATTCCCAAACGATATTTTAATTTGAACAAACGCCATTCTGCTTTGGCTTGATTGACTCCACGGCGACGACTCACCATGCCATTTCCTACTCGTGCATAAACTAAAATATCAGGCAAATTCGCCACATATAAACCTTGTGCGACAAGTTTGATCCACAAATAATAATCTTCTTGAAGATCTTCATATCCACCACAATTAATGACCGCACTTTTTTGATATGCCACCGTCATATGATTAAATGGACAACGTTTTTGCGTGAATTTGATAATTTCTTGACCCGATGTTGGCACATTACGATATGCCACAATATCATTTACATTTTCACCAAATTCAGCAATTTGTCCGCCAAAAATAATGGTTTCAGGATGCTGTTCAATAAATGCCACTTGCTTTTCAAAACGATTAGGCACGCAAATATCATCGGTATCCATACGGAAAACCCAATCATAAGCACAATGCAATAAACCTTCATTTAAGGCTTTGCCTAAGCCTAGATTTTGCGGCAATTTAACTAATGTTAATGGCAGTTTTGTTTCAAACTCCGTCACAACAGATTCTAATTCTGGTGTTACTGCACCATCAAAAACCAATACAATTTCATCTGCTTGACGAGTTTGTGCAACAAGACTTTCAAAACACTCCCGCAAGAATTGAGGATTTTCCTTAATATATAAGGACATTAGGACTGAAAATTTCATTTTATTTTCCTACATAAACCGTTTTAAATTGATGGCTAATTTTGGCGAAATTAAAATAACCAACGTAATAATGAATTGCTTAATGCTTTTTGTTTTCTTAAAAAGATCAAAATAATATTTTGCTGCTTTACGCGATAAATTCATGATATGGGGATAAGCCAAAATATAGCTCGCGTTAATATCAAAATTATGAGCTTGCTCTACCGTTTTCACATAATGCTCGCGAATATAGTCAATCGCTTTTTGCGTATTAGTAGTATCCGTAGACACACTTGAACGTTTAGTATGGAAAGTACAATAAGTCAGTGGCTCATTAATTTTATAAGGGGTAAAACTCGGCTCTTGTAGCAGTTTTAATAAGAAATCATAGTCTTCCAAAGAACGAAGTGCGGTGGATAATCCACCTATTTTTAAAAACATCTCTTTTTTAATCGCAACCATTGGCATACCACCAATCTTATTGGCTAATAAAATACGTTCTGTCGAGATTTCTTGGGGTTCAATCGGTTGAGTCACATAAGTAAACCCTTCATTGACCATTTCACACTTAGCTGGATGATAAATAAAATTAATATTTGGATTTTGCTCAATCACTTGTAGTACTTTTTCACATTTTTCCGGCATAAATCGATCATCATCATCGAGAAAAAGCAACCAATCTCCCTTTGATGCACGTGCACCAATATTGCGACTTTCCGCTGCACCTTGATTCGTTTCATTACGAATCACTGTAACTGGGAAAGAATAGCGTTGCTCAACGACGACTTTTTCTTTTGAGCAATCATCCACAATAATCACTTCAAAATGAGTCGATGTTTGTTGAGCTAAACTTTCTAATAAAGCTGGCACTTCTGCTTTTCGATTATAAGAAGGCACAATAATGCTTAACATAATTCCTTCCTTTAATTAGCCAAATTTTTCTTAATCGCAAAAATTTTTTTCAATGGATATTTCATTAATTTTTTAAACAAATTATTGGATAAAGATCCACGAATACTTTCTAAATTGCTTATCAATACAGGATTTTCAATTACCATGAGAGGGCGAACCACTTTATTTCTTATATTAAAATCCTGTTCAAAGAGTAAAAAATCATCCGCCAACCAAAATGGTTTATTTTGAGAAATTTGCTGGATAAATCTTCTTGCAGCAGATTTTTTAATAAGATAACCCACCGTGCCGGCAAAATAACTTTTATAAGGGAAAGCGTAATTTACATTGCCTGTTTTTTTGCATAGAAAAGAAAAAGTTGTCGGATAATTAATTTCTAAATCAAAATCATTGAAATCATTAATTTTGGACTGTCCAACCAATATAATTTCAGACTCAAGTTTTTCTGATAAAAGCGCGGTTAAATTTTGCTGAAAATCTGAGTGGAATAAAGCGTCATCTTCACAGACTAACGCATAGCTATCTTCATCGATGTCATTGTCTTCAACAATTTTTTGGTACACAGAAAGATGGCTTAATGTACAGCCTATTTCACCCTTAGTGACATTACGGCCATAATGTGCTTTAAATTGTTCAATATTAAAAATAGAGGCTAATTCATCCCAATCTTTTTGCATGGTATTAATAGCAGAAAACACTTGGAAATCCTCAGTATTTTTTTGAGAAAAGAATAATTCCCGACGTTGAATATCTTTATCTAAAGAGATCAAATATTTTTTTAACATAAAATTATTCCTTATAAAATCGCTTTCCATTCTTCAATAATTTTCTCAATGCCATAATCTTCACTCATTAAACGAGATTTGTCTGACATCTGTTGATAAAGTTCAGGATTATTCATTAATAAATCCAAACTATTAACCATTTCTTCAATATTATTTTTTTCACAAAGAAAACCATTTTCTTTATGCTCCACTAATTGATTTACACCCGGAGAACAATTAAAGGCAACAATAGGCAAACCAAATGCCATCGATTCAATAACAACTAAAGGCAAGCCTTCTGTTTGTGAAGGTAAACAATAAATTGAACTGCTTTCATAATAAAAAGCGACATCATTGGTACGAGGAATAAAATTAACTGAATCTTCAATACCTAACGCTTTAGCAAGATTTTTTAAATTCTGTTCTTCCTCACCCGACCCCACTATTTTTAAATTCCAATCTGGGTGATTTTTTGCTAAAACTTGCCAGGCTTTTAATAAATAATCAAAACCTTTATAAGAAAATAAATGCCCTACAGATAAAATAGTTTTATTTTCCCATTTTGCTAATTTATTCTTTGGCAAAAGAGTATTTGGGTTAGCTATACTGATTATATTGTTCGTTTTAAATTTTTCTTGCCACAGCGTTTTTTCTGACTCGGTTAATGTGACGACTTTATCACATCTTGTTGAAGCTAAATATTTACCGAGAGTGCGAACTAGACGATTGCCAGTAAAGTTAAAAGAATAATGCTCCCATAAAATATGCTTTACATTTACATTGACCAACGCCAAAGCAGAAAAGAGCATTATCGCACCATCAACCACAATTAAAGTATCCAGCTGCAATTCTTTAACCAATTCTCTTAATTTTTTTGTGATAGAAAAATAATCTTTTTTCAATGAATAGGGCAATTTATTCATTGCGTAAATATTAATTTTTTCATCGACTTGGAAAAAAGGCTTATTACCGCCAATGCTAATAAAAGAAACATCATATCCCTGTTTAGCAAGAGCATTAGCAACATTAATGGAAACGCGCTCTGTTCCACCCGCACTTTCGATATTCATAATAAAGAAACCAATTTTTTTCATCTTAAATTTCCTTATAAATCGTTAATCCAAGTTCTGGGAATGAATCATAACAAAATTGCCATCTTGGAATACTCGTTCTAATAAAACGAATTTCTACATTAGGATGACTTAATAAATTAAACGCAACTGAACTGAAGAACGTGTAAATAATCACTTTTTTATCTGCTAAATTCTTAAATACGTAATCTTCAAAAATGAGTTCTGATTCAACATAATTTACCCCATCTACTCGGTAATCTTCTGCAGGATGAGGGAAATAATAGTCAAAAGGAATCTGATCTTTTAATTTTTTTATTAATGAGATATTTTCCTCTTTTGTATTTAACAAGGGTTGTCCAATAAAAAATGAAACTTCGCCATCTATATCACAATTGACTTTATTATCCCATAAGGAAATGGGTTCAATATTGGGAACAATATTTCTGTAACTAGGATAAACCGTATAATGTTTTTTTATTTTGTTAAATAATTTATGCACATTATATTTATCGCCAATAAAAGCTTTAATCAGTTTATATTTAAATGTGTCAGGTTCTCTCAATAAATTGGGGTGTGGGAAAATATTATCTGAGCCATCATCAAAGGTATAAAGCTCTTTAAATGAAACATGACTAAGATAAGTTTGTAGCCATAATGAATTAAGATTGGCGAGAAAAACCTTATCAAAACCTTTGTGCGTAATTTTATTCTTAAGCTGGCGCATTAACTTGAGAGAATCGAAACCTTTTAGATCCTTTCCCGTATCAATGTTGATCGAATCATTACAAACTTCTGCTAATTTACTCGCATACAAGGTTCTTTTTTTATCCCATACGCCACCAAACATGACGCCAAAGAATTGCTCGTTAGGATGTAATTCAATGATTTTTCTCGCAATTAATACTTGCAATGGTGTGCAACAAAGAATGAGATTCATAGGGTTTTACTCACTTTAGATGTCATAAAATAAAGAATAGGAATAATGGAAAGCGAACCAATAATTCCAGCATAAGGGATATATTTAATTTCTGTAAAAGTTAAAACTACAAGGCTTGCTACATAAATGATTGTAGATAAAACCGAACATTGGGAAATAAGTTTATTTTTTCCATAATAGAAAAGATAATTAACTAAAATCAAATAAGGAATACTTAATGTGGTCGAAATTAAAAATAAAATAAAATAATATTTCGTTCCTACAAATTGGCTACCTAAAATCCAAACTAGCACATCTTCAGGAATAATCCCTATGACTAAAGCGGGAATAGGTATCAGCAAAAAGGAAAATAGCGCCCATTTATGCAGCTGTTGAACTACTAATTTTTTTTGTTTTAAGGCTTCATAAAAATAGGGAATAATCGCTTTATTAAGTGCTTGAATCGCAATAGAAACTACCAAAGCAAGTTGAGCACCCATGGCATAAAGCCCTAAATCTGTTTCACTGAATTTGTGATAAATAAAAATACGGTCTAACTGCCCTTTTAAGAAAAAGCTCGCATGATGCAAAATAAGCGGTAATCCAAATCCTAAAATATAAAATAATGCAGATTGATAATGTTTAAATTGATATTTTTTAGATGTTGCACTCTTTCTGTAAAGAAAATAAGAAAAAAACCAAACGACTAAATTACTCAACAAAATAGCCAAAATTCTTTTTTCAACAAGATCATTTTGATAATACTCGAGTAATGCGACGGTAAATACCGCACCAGTAACAGTGAGTGAAAATTGAATAAAAGCATAAGACCAAGCCTTTTTCTGGCATTGTCTTACACTTAACTGAACATTTAAGAAAGATTGAAAAATTGAGGAAAGTGCAGCGTAAAATAATATTTCAGACTGAGCAATCCAACAACCCATTAAAATAATGCAGCCAATTATCGTGGTATAAGCATAGCCGGTATTCACCACTAAATTTAATGAACGTTTTCCGTAAAAATAAAAATAACGGGAAATTGCGCCTTCTTGAGTTAAAGAAACCACAATTAAAAATAAACTTAAAAAAGTTTGATAATAAGAAAGTGAGCCATACCCTTCTACGCCCAATTTACGCGATAAATAAGGCAAAAGTAAAAAAGGAACTAACTTTGACGATAATTCCCCAACAAGGTAAATGACACTGTCTTTAAAAACTTTCATAAATATAACCGCACTTTTTGTGAATTCGAGCGTTTGTTTATCAAAAAATAAGGGGCTTATTTTAACAAAATCAACATAGACAAGCTATGACTAATCATTATAATGAAACCGCTCTATATCAAGGATCTTATCTATGTTGGAACTAGGAAAACTTCTTACCGCACTTATCGCGCCACCTCTCAATACCTTTGTATTACTGATTATTGCAGCAATTTTTTATCGTGTTCATTTCAAAAAATTAGCCAAATTTATTGCGTTTATCAGTTTCACTTGGCTTTATGTCATGAGTGCGCCTTTTACTAGTTTATTGCTAACAGATAATGATGATTCTCCAGCCCTTACCCTAGATGACTATAAACAAGCTCAAGCCATCGTCATATTAGGCGGTGGATCTTATCCCACTAAAGAACTGTATGCAGAAACGGCTTCTGGCGCAGCGCAACTAGAACGTTTACGTTATGCGGCATTTTTACAAAAAGAAACGGGCTTACCTATTTTAACCACGGGCTATTCTTTGATAGGCATTTCTGAAGGCGACTTAATGGCAAAAGAACTGAACCAATTCTTTAATGTGCCAACGCAATGGATCGAAAATAAAGCCCGTAATACAGAAGAAAATGCCAGTTTCACTAAAAATATTTTAATTAAAGATCATATTCAAAAAATTATTTTAGTAACAAATCAATGGCATATGAAACGAGCCAAATACCTTTTTGAAAAACAAGGATTCTATGTACTTCCTGCTGCAGCGGCAAGCTATGGCAGTAAAGGAAATCTATCTGCAAAATCTTTTGTTCCTGACTTAGGTGCGTTAAATAGCAATATGGTTTTATTAAAAGAGTGGATTGGTTATTGGAAAGTTCATTAATCTGATATAAAAGAGGTCGCAAAATGCGACCAATCTTCTAAAATTCTTTTGAGATTAAACTTTCAGCTAATTGCAAATCCAGAGTTGAATCAATATCAATCGAGCGATAAGTAGGCATTAAATAAAAACGCATAGGCTCAATAAAAAAACGTTTTTCTACAAATAAACTCTCAATATCATTAATATAAATAGCTCCATTTGCACGGTAAGATTTAGGTAATTTTTGACGCGGTGCTTCAAAATCACTTATTTCGTGAATAGGTTTTACATCTTCATTTTCTAAAGTAAATGATTTATAAGGATGATGTTCGCATTCACAAGCTGATATCACCGACTTACATTTTCCTCCTAGGAAAATTTCCATTGCATTACGAATATCTAAAGCATTGCGCAATGGACTTGTTGGCTGTAACAAAACAGCTACTCCCTCAGAAATGTTTAGGCTCTCTAAGCAATGTAAAATAGCATCAATTGTGCGAGTATCACTTTGTGCTAAACTCTCAGGGCGAGCCACCGAAATTGCACCATATTTTTCTGCTTCTTTCAGAATCTTCTCCCCATCAGAGGTTACAACAACCTGATCAAACATTCCTGATTCTTGTGCAGCTAAAATGGCACGACCAACTAAAGACACACCTCCAACAAGCTGTAAATTTTTATCTTTAATTCCTTTTGAACCAGCCCTAGCGGGTATAATTGCAATTCTTTTCATTTTTTCGCTCCACATGACAAAGTGCCTTTCATTTTAGAATGTTTCCCTTGTTTTAGCAAAAATTAATCTTTAACATATCCTCATCTATTTGCTAATAAAAGGAAAACAAATGATTCAACTTACTCGCGAACAGCTTATTGAACTATTCAATAGACGTAGCTCTACACGCTATTACGATCCAAACAAAAAAATTAGCAACGAAGATTTTCAAGCTATTTTAGAATGCGCAAGATTATCACCAAGTTCTGTTGGTTCCGAGCCTTGGAAATTTTTAGTCATCCAAAATAAAACCTTACGCGAAAAAGTGAAACCATTCAGCTGGGGAATGGGCAATCAATTAGATAACTGTAGCCATCTAGTGATCATCCTAGCAAAGAAAAATGCACGTTATGATAGTAAGTTTTTTACCGATGTGATGACACGTAAAGGTCTAAATATAGAACAACAACATGCGGCACTAGAAAAATATAAGAGCTTTCAAGAAGAAGACATGAAATTACTTAAAAATGAACGCGCTTTATTTGATTGGTGTAGCAAACAAACCTATATTGCCCTTGCCAATATGTTAACTGGGGCAACCGCACTTGGTATTGATTCCTGCCCTATTGAAGGATTCAATTATGATAAAATGAATGAATGCTTAGCTCAAGAAGGTCTATTGGATCCTAATGAATACGGCGTTTCTGTTGCAGCCACCTTTGGTTATCGCTCACGTGATATTACTAAAAAATCTCGAAAGGAATTTGATGAAATCATACAGTGGGTAGAATAATCCTGTATAAATTAAAAAGCTCCCAACTTGGGAGCTTTATTTTTAGCATTTAAAATTAGCGACGTAAACCTAAACGAGCAATAGTGCTTTGGTATAAAGCAAGATCAGTACGTTTTAAGTAGTCTAAAAGTTTACGACGACGAGAAACCATACGTAATAAACCACGACGACCATGGTGGTCTTTTTTGTGCTCTGCAAAGTGAGCTTGTAAGTGGTTGATTTGTGCAGTTAATAATGCGATTTGAACTTCAGAAGAACCAGTATCTTTCGCATCACGACCAAATTCAGCAACGATTGCTGCTTTTTTTTCAGTACTTAGAGACATTTTTTACTCCTAAAAGGTAGTGTTGTTAATACATCATTCGCCGATCTCTAACTCAGCGATGATAAGGAGCCGGCATTCTAGCATTCAATGAGCTTAAATGCAAGGTTTATTCTAGTAAAAAGCCATGATTCTTAATGATGTCTTTAGCTTTATTAGAGCATAAAAATTCAAAAAATTTAACCGCACTTTCAACATTATTTAATAAAGCCATGACATATTCAGCTTTTACCTCAAATTCAATAGGGAACATATGAGTCAAAAATGCTTGATTATTCAGACCAATACTAGAATTTATATTTATAGATGCATCGTACCTATTTGGCTTAACTTCAGATCTTAATTGATAATGCGCATAACCGAGCATCATATCAGCATAACTATTTAATAATAAATAATGAGATACGATTTTCCCTTTTGGAACTATATTTGAAGAATTTCCGCCTACTAATTTCAACGCTCGTCGTTTCAATGCCTCCCCTTCACCAGGAAAACATT
Source organism: Haemophilus sp. SZY H35 (assembly GCF_018829705.1). Classification (NCBI taxonomy): domain Bacteria; kingdom Pseudomonadati; phylum Pseudomonadota; class Gammaproteobacteria; order Pasteurellales; family Pasteurellaceae; genus Haemophilus; species Haemophilus sp. SZY H35. The sequence goes on from NZ_JAHKJZ010000001.1 coordinate 344,725, forward strand.
GCTCAATTTTATCAAATAACAGCCAAGTATAATCTCCACAAGGATCACAAGATGGCGTTGATGTTGCGAGGCGTAAAGAGCGATCAAATAGCAATTCAAAAATGGATTTATGACGGAAGTGTTCTAAATTTAACGTAGTTAATGCTAATTGATTAAAGGCTATCGTTAATTTTTGATAAATTTTTTTAGAATCAGCTAATTGAAGCACATTTTCAGGATTTGCACTAATAAAAATATCACATCTATTCCCTTGCTCAATTTGTTGACGCAATATTCCGGCTGGACCACAAAATGCTTTAATCTCTATATGATGAATTTGTCGAAAAATATCAGATAATTCTTGCAGAGCATAACGAAAACTACCTGCACTAAAAACAGTAATTGATTCCACAAGTTTTCCTTACTTTAATAACGTTTTATACAAGGGAACAAAATGCGTAAAAAAAGATTCTTTATATTGGGCTTGTTGTTCAAACATCGGTAAATGAAAAAGTGCGGTCAAATTTTCTGAGGTTAAAATATTCCTTGTTTCGCCAAATTTAAAATTTTGTTTATTTAACAATAAAGTTTTATTGGCTATCGCTACAGCTTGATTAGGCTGATGTGTTGTGAATACAACAGTCATGTTCTGTGATTGTGCCAAATCTATAAGTAAAGACAGTACAATATCTTGATTTGCAAGATCTAATGCTGAAGTTGGCTCATCCAACAGCATTAATTTACATTCGGAAGTAATGGCTCTAGCAATTAAAATCAGTTGTCGCTGCCCACCTGAAAGCGAAGCAAATTCGCGATTTGCCAAATGGGTCAAGTTCAAATAATCCAGTGCCTGCATGGCGATTTGATAATCATGCATTTTGGGTTTAGCAAAAGTATTAATATGGGCTGAGCGTCCCATTAACACAATATCCAACACCGAATAAGCAAAAGGCGAAGAAAAGAATTGAGGCACAAAACCGATAGATTGATACGCCTCAATCTTGCCCTGAATCGGGCGGTGAATACCAAGCAGTAAATCCAACAAGGTGCTTTTCCCACAACCGTTTTGCCCTAAAATCGCCAGGATATCCCCTTTATTCAAATCAAAATTCAGTTTTTGAAACAGAAAGTTTTCCGCTTGGTAATAAAAGCCTAAATTTTCCACGGAGAGCGCTTTATTCATTCATGCCTCCGCGTTTTAGTTTATACACCAATACGCCGAACAAGGGTGCACCGATAAGTGCGGTCAAAATACTGATCGGAATTTCAGCATCAGACAAGGAACGCGCAACATTGTCCACGAGTAACATATAAGTTGCGCCGACCAGCATGGTGCAAGGCAATAAACGTTGATGATTGGCGCCCACCAGCATACGACTAAGATGAGGAATAATCAGACCGACCCAACCGATACTACCGCTAATTGCCACCTGACACGCTACTAATGAACCACTTAAAAAGATGACTAACCAACGTAATAGCGTCACTCTCACGCCCAAAACTTTGGCTTCTTTCTCATCTAAAGACAGTAAATTCAATCGCCAGCTTAAACCAAGCAAAATCGAACTACAAAGCAAAAACGGAACAAAGAAAAAGAGGAATTTTTCCCAGTTAGAGGTGGCAAAACTCCCCATCAACCAAAACACGATGCTTGGTAATTTTTCTTCCGTGTCGGAAATGTATTGCAATAGACTAACGAGGGCAGAAAAAAGCCCACTTAAAATCATGCCGATAAGAATAAGCATCAACAGGCTACGTTGATTAAATTTGAAGCTAAATAGAAAAACTAAGGCAAGCGTGCCGAAGCCAAATAAAATCGTACTGGCAAATAAGCCGTACAAACTAAACCCGAAAAAAATCGCCAACGCCCCACCAAAAGCAGAACCGGAGGTCACACCGATAATATGCGGATCGACCAATGGGTTACGAAAAATGCCTTGTAATACCACTCCACTCAACGCCAAACCGGCGCCCACGCAAAGTGCGGTGAAAATTCGAGGTAAACGCACTTGAAAAATCACTTGCTGTTGCACCGGGTCAATCTCAAGTGCGGTCGCTTTTGCCCACAGAATTTGTCCAATTTGCGCTACAGACAAGGAATACCGCCCAATTCCCAAAGAAATCACGGCGGTAATCACAAGCAATAGCGTTAAGCCAAAGAGAATTTTAGGGTAACTATTGGGCTGCATTGTCGGCTTTATAAGATGTGCGGTAGAATTTTTGATAATAATCGTTCACCATTTTATCTAAATTCACATCTTGGAAATGTTGCGGATAAAGCGCTTTCGCCAACCATACTTCACCCAACGCTAAGGCTTCCGGCATCGGATATCCCCAGGCTTTAGCATATTCCGGCATCAACAAAACTTTTTTATCTTTTACCGCTTGAATATTTGCCCAACCTTGATCATTCAAAATTTTTGGTACCACATCAGGATAACGATCTTGCACTAAAATCACTGCAGGATTCCATTCCAACACATTTTCTAGAGAAACCTGTTTGAAACCTTTAATAGTTGCCGCTGCGACGTTATAAGCCCCCGAATGCTCCATCATAAGCCCCGTATATTTACCAGAACCATAAGTGCCTAAATCAGGATTTGCCATATAAGTACGGATACGTTTGTCTACTGGAATATTTCCTAAACGATCAGCCAATAATTTTCTATTAGCAAAAGCCGCTTTGATCAATTCATTACCCTGCTGTTTTTTCTCAAACACCTCAGCAATCAATTCAATCCCCTGTTTTAAGCCTTCATTATAAGCTTTATCTTCATCAGTTAATGTTGGATTAAGTTTACCTTTTTCGCCCGCTTCACCGGTACGCAAGGAAATGGCTACCACTGGAATATTCACATCACTGATTTGCTTGATCATTTCAGGCGGTGCGTAGTTAGTCACAAACACCACATCCGGTTTTAATGTCAACAGACTTTCAATATTAACGGAATTCAAATCGCCCGGCATTGCCATGTTTTCCAGCTCTGGTGCAAGGCGAACATAGTTTTTGCCTAATTGTTTCTTCCAGTTAGAAAGCACACCCACAATCTGTTTTGTGGCATCCAATTGCACAGCAATATTCAGAGTCTGATGCTGTAACACCACAGCACGGTGAATGTGATCGGGAATGGTTACTTTGCGATCGAGTTGGTCTGTAATAATCCGATCAGCTAATGCTGAAAAAGAAAGGGAACCAAGTAAGCCGGCAATAAACAATGATTTAAGCTTCATAAAATATCCTTATATTAAGTAACAAGGATTTCATTATACACTCAATTACACAACGATAAATACCTAAATTATATCTTTTCAATCACCACCTTTATATCCTCTGGCGGTGCATAATAAGGTGCAGAAGTGATAAATAAACGAATACCCAATTTGGCATAATCTGAAACATTATTTTTATTTACCCCTCCAGCGATAGAAAGTAGAATATCTTTCTGTTTTGAGTGAAGTAGATCTAAAGCCTTTTTCACATCCTCCAGTGACCATTTATCAAGTTGAATAATATCTGGCTCAGCTACATACATTTGCTCAAATTGAGCATAATTATCTGCTTCTAAAGTAATTTTATTTTCAGGCGCTTCTTGACGTAATCTATCCACAATTTTCACCCAATCATTTGGATCAGAAAGTAAGTTTCGATGATTAGTAAAAACCAAAAGAGTTTCGCTGATGCCTTGTCGATGAATATGTCCACCAGCAGCTAATACAGCATTTGTCGCAAGTTTACGCGTATTAGGAATGCTTTTACGCGTGCAAGCCACAACAGCGCTTGGGTTAACTGCTTTGGCATTGGCAATCATTTCTGCCGTATATTGAGCAACTCCACATGACCATTCAAGTACCAATTGCACCACTTTCCAAGCTTGATGTAATTGTTCAGATATTCCTTCCGCACTTATCAGCAAAGCACCTGATTCAACCCACTCACCTTCTTTTACATATAAGTGCGGTTGAATATCCAGTTTTTTTAATAATTTTTCCGCAACAGAAACACCCGCCACAATACCTGCATTTTTACGCTTAAAAAGAATTTTCGCCGGAATATTTTCAATACCAAGAGCATGAGTGGTTAAATCACCACGATAAATATCCTCAAGCAATAAATCATCCAATTCTTTATCTGAAAAATAAATCATTGTCACTCCTTAAATTAGTTGTCCTTGATATAACTGAATCTGCTTACCTGAGAAATACTCAGCTTCTTTTGGCTCGTGCGTCACTAAAATTGTGGTAATTTCACCGGCTTCGATTAGATTTTTTAACACTTTCCAAATATCTTTACGCGAAGACCAATCTAAAGAAGAAAAAGGTTCATCTAAAAGTAATAAATCAGGACGATAAATTAATGCTCTTGCTAAAGCCACACGTTGTTGTTCTCCCCCAGATAACTGGTGAGGATAGCGATTAATAAGATGCTCTATTTTTAGGTCAGATAATAATGTCTGTTGTTCATCATCAGATGATGATGGATTTGCAAGTATTAAATTCCCTCGCACCGTTTTATGAGGAAACAAATAAAGTCGTTGATTTAAATAACGAAAATTTCTCTTCCAAGGAGGACTGCTTTCTAGAACTTGATTATTCCATAAAATAGAGCCTGAATAATCAATATAACCAGCAATCGCATTTAATAAAGTCGTTTTTCCACTACCTGATTCACCAACAACAGAAAGGCATTCGCTTTTTTCAATTGAAAAGGAAATAGATTTTAAAATATTAGTTTGAAGATTTTGAACTATCAGCATACTAAACAGCCCTATTAATCATCCGTAAAACTAGCAACAAACATGTAGAGATAAATAAAAGCCATAATGATGCACCAATAGCAATTTCAAAATCACCACTTGAAATATTCAAATAGACTGCCATAGGTAAAGTTTCAGTTTTAAATCGCGTTGCTCCTGCCAACATTAATGTGGCTCCGAACTCCCCTATTGCGCGAGACCAAGCTAAAACTGAAGCACAAACCAAAGGCTTCCAACACATCGGAATCTCTATTTTTATTAAGGTTTTAAAAGGTGATAAACCAAGACTATAAGATGCAAATCGATAACCTGATTCAAAGGAAGAAAAAATGCCACGAGTGCTGCGCAATAAAATTGAACTAGCAACATAAGTTTGAGCAATAATGATTCCTATAGGGGAAAAAATCCATTTGCTTATAAAGGGAAGCAATTCAGCTAATATCCCTTGTGAACTAAAAAGTAGAAGCAAACTTAGTCCTGTGACTAATGGTGGCAAAACCATTGGTAAATCAAACAAAGTGTCAAAAAATGATTGAAAAGGCAACCGCACTTGACTCATTAGCCATGCCGATGGAACAGCAACACATAATGCTAATATCAAAGAAAAAAGAGACGTTGCTAATGACATTAGCAATGCAAAATGCAATTCGGAATTAAATAATATCTGTTGAAAAAAATAAAAATCTAATTTTACGATTAAAGAAAACACTGATCCCATAACAACAAATAACAGTATTAATAGTGGGATCAGCGATAACTTTAAACTTAGACTATTATTTAGCTGGTAAGAAACCTTCATCAGTAAAATACTTCACCCCTTGAGGAGATTTAAAGAAATCAAATAACTGTTGAGCTTCTTTCGGATATTTAGAAGAAGAAAGTAGACCAATAGTAACTCTTTCTTCTGGTGTGCCTTTTGGACTTGGTAATAATTCAACCTTATCTCGAACTTTCCAAGCACCTGAACGACCTACTACAGCCGCATCTACATCACCATTTAGTAAATATAGCATTAATTGTTTTACCGTCGCAGCTTTCACAACAACTTTATCATTAAGTTGCTTTTGATATCCTGATAATTCAAACATTTTTTCAGCGCCTTTACCAAGAGCCATTGCTTTACTATCACCAATACCTAAACGTAATGAGCTTTCAGCTAATGCTTTAAAAGAATCAATTCCTGAAATTTTATCTTTACGAATAGCCATAACTGGAACATGTAATACTATTGTTCCTACATTGTTTACATCATTAGTTTTCTGTAATTTTGTAACATAATCCTCTGAGCCAGCTAAAAAAAGATCCCCGCTTTTTACCGTGTTATAACGAGCTAAAATCTGTCCAGAACCACCATATTCAACAGTTACTTTATTTCCTGTTTCTTGTTCATATTGGTGAATAATTTTTTCAACTGGATCCTTTAACCCAGCACCAGCATATAAATACAAATCTGCTGCTTGTGCAGAAAATGTAGTTAAAATCATTGAAGTTATCGCAACTAATTTTTTCATTTTCTCTCCTTATAAAATAAGTTTCAGTGAAAACTGATATATAATAGAGTATATAATGAATTATTCAAAAGATTTATTCAACCTTTAGTTTATAAATCAATCGATTTTTTCTAATTTCATGATAAGACACTAATTGACTTAATTTTGAAACAATAAAAAAGGTTGGGACGCCCCAACCTTTCACCTAATCTTTCAATAATTTAATTTTTTCAATCACATTTGTTGTTGAACAACCATTTTCAAAGTTTAGCACTTTAACATTACCGCCATTTGCCCAAACTTCTTTTGCGCCAGCAATATCTTCGGGTTTGTAATCTCCGCCTTTGACTAAAAAATCTGGTAGAATTTCACCGATTAAACGCTGTGGTGTATCTTCGGTGAATGGCACCAACCAGTCCACTGATGCCAAACCAGCCAATACCGCCATACGAGTTTCAAGATTATTAATTGGGCGACTGTCACCTTTTAAGCGTTTAACGGAATCATCACTATTTACCGCGACAATTAAACGATCGCCCAATTTGCGTGCATTTTCTAAATAAGAAACATGGCCTGGATGCAAAATATCGAAGCAGCCATTAGTCATCACAATTTTTTCACCGCGCGCTTTAGCTTGTGCGACAGCATCTTTTAATTCAGCTTCACTCATAATGCCAAATCCAGTGTCAGGGCGAGCATGAATAGCATTTTCAAGTTCCACATTCGAAACCGTTGAAGTCCCCAATTTACCCACCACAATTCCAGCCGCGACATTGGCTAGATAACAGGATTCTTCGAAAGAACGTCCATCTGCTAATGCAGTTGCTAATACGCTAATAACAGTGTCGCCAGCTCCCGTCACATCAAACACTTCTTTTGCGACAGTTGGCAAATGATAAGGTTCTTGGTTTGGACGCAATAATGTCATGCCTTTTTCAGAACGCGTCACCAAAAGTGCGGTTAATTCAATATCAGAAATTAATTTTAAACCTTTCTCAATAATCTCTTCTTCTGTATTGCATTTGCCCACAACAGCTTCAAACTCAGACATATTTGGTGTCAATAATGTCGCACCACGATAACGTTCAAAATCAGTTCCCTTTGGATCGATTAACACAGGCACACTCGCTTTGCGTGCAATTTGAATCATTTTCTGAACATCTTTAAGCGTGCCTTTACCATAATCAGAAAGAATCAAAGCACCGTAATTTTTCACCGCACTTTCTAACTTCGCTAATAAATCCTTGCAATCTACATTATTGAAATCTTCTTCAAAATCAAGGCGAAGTAACTGTTGGTGACGAGATAAAATACGTAATTTGGTAATGGTTGGATGGGTCTCTAATGCAACAAAATTACAATCGATTTTTTGTTTTTCTAATAAGTGGGAAAGTGCAGAACCAGTTTCATCTTGTCCAATCAGCCCCATTAACTGAACGGGTACATTAAGTGACGCAATATTCATCGCCACATTTGCTGCACCACCCGCGCGCTCTTCATTTTCTTGTACACGAACCACTGGTACCGGCGCCTCTGGTGAAATACGGTTGGTAGCGCCGAACCAATAACGATCAAGCATCACGTCGCCTAATACAAGTACTTTTGCTTGCTTAAATTCTGCTGAATATTGAGCCATTTTAAAATCTCTCTATTTGAATAACCAAAATTGTGGCGATTTTACCACAACTCAAATTTACGATAAACTACGCCCCTAACTTAGGTGGAAAGAACAATGAAAAACGAAAAACTCCCTCAATTTCAACCGCACTTTTTAGCCCCAAAATACTGGCTGTTTTGGTTAGGCGTGGCAATTTGGCGAAGTATTTTATGTCTTCCCTACCCTATTTTGCGCCATATTGGTCATGGTCTAGGTTGGTTGTTTTCACATTTAAAAGTAGGTAAACGTCGCGCTGCCATTGCACGCCGCAATCTTGAACTTTGTTTCCCTGATATGCCTGAAAACGAACGTGAGGCGATTTTGCAAGAAAATCTCCGCTCAGTAGGCATGGCAATTATCGAAACTGGCATGGCTTGGTTTTGGTCAGATTCACGTATCAAAAAATGGTCAAAAGTTGAAGGCTTAGATTATCTAAAAGAAAATCAAAAAGATGGAATTGTTCTCGTCGGTGTTCATTTCTTAACGCTAGAACTTGGCGCACGCATCATTGGTTTACATCATCCTGGTATTGGGGTTTACCGCCCAAATGACGATCCAGCATTTGATTGGCTCCAAACACAAGGCCGTTTACGCTCTAATAAAGATATGCTTGATCGTAAAGATTTACGCGGAATGATCAAAGCCCTACGCAATGAAGAAACCATTTGGTATGCACCTGATCATGATTACGGCAGAAAAAATGCCGTTTTTGTACCATTTTTTGCGGTGCCCGATGCTTGCACAACCACTGGTAGTTATTATTTATTGAAATCCTCACAAAACAGCAAAGTGATTCCATTTGCGCCATTACGCAATAAAGATGGTTCAGGCTATACCGTGAGTATTTCAGCGCCTGTTGATTTTACAGATTTACAAGATGAAACAGCGATTGCTGCGCGAATGAATCAAATCGTTGAAAAGGAAATCATGAAGGGCATATCACAATATATGTGGCTACATCGCCGTTTTAAAACACGTCCAGATGAAAATACGCCTAGTTTATACGATTAAAAGTGCGGTCGAATATCACCGCACTTTTTGATAGAATTTTCTCAAATTTAAAAATTAACGAATAATCTCACCATGACAACCAATTATTCAGCTCAAGAAATTACCGTTCTTAAAGATCTCGAGCCGGTGCAAATTCGCCCCGGTATGTATACAGACACCACCCGTCCGAATCATCTCGCACAAGAAGTTATTGATAACAGCGTAGATGAAGCCCTTGCGGGTTTTGCCACAAAAATTGAAGTAATTTTACACCCTGATCAATCCATTGAAGTCACAGACAATGGTCGCGGTATGCCTGTGGATATTCATCCTACGGAAGGTGTTTCTGGCGTAGAGGTGATCCTGACAAAACTACATGCGGGGGGAAAATTCTCCAATAAAAATTATGAATTTGCGGGTGGTTTACACGGTGTGGGGATTTCTGTGGTGAATGCGCTTTCTGAACGCGTGGATATTCAAGTCAAACGTAATGGTGAAGTGTATAAAATTGCCTTTGAAAACGGCAATAAAGTGGAAGAATTAGAAGTTATTGGGACTTGTGGTAGACGCACAACAGGAACAACCGTTCACTTCAAACCGAATCCAAAATATTTTGACAGCGCAAAATTTTCCGTTAGCCGCCTACGCCATTTATTAAGAGCGAAAGCGGTACTCTGCTCAGGGCTTGAAATCAAATTCATTGATAAAGTAAACAATACTCAAGATATTTGGTTATATGAAGATGGTCTTTCCGATTATCTTATCGAAGCAGTTAACGGCTTTGAAACCCTTCCGGAAAAACCATTCGTTGGTGAATTTAAAGGCACAAATGAAGCGGTTAGCTGGGCATTACTTTGGTTGCCAGAAGGAGGCGAGCTGATTGGCGAAAGCTATGTAAACTTAATTCCAACAATTCAAGGCGGAACACATGTTAATGGCTTACGTCAAGGTTTGTTAGATGCCATTCGTGAATTTTGCGAATTTAGAAATTTATTACCACGTGGCGTAAAACTTACCGCTGATGATATTTGGGATCGTTGTTCTTACATTCTTTCCCTTAAAATGCAGGATGCACAATTCGCGGGGCAAACTAAGGAACGCTTATCATCACGCCAAAGTGCGGTGTTTGTTAGCGGTGTTTTAAAAGATGCGTTCAGTCTATGGCTAAATCAAAATGTACAAGATGCTGAAAAATTAGCAGAAATTGCGATCAGTTCTGCACAACGCCGGTTACGCGCAGCAAAAAAAGTCGTACGTAAAAAACTTGTTAGTGGCCCTGCATTACCAGGGAAATTAGCAGATTGTGGCTCACAGGATTTAGAAAAAACGGAATTATTTTTAGTGGAGGGCGACTCTGCGGGCGGCTCAGCAAAACAAGCGCGTGATCGCGAATATCAAGCGATTTTGCCATTACGTGGAAAAATCTTAAATACATGGGAAGTTTCACCTGATCAAGTATTAGGTTCAACAGAAATTCACGATATCGCCGTTGCTCTAGGGATCGATCCTGACAGCAATGATTTATCACAACTTCGCTATGGTAAAGTATGTATTCTCGCAGATGCTGATTCCGATGGTCTGCATATTGCCACTCTGCTCTGTGCCCTATTCTTACGTCATTTTCCGAAATTGGTACAAGACGGTCACGTTTACGTCGCAATGCCGCCTCTTTATCGTATTGACTTAAATAAAGAAGTCTTCTACGCATTAGATGAAAGTGAAAAAGAGGCAATTTTAGATCGGTTAAAAAATAAAAAAGGCAAACCGAATGTTCAACGCTTTAAAGGTTTAGGTGAAATGAATCCATCGCAATTGCGTGAAACAACAATGGATCCTAATACTCGTCGCCTTGTTCAATTAACTTATGATTTAGAGGAAGACCAAGGAGTGGATACATTAGAACTGATGGATATGTTGTTAGCGAAAAAACGTTCTGAAGACCGTAAAAATTGGTTGCAAGCGAAAGGCGATCAGGTTGATTTATCTGTTTAGACTAAATTAATCTCAGCAAATCCGAATTTTAATAAATTAAGAATATATTCAATTAACAGAAACCAAAATGACAAATATCAATTATGAAGGCATTGAGCAAATGCCTCTACGCACCTTCACAGAAAGAGCTTATCTCAACTATTCCATGTATGTCATCATGGATCGTGCGCTGCCTTTTATCGGTGACGGTTTAAAACCCGTTCAACGCCGCATTGTATATGCAATGTCTGAACTTGGCTTAAATGCTACGGCAAAATACAAAAAATCTGCCCGTACCGTCGGTGATGTACTCGGTAAATTCCATCCACATGGTGACAGCGCTTGTTATGAAGCGATGGTATTAATGGCACAACCCTTCTCTTATCGTTATCCGCTCGTAGATGGTCAAGGTAACTGGGGGGCGCCAGATGATCCAAAATCCTTCGCTGCCATGCGTTATACGGAATCACGCCTATCTAAAATCTCTGAAATCTTGCTGAGTGAACTCGGACAAGGAACGGTAGATTATCAACCAAACTTTGATGGAACCTTGGCTGAACCACAATATTTACCTGCTCGTTTACCTCATATTTTATTGAACGGCACAACAGGTATTGCAGTGGGTATGGCGACAGATATTCCACCACACAATATTAACGAAATTGCTGATGCGGCAGTAATGTTGCTAGATAATCCGAAAGCGGGATTAGATGATGTACTTAAAATTGTTCAAGGTCCAGATTTTCCAACAGAAGCGGAAATTATTTCGCCCAAATCAGAAATTCGTAAAATTTATGAGCAAGGTCGTGGCTCAATAAAAATGCGTGCAACTTGGAAAAAAGAAGACGGTGAAATTATTATCTCAGCACTTCCGCATCAATCTTCGCCATCCAAAATTATTGCCCAAATAGCCGAACAAATGACGGCAAAAAAACTGCCAATGCTAGAAGATATTCGTGATGAAGCGGATCACGAAAATCCAATTCGGATTGTGCTAGTTCCTCGCTCAAATCGCGTCGATACCGATGCATTAATGGCACACTTATTTGCGACTACAGATCTTGAAAAAAGCTACCGTGTAAATATGAATATGATCGGGCTTGATCATAAACCTGCGGTAAAAGGCTTATTAGAAATCTTAAATGAATGGCTTACTTTCCGCCGAATAACCGTGACTCGTCGTCTTCAATATCGTTTGGATAAAGTGCTCTCTCGCTTGCATATTTTAGAAGGTTTGATGATAGCCTTTTTAAATATTGATGAGGTTATCGAAATTATACGCCATGAAGATGATCCAAAAGCAGAGCTTATGGCACGCTTTAATTTAAGCGATGAACAAGCCGATGCAATTTTAAATTTACGCTTACGTCATTTAGCGAAATTAGAAGAAAACCAACTCAAAGCTGAACAAAATGAACTTGAAAAAGAGCGGTTAAATTTAGAAGCAATTTTAGGATCGGAACACCGTTTGAATACGCTTATCAAAAAAGAAATTCAAGAAGATGCGAAAAAATATGCCAGTCCACGAATGTCTCAACTGGTCGAACGAGAAGAAGCCAAAATGATCTCTGAAAGTGACATGACACCAGCAGAGCCTGTCACTGTCATCTTATCCGAAATGGGCTGGGTTCGTTGTGCTAAAGGACACGATATTGATCCTAAATCATTAAGCTACAAAGCTGGTGATAATTATCGAGCTCACGCTTGTGGCAAGAGTAATCAAGCTGTTGTATTCATTGATAGTACAGGGCGAAGTTATGCACTCGATCCGCTTTCATTACCTTCCGCGCGTTCGCAAGGTGAACCCCTCACAGGTAAACTAAATTTACCCGCTGGTGCGACCATTGAATATGTCGTAATGGCCAGCGAACAGCAAGAATTATTGATGGCTTCTGATGCGGGTTATGGTTTTATTTGTAAATTTGAAGATTTAATTGCACGCAATAAAGCAGGAAAAGCCTTGATTTCTTTACCGGAAAATGCCAAAGTGATGGAGCCTAAGACGCTGGCGAATGCCACCGCACTTGTTGTTGCTATGACATCCGCTGGCAGAATGTTGATTTTCCCGGCAAAAGATTTACCGGCATTATCAAAAGGCAAAGGCAATAAAATTGTTACAATTCCTGCCGAAAATGCAAAAGAGCGCGGTGAATTGTTAGTGAAATTATTGCTTATTTCAGATCAAGCAAGTCTTGAATTTCATTCCGGAAAACGAAAAATTGTATTAAAACCGGAAGATCTGCAGAAGTTCCGTGCTGAACGAGGCAGAAAAGGTTCGACATTACCACGTGGATTACATACCAATGTTGAAATAGTGGTAATCGAACCGCAACACAACGCATAACTTAAACACAACATAGGGAGATCCAATTTATGAGTCATACATTTAGCACGTATGAAACCCTTGCACTAGCAAGCTTAGTCTTGCTCTTGGGTTATTTTCTCGTTAAACGAATCAGCATCTTAAAAACATTCAACATTCCTGAGCCGGTTGTTGGTGGATTTATTGTTGCTATTGGTCTTTTAATTTGGAATAAAGTTGATGGAACATCCTTTAACTTCGATAAAAATTTGCAAACTACCATGATGTTAGTGTTCTTCACTTCCATTGGTTTAAGCGCAAACTTTTCCCGTTTAATTAAAGGCGGAAAACCACTTATCGTATTTTTGTTCGTCGCTGGTTTGCTAATTATTTGCCAAAATGTTATTGGTGTCGTAGGTTCATTAGCATTAGGTATCCACCCAGCATACGGTTTATTAGCGGGTTCTGTCACATTAACTGGCGGTCATGGTACTGGCGCAGCATGGGCTGATACCTTCGTTCATCAATTCAATTTACAAGGTGCTACTGAAATCGCAATGGCATGTGCAACCTTTGGTTTAGTCTTTGGTGGTATCATCGGTGGCCCTGTTGCACGTTTCTTATTAAATCGCCAAAAACAAGGTGAAAATCCTGAAAATGATGAAGTAGATGATATTCAAGAGGCTTTTGAACATCCAACTTACAAACGTAAAATTACTTCACGTTCATTAATTGAAACTATTGCAATGATGTCTATCTGTTTGCTTATCGGTCAATATTTAGATGCACAAACAAAAGGCACCGCATTCCAATTACCAACATTCGTATGGTGTTTATTTACCGGTGTAATTATCCGTAATATTTTAACCAATATCTTCCGTTTCCAAGTAGCGGATTCGGCTATTGATGTACTAGGTAGCGTGGGTTTATCTATCTTCTTAGCTATCGCCCTAATGTCATTAAAACTTTGGGAACTTGCAGGCTTAGCGGTAGATGTATTAATCATCCTTGCAGTACAAGTTGTCTTTATGGCGGTATTTGCAATCTATGTTACTTATCGCGCAATGGGTAAAGATTATGATGCGGTTGTATTAAGCTCTGGTCACTGTGGTTTCGGTTTAGGAGCAACCCCAACAGCCGTTGCAAATATGCAAGCCATTACCAGCCGTTTTGGGCCATCACACAAAGCATTTTTAATCGTTCCAATGGTCGGTGCATTCTTTATCGACTTAATCAACGCTGCGCTATTAAAAGTTTCATTTGCAGTTGTAAATATGCTCGTGTAAAGTGCGGTTGAAATTGACAATGTTTTAGAGAAATGCCTTTATCTTGAATTGATAAAGGCATTTGTTTTAAGGAAGAAAAACAAAAGGAAAAACTATGCACGAATTGTCTCTTTGTCAAAATATGCTGGAAATAGTAGAACAACAATGTAAAAGTCATGATATAAAAAAAGTTACGGATCTTTGGCTGGAAATTGGCGCGCTCTCTTGCGTAGAACCTGACGCATTAGAATTTTGTTTTGACATAACCTTTCAAGGTACCGCTGCTGAAGGATGTAAACTTCATCTAATTCCTATTGCTGCGCAAGCCTGGTGTTGGCAATGCCAAAAATTAGTTGAGATACAAGCTCATCATGATTCTTGTCCTAATTGTGGCAGCATACACTTGCAACGACAAAGCGGTGATGAGTTACGTATTAAAGAAATTGCCTTTGAATAAACCGCTCTTTTTAACATTTCCAATATTCTTACCCATATCATATTTCATTAATCATAAAAAAGGACAGGCATAAAGCCTGTCCTCATCATGATAAATATGATAATTAAGCCACAAGTGCGGTTTCTTTTAAACGAGATTTGAGCTTAGTATATTCAGTGACAACATAGTGCTCAGCCCAACGTTGATCTTCAATTTTTTCGATACGCACTGCGCTGTATTTATATTCCGGAGTACGAGATCCCGGATTTAAATGTTCAGCCGTGAGTTCATTACATTTTCCGATCCACCATTGGTAAGTCATATAACACGCACCTTTATTAGTACGAGAACTTACATCAGCACGAGATATCACTTTACCACGAGATGAAGAAATCCAAACAAGCTCATTATTCTTAATGCCTAAAGCTTTCGCATCTTGATCGTTCATTTGAACAAACCCTGGTTCATCAGCCAACGCAGCAAGTGCACGGCAGTTACCCGTCATTGAACGGCAAGAATAGTGACCAACTTCACGCACGGTAGAAAGGACTAATGGATATTCTTCAGAGACTTCTTCCATTGGTGGCTCCCAATCACAAGCAAAGAATTCAGCTTTACCATTTGGACGGTCGAAGATTTGACCTTCATATAAGTATGTAGTGCCTTGATCTTCAGGACCTTCATCTGTACATGGCCATTGAATATAACCCAAGCCTTCCATTTTCTCGTAAGTTGCACCTTTATAAATTGGGCAAAGCTCACGCAACTCATCCCAAATTTCTTTGGTGTTGTTGTAATGCATTGGATAACCCAAAGCTTGTGCCATAAGACTGATGATTTCCCAGTCGTCTTTCACATCACCCACAGGATCCACCGCTTTATAGAAACGTTGGAAACCACGGTCAGCTGCACTATAAACACCTTCGTGTTCTGCACAAGATGTTGCAGGTAAAATCACATCCGCTTCCGCGGCGGTTTGAGTCATAAAGATATCTTGAACAATAATAAACTCAAGATCTTTAAAGGTTTGTTTCATTGCATTCAAATCAGGTTCAGTTTGTAAAGTATCTTCCCCCATAATATAGAATGCTTTGAGTTTACCTTCTGCCACTGCATGTGGCACTTCACTCAATGGTACACCTGGTTTGGTTGGAATAGACGGTACGCCCCATGCTTTCGCAAATTTAGCGTTGATTTCTGGATCCGCATAACTTTGATAACCAGGTAAAGTATTATATAAAGCCCCCATGTCACATGCGCCTTGTACGTTGTTTTGACCACGCACAGGGTTTACACCAACATTTGGTTTACCTAAGTTACCAGTAAGCATTGCTAAACTTGCCAACGCACGTACAGTTTCCACACCTTGACGGAACTGACATACCCCCATACCCCAAAGAATTGTCGCAGTTTCAGCTTTCGCATAAGTGCGGGCAATTTCTCTCAACATTTCAGGCTCAACGCCAGTGATATGTTGAGTTGATTCAGGTGTATAAGCTTTTACAGTTTCATAGAACGCATCGAAATTTTCGGTATGTTCATCGATAAATTTTTGATCTTGTAATCCTTCTTCAAGAATCACGTTCATCATTGCATTCAAAAATGCGACGTTGCTACCATTAGCAAGAGGCGCATAAATGTCAGCAATACGAGCGGTTTCAATTTTACGAGGGTCACAAACAATAACTTTCGCCCCTTTTGCTTTTGCGTGGTTAATACGACGCGCCACAATAGGGTGAGATGTTGAGGCATTATAGCCAAAGATAAATACGCATTTAGTGTCTTCAATCTCAACGATTGAGTTGGACATCGCGCCATTACCCACTGATTTGAGCAGACCTGCTACAGATGGGCCATGTCAGACACGTGCACAACAGTCAATGTTGTTATTGCCTAATACCGCACGAGCAAATTTTTGCATAACGAAATTCACTTCGTTACCTGGTCCACGAGAAGAACCCGTTACCATAATTGACTCGTT
Organism: Haemophilus sp. SZY H35; assembly: GCF_018829705.1. Taxonomy (NCBI): domain Bacteria; kingdom Pseudomonadati; phylum Pseudomonadota; class Gammaproteobacteria; order Pasteurellales; family Pasteurellaceae; genus Haemophilus; species Haemophilus sp. SZY H35. The sequence continues at coordinate 361,550 of NZ_JAHKJZ010000001.1, forward strand.
GCCATATTTTTCTCTAATTTCTTGTAAACGTTTTGCAGAATAGGAAATAGCTTCTTCCCAGCTCACTGGCGTGAACGGCTCGCCACGTTTGTAGCGAATCATCGGTTGAGTTAGGCGAGGAGTGAGGATTTTTGTATCATGCACAAAATCCCAGCCATAATATCCTTTCAGGCAAAGCTCCCGTTCGTTTGTTTTACCGTTTGCACCTTCAGCACCCACAATTTTGTTGTTTTCAACCAATAGATTGATCTTACAACCTGAAGCGCAATACGGACAGACAGTAATCACTTTTTTAATTGCCATAATAATGTCCTTATTGTAGATAACCAGAATGAATTAATCATTCCGAGTAATATAATACGACTAAATAAGAAAAATAGTCTTATTAATTTTATGGTTTTCTTGATATAGAACAGGTTTTAAGCAATTTTTTAGAATATTTAAAACAAGTAAAAAAATAGCCGCACTTTATGCGGCTATTTTTATATAACATTGGAAATAAATATATTTATTTTCCCCAGACCTCTTCAGCGATGTCACGGATAAACTCTAATTTTTTCCATTGTTGTTCTTCAGTTAAAATATTGCCTTCTTCTGTAGAAGCAAAACCACATTGAGGGCTTAAACAAAGCTGATTAATATCGACATATTGTGTTGCTTCCTTAATGCGTGCAATAATTTCATCACGATTCTCTAAGTCACCTGATTTGGATGTCACTAATCCTAGAACAACTTGCTGATTTTTAATAAAACGTAACGGTTTAAAATCACCCGCACGATCACTATCATATTCTAAGAAGAAACCATCTACATTACAGTGGCCAAATAAGATTTCTGCTATAGGTTCATAACCACCAGCAGAGAACCAAGTAGAACGGAAATTACCTCGACAAATATGCATTGTAATAGCTAGATCAGCTGGTTTAGCCGCAACAATTTTATTAATCATATAGACATAATCTTTTGCGATTTGATCAAGATCTAAACCTCGCTCTGTATAGGCCTTGCGTTTATCTTCAGCACAAAACTCACCCCAACTTGTATCATCCAATTGCAAATTGCGACAGCCTGCAGCATAGAAAATATTCATTGCTTTAATATAAGCATCAGCAATATCATCAAGTAATAATTGATTATTATCTTGATAACGTGCAATAGGATGATAATCTGTTTCACGTACTGTACAAATTAAATGCAACATGGAAGGAGAAGGAATGGTTAATTTTACTTCTGTTTCACCTGAAATTTTTTGTAAAGCACGATAATGTGCTATGAATGGATGATTCTCAGAAAAATCAATTTTATCAACAATACGTAAAGTTTTTGGGCGGACACTATGATGCTTAAATTGTACCGAAAATTTTTCTACATCCACTTCTTTTACACCATCTAAAGCGGCTAAGAAGTCAAGATGCCAGAAAGTTCGACGAAACTCCCCATCTGTTACAGCAGATAATCCCACTGACTTTTGATGCTCAACTAATTTTGAAATTTCACTATCTTCTACTTGAGTTAAGTCGGCACAAGAAATGTCGCCACAGCTACATTGATGTCGTGCTTGTTTTAATGTTTCTGGACGTAAAAAGCTTCCGACAATATCAAAACGATAAGGGGCTTGAGTTCGAATTTTGGCATTTGGAAATAATTTGCTCATGATGCTTTCCTATAATTAAATTTTAAATGAAATGAGGTCGATTCTAACAAAGAATATCTAGCGATTGAAGTTTTGGCCATCTAGATGTATATGAATTTTCTTTATGGTTTTAAGAAATAAATTTCATATAAGTCATTGAAAGCAGATTCTTACAATATTAAAAATACCGCACGTTCATGCGGTATTCACAAAATTAATGGCTACTTAATACTTGGGCTGGTTGTAATTTAGCTGCTCGGCTTGCTGGATAAAGACTAGCAATTAAACTCAATGCAAGCGCTGCAACTAAAACCATCAAAACATCCAACCAATGTAACTCGCTTGGCAAAAAATCGACAAAATACACATCTCCCGATAACAATTTCTTACCGATAACCCACTCAATGCCTTGAATAAAAGTTGTCAGATTTAATGCAAGTATAATGCCTAACACAATACCAATTAAGCAACCTTTCATTCCGGCCTGTAAGCCATACCAAATAAAAATACGTTTAATGAACGCATTATTCGCCCCAAGCGTGCGCATAATGGCAATATCGCCTTGCTTATCTTTTACCGCCATAATCAGCGTAGAAACAATATTAAAACATGCCACCCCAATCACGAGCACCATAGCGATGTACATCACTGTTCGAATAAGTTGAATATCGCGATACATATAACCAAATTTACCAATCCAGTTTTGAATATAAAGCATCTGTGGATAGTCGTTAAGCATAGATAAATCCAGATTTTTTACAGAAAAAGGATCATCTAATTTCAATTCAACACCTGTTATTTGATCTGATTTATAAATCAAAAATTCTTGTGCTTGAGCAAGCGGTAATAAGGCATAACTATAATCAAGTTGTCCATCTAAACGTAAAATTGCAGTGACTTGCACGCGTTCACGAGTGGGTTGAGCAAGTTGTTCATCGCCGTTTTGCTGAGAAATAAGTAAAGTAACCCAATCACCCGCTTTTACATCAAGTTCTCTAGCAATCCCCGCTCCCAAGACTAATCCACCTTCTTTCCCAAATTTATCCCAGCCTTGCTCTTGTACGAAATTACCAAGAGAGCTCACACGATCTTCTGCTTGTTTTTCAATGCCCTTCACCTGAACCACTTTCAGTTTTGAACCATTTTCTACCAATGCAGTAAAACTAACAAAAGGGGAAATACCTTTAATTTGGGCATTTTGTTGTAAGCGTTTTTCCAAATTTTGCCAATGGTGAATGGTTGGATCCGTCGCATTGGACGCAGACAAAATCTCTGCATGAGGAACCACAGCAAGAATTCGTTGATTAAGCTCACGCTCAAAACCATTCATCGCACTTAATCCAACAATTAAAACGGCAACACCCAGCGCAATGCCAATTGCAGAAAATTTTGCAATTAACGCAACTAAAGGATTTTTCTGCTTACCACGTTGATAACGCCAGCTAATGAAAAAAGGCGTATTCATTATGCACCTTCCTTCAAAATACCATCTTGCATAACTAAACGGCGTGATAATTTTTCAGCAAGCCCCATATCGTGAGTGACTAATAAAAAAGCGATATTTTGCTCTTGATTAAGTTGTTGAATGAGTTCAAAAATGCTTTCTGTGGTCTTGTGATCGAGATTTCCTGTGGGCTCATCTGCTAAAACTAATGATGGATTATTCACTAAAGCCCGCGCAATCGCCACGCGCTGACGTTCCCCTCCAGAAAGCGCTGATGGACGATGCGTCATTCTATGACTTAATCCCACCGCACTTAGCATTTTTTCGGCACGATCTTTCGCTTCTGTTTTATTTTGATGGCCAATCAACATCGGCATCATCACATTTTCAAGTGCGGTAAAATCCGCCATTAAATGATGAAATTGATACACAAATCCTAAATAACGATTACGCAAAGCAGCTAATTCATTAGCCGATGCTTTTTGCAAGGATTGTCCATTAATAAACACTTCCCCACTACTTGGCTGATCAAGTCCCCCTAAAGTATGCAATAAAGTACTTTTCCCTGAACCTGAACTCCCCACGATCGCAACCAACTCTGCAGGTTCCATAGAAAAAGAAACGCCTTTTAATACTTGCGTTTGATTTTCACCTTCTTGATAAAATTTATTGATGTTTTCGCATTTTAATAAATAGTTATTCATTTTTTACTCGTTTTAACCGCACTTTAGCAGCAAATCATCTCATTAAAAACTTGCGCGAGTCTATCACACTTTTCCCTGAGCTTAAATTTCAATGCGCCCAAAGCATTCAAATCCCGTTTCAGGAAAATATCTTTTAAGATAACCTTTTAAATAGCCTTGTGTCTCTTCACTAATAATAGGATCGTATTCCGGATAACCGTTATACATTACGCTTAGCACTGACACTCCATGAGAACGACAAGCCTCTAAACTTAATAATGTATGGTTTATGCTACCTAATTTTCCCGATGTCACTAAAATCAAAGGGTAATTATTTGACTGGATATAATCTAACGTCGTCGCCTCTTCATAATAAGGCACCATTAACCCACCCGCCCCCTCCAGCAGCACATAATCATATTTCTCTGCCAAAAGTGCGGTAGATTTTTCAATCATTTTTTCATTAATTTCTCGCCCTTCGAGCTTTGCAGCTAAATGAGGAGAACAAGGATATTCAAAAAGATAAGGGCACGTGTCGCCTTGTAAGTCTTCTTCCGTCAAATCAATACCTTGAATCTTTCGATGTACAAGCAAATCATCAGCGATATTTTTACAGCCTGTTTGAATCATTTTTTGTGTAATAACGGAAAAGCCTTGTTCCATCAACTTTTTAGCATAAATGCCTGTTGCAACCGTTTTACCTACATCGGTATCAATGCCCGATACAAAAATAACCTTGCCCATAAATACGCCTTACTAATTTCCAGCACGAGAATAACGTGCGATGAAAAACAATGGATGATAAGTTAACCGCACTTTACCCGATGGCAATCTAAAAGCCTGTAAGTAATCATCAATAAATTTGTTGAGATTTTTTCTTGTCCAATTTTTCTGGTTAGTCGCTGTTACACCTGTATATTTCAGATGTTTGAGTACATCCAATGGCGTATCAAAGTCTAGTATTACATTAACATCGTCATGCCATAAAAGCTCAAAATCATTGGCTAACCAATTTTTCCATTGAGATAAATTCGGATAACTTAACCCCACATTCGTCATTTGGCGAATCTCTTTTAAATTATCTTCACCAAAAGTCGTCATCGCCAATAAACCATTAGGTTTCAATCCTGTTTTACAATGGGAAATAAAATTGTCAGGATGATGAAACCACTGTACAGCTGATGCACTTGCAATCAAATCAAATTGTTGTTGAAAAGGAAAGTTCTCTGCATCACCACAATAAAAATTAAAGGGTTGAATCAGCTTTTCAGCGAGTAGAGCGCGCACATCGCACAAATCATTAAATAACCAATAATTGGCTGAAATCTGTTTTTGCAACAACGTACTCAACATACCAGAACCGCAACCTAGCTCCAATACGCTATCTAATGATCCATTTGGTAAATAGTCTTGCAAATGAATCATTAACTTAATATTCATTTTTTGTTGAATTAACGCATGTTCATCATAGCTATTTAAGGCTTTTTGGAAGGCTTGTTGAATGCGCGATTTATCTACGGAAGTTAATGATTCCATAATGCCGACCAGTGGGTAAATCTTGAAAACACATAATGCTCACCTTCTATTTCCTGAACGGCACAACGCGAGGTCCAATATTGGTGCTGATTAGCTGGCATAAAAATTTTATCGCAAGAACTAATCCATGCATTTGTCCAGTGAATAAGATCTGTGCGTTTATCCTGCTGAATCATCGCAAAAAGTGCGGTGAGTTCTTGATGAATTTCGTTAAATGGTCGTGCAGAAAATTGTTGATAACGTTCAAAAGATACTTTGTCACCACAGATTCTACGTTCAAACTTTGAACGAGTATTTTCTGCGAGATTTTCTAATGTGCCTTTAAAAATGGCGTAGGGAATACCGAAGCCATCATCACAAGGTAAACCTGTGCCATTCACTGCTGTTGCTGATTGTAAGGTGATTCCTTGTAATACTCTCTCAGCCACCCAAACACCCATCGACCATGCCACTACACGAATTTGCTGATAGGCAGAAAAATCAAAATCTAACTTCAAATCTTGATAATCGTAGCAAATTAATAAATTGTGATTTGTTGGCAAAATCAAATGAGCTACAGCATCAAGAGGTGTCCCCCAACCAGCAAAATAAACTATTAAATGCTCACCTTGATGATCATAAAATTTCGTTTTCACATTATTTCCTTATAAGCATGCCACAAACTGTTTTACTTCATCCATTGTCATATCTGCCGTCAAAGATAATCGTATTCTGGATGTACCTTTTGGTACTGTCGGTGGTCTAATCGGCAAGCAATAATAACCTTGCTCTTGCAGAGCTTTCGCCTTAGCAAGGGTTGCTTCATTCTCGCCTAAAATATAAGGAACGATGCAAGTTTGGCTTGGCATTATTTGCGTTCTATGCTCCACTTCTTGGCGTAAAAATGCACTTAACTGCTCAAGACGCGTTCTTTCTTTTGAAAATTGTGGCAATCGTTCAAAAATAAAATGAGTCCAAGCCACATTAAACGGCGGAAGTGCGGTTGAAAAAATTAATGGGCGCATTTGATTAATCAAACACGCTTTTAATATTTGATCACAGACGACATAAGCCCCCATTGAAGCTAAGGCTTTGCCAAAAGTGCCAACCAATAAATCTATATCAGATATCACATTAGCTCGCTCAGCAATACCTAATCCGTTTTTACCGTAAACGCCTATTGCATGGGCTTCATCCACATAAAGATAAGTATTGGGAAACTGTTTTTTCAGTTGCACAAGATGTTTTAAATCAGCTACATCGCCATCCATACTAAAAACCGATTCCGTCACAATAAAAGTGCGGTCAAATTTTCCAGCATTTTTTTCGAGCAGATTCTTTAGATGTTCATAATCATTATGACGATAACGAAAGAACTCACATTGGCTTAAACGAATGCCATCAATCATACTGGCATGCACTAATTTATCTGCCAAAATTAAACTTTTTGTTGTCGTCAACGCCGGTAAAATACCAAGATTGGCGTGATAGCCACTGTTAAATAATAAAGCGCCTTCTCGTTGGAAACGTTGAGCAATGAGCTGTTCAAGATCGGTATAAATAGGGAAATTTCCCGTTAATAAACGAGACGAAGAACTGGTAAAAGAAGGAAAATTATCGCCATATTGCTGTAAAAAAGACTGGCGCAAATTTTCATTTGATGCCAAACCTAAATAATCATTAGATGACATATTCAACATTTTGCGATTTTCTCGCGTAATATATCGTCCTTGATGAACTAAGTCTGGAATTGAACGATATTGATTTTGTGCCCTAAGCTGTTCCAGTTGCTGTTTAAAAGCATCCATTTTTTATCCTAATGTTCATATTCCTGCGTTAAAGCCAGAATCATGCCTTCTATTAATTTCTGAAGTTCATCATCTTTAATCACAAATGGTGGCATTACATAAACCAATTTTCCAAAAGGTCGAATCCAAACACCTTGTTCCACAAAACGTAGGACTAAAGTTTTCATATTTACCGCACTTTTCATTTCAACCACCCCAATCGCCCCTAATACACGAACTTCTTTGACATAATCTTTTTCAGTTAAAGGCGAAAGCTGTTGTTTTAAGGAAGACTCAATTCGCTGAATATTTTGCTGCCAAGGGCTTTCCAACAATAAACGGATAGATTCTACCGCAATTGCACAGGCCAACGGATTTGCCATAAAAGTGGGTCCGTGCATAAAGCATTTAGCCTCACCGCGACAAATAGTTTGCGCAATTTCAGTGGTCGTAATGGTTGCTGATGAAGTTAAATAACCACCCGTTAAGGCTTTACCGATACACATAATATCTGGCGAGATCCCAGCATGCTCGGCTGCAAATAATTTCCCTGTACGGCCAAAACCCGTGGCAATTTCATCAAAAATTAGCAATACACCATATTGTTTACAAAGCGCTTGCGCTTTCACTAAATAAGTTGGCGAATAAAAATACATACCGCCCGCACCTTGCACGACAGGCTCTAAAATAAGTGCGGCGATTTCGCTACCTTTTTTCTTAAGTAAATCAGCTAAAGGTTCAATCGCTCCATCATTCCAAGACTCATTAAATGGAATATTGGGTTGAGGAAGAAAATATTGTACGGGCAGGCTATGATGAAATAAATGATGCATCCCAGTGGTTGGATCACACACCGACATCGCATTCCAAGTATCGCCATGATAACCCGAACAGATGGTGGCAAATTTTTGTCGTTGTACTTCCCCTTTAGCGTGCTGATATTGAATAGCCATTTTCATCGCCACTTCCACAGCAACAGAACCACTATCAGCAAAAAAGATCTTATCTAAGCTATTTGGCAAAATTTTTACCAATAATTGAGCTAATTCCACCGCGGGCTCATGAGTAAAACCGCCAAACATAATATGGCTCATTTTTGCCAACTGATTCTGTGCCGCTGCATTTAAACGAGGGTGATTATAACCATGCAGTGCCGCCCACCAAGAAGACATGCCATCAATCAAACGACGACCATCTTTTAAGGTTATTATCACGCCATCTGCACGTTCTACCGCATAAAGCGGCATATCAGAAGAAACTGAAGAATAAGGATGCCAAATATGTTGTGTATCAAAAGCTAAAATTGATTGTTCATCCATCATTCATTTACCATTAAAAACTTATTCGTATCGCAAGGCAGCTGCTGGTTCGACTTTCGCTGCACGATAAGCGGGATAAAGGGTAGAAAGTAAAGAAAGCAACAAGGAAAATCCAATGACAAAAATCATTTGAATAAAAGACAATTCTGTCGGTAAAAAAACACCTTGTGGATTTACCTCACTTACAATCTCCGTTAAGTTCAAGGTGACTAAAACACCTAAAATAGCACCGAGCAATGTGCCAACAAATCCCACCAGTAATCCTTGATAAATAAACACTGAACGCACTTGGGATTTTGTTAAGCCCTGAGTTTGCAAGATCGCAATTTCCCCTTGTTTATCCACCACCATTAAACTTAAAGAGGTGACAATATTAGAAATCGCCACGACAATGATCAAACTAATCAGCAATCCCATCATATTTTTTTCCATTCTCACTGCTTGGAAAAATTCACCTTTTTGTACGCGCCAATCCGTGATTGTTTGTGTTGGGAAATGTTGTGGGAGTTCTGTAATTTGGAACGGATCATTCAAAAATAAACGATACCCTTGCGCTTGCTGAGGTTGAATACGCATTAAGCGACCAATATCTGTAATATTAGCAAAGGCTTCATAACCCGATGCTTCGCCATAATCATAATAAATATCGCTAACCGTAAATAAACGCTGCATTGGCACGCGACCGAATGGTGTATATTGGCTATTTTCCGTAATCATCAAACGGATTTTATCCCCAATATTCACGCCCAATTTTTGTGCCAGTTTATCACCAATGACCAATTTAAATTCACCAGTCGGTAAAATTTCATTAAATTTAGTCTGATCAAAAGATTCAACCAAAGGATCATCAGAAAATGATTGAATACCAATGATTTGTCCTGCACTCACGCCTTTTGTCGTTTGGTAAATCACATTTGTTGTATTGATCGGCACCGCTTTTTGGATAAAGTGCGGTAAATTTTCTAATGTTTTTTCTGTAGAAATGGGCTGTTCTTCACTCACAATCGCGTGAGGAATGGAAGATAGCACCTGTTGTTTTTGGTAACCTTCTAATCCATTCATCACAGAAAGCACGATAATCAATGCCATCACACCTAGCACAATCCCTAGGCTTGCTAGATTAGTCACTAATCGGCCAAAACGATCCGCACTTTTAGCACGCCAATAACGTAGTGCAATATAAAGAGAAATAGGAAAATTCATTATTTTTGATTTAATTGTTGTACAAATTCTTCGATGTTTTGCATTACTTTGCCAACTAATGTTGTCACTGCACTATCACTCGCCCAAGCAATATGCGGAGTGATAATTAAATTAGGCATAGTTTTTGCAGCTAAAATTAATGGGTTATCTTTTTCTGGTGGCTCTTTTACCATTACATCCAAAGCCGCTCCGCCTAAATGCCCCGTTTTTAACGCATCAACTAATGCAAGTTCATCAATCAAAGGCCCACGCCCTGTATTAATCAAAAATGCACCTTTTTTCATTTTAGATAAAGTTTCTGCATTAATTAAATTCTTGGTTGTTTCGGTTAATGGGCAATGCAACGTCACAATATCCGCTTGTTTTAAGACTTCCTCAAAGGGCATATAACCTTCACGGCAAAAAGTGGCATCTTTATGTTCTGCATAAAGCACTTTCATTCCCACGGCATTAGCCAAACGCCCCACTTCTGTCCCTAAGCAACCTTTACCAAATACGCCTAATATCGAACTTCGCACATCTGTAATTGGGTAATCAAAATAACAAAATTGTTTACTTTCCGCCCATTTTGCTTCCGTTTGATCGCGTAACCAAGCTGCCAAACTGTGTTTTAAAGCGAAAATTAATCCCATGACATGTTCTGGTACTGTTGTGCTGGAATAACCTGTCACATTGCGCACGGCGATGCCCATTTCTTCTGCAGCCACAAGATCAACATTATTTGTACCAGTTGCAGTAATCGCAATTAACTTTAACTTAGGTAATTGTTTTAACATTTCTCGATCAAAAATGACTTTGCTCGTAATAACAATATCAGCATCTTTCGCTCGTTCAATCGTTTCAGCATAAGAAGTATACTCATATTCAGTCCAAGTATGCGCAAAACTTGGACGAGGAATAGGGATATGTTTAGGGATAGCCGTACTATCTAAAAAGACGATATTCATCATTTCTACTTTTATATACAAAGTGATCTGCCCCCCAAAAGTTGGACAGGTTAGTTAACTTAAATATTGAGCTCGGTATTACACTGGACTCAATCCTTTGAAAGCAAGTTTAATTCGTTTTTGGTTGTAATACACTAAATATTCTTCAATTTTAGCCTGTAATTTAGCGATTGAGTGATAAGTCCGAGAGTGGGGTACAGATCACTTAAGCCGATTATTTATCTAATTGAATAGGAAGAAATAAGCTTAATGGACGTTTTTTTACAATTTGACAAACTTCATACCAAATTGGCCACCAGCTATCAATTTCCGCATTCAAAGAACGCAGTGCAACCCAAAGCGTTAATGAAAAACTGACAATTAAATTAACTAAACCAATCAACAATACAAAACCAATGCATTGTAAAAGCAATGAATAGGTGAATTGTCCGCTCACAGCAATATAGCCTACATTCGCAGATGAAAATGCCACATGACGAATATCTAACGGAAGGTGCATTAAGTAACCTACCACACCCGTAATACCAAGCAGCATACCAAAGCAAAGGTTACCGATAAGCGAGCCATAATTCTCATGCATATAATTAGCAAATTTAACGCGAAATTTCTCAGACATTAATTTTTTCAATAACGGATGTTGGGTTAAACGAATACGCATATTCAAATAATTGCTGCGGTTATCAAAATAGCCTGAAATAATCCCTGAGCAGAATAACCACACCCCCGCAATGGCTGCAAACCATAAGGTTCCCGCAAAAGGATCAATGCTATGCAACTGATAAGCAATTTGATCAGCATTCATCAATGGCTCACCTGTTTTATATTGGTAACCAAACGCAATCAATGCGGCTAAGCCCATCGCAATGAGGACATTACCTAGCACCGCAATACTTTGAGAGCGAAATACATCCACTAATAATTGAGCTAATTTCATATTGACGCTTTTACCTTGAGGCGTTTTCTCAACAGCCTCAGCAAAACGGGCTGCAGTCATGGCAGGCTGTTTCGTCGCTACCGTAAAATGCAACATAAAGATCACCATAAAACCTAAGCCGTAATTTAAGCCTTCGGCAAGCCCTTTCCAGACTTTGTCATCAATAATGCTGCCTAGATAGATTTTAAATAGCGCCATCAGTGCAATTAATACACCACCACCTGCCGCAGAATAAAACATTGCCCAATACTCTTTTTTATCTCGAGTAATGTAATGCTCGCCGTGATCGCCCGCATTTTGGGTAATGCTACGTGAAATTAATCTAGAGCTTTGTTTCCATAATCGGGTAATGCTATGTTTTTCTGCTGCTGTGCGGGCAAAACAGCCAGTTAATAACAATATTCGGCGTGGTAAATAGCGATTTGAAACAAAAATCGCCATCAAGATTTCTAATCGTTCTAAGGTCTGAGAAAGACGCTCCAATAAATAAGCCGTATTTAAAGAAGAGCCCACCACTGCTCCACGTTTTTGCAAACGCTCAACCAATTTTTTACATTGGTTAAACATTACCTGTAAATGGCTATCATCAAAAACGGTTGATTGGCGGTGCGCCTGTAACCAATTCACCACTTCATGGTGCAATGCCACAAAAGGGGAATCTGCATTCAACAGAGAAGGCTCCATTCGCATCAGCTCAGGATCCATATCTTCAGCAGCAATCCAAATTGAAAGCATCTCAATGGCAAATAACCCTTCACTTTCAATATGATTTTTTAAACGCTCACGATCTTTTTGTTCTGTACAACGGGTTAAGACGCCAAATACACCTCGCCACGTTTTTAAAGGAACAGCATCAATCCAGCGTGCATCATTTTTATCTCTAAATAATAAATAAAAAATATCACGTAAATCATTAATATCTTTAAAAGAGGGGTTAAAACGCTCATAAATACGTGTTTTCATCTCCTGTCCAAAACCGCCACGTGTAAGGATACCGCTACTAATAAACAAGGGGTAAAGGCGTAAACCACATAACCAACCACATAATAATTTCGAAACAGAACAGCCTAATTCTTTATCGTTCTTTAAGATAAACTTAAACAAATGCAAAGTCGGAGCAATTTTTTCTGTGGGGCTGCTACGTAATAATTGGCACAAGCCTTCCACGAGACCAAAGGCATCGTTTTCCGCCACTTTGTTACGTAAAAATTGCGGTAAGGTATCGATTTTAATCATGAGCTTCCCCCTCATATCGTTTATATTCAAAAGCGTGACATTATACAGCGCTGTTGGATAAAGTAAAAATTAGCGGAAAAAGCGATCTGCCCCCCCAAAAAAGTTGGACAGGTTAGTTAACTTAAATATTCTTCAATTTCAGCCTGTAATTCAGCAATTGAATGATAAGTCTGTGAGTAAAAACAATCTGATTTTAATATCGCAAAAAAAACTTTCAATCACCGCATTATCGTAGCAATTTCCTCGGCGGCTCATACTTTGCACCGCTTTACCCTCCAACATTTTCATCCATTCCGCCGTGCCATACAATACGCCTTGGTCGCTATGAATAATCGGGCATTCTGTCGGTTTAAGCCGACTAAGTCCTTGTGCTAACATCTTTTTCACCAATGAAAATTTGGGGCGTGTTGAAAAGTTATAGGCAATCACTTCTCGGTTAGCCAAGTCCATCAACGCTGAAAATAAAGCTTTTCTTGCCCAACCTGAAATTCCGTTACATCCATTACCCATTTTTGATTAAGTGCCGTTGCTGTAAAATCACAATCCAGCAAATTCGGGGCAATATGCGATGTTTTTCCTCGTTTTCAATGTCTTTTCTTGCGTAAAATGGAATGAATACCTAACTCGTTCATTAGCTTTAACACCGTTTTATGATTCAAATTAAAACCCATTTGGCATAATTTAAACGTCATTGGGTGATAACCATCTCGTTTTCTGTTCTTTTTATACAGCGATAAAATAGCTTCTTTAGCTTCGTAATAGTTTCGCTTAATCTCTTTATAGTAAAAGCTTGAGCGAGGCATTTTAGCCACTCGAAATAAATCATTTAACGCGTGGTTTGGCTTCAAGCTTTCAATGATTTTTCTTTTTTCTGTCGTTGTTTTTGACGGTCGAGCGCCTCCAACTCCTTTAGATAAGCAATCTCCGCACGAGCCAAGGCGAGCTCTCGTTGCAGCTTTTTAAACGCTTAGGTGAAAAGTCTGTGGTTTCTGGAATTTCAATGCCTTTCTTTTTCATTTTTTGGCTTTACTATTTTCGGTGTTTGAAGGCCTGTATAAGTCGATTTTACGCCATCAAGCCCTCTTTCCCGAAATGCTTTTAGCCAATAAATAACGAGAGAGTGGGAAATTTTATGAAGTTTAGCCACCTCACGGATACCATAATCCTGTTCGGTGACCAGTTTGATAATTTTCAAACGAAATTGATAAGAGTAGGACATAATCTGCACCTCAAATTAGGTGTCCAGGTTTTGGGGTGCAGATCAAAGTGCGGTCAAAATTAACCGCACTTTTGCTTAAATATTTTCTTAGATTGAAGTATCCAATTCTGGGAAAGATTTTACTAAATCATCAATCGCTTTCATTTGAGAGACAAAGCCTTCAAGTGCAGAAAGAGGCAATGCAGATGGGCCATCACACTTCGCTTGATTTGGATTTGGATGCGCTTCTAAGAATAAACCAGCAATTCCTACCGCTAAACCAGAACGCGCTAATTCGGTTACTTGCGCGCGACGGCCACCTGATGCGGCCCCAAATGGATCACGGCATTGAAGTGAATGGGTTACATCAAAAATAACCGGGCTGCCCTTAGATGCCTTTTTCATCACGCTGAAGCCAAGCATATCCACAATTAAATTATCGTATCCAAAGTTTGTACCGCGATCACAAAGAATGATTTTATCATTACCGCATTCTTCGATTTTTTCCACGATATTACCCATTTGACCCGGGCTTAAGAATTGTGGTTTTTTCACATTAATCACTGCACCTGTTTTTGCCATGGCTTCAACGAGATCTGTTTGACGCGCCAAAAAGGCGGGAAGTTGAATAATATCGACAACATTAGCAACAGGCTGACATTGGTAGATTTCGTGTACATCAGTAATAATTTTTACCCCAAAGGTATCTTTTAATTCTTGAAAAATTTTTAAGCCTTCTTCCATACCTGGGCCACGGTAAGAATGAATAGACGAACGATTCGCTTTGTCAAAAGAAGCCTTAAACACATAAGGCACGCCAAGTTTCTCTGTCACTTTCACATAAGCTTCACAGACTTGCATTGCCATATCTCGGCTTTCAAGTACGTTCATTCCACCAAAAAGCACGAAAGGTTTGTCATTTGCAACATCAATATTGCCAATTTTTACAATTTTATTTTGCATAAATTTTCCTTAAATCAATGGAGGGCAAAAGGATCTTTATCAATCTCGCCCTTTAGTTCTAAAAGTTGAGTTCGGATTAAGGCCGCAGTCGGGTCTTCCGGACAACGTTCTACAAAAAATTCTAAATCTTTTAATGCCGAAGGGTAAGCACCCATCTGAGCTAAAACTAAACCGCGATCACGGATGTGATAAGGATCTTTATCATTACCAATCAATAAATTTTCAATATAACGGTATGCCATGTCGTTATGTTCTTCGCGGATAAGCGCATTCTTCGCCAGTTGCTCAAAACGAGAATAAAGCAAGGAAAGATCGGCTCTATCAAGTTCTTCAGGTTGAATTTGCACACCAAAGCCAAATGCCCCTTCATAAAGTTGCTGCAATTTTTCTTGCGATATATAAGTGCCATCCCAAGGATCAATAAAAGCTACTTCATCTCTTACTTCGGCACGTAAAATGAGTTGTGTTGGGAAATTTACGGGGTAAATAGGCAAATCCAATACCTCGGCTAAATAAAGCACAATTGCCCCAAGCGTCACTGGCATTCCTTGACGATGCTCTAACACATAAGGCAAATATAAATTGCGTGTATAGAAATACTCTTCTGGATCGCAATGAAAGCCCCAATCACCATAAAATAGCTGTAGTAACTGATGAATCTGCTCTTCTTTCGGCCAATCTGGCGAAATTTCTTTACGCGCTCGACGTACAAACCCGCCAATTTTTCCCCGAATTTGTGCTTCTGATGATCCATCATCTGAGATGGTATTATAAAAATGCACAAATTGATCGTATAACGCACGTCGATAATATTTCATTACTTCTTCCAAAAACCTAAAGTGACGCGCTCATTGTCACCATAATCACGCACGGTTTCAACCATTTCCCAATGATTTTCTTGGAAAATTGACCGCACTTTTTCGCCTTGTTGCCATCCGTGTTCAAGTAGTAATGCGCCATTAGAGTTCAAATAACTCGACGCTAATTCAATAATATGACGTAAATCAGCATAACCGGCATCATTGGCAACTAATGCAGAAAGTGGTTCAAAACGCACATCGCCTTGACCTAAATGTTCATTTTGCGCATCAATATAAGGCGGGTTGCTGACGATAAGATCAAACTGCCCTGTTATATTTTCAAACCAACTACTCTGTAAAAATTGTACATTTAAGTTATTTCTTTCCGCATTAGATTGAGCTAACGCCACAACATCGGGCATAAGATCAACTCCAATGATTTCTAATGAAATCTGTTGTTTTTGACAAATAGAGGAAAGCTCCGATGCTAATGCTAACGCGATAGCGCCTGTGCCTGTGCCAAGATCAAGAATACGAAAGTGCGGTGGATTTTTTTCCAGTTTTTCCAAAGCAATTTGTAATGCCTTTTCCACTAAAATTTCGGTATCTGGTCTTGGAATCAAGGTGCCTTTTGAGACATTTAATGGCAACGACCAAAATTCTTTTTCGCCAAGAATATAAGCGATAGGTTCACCTTTTAGACGACGATCTAAAAGTGCGGTCAAATTTAACCGCACTTTCTCATCAATTTCGCTATCATCAAAAGCAAGGATTTGGGTACGCGATTTGCCAGTAGCATGTTGAAGAAGCACAAGCGCATCAATTTTACTATTTTCAGTGGGATTTTTTTGTGCCAAATCCGCAATTGCTTGTGCCAGCCATTCTTTATAATTCATTATTTTTCGTCTTTTAACACAATCGTGCCAGCCACTAAATCAGTTAAAGAACGACGATCATCGCGCACAAGTGCAACAATACCGCTAATAATCAATAAGAAACTTGTCCACGCTAATAAAATATCAATAATTTCGCGACCGATGTATTTACCAAATTCAACGGGTTGATGGGTATGATAATTAAATACACGTAAGCCTAACCAGCGTTTTGCCATTGTTTGACCATAAGTTTTCATGAAATATAACTGAAAACCAGCATATACAATCGTCCCCACTACACCGGCAAAATCCCCCAATGCAAAACCGAGACCAACCATCACCCAAAGCACAAGCCCATTAATCATACTCGCAAGCCAACGTTTAAAACGGCTTGCTTGAGCAGGTTGAGAAGGTTTGAAAACAGAAGAAAATTCCGCATCTTTTTGATTTTCAATGATCATTTTATTTCCCTGTAAAGTTAAAAAGGACATCTGAAATCAGATGCCCCTATCATTAATTCTGTTCAGACAATGCCGCCAACTGATCCGCTTGATATTCGGTAATAATCGGCTGAATCAGTTCATCAATTTTACCATTCATCACTTCATCCAAACGGTAAATAGTGAGATTGATACGATGATCAGTCACTCGACCTTGCGGATAATTATATGTACGAATTTTATCAGAACGATCGCCCGAACCTAATAAGTTACGGCGCATATCTGTTTGTTCCGCAGCTTGGCGTTCTTGCTCTGCTTGAACAATACGTGACGCTAATACCGACATCGCTTTCGCTTTATTTTTGTGCTGTGAACGCTCATCCTGACATTCCACCACAATACCAGTTGGAATATGTGTAATACGCACCGCAGAATCCGTCGTATTTACATGCTGACCACCAGCGCCTGATGAGCGATAAGTATCAATACGTAAATCTGCTGGATTAATTTCTGGCATTTCAGACTCTGGCAATTCTGGCATTACCGCAACGGTACAAGCAGAGGTATGAATACGACCTTGTGATTCAGTTTTTGGTACGCGTTGCACACGATGACCGCCAGACTCAAACTTCAACTGTCCATACACACCTTCACCAGTGACTTTAACAATCACTTCTTTATAACCGCCTTGCTCACTTTCGTTAGCACTGAGCATTTCGACGCGCCAGCGTTTACTTTCTGCATAGCGGCTATACATGCGGAATAAATCCCCAGCAAAAATACCCGCTTCATCGCCACCTGTTCCCGCACGGATTTCTAAATAGCAGTTATATTCATCATTAGGATCTTTCGGCAGTAAAAGAATTTGAAGTTGTTGTTCCACTTCTTCAATTTCCGCTTTGGATTCTTCGATTTCTATTTGCGCCATTTCTTTCATTTCAGGATCGTCGAGCAATATTTCAGCTTCTTCAATATTTTGATTTAATTGCGTCCAACGATTAAAACATTTCACCACTTCTTCAAGTTGCGAATATTCTTTAGAATAAGCACGGAATTTATCCTGATCACTAATTACAGAAACATCGCCCAATAAGGCTTCTAGCTCTTCATAACGTTCTTTTAAACTTTCTAATTTTGCAATAATGGAATCTTTCATCATTTGTAAATCACCGAAAATAAAATCGGCGTATTCTAGCCGATTTTAGGGAAAATTGACAGTGTCAAAAGTGCGGTTAAAAATCACCGCTCTTTAAATACGTGTCACATCAAATTTACTTAAATCAATACGATCTTCTGTGCCATAAAACATAGCAAGAGCATGGCGTAACGTTTCAGCTCGTTTTGGTAAACCTTTTTCCGCATAGATTTTCACTTGTTCATACACGGCTTGTTTAAAAGGCTGTGTATCGCCCGGATTGCCATTCAAATTATCCGCACTGGCAAAATAACGAAAACCTGCCGCCGTCGCCAAAATCCACTCTAATGCTTGCGGTTTAACTTCAACTTTTTCAAAGTCACGCTGGCGTTCTTCTGAACGTCCATCTGGCTCATACCAATAACCAAAATCTTCTAGTTTACGGCGTTCTTTGCCTGCCACTAACCAATGGGCAATTTCGTGCAATGCACTGCTGTAAAATCCTCGCGCAAAATAAATCGCGTTATAAGGCACGTCATCATTTGCGGGTAAATAAATGGGTTCTTCACCGCCTTTGACTAAGCGAGTGTTGTATTCCTCTTCAAAACATTGATTAAAAATCGCGATAATATCTTCTAATTTATGTTCCATGGTATCGACTCCTAAAAAACCGTGAGATTATATCACCAGAGGCTCATTTGTTCTTGTTTATTTTCTTCGGGTAAATTGACATGTAGCCCGATCAAACGAATCGATCGCCCTTTTGCTCGCATAAAAATTTGAGGAAGTAATTGCTGAAAACTCTCCAAAGAAAGGGGTAAACCTGTTTTCTCTAAAGTAGTTACTTGAAAATCTTCAAATTTAAGCTTTATGCCAATTTTACGTAATGAAGATAACGGTATATTACGGCTAACACGATCAAGGCGACGAATTAGCTCTTGATAAAGATTATTCAATAAGGCTGAAGCTTGCTCAATTGTGTGAATGTTTTCAAGCAAAGTTTGTTCTACGCCGACTGATTTACGTTCACGATGGGCTTGTACTTCACGATCATCAATGCCGTGGCTAAAATCCCAAATTCGTTTACCTGCCTTACCAAATTGATTTAATAAGGCGATTTGATCAAAGTTTTGAATGTCAGCACAAGTTTCTAATCCCATATCGAGTAATCGTTGTGATGTCACTTTACCCACACCAGGAATCTTATTTAAAGATAAGGTTTTAATGAATTCCTCGACTTCATTAGGCTTAATCACAAATTGCCCATTAGGTTTATTCATATCCGAAGCGATTTTGGCAAGGAATTTTAAAGGCGCCACGCCTGCCGAGGCAGTTAAATTCAACTCATCAAAAATTGCTTGGCGAATTTCTTGTGCGATCCAAGTCGCTGAGCCAGAACATTTTTGGCAGTGCGTGACATCTAAATAAGCTTCATCTAAAGAAAGTGGTTCAATTATATCGGTGTAACGCTGGAAGATTTGATGAATTTGTGCCGAAACTTGTTTATACAACGTCATATTCACGGGCACAAGAATAAGATTAGGACACTTTTTTATGGCTTGAGCTGTTGGCATTGCACTATGCAAACCAAATTTTCTCGCCTCATAATTACAAGTTGTTAATACACCACGTTGACGAGAAGAACCACCTACAGCAACAGGCTTTCCCTGCAAATTAGGGTTTTCACGAATCTCAATCGATGCGTAAAAACAATCCATATCAATGTGAATAATTTTTTTATCTTGTAGCATAAAAAAAGTGCGGTTAAATTTTATTTAGTATAACCGCACTTCAATTACTGTTCAAGCATACATATTTAATTATCAGAAACGACTTTCTTATCTTTAAACATGACTGAACGTTCAATTTTATAAACATGAATAGGTTCTTGCGTATTCATAAAAATTGAACGGTATTTTTCATCAATTTGAGCAAATGGAATTTGTAAATTAATTGTCAGTGTCTTACCTGGCAATAAGGTATTTTCTAATTCTATTTGCATATCTTGGCTATGCACAACTTGACGATTATGTACATACACACTCATCCATTGAATATTTTGAATCGGGAATTCACTTTTATTTGTAATGGTATATTTAAAGCGAGAAAGCGCTTGACCATCCTCGCCTACCACAATATCTCTATCGCCAACATCAATAGAAATAGCATAGTTAACATACTTAGGGTAGCTTTTTTCTGCAGTTGCAGTTTTTTCTACACTTTTAGGTTTTTCCTTTGAAACATTTTCTTTTGCAATTGCAGAAGAAATTGAACAACTAGCTGCAAACAAAGCTAGTACTAAATATTTAAAAAATGACATTATTTTCTCCTATAAAAAACGCCGAAATTTTACCCTAACTCACGCATTTAATAAATACCGCTCTTTTTCTTCTGCTTGTTTTTTGTTAGACTAGCGCATAATTTTGGGGCTGATTCTGGATTCGACGGGATTAGCGAAGCCCAAGGTGCACGTCGAGGTGCGGTAGGCCTCGTAAATAAACCGCAAAAAATAGTCGCAAACGACGAACAATACGCTTTAGCAGCTTAATAACCTGCATTTAGCCTTCGCGCCCCAGCTTCCGCTCGTAAGACGGGGATAACGCGGAGTCAACCCAAAACGAGATCGTGTGGAAGCCGCCGTTTGAGGATCGAAGCACTAAATTGAATCAAACTAGCTTAAGTTTAGCGTGTCTGTCCGCATGCTTAAGTGAAATTAAAGACTAGACTAAACGTGTAGTGCTGAAGGTAGAGTAATTTCGGACGGGGGTTCAACTCCCCCCAGCTCCACCACCCCTTTATTTTTCCTCTTCTAAGTTTTCAATAAAAGCAATAATTTAGTTTTTCTACTCACCTTAGTTTTAGTAACTGCTACCTTGTTATTACCTAGCACATTATTAGCGGAATCACTCATATTCGTTACTCAATGGGATATGGATATGAAATAATAAAGAGAGATTTTATGACCAGAATTAACCTTGTTCCTCCTGCTGAACTTTGCGATCAGCATCTATTAGCGGAACATAGAGAGCTAACACGGATTCCAAATGCTGTTGCGAAAGGAAAATTTAGCTTAAAAGGGCAGCCTGAAGATTATAAATTAGGCGAAGGACATGTACGATTTTTCTTTAATAAACTTGCTTTTTTAAAGCAACGTTACAATCTATTGCATGAAGAGTGTCTTGCTCGTGGTTTCAATGCCCAATATTTTTGGGCAGAGGAGCTACCAGATGATCCTAATCTTTGGCAAAATTATTTGCCCACAGAAAATGCTTTAGCATTAAACCGTGAGCGAATTGCATTGCGTATGCCTGTAAAGGCACGATTTACCGCAAGAAAATAAAGCCCAGAAAGGGCTTTAGCTCTCATTGTTTAGGATGAAATATAATCAGCACCCACACCAATCATTGTAGTTTCTATAGTGCGGTAGCCTTCTGCACCATTTGAGAGAAATTGCCAGTGATGGATAAACTACTCTAGCTGTTCTAGGGGATTTCTGCTAAGTTGAGAAATCACTTCGCCTATTTAATTTTTATAAAGTATTGATTTTATCTAATCATTAACAAATTCTTGGCAATGGTTCATTTGTTGGTAAATCTAATAATCGACTTTGTCCAAAAATGCCCACTAAACGGACTTTTTTATCGGTTGTCACTTCACCAATCACAGCCGAATTTTCACCTAATGGATGACGATGAAGTGCGGTCAAAATTTCTGGTGTTTTTTCAGCGGAGGCAACAATAACTAATTTCCCTTCATTAGCGAAGTTTAATGCTTCAAGACCAAGTAATTCACAAATTCCCCGCACTTCTTGGCGAATTGGCAAGGCTTGTTCATCAATATTCATGCCTAGCTGTTGCGCCTGTGCAAATTCATGCAAAACAGCATTAACTCCCCCACGGGTCGCATCTCGAACCGCTTTTACGCCATCTACTTCGCGTAAATTTTCAATCAATGGATAAAGCACGGCGCAATCACTATGAAGATCCGTTTGGATACCCAGTTTTTCACGTAAATTTAAGATTGTTGCGCCATGATCCCCAATAGTGCCGCTAACAATGATTTTATCGCCAGCCTGAATGTTATGAACACCCCAATCCAAATTTTGAGGAATAACACCAATTCCACTGGTATTGATAAAAATCTTATCCACTGCGCCTTTTTGTACCACTTTTGTATCGCCAGTAACAACTTGAATACCTGCCGCTTTTGCGGTTTCAGCCATTGATTGAATAATTGCTTTAAGATCCGCAAGTGGCAATCCTTCTTCCAAAATAAAGCCACAGGATAAATATTTTGGTATCGCCCCGCACACCGCCACATCATTTGCCGTGCCGCACACCGCTAATTTCCCGATGTTACCACCAGGAAAAAAAATGGGATCAATGACAAAACTATCCGTACTAAATGACAGTGTTTCGCCTTGCTTTGCTAATTCTGTTAATGGAATTCTTGCCTGATCTTCTCCTTGCGCCAAAATAGGATTAGCAAAGGCTTCAACAAAATAATCTTGAATCAATTTTTGCATGGCTGCACCACCATTACCGTGAGCCATAGTGATAAATTCGCTCATTTTATTCTCTCCGATATTGATAATAGGCTGCACATGCGCCTTCGGAAGAAACCATTAATGCGCCATAAGCGTTATCAGGATTACAACCTGTACCAAATAATGGGCAATCAGATGGTTTACAACGCCCAGTCAAGACATCGCCACAACGAGAATTAGGATCATCCGCCACCTGTTGTGCTTGGCTTTGGAAATAAATTTCGGCATCAAATTCACGATAAGCCTCCGTCAATTCCACACCTGATTGTTCAATTTCCCCCAAGCCACGCCATTCACTGCTTGCTTTAAGCTGGAATACTTCTTGCATTGAATGTTGGGCCAAAGCATTTCCGTGATCATCAACAATGCGTTTATATTGATTTTCGATTTCACAACGGCCATCAACAAATTGCTGCACTAACATCACAATCGCCTGCAAAATATCTAAAGGTTCAAAACCTGTAATCACGAAAGGTTTGTGATATTTATCGACAATCCCTTGATAAGGCGATGAACCAATCACCATACTCACATGCCCTGGCGCAAGAAAACCATCAATTTTGACTTGATCTTGAGCCAGCAAGCTATGTAACGTTGGAATAATGGTGATGTTTTGGCAAACAATCCAGAAATTTTTTGTTCCCAGTTTTTTAGCTTGTTGAAGCGTTACTGCCGTGCTCGGCATTGTCGTTTCAAATCCTAAGGAAAAAAAGACGACTTTTTTATTCGGATTATTTTGTGCAATATTCAATGCATCCAAAGGTGAATACACAATGCGAACATCTGCGCCTTTCGCTTTTGCTTCTAACAGCGAACCTTTGCGGCCTTTCACTCGCATTGCGTCACCAAAAGTACAGAAAATGACATCAGGTTTTAGCGCAATTTCAATACAGACATCAATACGCCCCATCGGAAGCACACAGACAGGGCAACCTGGGCCATGAATAAATTCGATACTTTTTGGCAATAGCCGATCCAACCCAAATTTAAAAATCGTATGGGTATGCCCGCCACACACTTCCATTAAATACAATGGATTCTGCGCCGTAAAGTGCGGCATTTTCTCCATCAATTTTTCAAGTTGCGCCACTAAACTACGGGCAAGTTCAGGATCGCGAAATTCATCAACAAATCGCATCGATTATCCTTGTTTACGTTGTTGTTCTAGCCAATTTAACCACTCACTGAGACCTTGTTCAGTGGTAGCAGAAAGTTGAATCACTTCAATATTTGGATTCACACGTTTTGCATTGGCAATGCATTGTTCTACATCAAATTTCAAATAAGGTAATAAATCCACTTTATTTAAAATCATCAAACTTGATGCGGCAAACATATGCGGGTATTTAAGCGGTTTATCTTCGCCTTCTGTCACAGATAAAATCACCACTTTCGCTTTTTCACCAAGATCAAATTCAGATGGACAAACTAAATTTCCCACATTTTCGATAAACATAATGCTGTCAGCTTGAGGTCTTAATTTCACCATTGCTTCGCTAATCATTTGTGCATCCAAGTGGCAGCCTTTGCCTGTATTTACTTGAATAGCCGGCACACCAGTCGCACGAATACGATCTGCATCATTTTCAGTTTGTTGATCGCCTTCGATTACATAACAAGTGCGGTCATTTTTGAGGGCATTTAGCGTCGTCGTTAAAAGGGTAGTTTTACCTGAACCCGGACTCGATACAAGATTTAAGGCTAAAATATGTTGTTTAGCAAAGAATGCTCGGTTGTGATCCGCGAGTTGATTATTTTTTCCGAGAACATCTTGTTCGATTTTTAACAAACGTTTTTGAGTATCGTCTGCATCGACTGGTTTATTGAAATGAAATGTTGAATGTGAAAAGTTTGGCGTACCTGATTGATGACTTCCTTGATCATCATGAGTATGAGGCAATTCACCAATACGGACTTGCTCTGGATGTCCGCAGCCACAGGTTGTACACATAAATCCTCCGTTTTAATGTGCTTATTTGGGCTGAGTTTTCAAACTGACTTTCAACAGAAATAATGTTTAAAACACTCAAAGCCCTGAGCTTTGTCAACAAATTTGCAACAAGCATAGCACAATCAAAATTCGGCTTTTTGATGAAGATCATAAACTGATAATTTCTGTGGCTAATTCGTTAATAAATCCATGATGATGGGATGAAATCAACATTGGTAAGGAAAGTTCACGCAAAAGTGCGGTCAATTTTTCAGTATTTTTTCGATCTAATCCATTGGTGGGTTCATCTAATAATAAGATTTTTGGCTGCATCGCTAAGACACCCGCAAGTGCGGTAAAATTTTTCTCACCACCAGATAAGGTATGCACCATACGATCTTTTAAACGTGTAATACCAAGACGCTCTAATTGCTGCTCTGCGATATGATACGCCTGCTCTCTAGGCACATTTTGGTTTAATGGTCCAAAGGCAATATCATCCAATACTGTTGGGCCAAAAAGTTGATCATCGGCATTTTGAAAACAAATACCAATCGTGCCACGAAAGGGTGCGAAATCTTTTTCTTCACGACAAACTTGACCAAATAATTGAATTTCACCTTTAGTTACGGGAACAAATCCCAATAAAGCAAGCAGTAAAGTGGTTTTTCCTGAGCCAATTTCCCCTTGTACGAAAAGACGTTTTTGACCTTCCAAGGTAAAACTCAAATCTTGAATAATCGCTCTACCATTGCGTTCTATATAAAGATTATTTACAGCTAACATATTATTTTTCTCTCTTTTTAGCGAACTGAAAACCACGACATTTTAAAGCCATTTGCGCCGTTTCGGCTTTCAATAGGGCATGAATCAATAATAAAGCGACACTTTGAGCGGTCACATAAAGGGTTCGGCGATTAAGCCGAGGACGAAATCCACGAGCGCGCATGGCAATATCCATCTTTTGACGCAATTCGCCAAGCAGTGCAATGTAACGTACGGTCAGTACAAAAAGTTGAATTAATTTTTCTGGCAAAGGCAATTTCCCCATGGCTTGAACAAGCACCGCATCATTAATATTCCATAAAAAAAGCCAAAGAGAAATCAACAATAAATGAGTCCTTAAACTCAATTTTTCTGCTAATTCTATCCCTTGGAAATTGAGTTCAATGCCATTTCCGCCAATTTTCCAACTTAATGTCGCCCACATTAAAGCAATAAAAATGACTAAAGCAAACCAACGTTTAAGGTAAGGGAAAAAAGATTTTTGACTGAACCGCAGTGAAATAAAAAAGAGAGAAACTGCAAGCACATTAAGGGGGATAAGCCAAGTGAGATCACTCAATCCACTAATGATTAGCCCCCAGATAAACAGATAAATCAACCTAAAGTGCGGTTGAAATAAACGGTGAATTTTCATTAAGAGACATTCTCGGTACGATTCATGACTTCAGGATACATTTTACCAAGCAAGCTAATCACCCCTACGCTGATAATGCTATCCAAAATAAATACCGGAATATGAGAGACTAGCAAGAGCCAAACAAGATTCAGATAACTTTTTCCACCATCTAACATCAGCACAAAAGAAGCAAGTGCGCCTGCCCCGCCAACGCCAATTACGCCAGCTCCAATACCGACTAATAAGCGATCTTTTAAAGCCATGTGTGGTTGTAAACGAGAACGGAAAAGATAATGAGCGATCACCGCTGGCGTTGCCATCACGCAGAGATTGACACCTAACACTGCAAATCCGCCAAAAGAAAAGAAGATGACTTGCAATAAAAGTGCGATGAGGAATGCAGGAAATACAGCCCACCCTAGGAATAAACCAGCCATGCCATTTAAAATTAAATGCACGCTACCAATTCCTACGGGCACATGAATGGTTCCTGCCACAAAAAATGCCGCAGCAAAAAGTGCGGTGAGCGGTAAACGTTCTGATTCTAAACGACGTAACCCCACAGCAATGCCCGCAACAGCAAGCACTGCGCCAGCTAATAAAATAGGCGTATGTAACACGCCTTCAGATAAATGCATTAAATACGTCCTTGTTTAATTTTACGCGCATTACGTAAAGCAATAAGTCCAGCAATACCAACGATATAACCGATTCCACCTAAAATATCATGCAAATAAATTTTATCTTTTAAATGCGCAATATCTTCACGAATCAGCATTAAATCTGCACCGCTTTGATTTTCGGCAGATGTATGAGCAGCAACAACTGATGCACGGTGTCCTTCATCGCCTTCTACCACCACTTTTAAGGTGGTATGTGGCACATCAGCAATCGAAAGTTTAAATGCGCCTTGGCGGTCAGTTTTTCCAGTTAAAACCGGATCAGCAACACCTGAGCGGAAAACTTCCAAATAAGTTTCAGCCGCTGGGGTCATATCAGAATAATAGGATTTGCCAGAGAGTGTTTGCCCATCATATTGGGCAAACACATAAAGCGCGTGGGCATAAGCATTCGGGAGATAGCAAGCCGCAAAAAGTGCGGTTAAAAAAACAATTTTCTTCATCCCAAATCCATATTATTGCGCATCAAAAGTTAACATATATTCTACAGAGCGACGATCGTAATCCGCATTATTAGTTACTTTTTCCTCAAACTCAGCCCATACTTTGTTGAAGCCTTTAACTGGCGTAAATTGAGCAACACCTTTTTCATTAGTTAAATTAAACGGTGCATCTTCACTCACGCCCACTTTAATGCCTTGAACTGGTTTACCATTATGTAAAACAAGGATAGAAAGTGGTTTGTTTGCTTGTGCTTTTTCTTGAGGAATCAATTCGTAAGCTTGTTGATGAGATTTGAAAGATTCAGCATCCCATTTCAAAATTGCTTTACCAAATTTAACAGGATTGGTACTAAATTCTGCTGTTGGTTCTTCACGTTTTGTTTTTTCAACGTATTTACCGCTTGGTAATTTTGACCATACACCATTATCGAAATGAACGAATACTAAATCTGATTTCGGCATAAGATAGGCTTCGCCATTTCTGAATTGGTAATCAACTGCGGTTAATTTGCCTTGCATATTTAAGGCTTGGATAGATTTAAGTTTAGATTCTGGATAGGTTTCAGTTTGTTCATGTCCAAATTTCACCACGTATTCACCTTGGGCTGAAGCAGGTTCAAGCCAAACATTGTGAGCGTTAGCAACAGACATACCTAAAAGTGCGGTTAATCCCACTGCGATTTTTTTTAATTCCATTTTGGATACTCCTTGTTTGTTTTTGTTTAAGAAAATCTGAACGCATGATAAAATATGAAGTAACTTTAGAGTCAAGTTATTTTTTAAGGGAATTAATGAAAATTGGAGCACTTGCTAAAGCGCTAGGCTGTACCGTAGAAACCATCCGTTATTATGAACAACAAGGTTTAATCCCCCCCCCAAAACGCACTTCAGGCAATTTTCGGCAATATAACGAAGAACACTTGCAACGTTTATCATTTATTTGTAACTGCCGAAATTTAGATATTTCATTAAGTGAAATAAAAAGCCTACTCAATTTAGAAAATGCCTCAAAACAACAAGCAGAGGAAATAAATCGCGTATTAGATAAACACATTAAAGAGGTGGCCACACGAATTCATGAACTTGCCCATTTGCGGATGAAATTAATTGAATTACGTGAGAAAACGGTGTCGAACGATGAAGATCCAATGAAATTGCTATTGCAACATAGTGGCGTGAAATTTGTGCGGTTAAAATAACCGCACTTTTAGATTATGGCTGACTAGATAAACGCTGTTTTGCTTCCTTATTGCCTAATTCAGCGGCTTTCTTCAGCCATTCCAATGATTTTTCAGGTTGGTTTTTCGAGCGATAAATATTACTTAACATCATCATCGCATCCGTATCTTTAGCTCGAGCTGTACGCTCAAAAAGCTTAATGGCTTGCTCTGTATTTTGTTTGACGTAATCACCTCGTAGATACATAACGCCAAGGTTATTTAGCCCTTTCACGCTGCCCTTCTCTGCTGCTTCGCTAAACCACCAATAAGCCTTTTCGTAGTCTCTCACCGTGCCACGCCCAAGGTTATATAACATACCTAGATTGCTTTGAGCGGTGATATTTCCTTCTAACGCCATCGGATACATGATATCGAAAACTGAGATCCATTGCTGTTTATTAGCAAACTCTTGTGCCAAATTCATTCTTGATTGATCATCCATTTTCGAACTCGCTGTAACATCAACAGTTTTCATTGCCCAAATAGGCAAACTAAAAGAAAGTAATACTATATGAAAAAATAACTTCAGTTTCATTTATAAGGTTGCTATTAAAAGTAAAATAAAAAACACGGCAGTAATCGCAAATTCGGTTAGTCCAACTTGCATAACAGAAAGCTTTTTAGTTGGCAGATAAACCGCTCGCACTAATCCAGGAACAAAAGCCAAGGCTAAAATAAATTGTTGCGAAATCACAAAAATCAGCACACATAATAAGTGAAAAATCACTGACGCCCAAAAATAACGTGGATTTTTTCGCTCACGCATCATAGATTTCACATAAAGCGTTGTTCCAATAAAAAATAATGTTGGATAAATCGCCACCCAAAGTATTTTTTCATCAAAAGTGCGGTCAGAAAAATAATACGATCCCATTCCAGCCAGCGCAAAAATTAAGATACCCGCCAAGTCATTCCATAAGTTACGCTCATCTTTTTTCTTGGTAAAATAAATGTTTACCGCGACAAACGGCAGCATGGCAAACATAAAATACAGTACTTGCCAATTACAAATTAACGCGGGAATCGCAAAAATCACGGCAGCAGCAAAATAAATCACAGACCATTTTTTGTATAACTCAAGATTTTTACCTTTAAATAAATTCAAAAAAGGATAAGTCATCAAATAAAGTGAAAACCATCCTAATAATAAAAATACGTGCGCCCATACTGGATTAGCGAGTAACATGCCGTAAATAAAAGGCACCAACGCCATAACAATAGCGCCATGCTGATTAGAGATAAGCAGTTTCATGATGATTAAATAATTGAGAATAATTATCGGGTATTCTAGCCTAGTAAAGAGGATTTTACAAAGTGGTAAACGCTATTTAGAATGGAAGAAAATACCCCAAAGGAGAACCCTATGACAATTCAACGTATTTTACCCAGTACACGTTTAAGTGAAGTTTCAATTCATAACAACCTCGCCTATTTTGCAGGTCAAGTTCCAGAATTAACCATCGAGCAAAATGCCTACGAACAAACCAAAGAAGTATTAGGTTTAATTGATAAATTGTTAGCAGAAATTGGATCCAATAAAAGCAATATTTTAACCGCGCAAATTTTTTTGGCAGACATGAAAGATTATGCTCAATTAAATCAAGCTTGGGATGAATGGGTCGATCATGTTAGCCCACCAAGTCGAGCAACAGTCGAAGCTAAATTAGCGGATCCTCGTTGGAAAGTTGAAATTGTTATTATTGCAACTTGTTAGTTTTTAAGCCAAATAAACAGGAAAATATTATGGAAAATTGGACAAATGAAATTTGGGTAGCAATTGGTATCGCTTTTATTGTTGGATTATTTATTGGTTACATTGCTGTGCGTTTAACCAAAGGCTCCGTAAAGCATCAAGCTAAAACAGAAGCTGAATTAAAAACAGTCAAAAACCAACTTGATACACAAAAAGCGCAAATCGAAAAACATTTCGCAGAAAGTGCTGAGTTATTCAAAACCTTAATTAACGATTATCAAAAACTTTATCGCCACTACGCAACCTCCTCCAATAATTTACTGGGCGAAAAAGATCAAAAAGGTTTATTCACCCAACAGTTGATTACTGCAACAGATAAATCTCAAAATGAACAGCCAAGAGATTATTCTGAGGGCGCATCAGGCTTATTTAAAGAAAATAAAGAAGAAAATTAAAAAGTGCGGCTAAAAATGGAAATGTTTTTAGCCGTTTTGATATAGGAACAATTTATTGTTCTCTTATACCACTCATAAAACCTAGATAAAACAAAACCCCGCGATTAGTTTCGCGGGGTTATGAAAAGGTTAGATGGTGCGACTAGCTGGACTCGAACCAGTGACCCCCACCATGTCAAGGTGGTGCTCTAACCAACTGAGCTATAGTCGCACTGCATAAAGTGCTAGGAATTATAAATATTTTTAATCTGAAAACAAGTATTTTTCTTAAAACCCGAGATAACTGGCAAAAAAGTAAACAGTATTGCCTTAAATAACTGGGCCGTTTTTGATTTCCCCAATTTTTAAGCGTATAATGCGCACCGATTTTTCATCTGGCTAATATATAGCCAAGTAAAAATAGTATTTTTAAAATTTTGTAATTATTGACGGAGTAAATAATGTCTAGAAGACTAAGAAGAACGAAGATTGTATGTACTATGGGCCCATCAACTGACCGTGATAACAATCTTGAAAAAATTATCGCAGCGGGCGCAAACGTAGTTCGTATGAACTTCTCTCACGGTACACCTGATGACCATATTGAACGTGCTGAACGTGTACGTTCTATTGCGAAAAAATTAGGTAAAACTGTGGCAATCTTAGGTGATTTACAAGGTCCTAAAATTCGTGTTTCTACCTTTAAAGATGGTAAAATTTTCTTAAACATTGGTGACAAATTCATTCTTGATGCAGAGTTACCAAAAGGTGAAGGCACACAAGAATCTGTTGGTCTAGACTATAAAACCCTTCCGCAAGATGTTGTTCCTGGCGACATTCTTTTATTAGATGATGGCCGTGTTCAATTAAAAGTATTATCAACTGATGGGGCGAAAGTTTTTACTGAAGTTACTGTTGGTGGTCCATTATCAAATAATAAAGGTATCAACAAATTAGGCGGCGGTTTATCTGCAGATGCCTTAACAGAAAAAGATAAAGCAGACATTATCACCGCTGCACGTATTGGCGTTGATTTCTTAGCTGTTTCTTTCCCTCGTTCAAGCGCTGACCTAAATTATGCGCGTGAACTTGCCCAACAAGCTGGTTTAAATGCAAAAATCGTTGCTAAAGTTGAACGTGCAGAAACAGTGGCTACTGATGAAGCGATGGACGATATTATTTTAGCATCTGATGTTATCATGGTTGCTCGTGGTGACTTAGGTGTAGAAATCGGTGATCCTGAATTAGTCGGCGTACAGAAAAAATTAATCCGTCGTTCACGTCAATTAAATCGTGCGGTAATTACAGCGACTCAAATGATGGAATCAATGATTAGCAACCCAATGCCAACTCGTGCTGAAGTGATGGATGTTGCAAACGCAGTATTAGATGGTACTGATGCGGTTATGCTTTCTGCAGAAACAGCAGCTGGTCAATATCCCTCTGAAACAGTAACCGCAATGGCTGGCGTATGTTTAGGTGCAGAAAAAATGCCAAGCATTAACGTTTCTCGTCACCGTATGGATAAAGAGTTTGAAACCATTGAAGAATCTGTTGCAATGTCTGCAATGTATGCAGCAAACCACATGAAAGGTGTTGCAGCAATTGTCACTTTAACTAGCACAGGCCGTACTCCATTATTAATGTCACGCATTAGCTCTGGCTTACCGATCTTTGCTTTATCTCGTAATCAAGAAACTTTAAACCTTTGTGCACTGTACCGTGGCGTAACTCCAGTTTACCATGGTGAAGATAGCCGCACAGAAACCAGTGCAAAAGTAGCACTTCAATCATTAAAAGAAAAAGGTTACTTATCTACTGGTGATTTAGTGCTTGTTACTCACGGTGGTCAAGGTGCGACACAAACCAACGTATGTCGTACATTAATTGTTGAATAATCAACAATCTAGATACGTTAAAATGAAAGAGCGGTGGATTTTTCCACCGTTTTTTATTTCCTTTTTCTGCCGCACTTTTCACTTAAATCCAATAGATATTTGCGGTATCATAGGTGATATTCTAGTATCGAAATAAGTCCTATGGCATCACAACCTCAAATCAAATCTTCTGACAAAAAAACGGCACAAATAAGTATTCCACCACACTCACTTGAGGCTGAACAAGCCGTGTTGGGTGGCATCATGCTGAGCAATCAACATTGGGATGGTATTGCTGAACGTGTGATTGCCGACGATTTTTATACTTTTCAGCATCGTCTAATTTTTACAGAAATGGAACATCTCATGCGTAATCAATCACCTATTGATTTAATTACGCTAGATCAAGCCTTAAGAAGCCGTGGCGTAAGCGATGAAGTGGGTGGATTTGCCTATCTAGCAGAGCTTTCCAATAATACGCCGAATGCGATTAATATCTTGGCTTATGCGGATATTGTGAGAGAAAAAGCCATATTACGAGAACTTATTTCGGTAGGAAATCGTATTGCTGAAAATAGTTATTCACCCAAAGGGCAAGACATCAAGTTAATTCTTGATGAGGCTGAGCGTGAAGTGTTTGCGATTGCAGAAAAGCGGACGACTTCTAGCGAAGGCCCACAAAATGTGATCAATGTGCTGGAAAGTACTATTGAAAAAATCGATATTTTGAGCAAACTTGAAAATCATTCTGGCGTAACGGGCATTACGACCGGTTTCACTGATCTTGATAAAAAAACGGCAGGTTTACAGCCTTCTGACTTAATTATCGTTGCGGCACGTCCGTCAATGGGTAAAACCACTTTCGCCATGAACCTTTGCGAAAATGCCGCAATGGCAAGTGAAAAACCCGTTTTAGTATTTAGTTTAGAAATGCCAGCAGAACAAATTATGATGCGTATGATCGCATCGCTTGCTCGTGTTGATCAAACTAAAATTCGAACAGGTCAAAATTTAGATGAAATCGAGTGGAACAAAATTGCCAGCGTAGTTGGGATGTTCAAGCAAAAAAATAATCTTTATATCGATGACTCTTCAGGCCTAACGCCTACTGATGTTCGTTCCCGTGCACGCCGAGTTTATCGTGAAAATGGTGGATTAAGTATGATTATGGTGGATTATTTGCAATTAATGCGCGCACCAGCATTTTCAGATAACCGAACACTAGAAATAGCGGAAATTTCTCGTTCCCTCAAAGCGCTCGCTAAAGAATTACAAGTGCCTGTGGTCGCCCTTTCTCAGTTAAATCGTACTTTAGAACAACGTGCAGACAAACGCCCTGTAAACTCAGATTTACGTGAATCAGGCTCCATTGAACAAGATGCAGACTTGATTATGTTTATTTACCGAGATGAAGTCTATAACGATAACTCGGAAGATAAAGGGATTGCAGAAATTATTATCGGTAAACAGCGTAACGGCCCGATTGGTCGAGTGCGATTAAAATTTAATGGACAATTCTCACGCTTCGACAATCTCGCCGAACAACGTGAATATCATGATGATTATTAAGGAATAACAATGAATGTAAAACCGGCGACAGCGAAAATTAGCTCGCACGCCTTAAAACAGAATTTAGAAATCATTAAACAAAAAGCACCAAATAGCAAAATTATTGCTGTGGTTAAAGCAAACGCCTATGGTCACGGTGTTGTGTTTGTTGCATCAACTTTAGAACAAAATGTTGATTGCTTTGGCGTGGCTCGTTTAGAAGAGGCTTTGGCATTACGTTCCAACGGCATTACTAAACCGATTTTATTGCTTGAAGGCTTTTTCAATGAACAGGATTTGCCCGTCTTAGCGGTCAATAATATCGAAACTATCGTACATAATCGTGAACAATTGGAAGCACTAAAACGTGCAAATTTACCAAGCCCAATTAAAGTTTGGTTAAAAATAGACACAGGCATGCATCGTTTAGGTGTGGCATTAGATGAAGTGGATTTTTTCTATAATGAACTTAAAAAACTTCCATATATTCAACCGCACTTAGGCTTTGTCAGCCATTTTAGTCGCGCTGATGAATTAGAATCCAATTATACCCAACTTCAAATCAACCGCTTTTTATCCGCCACAAAAGATAAACAAGGTGAACGTACTATTGCAGCGTCAGGAGGCATTCTTTTCTGGCCTGAATCTCATCTGGAATGTATCCGCCCAGGTATTATTATGTATGGCATTTCACCAACTGATACCGTCGGTGCTGAATTTGGTTTAACGCCAGTGATGAATTTAACTTCATCATTGATTGCTGTTCGCAACCATAAACAAGGTGAGCCAGTTGGATACGGTGGCATTTGGACTAGTTCACATGATACAAAAATCGGCGTTGTGGCTATTGGTTATGGCGATGGATATCCTCGAGATGTTCCTGAAGGCACGCCTGTTTATTTGAATGGTCGTATCGTGCCAATCGTTGGAAGGGTTTCAATGGATATGTTAACCGTTGATTTAGGACCTGATAGCCAAGATCAAGTAGGTGATGAAGTCATTCTATGGGGTAAGGAATTACCTATTGAAACCGTAGCTAAATTCACAGGAATTTTAAGCTATGAGCTAATTACAAAATTAACACCGCGTGTTATAACTGAATATGTTGATTAATCTGTTAATCACTGCATTTTCTGAAAAGAGGGATTCAGTCCCTCTCTAATAGAAATTCTAGAAAGTGCGGTTAAAATTTTGATTATTTTTAATGAAAGGAAATACCATGAAAAACATTAACCCGACTCACACCCATGCGTGGAAATCTCTCGAAACACATAAAGCTGAATTGTCAAACATCACCATCCAAGATTTATTTAAACAAGAAAAAAATCGTTTTGACGATTATTCTTTAACATTCAATAGCCAAATTCTTGTAGATTTTTCCAAAAACAACATCAATCAAACTACCCTTTCACATCTTCGCCAACTTGCTCAAGAATGCTCTCTTGATAGCGCAAAAGAAGCCATGTTTACTGGTGAAAAAATCAATCGTACTGAAAATCGGGCTGTACTACATACCGCACTTCGCAATCGCGCTAATACTCCAGTGCTTGTTGATGGTAAAGATGTTATGCCTGAAGTCAATGCAGTGTTAGCTAAAATGAAAGATTTCTGTCAGCGTATTATTTCTGGCGAATGGAAAGGCTATACAGGCAAAGCGATTACTGATGTAGTGAATATTGGTATTGGTGGCTCTGACTTAGGCCCTTATATGGTAACCGAAGCGCTTCGCCCATATAAAAATCACCTAAATATGCACTTTGTTTCAAATGTCGATGGCACACACATTGCAGAGACCTTTAAAAAAGTCAATCCAGAAACAACGCTTTTCTTAGTGGCATCGAAAACTTTTACCACTCAAGAAACCATGACAAATGCGCAAAGTGCACGTGATTGGTTACTGAAAGCAGCGAAAGATGAAAGTGCGGTTGCAAAACATTTTGCAGCATTATCAACCAATGCTAAAGATGTAGAAAAATTTGGTATTGATACCAATAACATGTTTGAATTTTGGGATTGGGTTGGCGGTCGTTACTCTTTATGGTCAGCTATTGGTCTTTCAATTGCACTATCAATTGGCTTTGAAAACTTTGAAGAGTTATTGAATGGCGCGCATGAAATGGATAAACATTTCCGCTCTACTCCAATTGAAAAAAATATTCCAACCACTTTAGCATTAGTTGGATTATGGAATACTAATTTCCTTGGTGCACAAACAGAAGCGATCTTACCTTATGATCAATATTTACATCGCTTTGCTGCCTACTTCCAACAAGGTAATATGGAATCAAATGGTAAATATGTGGATCGTGATGGCAATGTCATTAATTATTACCAAACTGGCCCGATTATTTGGGGAGAACCAGGTACAAACGGACAACATGCGTTCTATCAATTAATTCACCAAGGCACCACTTTAATTCCTTGTGATTTTATTGCGCCAGCCCAAAGCCATAACCCATTGGCAGATCATCATAATAAATTGCTTTCTAACTTCTTCGCACAAACAGAAGCATTAGCGTTCGGAAAAACAAAAGAGGAAGTCGAGGCTGAATTTGTAAAAGCAGGTAAATCTTTAGATGATGTAAAAAATATTGTTCCATTTAAAGTATTTACGGGTAATAAGCCAACTAATTCAATTCTTGTTCAAAAAATCACGCCATTTACCTTGGGGGCATTAATTGCTATGTATGAACATAAAATCTTCGTACAAGGTGTGATTTTTAATATCTTTAGCTTCGATCAATGGGGTGTAGAACTAGGCAAACAACTTGCAAACAGAATTCTTCCTGAATTAACAGATTCTGAAAAAGTATCAAGTCATGACAGTTCAACCAATGGGTTAATTAATCAATTTAAATCATGGCGTTAGTTTTTAATATATAAATAATCTGCACTCTAATTACTGATAGATAATCAGATTTTTAAAGTGCAGATTAATAATTACAATTTTAATTCATTTACTCTCTCTAATAGTACTCTCCCCAGAGGACTTGGATCGCCTATAAAAAGTGTATTCAATCTATTATTTTCGATAATGTGTTGACGTAATTTAAGTCGTTCTCTATGATTTTCTGCAAGACTAACAGCACAATCAATGTATTCATCTATAGTTTTAGCTATAAGCCATTCAGGTAAACCTAAACGTTTAAATAAACCTTCATCAATATGCTCATGTACTTCTATACCAGTTTTACAAACGCCTACTAAGCCCAAAGTAACCATATCAATGATGCCATTGGTATTGCCAAATGGAAATGGATTTAACATCATATCGCATTGACCTAAAATATTGAGATATTGATGATAAGGCGCATGAGCATAAGCTGTTGCGCTATCCCCTAAATAGCTCTCAATAAACCACTTAACATAGGGATGGGTGATACCTAAAGATTGACCTAAAGCAAAGTGAAAATGTATTTTTACTTTAGCTCTATCCCGAATCTCTCGTAGAGTCTCAAGAAATTTAGGGTTCATTTTCATTGTCGTTGCAGCAATACCAATATTGACAATCTCTGGATCTTCTCTAAGTAAATAGTCTACTTTTTCTGGCGCTAATGCTGATGGTACATAAGGTAATGAATCTTTTGGTAAACGTATTAAGGTTTCACTAAAACAATCTTCCGAGCCCACATAATCATCCTCTACAACTACATATTCAATAAAATCAGAATATGTAGTTGCAGGATGCCCTAGCGCAATCGCTTGAATTGGAGCAAGACGCGTATTACTTGCAAAAATGGTGATTAAATCCATCCCAATACTTGGCATATAAAATACTGCCGCACCATATTCTTCACATGTTCTACGAATAAACTCAAGATTCTTTAGAATACTATTCCCTTCAAGTTGAAAAAACTCATCAAATACATCACGCCCAGCTTTATCAACCTCTTTTCTCCCGATGCCAATTAAATAAAATCGTTCACGAGCGGCAATCATTGAAGTTGAATGAGTACGATAAATTGAATGAGCTGAATTAAAATGCTCTAGTAATACAATCATTACTGGCTTATCATTATAACGCCCCAAAGAAATTATCTTACGATCTTCCCACCCCAGAGCTAATAAATGCCCCCGAATTACTTTATTTAAAGCTCGCTTTACATAGTGTTTATTACTTGCAAAATCATAACTACAATGCATATAAACATCATGAAAAATACCTGAAGGTAATTCATCTAAATTCTCAAACTCTGCTAATTTTTCAGGAAACCACTGTAAAATAGCAGCTCTCTTATTAAATGCCGTACTTGTTCCAATAAAACGAGGTGATTGCAATGCAAAACAAAGTGAAGCACAAAGCGCTTTGTTAATTTCCCAGAGTGCATTTAAATCTACATTAATATTTGATTCTGGCAAATATAAAATACAGAATTTTGCGAATGACGAAAAATCAGTCTTTAAACACATATCACCTTTAGGATCAGGATTAATATTATAAGTTCTTAAAATATGATCTGCATTAACATAAGGGGAGGTTGAAAAAATCATTGTCAACCAACGTTGTAAAGTAATAAAACGCAGTGCTCCACTTTCTGAAATATGTAAATCAGGATCTATAAATAAATTAGTTACTGCATTTGCAACGCGTGTACAAAAATACGTCAAATGTTTTTCCGATAAATCAGAAAGCTGTTTTGGATAATCGAATTGTATTCCTTCAATTCCACCAAAATTACAATCAAGTTTAGTTAAAATTTTTATAAGTTCTAAACAAGCTAGTTCATAATTTTTAGCTGAGATTTCTTGTTCTAAACGATTAACACTAGGTAGAATTTCTTCTGACATATATATCCTTCTTACATTAATCAATATTATGTTCTCGTTATATTTTTACCATTCTATTGAAATCTTAAGATGAAATAAATAAAAATTCATAGACTATAAAAATACAGTACCCATTATAGTAATAAATTTTATTATTGAAAAATTGACTAATTGTAGATTAAATATATCTATAATGATTGATTGACCATTATAGCCTGTTTGATTAAATGTTACTAATATGTGATCTTGATCACATTTTTACACTCTTTCATTAGCATTATTTTCACTAGTTTTCTATAATTAAGTCATAATTAAAGACTAAAGGAAAATTATGAAAACATTAAGTGAATTTATTGTAGAACGGCAAGCTGAATACCCTAATGCAAAAGGGGAGTTAAGTGGAATTTTATCGTCAATACGATTACTTGCTAAAATTATCCATCGTGATATCAATAAAGCGGGCCTAACTAATATCCTTGGACAATCAGGTATAGAAAATGTGCAAGGTGAAAGCCAAATGAAGCTAGATTTATTTGCACACAATACAATGAGAGCAGCCTTAATGGCACGAGAAGAAGTCGCGGGATTTGCATCAGAGGAAGAAGAAAGCTTTATCGCTTTCGATACAGAACGTGGTCGCAATGCAAAATATATTATATTAACAGATCCTCTTGATGGTTCATCTAATATTGATGTAAATGTATCTGTCGGAACAATTTTCTCTATTTATCGTAGAGTTTCACCAATTGGTACACCAGTAACATTAGAAGATTTCTTGCAACCTGGAAATAAACAAGTTGCTGCTGGTTATATTGTTTATGGTTCATCAACAATGTTAGTATATACCACTGGTAACGGAGTTAACGGCTTTACCTATGATCCATCAATCGGCACATTTTGTCTTTCTCACGAAAATATGCAAATGCCAAAAGATGGACGTATTTATTCTATTAATGAGGGACAATATTTAAAATTTCCTCAAGGTGTAAAAAAATATATCAAATATTGTCAAGAAGAAGACAGAACCACTAACCGTCCTTATGCATCTCGCTACATTGGATCGCTTGTTGCTGATTTCCATCGCAACTTACTTAAAGGTGGAATTTATATTTACCCAAGTGCAACTAATTACCCGAATGGTAAGTTACGCCTACTTTATGAAGGTAATCCTATAGCCTTCTTAGCCGAACAAGCAGGAGGAATTGCGAGTGATGGTTATCGTAGAATTTTAGATATAAAACCAACTGCACTTCATGAACGAATCCCATTATTTGTCGGTTCAGAGAAAATGGTGAAAAAAGCGCAAGAAATGATGGAAGAATTTAAAGAAAATTAAGAGATCTTTCATCAAATCCTTTTTATTTCTTAATCTTAATATAAATGGGGGGAGGACATCCTCCCATATTATTTTCAACATCAGATGAGCTTGAATACAACTGATCTAGATAACAATATAATCTATTTTATAACTATCTTACTTACTAAATTTCTAAAAATAAATTATTTGTTTAGCTTAGTAAACAATATCAAATAGTAATAATACAGGAAATATGGCTGGGGTACTAGGATTCGAACCTAGGGATGCCGAGATCAAAACCCGGTGCCTTACCGCTTGGCGATACCCCAACAGAGAAATCGTTGATTAGATATAAAGAAGATTTATTTGATAGCATGGCTGGGGTACTAGGATTCGAACCTAGGGATGCCGAGATCAAAACCCGGTGCCTTACCGCTTGGCGATACCCCAACTACTATTTGACTTACAAAGCGATAAATGGTGCGGGACGAGGGACTTGAACCCACACACCTCTCGGCGCCAGAACCTAAATCTGGTGCGTCTACCAATTTCGCCAGTCCCGCAAATCTGGTGGCTACAGCGAGATTCGAACTTGCGACCCCAACATTATGAGTGTTGTGCTCTAACCAACTGAGCTATGTAGCCATTACCTTAATTTGCCTAACCATATCGGCTTTGCGGGGCGTATTATGCTGATTTTAAGAGACCTCGTCAAATACTTTTTTGAAAAAATTTGTGTTTATATGTTTATTTGATTATTAAAAAAACACTTTACTTGTTTTTTACACGTTTGCAGTTTGCATTGTAAGCATTCCTATTCTGTGTCTCCAATTTTTTATTTTTCACATTCATATATAAATTTTATTTATATTATGATTAAAAAAATGGCATTTTTTCATTTGTCAATAAAATCTATTTGACAAAAAATGCCTAAATCGTTATTTCTATACCAACTATTCTAAAAAATCACAACATCTCAGGAGCATCTTATGTCCCATCTCTCAGTCGCCAAATTTGGCGGAACATCTGTAGCCAACCACGCCGCAATGACAGCTTGCGCCAAAATTGTCATCACTGATCCAAATACACGCGTAGTCGTGCTTTCTGCATCAGCTGGCATGACGAATTTATTAGTCGCTTTAGCAAATGGTGTAGAAGCGACAGAACGTGAAAAATTAATTGGTGAAATCCGTCAAATTCAAGAGAATATTTTGAATGAATTAAAAGACGACAGCCGAGTTCGTCCGATTATTGAAAAATATCTTGAAAATATTACCGCACTTTCCGAAGCAGCTAGCCTTGCAACCTCTCCCGCATTAACTGATGAACTCATCAGTCACGGAGAAATGATGTCAACTCAAATCTTTATTGAGATTTTACGTGAACAAAACGCATCGGGCACTTGGGTTGATGTCCGTACGATTGTTGCAACCAATAACCATTTTGGTAAAGCTGCACCAAATGATGAACAAACTCAATCAAACAGTGATAGCATTTTAAAACCATTAATAGACCGCGGCGAATTAGTCATCACCCAAGGTTTTATCGGACGTGAACCAAGCGGTAAAACAACCACATTAGGCCGTGGCGGTAGCGACTACTCTGCTGCCTTGTTAGCCGAAGTATTAAATGCAAAAGACGTTTTAATTTGGACTGATGTTGCTGGTATTTACACAACCGATCCACGCATTGTTCCAGCTGCACAACGTATCGACACAATGAGCTTTGCTGAAGCAGCTGAAATGGCAACCTTTGGCGCAAAAGTGCTACATCCAGCCACATTACTCCCTGCAGTACGCAGCAATATCCCCGTTTATGTAGGTTCAAGCAAAGCCCCTGAAGCGGGCGGAACTTGGGTCACTCGCGATCCTCAACCACGTCCAACTTTCCGTGCAATTGCGCTACGCCGAGATCAAACCTTACTTACGCTTTCCAGCTTAAGTATGCTGCATGCACAAGGTTTCTTAGCGAATGTATTTAACATTTTGGCTAAACACAAAATTTCTGTGGATACTATCACCACATCAGAAGTGAGCGTTGCATTGACATTGGATAAAACAGGCTCCGCATCTTCAGGGGCAGAATTACTTTCAACCGAATTGTTAGATGAACTTCGTCAATATTGTTCAGTGAAAGTCGATACTGGATTATCATTAGTTGCATTAATCGGCAATAATTTACATACTGCAACAGGTGTAGCAAAAGGAATTTTTGATACTCTTGAGCCTTATAATGTAAGAATGATTAGCTATGGTGCAAGCACCAACAATATTTGTATGCTCGTGCAAAGTGAACATGCTGACGAAGTCGTTCGTTCATTACACAAATCCTTATTTGAATAAAGTCTAACCCCAAAGTGCGGTGAAAAATCACCGCACTTTTTCTTTTATATAATTGAGATTAAAGCCGAAAAAGAGTAAAGTAAACGGCTGTTCATTTGACTAATTTAACCGAATAAAAGGCGGAAATTATGGGAAAAAGTGTTGTTATCTTAGGCGCTCAATGGGGCGATGAAGGTAAAGGGAAAATCGTCGATCTTCTAACGGATCGCGTAAAATACGTAGTTCGTTACCAAGGCGGTCACAACGCAGGCCATACACTTATCATCAATGGAGAGAAAACAGTATTACGTTTAATTCCATCTGGTATGTTACATCCA
This sequence comes from Haemophilus sp. SZY H35, assembly GCF_018829705.1. Classification (NCBI taxonomy): domain Bacteria; kingdom Pseudomonadati; phylum Pseudomonadota; class Gammaproteobacteria; order Pasteurellales; family Pasteurellaceae; genus Haemophilus; species Haemophilus sp. SZY H35. The sequence continues at coordinate 404,158 of NZ_JAHKJZ010000001.1, forward strand.
AACGTAACTTGCTTAATTGGTAATGGCGTTGTGGTTTCACCTGAAGCATTAATGAAAGAAATGGGCGAACTTGAAAGCCGTGGTATTAAAGTTCGTGAACGTTTGTTAATTTCTGAAGCTTGTCCTTTAATCTTACCTTATCATGTGGCTATGGATCACGCCCGTGAAGCAGCACTCGGCAAAAAAGCTATCGGTACGACTGGTCGTGGTATTGGACCTGCTTATGAAGATAAAGTGGCTCGTCGTGGCTTACGCGTAGGCGATTTATTTGATAAAGAAGCCTTTGCCGAAAAACTCAAAAATATCCTTGAATACTATAATTTCCAATTGGTGAACTACTACAAGGTTGAACCTGTCAATTATCAAAAAACCTTAGATGATGTAATGGCAATTGCCGATGTAATCACTGGTATGGTGGCAGACATCACTACAATTCTTGATACAGCACGCAAAAATGGTGAGCACATTTTATTTGAAGGTGCGCAAGGTACCATGTTGGATATCGACCATGGTACTTATCCGTATGTAACCAGCTCAAACACAACGGCTGGTGGTGTTGCAACAGGCTCTGGTTTTGGCCCGCGTAACTTAGACTATGTACTTGGAATCATCAAAGCTTACTGTACTCGTGTAGGTGGCGGCCCATTCACAACAGAATTATTTGATGATGTGGGTGCTGAAATTGCGCGTAAAGGTAACGAATTTGGTGCGGTAACAGGCCGTCCACGTCGTTGTGGTTGGTTCGATGCCGTCGCCATTCGCCGAGCAATCCAACTTAACTCTATTTCTGGCTTCTGCATGACCAAACTGGACGTATTAGATGGTTTTGATGAAGTAAAAATCTGTGTTGCATACAAAATGCCAAATGGTGAAATCGTTGAATATGCACCATTAGCAGCGAAAGATTGGGAAGGTGTAGAACCAATTTATGAAACATTACCTGGTTGGAAAGAAAATACTTTCCGCGTCACAGATGTAAATAAATTACCACAAAACTGTATTAATTATATTAAACGTATTGAAGAAGTAACTGGGGTACCAATTGATATTCTTTCAACAGGTCCTGATCGTGTAGAAACCATGATTTTACGTGATCCATTTGCAAAATAATGAAAATGGCGAATGTAAATACTTTATTTACATTCGCCTTTATTATTTTATTAAATATAAATACTCTTATGTAAAAAATGAACTAAATATTCATTTCTTTCTATACTACATAATACGACGAGATTGTGTATAAACTCTCGCCCAATAATCTTCATCAAGAGAACTAATAGTCACTCCCTGGCTTGTACTTGCATGCATAAATTGGTTGTTACCAATATAAACACCGACATGGTTATTTTTACGGAAGAATACTAAATCGCCTTTTTTCAACTCTGATTTACTAATTTGTTTACCCAAATAACGTTGTTCAGCCGTAGAACGAGGCAACTCAATGCCAAATGCTTCAGAAAAAGTCGTTTGCATAAATGCAGAACAATCAATACCACGTTTAGTTGTACCGCCCATACGATAAGCGGTTCCCACCCATTCATCATACACACCAGCTAAAGCCTTATCACCCATCAATGCAGATGAACGGTTTGTTCTCACTTTATGGAAAATCCCTGAACGATTACCTTTTTCTAAATTACTAATCAAACCCGTTAATTGAGCATCATCACTTTCTGAAATAACCTGATGATTTGCCGTTCGTGGACCATTAGAACAAGCGGTTGCGAGCGTCGCTAAACCGATAATAACTAAAATTCTTTTTAACATAATTTAAAATAATTAAAAGATATAAAATAAATTTCTGCCCGAGACTATCAAAATTTGAATAAGATTGCCAGTAAAAATCCAATTTTAATGGGATTTTTGTGATCTTTTGCACAATTTTGGTTTAATTTGTACCACCAACGGTAATTTCATCAATTTTTAGTGCGGGCTGTCCAACACCGACTGGCACACTTTGCCCCTCTTTACCACAAACTCCGATACCTAAATCAAGTTCTGATTTATCTGCAACCATAGAAATTTTTTGCATCACTTCAATGCCGCTGCCAATTAAAGTTGCGCCCTTCACTGGTTTGGTGATTTTTCCTTTTTCAATTAAATAAGCTTCTGAAGTAGAAAATACAAATTTACCAGACGTAATATCCACTTGACCACCACCAAAGTGCGGTGCATAAATCCCCTGTTCTACAGAAGCAATCAAATCATCAAACTGACTTTGGCCCGCAAGCATATAGGTGTTAGTCATTCTAGGCATTGGTAAATGGGCATAAGACTCACGACGGCCATTCCCCGTAGGTGCGACGCCCATCAAACGAGCATTCATTTTATCTTGCATATAACCTTGCAAGATCCCATCTTTGATGAGTACATTGCACTGGCTTGGCACACCTTCATCATCAATAGTTAATGAACCTCGACGATTTTCAATCGTGCCATCATCCACAATCGTACATAACGGTGAAGTCACTTGTTCACCAATCTTGCCTGTGAAAAGTGAACTTTCTTTACGGTTAAAATCCCCTTCTAAACCGTGCCCTACCGCCTCGTGTAACAACACGCCTGGCCAACCAGCACCTAATACAACCGGCATTAATCCAGCTGGTGCCGCAATTGCACTAAGGTTTACTAAAGCTTGACGAACCGCTTCTTTAGCAAATCGTACAGCTCTAATATCGCCATCAACAACTTCAAAGAACCAATCTAAACCAAAACGTCCACCAGAACCACAGCTGCCGCGTTCACGTTTTCCATTTTCTTCTACTAACACAGAAATAGATAAGCGAACTAAAGGACGAACATCTGCGGCTAGCGTACCATCCGTCGCCATGACTAATACTTCTTCATAAACGGAACTAAGACTTGCTGATACGCGGGTTACGCGATGGTCTTCCGCGCGAGCTGTACGATCAACCAAATGTAATAACTCAATTTTTTTCTCTTTAGTCAAACTTTCCAAAGGATTAATCGCTGCATAACGAGCAATAGGATTTACAACATTAAAAGCGGATGGCGAAATCAAATTCCCCTGCTTGACTTGCGCAATTCCCTTTACCGCCTCCGCACATTGCTGCAAAGAGGCAAGATTAATTTGATCGGCATAAGCAAAGCCTGTTTTCTCACCAGAAACTGCCCGCACGCCAACACCACGATCAATATGAAAACCGCCTTCTTTTATAATGCCATCTTCCAATACCCAACTTTCATCTTGGCTAAGTTGAAAATACAAATCAGCATAGTCAATATTACGATGCAACATCATGTCAAAAATATTGAGCAATGCTGTAGTTGAAAGATTACTTGGTGTCAGTAATGTATTTGAAACTTGGTTTAACATATTTTTTCCAGTCTAAAAGTAAATATCTTGTAAAAACTCATATCCATTTAGTGCAACAGCACAGATTAAAATCGGATGAATAAAGTGCGATTGATTTTGAGGTTATTTTTCCAAATGCGCTAATCCAAATTGATACAAAGCATTCTTCTTATAACCATACAACTCAGCAACAATAGCAGCTGCTTTTTTTAGTGGTAATTCTTCTGCAATTAATTCAAGCGCTTTCATTGCTTGTGGAGAAATTTCATCGTTATTGTCAGACTTTGGTTTGCCTTCCACAATCAAAACCATCTCGCCTTTTGTACGATTGGGATCTTCTGAAAGCCATTCTCGTAAATTTTTAATAGTATTACCCGTAATCGTTTCCCAAGTTTTAGTAATTTCGCGGGCTAACACAATATATCGTTCTTCCCCTAACACCGATTGCATATCTTCTAGCGTATCTAAAATACGGTGAGTGGATTCATAAAAAATCAAAGTGCGGTCTTCTTCTGCAATATTTTCTAATTTATCTTTGCGGGCTTTACTTTTCGCAGGTAAAAAACCCTCAAAACAAAATCTATCAGAAGCAATCCCCGATGCGCAAAGTGCGGTAATTGCCGCACATGCCCCTGGCAAAGGAACAACACGAATGCCTGCTTCACGGCATTGACGTACTAAATGAAAACCAGGATCGCTAATTAATGGCGTTCCTGCATCAGAAATCAAAGCAATATGGCTACCTTGCTTGAGTTTCTCCACCAAAATATGCGCTTTTTCTTGTTCATTGTGATCATGCAAAGCAAAAAAGGGCTTTTTGATGCCGTAATGGCTTAATAAAAGGCCACTATGACGGGTATCTTCTGCTGCAATTAAATCCACTTGCGCAAAAGTATCTAAAGCACGCTGGGTAATATCCTGTAAATTGCCAATCGGTGTGGCAACAATGTATAAAATTCCGGTTAAATCAGTCATTTTTGTTTGCTTTTAAGTTATGAGATAAGTAAGATCTGCCACAACTATTGTCTGTTCATGATGGAGCGAGAATGTCTATTCTATTACAAGGCGGACGTTTTAAAAAACGTTTAATGCCAATTTTATTGTCAATGGCCTTAGCTGGCTGTTCAAATCTACTTGGCAGCAGTTTTACGCAAACTTTACAACAAGATGCGAATGCAAGTTCTGAATTTTATATGAATAAATTAGGACAAGCACAAGAACTTGAAGATCAACAAACCTATAAATTGCTCGCGGCTCGCGTGTTAATCAGTGAAAATAAAGTTGAACAATCAGAAGCTTTATTAAGTGAGTTAGGTGAATTAAATGATGCGCAAAAATTAGATCGTGCATTAATTGAAGCAAGAATTTCTGCTGCAAAAAATGCCAATGAAGTGGCTCAAAATCAATTACGTGCATTGGATTTAAATAAATTAAGCCCGTCACAAAAATCTCGTTATTACGAGACCTTAGCGGTTGTTGCTGAAAACCAAAAAGATATCATTGAGGCCGTCAAAGCGCGGATAAAAATTAATGAGAATTTAACGGATGTACAACGTCGTCAAGATAATGTTGATAAAACTTGGGCATTATTACGTTCAGCAAATACTGGCGTAATCAATAATGCTTCAGATGAAGGCAACGCAGCTTTAGGCGGTTGGTTAACGTTAATCAAAACCTACAATGACTATATTCGTCAACCCGTTCAATTAAGCCAAGCATTACAAAGTTGGAAAAATGCTTATCCAAATCATGCAGCCGCAACGTTGTTCCCTAAAGAATTGCTTACATTGCTCAATTTCCAACAAACGAATGTGTCACAAATTGGTTTATTATTACCATTAAGTGGTGACGGACAAATTCTTGGTACCACCATTCAATCGGGTTTCAACGATGCAAAAGGTAACTCAACCATTCCAGTGCAAGTATTTGATACCTCAATGAATTCTGTACAAGATATCATTGCGCAAGCGAAACAAGCGGGAATTAAAACCTTAGTTGGCCCCTTACTAAAACAAAATCTTGATGTAATTTTGGCGGATCCAGCACAAATTCAAGGTATGGATGTGCTTGCATTAAACGCTACACCAAATTCTCGTGCAATTGCTCAACTTTGCTATTATGGACTTTCACCAGAAGATGAAGCAGAATCAGCGGCAAATAAAATGTGGAATGATGGAATTCGTAGTCCACTCGTCGCTATGCCACAAAATGATTTAGGGCAACGCGTAGGTAATGCCTTTAACGTACGTTGGCAACAACTTGCTGGCGTCGATGCGAATGTTCGTTATTATAATCTACCTGCTGATGTCACCTACTTTTTACAACAAAATGGTGAAAATACAACCGCACTTTATGTGGTCGCCAATCCAGATGAACTGGTCGAAATGAAAGGCTATTTAACGAATAGTGCACCAAATTTACGTATTTATGCGAGCTCACGCTCAAGCTCCAATGCCACAAGCAACAATCCAGAGTTTGTCGCTCAAATGAATGGTGTTCAATTTAGTGATATTCCATTTTTTAAAGAAACCAATTCACCACAATATCAAAAACTCGCTAAAACAACTGGCGGTGAATATCAATTAATGCGTTTATATGCAATGGGTGCAGATGCTTGGTTACTCATCAACCAATTTAATGAATTGCGCCAAGTACCAGGATATCGCTTAAGTGGTTTAACCGGCATTTTAAGTGCGGGTACAAATTGTAATGTTGAACGCGATATGACTTGGTATCAATATCAAAATGGTGCAGTTGTACCGGTCGCAAACTAATGTTTTCTTTAAAACGTCAACAAGGGGCGAGCTTTGAGCATCAAGCTCGCCTTTTTTTAGAATCAAAAGGCTTAAAATTTATTGCGGCTAATCAAAATTTCAAATGCGGCGAACTTGATCTTATTATGAATGACAAAGGAACCATCGTTTTTGTTGAAGTTCGCCAGCGTTCTAATCATGCCTTTGGCTCAGCAATAGAAAGCGTAGATTGGCAAAAACAACAAAAATGGTTAGATGCGGCAAACTTATGGCTAATGAAACAAAACATGAGTTTAGAAGACGCCGATTGTCGTTTTGATTTAATCGCCTTTGGCAAAACGCCCCAAGATATTCAATGGATTCCTAATTTTCTCGATTAATGGCTTTTTATAATGTTACAAAAAGTAAAAGATATTTATAGCGAAAGTATTCAAATTCAAATTGCTGCATCTAGTATGCTTTCGGAAAATATTGCTAACGCTACCCAAATGGTGATGCAATGTTTGCTAGGTGGCAATAAAGTGATCGCTTGTGGTGTATCGCGCTCTTATGCCAATGCGCAATTTCTCGTATCTAACTTACTTAATCGATACGATTTAGCAAGACCGAGCTTTCCCTCTGTGCTCTTAAGTTTAGAAAGTGCGGTGGGTTCTTCTCTTGTTTTTGAACACTCGCCTGAGGAATTGTATTGTCATCAATTTAATGCCGTTGCCAAACCAGGTGACTTACTTATTGCTTTTGCACCTTTGGGAACAGAAAAAATTGTACTAAACACTATTTCTCATGCAGTAAATAAAGAAATTAATATCATCGCACTCACTGGCTCTAATAACGATGCAATTCAAGGAATTTTAGCTGATAGTGATTTAGAAATATCGATTCCAGCAACCAAAGAAAGTCGGGTCTTAGAAAACCATCTTTTTGTTATCAATGCCCTTTGTGAATTAGTTGACCATACGTTGTTCCCAGGTGCTTGACAGCACAATAAATCAATTTCAAACTAGCAGTAATTTAATCTCAAAAGGAGTTAATTATGACATTATCCCCGTTAAAAAAACTGGCTATCGTGCTTAGCACAACACTCTTTTTACAAGGCTGTATCGTTGCAGCTCTTGGTGGTGGCGCCGCAGCAGCTAAAGTAGGTACAGATCCTAGAACAGCTGGCACACAAGTAGATGACGAAACACTCGAATTCAAAGTAGAAAATGCCGTTGAAAAAGATGCTCAAATCAAAACTGAAGGTCGTGTAAATGCAGTGTCTTACAATGGTCGAGTACTTTTAATCGGTCAAGTTCCCAATAGTGGTGTAAAAGAAACAGCCGCAGATCTTGCAAAAGGCGTTGAAGGTGTCAATGACATTTATAACGAGCTGACTGTTGGCCCGAAAATCTCTTTTGCACAAATCAGCAAAGACAGTTGGATTACCACTCAAGTCAAATCAAAAATGTTAGTCGATGGTCGAGTTAAAGCAACCGATGTTAAAGTTATTAGCGAAAATGGCGAAGTTTTCCTACTCGGTACAGTGACTCACGCCCAAGCCGATGCGGCCGCAGATATTGCGAGCAAAATCAGTGGCGTAAAAAAAGTAATTAAAGTTTTCAAATATCTCAACTAATCTTCAAAGTGCGGTAAAAATTCAACGAATTTCAACCGCACTTTTCTCATTTTTACAAGTAAAAAATTTGATTTTTTGCTCTTTCGAAAAAACCATTTATTTTTAAATAAGTTACCTATTGTCAATAATTCAAGCAAAAAATTTATTGCTTGATCTCAAGCAAAAAACACATTACCTTGTGCGTGATTTTATTACAAACACTATATCTTGTGTTTAACATCGCATAATAACAAGGGTCGTACAATGAATAAAAGCTTAATGGTAACCAAGCGTGATGGCACGCAGGAACAAATCAATCTTGATAAAATCCACCGTGTTATTACATGGGCAGCAGAAGGTCTAGACAATGTGTCTGTTTCCCAAGTTGAGCTTCGCTCACACATTCAATTTTATGAAGGCATTCGCACTTCAGACATTCACGAAACCATTATTAAAGCAGCCGCAGATTTAATCAGCAAAGATACGCCTGATTATCAATTTTTAGCCGCTCGCTTAGCGATTTTCCATTTACGTAAAAAAGCCTACGGTCATTTTGATCCCCCTCGTTTATACGATCACGTCAAAAAATTAGTACGTATGGGCAAATATGATCATGCGTTATTGGATGATTACACTCGTGAAGAATGGGACACAATGGATGAATTCATAGACCATTGGCGTGATATGACGTTCTCTTATGCAGCCGTAAAACAATTAGAAGGTAAGTATTTAGTCCAAAACCGTGTGACGGGTGAAATCTACGAATCAGCACAATTCCTCTATTTACTCGTTGCCGCTAGTTTATTCTCTAAATATCCAAAAGAAACGCGTTTGGATTATGTAAAACGTTTCTACGATGCAACATCCACCTTCAAAATTTCCTTACCAACGCCAATTATGGCAGGAGTGCGTACACCAACTCGTCAATTCAGCTCTTGCGTATTAATTGAATGTGATGACAGCTTAGATTCAATCAATGCAACGGCATCAGCTATTGTGAAATATGTTTCACAACGTGCGGGGATTGGTATTAATGCAGGTGCAATTCGTGCACTAGGCAGTGAGATTCGTGGCGGTGAAGCATTCCATACGGGTTGTATTCCATTCTATAAATATTTCCAAACTGCAGTAAAATCTTGCTCACAGGGTGGCGTTCGTGGCGGTGCTGCGACACTTTATTACCCAATTTGGCACTTAGAAGCAGAAAGCTTACTTGTGTTAAAAAATAACCGTGGTGTAGAAGACAACCGTGTTCGTCATATGGATTATGGCGTCCAATTAAACAAATTAATGTATCAACGCTTAATTAAAGGCGGCGAGATTACTTTATTCAGTCCATCAGATGTACCTGGACTTTATGAAGCATTCTTTGCGGATCAAGACAAATTTGAAGAACTTTACGTAAAATACGAACAAGATCCAACTATCCGCAAACGTACTGTCAAAGCCGTTGAGATTTTCTCTTTATTAATGCAAGAACGTGCATCAACAGGCCGTATCTACATTCAAAACGTAGACCACTGTAATACTCACTCGCCGTTTGATCCACAAGTGGCACCAGTTCGCCAATCTAACTTATGTTTAGAAATCGCGTTACCAACGAAGCCACTTCAGCACATTAATGATGAAAATGGAGAAATCGCACTTTGTACCCTTTCCGCATTTAACTTAGGTAAGATTGAAAACTTAGATGAATTAGAAGAACTTGCCGATCTTGCAGTGCGTTCACTTGATGCATTATTAGATTATCAAGATTACCCTGTGGTGGCGGCAAAACGTAGTTCACTTGCTCGTCGTTCATTAGGTATCGGTGTAATTAACTATGCTTATTATCTTGCAAAAAATAGTGTTCGTTATTCTGATGGTTCAGCTAATGATTTAACTCACCGTACTTTTGAAGCCATTCAATACTATTTATTGAAAGCCTCTATGAACTTAGCAAAAGAGCAAGGTGCTTGCGAATACTTCAATGAAACCACTTATGCAAAAGGCATTTTACCTATTGATACCTATAAGAAAGATTTAGATGCCTTAACCCAAGAGCCGTTACATTATGATTGGGAAAGCTTACGTAAAGATATCCAAGAATTTGGTTTACGTAACTCAACCTTAACTGCCTTAATGCCATCAGAAACCTCATCGCAAATTTCCAATGCGACTAATGGTATTGAGCCACCGCGTGGCCATGTAAGTATTAAAGCGTCAAAAGATGGCATCCTAAAACAAGTTGTACCTGAATACGAAAACTTAAGCGACAACTATGAATTACTTTGGGATATTCCAAGCAATGACGGCTACTTACATTTAGTCGGTATTATGCAAAAATTCGTAGACCAAGCGATCTCCGCCAACACCAACTACGATCCAAAACGTTTTGAAGACGGTAAAGTACCAATGAAAGTGTTGTTAAAAGATCTTTTAACCGCTTATAAATATGGTCTAAAAACTCTTTACTATCAAAACACTCGCGATGGCGCTGAAGATGCTCAAGAAGATCTTGATGATGGCTGTGCTGGTGGGGCGTGTAAGATTTAAATTAGACATTGCTTTCTATTCTTGTAGGGTGGGCTTTAGCCCACCAAAACTTTCTTATTAAAATGGTGGGCTAAAGCCCACCCTACGATATGGAGACCCAAAATGGCATACACCACTTTCTCACAAACCAAAAATGACCAATTAAAAGAGCCTATGTTCTTTGGTCAAAACGTTAACGTTGCTCGTTACGATCAACAAAAATATGAGACTTTTGAAAAGCTCATTGAAAAACAACTTTCCTTCTTCTGGCGTCCGGAAGAAGTGGATGTGTCGCAAGACCGTATCGACTATGCCGCGTTACCTGAGCATGAAAAACACATTTTCATCAGTAACTTAAAATATCAAACCTTATTAGATTCTATTCAAGGCCGTAGCCCGAACGTCGCATTATTACCGTTGGTGTCTATTCCTGAATTAGAAACCTGGATCGAGACTTGGACCTTCTCTGAAACCATCCACTCTCGTTCTTACACTCACATTATTCGTAACATTGTGAACGATCCATCTATCGTGTTTGATGACATCGTGACGAACGAAGAAATCATTAAACGTGCACGTGACATTTCCTCTTATTACGATGATTTAATTCGTGATAGCCAACTTTACAGTCTATATGGTGAAGGCACTTATACTGTAGATGGTAAAGAATGTGTTGTAACATTACGTAACCTGAAAAAACAACTTTATCTTTGCTTGATGAGCGTGAACGCCCTTGAAGCCATTCGTTTCTATGTATCCTTCGCTTGCTCCTTTGCCTTTGCTGAACGTCAATTAATGGAAGGTAATGCGAAAATCATTAAATTTATTGCACGTGATGAAGCATTACATTTAACTGGTACACAGCACATTTTAAATATCATGGCAGCAGGCCAAGACGATCCTGAAATGGCAGAAATTGCAGAAGAATGCAAACAAGAAGCCTATGATTTATTCTTAGCCGCAGCGGAACAAGAAAAAGACTGGGCGGATTATTTGTTTAAAGACGGTTCTATGATCGGTTTGAACAAAGATATTTTAGTGCAATACGTGGAATATATCACCAATATCCGTATGCAAGCTGTTGGTCTTCCATTACCATTTGGTGCGCGTTCTAACCCAATTCCATGGATTAACGCATGGTTGGTTTCTGACAATGTGCAAGTGGCGCCACAAGAAGTGGAAGTAAGTTCTTACCTTGTTGGTCAAATTGATTCCAAAGTAGATACCAAGGATTTTGGCGATTTTGATTTATAAAATATTTAGAATCTAGAATCACTTCATATAAAAGGCCCCGCAATAATAACGGGGCCTAATTTATATTTCATTTATCCATTACTCTTGCTGAGCCTTTACTGCCGCATAGGCTACCATATTAATGATTCTACGAACGGATGCACTCGGATTAAGAATATGCGCAGATTTATTCATACCCATTAAGATTGGGCCAACGGTAATTGCCGTAGTGGTGCCGCGTAATAAGCTATAACTAATACGTGATGAGCTCAAATCAGGGAACACCAATAAATTTGCACTTCCTTTTAATGGACTATCAGGCATGACTTCTCTTCTGTGAGCTTCATTCATTGCTAAATCGCCACGCATTTCACCATCAATCATTAAGTGTGGATTGCGCTCATTGACCATATACAATACTTCTCGCATTTTTGGTGCCCCCAATGAATTCGATGAGCCAAAGTTAGAATGAGAAAGTAATGCAATAGCAGGTTCAATACCAAAACGATGAATTTCTTCCGCTGCCATTAACGTAATCTCTGTAAGCTCTTCCGCTGTTGGGTTAGTATTTACATGAGTATCGGTTAAAAATACATTTCCTGTTGGTAATACAAGACTATTTAATGCAGCCGCAACTTTAACGCCATCTTTTAACCCAATAATATCCTTAATAGATGCTAAATGTTTACCATAAGAACCAAATAAACCACATACCAAGCCATCAGCATAGCCCAGACTCACTAAAGTAGATGCAAGCACAGTTGTATTAGAACGCACGACACGTTTTGCGATTGCAGGTGTAATGCCTTTACGTTTAGTAAGTTCGTAGTAATGTTTCCAACATTCTTCATAACGAGGATTATCTTCGTTATCCACAATTTCAAAATCAACACCCGCAGTTAAACGCAAACCAAGTTTTTTAATTTTTTCTTCAATCACACTGCGGCGACCAATTAAGATTGGATTTGCCAAGCCCATTGAAATCACTTCTTGGGTGGCATGCAATGCTTTATTTTCTTCTCCTTCCGCCAAAATAATGCGTTGTTTTGCCGCTTTTGCTTGGCTGAAAATAGGACGCATAAACAAGCTCGTTTTGTAAACAAACTGAGTTAGTTTTTCAACATAAGCATCCCAATTTTGAATTGGACGAGTTGCCACACCAGATTCCATTGCGGCTTTTGCTACCGCTGGCGCGATACGCACAATTAAGCGAGGATCGAATGGACGAGGAATCACATAATCTGCACCAAATGTCGCCCCTTCACCACCGTAAGCAGAAGTTACAACTTCGTTTTGCTCTTCTAACGCAAGGTCAGCAATGGCATAAACTGCCGCACGCTTCATTTCTTCATTAATAGTGGTTGCGCCCACATCTAATGCGCCACGGAAAATAAATGGGAAACAAAGCACGTTATTGACTTGGTTTGGATAATCAGAACGGCCTGTACACACAATCGCATCAGGACGAACCGCTTTCGCTTCTGGCGGGGTAATTTCAGGATTTGGATTAGCTAAAGCAAGAATAATTGGATGTGCAGCCATGGTCTTCACCATATCTTGTGTAAGCGCACCAGCTGCGGAACAACCTAAGAAAATATCTGCATTTGGAATCGCATCGCCAAGTTTACGCCAGCCATTATCTTCAATTGCATAATCTTTTTTGGTTTGATCCATTTTGTCATCACGGCCTTTATATACCACGCCTTTCGAGTCACAAACTGTGATGTTTTCACGTTTCATACCTAAAGAAAGCAATAAGTTCAAGCACGCAATAGATGCAGCGCCCGCACCAGAGGCAACAAGTCGAACATCTTCAATTTTTTTACCTACAATACGAAGAGAATTGATAATCGCAGCAGCACTGATGATCGCCGTGCCATGTTGGTCATCATGGAAGACAGGAATATTCATTCTCTCACGCAATTTTTGTTCAATATAGAAACATTCTGGTGCTTTAATATCTTCTAAATTGACCCCACCGAAAGTTGGCTCTAATGAGGCAATAATATCGACAAGTTTATCGGGATCATGTTCATTCACTTCAATATCAAATACGTTGATACCCGCAAATTTTTTGAACAATACGCCCTTCCCTTCCATTACAGGTTTGCCCGCAAGCGCGCCAATATTGCCAAGACCAAGTACCGCTGTACCATTGGAAATCACCGCCACTAAATTTCCACGCGCCGTATATTTGTAAGAGACTGCAGGATCTTTTTCAATTTCTAAACAAGGCTCTGCCACACCTGGTGAATAAGCTAAAGCCAGATCGCGTTGCGTTGCTAATGATTTTGTTGGGGTAACTTCGATTTTTCCAGGAATTGGAAATTCGTGGAAATCCAAGGCTGCTTGACGTAATTGTTCACTCATAATAAATGCTCCATTTTATTGAAACAGGATTGAAATATTACGTCGATTATAGCGGTTTTTTATTCAAAAAATTGTGACAGACTGCAAATTTTCACAAAATCATTACAAAATTTTTTGATGCGAGGCATTAGCTAGACTTTTCATTTTTCAGCAAAAAAGGTAGGATTTTCACAAGAGAATCATTGAGGATAATAAAATGAATCCATTTCAAAAACTTAAAAGTGCGGTAAATAAATGTCAAAGATTTTTTATCAATCGTTCATTACAATGTAAATTGACTAACCAAGGCATGACTGTCATTTCTGCCAATTGCGTGGGAGCTTTTATCTTACATGATTTGCACCAGCCGTTTAATTCCCCTTTTGTGAACCTCTATCTCTCACTACAGGATTTTTTGCGTTATTTACAAAATATGGATTTCTACCTCACTCAACCTCTCACATTCGTACAAACAGAAAAAAGTTATCCAGTGGGAAAACTTGCCGATCTTGAAATTCATTTTATGCACTATCACAGTGAGCAAGAAGCCTATGAAAAATGGCAACTTCGCACGTCACGAATGAATTTAGACAATCTTTTTATTATGATGACAGATCGAGACGGGGTGACCGAAAAAGACATTCAACTTTTTGATCAACTCCCTTTCAAAAATAAAGTAATTTTTACTCATAAGCCCTACCCTGTTTTTAAATCGGCTTATTATATAAAAGGCTTCGAGAAGCAAAATCAGGTGGGAGATCTTTTTGAATTTTCTGGCTGGAATGGGAAAAAATATTACGATCAATTCGATTACGTGAAGTGGTTTAATCAAGCTTAATCGATAAAGGCTGCATTGCAGCCCTTTTTGTTTCGTTCTAAAAGCAAAAACCTGTACAATGCCTAGCGAATTTTAACAAGAGAAAACATAATGAGATTAGATAAATTTATTGCTGAAAATACGGGATTAACGCGTTCTCAGGCAACAAAAGCGATCCGCCAAAGTGCGGTAAAAATTAATGGTGAAATTGTCAAAAGTGGTTCGGTTCAAATTTCACAAGAAGACGAAATTTATTTTGAAGATGAATTATTAACTTGGGTAGAAGAAGGCCAGTATTTTATGTTGCATAAGCCACAAGGCTGTGTTTGTTCTAATGATGACGGCGACTATCCAACAATTTATCAATTTTTCGATTACCCTTTGGCCGGGAAATTACATAGCGCGGGTCGCTTAGATGTGGATACGACAGGTCTTGTATTGCTTACCGATGATGGACAATGGTCACATCGCATCACTTCGCCAAAACATCATTGTGAAAAAACCTATTTGGTGACATTAGCTGATCCCGTAGAAGAAAATTATGCGGCGGCTTGTGCGGAAGGCATTTTATTACGCGGAGAAAAAGAACCCACTAAACCAGCGAAATTAGAAATTTTAGATGATTACAATGTGAATCTGACGATTTCTGAAGGTCGCTATCATCAAGTAAAACGTATGTTTGCCGCACTTGGGAATAAAGTCGTTGGATTACATCGCTGGAAAATTGGTGATGTCGTGTTGGATGAATCCTTAGAAGAAGGCGAATACCGCCCATTGACTCAAAGTGAAATCGAAAGTTTGGTGAAATAAGATGAGTCAACAAAAATCTACTTTTATCTTTATTCTTACACTCGGTATTCTCTCCATGCTACCGCCTTTTGGCGTAGATATGTATTTGCCGTCTTTCTTAGAAATTGCGAAAGATCTCGGCGTGAGTCCAGAACAAGTACAACACACGCTCACCTCTTTTGCTTATGGCATGGCGTTTGGTCAGCTTTTCTGGGGGCCTTTTGGTGATAGTTTTGGACGAAAACCGATCATTTTGCTCGGTGTCATTGTAGGCGCGCTCACAGCTTTAGTACTCACCGAAATAAATTCAGTCGGAAATTTCACCGCACTTCGTTTTGTGCAAGGTTTCTTTGGTGCCGCACCTGTTGTACTTTCTGGCGCATTATTGCGTGATTTATTTAGTAAAGATCAACTATCCAAAGTGATGTCCACCATCACGTTAGTATTTATGCTTGCACCTTTAGTTGCGCCAATCATTGGTGGTTATATCGTTAAATTTTTCCACTGGCACGCGATTTTTTACGTTATTTCGCTTGTGGGATTATTAGCCGCAGCATTAGTCTTTTTCATCATTCCAGAAACCCATAAAAAAGAAAATCGTATTCCTCTGCGCTTAAATATTATTGCTCGCAATTTCCTTCTACTTTGGAAGCAAAAAGAAGTGCTCGGCTACATGTTTGCCGCCTCTTTTGGATTTGGTGGGTTGTTTGCTTTTGTTACTGCAGGATCAATTGTCTATATCGGCATTTATGGAGTTCCCGTTGATCAGTTCGGTTACTTCTTCATGATGAATATCGTTACGATGATCTTTGCCTCCTTTTTGAATAGCCGATTTGTCACTAAAGTGGGCGCAGAAACAATGTTACGGATAGCCCTCACAATTCAATTCCTTTCTGGAATGTGGCTAATTTTAACCGCACTTTTAGATCTCGGATTTTGGCCAATGGCAATTGGCGTTGCCTTTTTCGTCGGTCCAAACCCTGTGATTTCCTCAAATGCAATGGCATCAGCTTTAGAAAGATGTCCTCAAATGGCGGGAACTGCAAATTCTTTGATTGGCAGCGTACGTTTTGCAGTGGGCGCAATTATGGGAAGTTTAGTCGCGTCAATGAAAATGGATACTGCCGCACCAATGCTCTTTACTATGGGGGCATGTGTTGCGATTTCCGTATTGGCGTATTACTTTCTAACCAGCCGAAATCTTAAAAAATCTATGGGTAAATAGCTCACAATTCATCATAGTTCCCTCAATGTTAGTGAGGGAACATTAATTTCTAACGTTTTGAGCCTAAATAAATCGCAAATAAAGTGAGCAATGCACCAAGCCATTGACAAAGATTAATCACTTTATCCAAATAGAAATAATCAATCAACAATGCAGCTACTGGCTCCGTGAGTAACAATAATCCTGTAACACTTAGCGAAAGCAAAGGGATTGAATAAGCAATCATGCCCCAAGCAATGCACTGCATTACTACACCGTAAATGACGACTAATCCCCAATCCTGCCATGTTGTTGGATAAAGATTGTTTGAATTGAAAATTAAAGAGGGGATAAATAGCGCTAAGGCACCACTCAAACTGATCATTAACATCAACGGAAATAATGCCATTGGCTCTTCTTGATGAACTTTTTTCACCATCACCATAGAACCAGCCAACATTACCGCTGAAATTAAACCAATCACAATGCCATAAATTCCGTTAATATTATGCTGTAATTCTTCGACAGAAATTAACGCTACGCCAAGCACGGCTAAAAACAAGCTGAGTATTTGTAGTTTGCTTTGACGTTCGGCAAAAAAGACAAAACCAATGGCAGCTAAACAAAAAATTTGCAAGCTATTTAATAAGGTTGAAATGCCTGGACCTACGGCATAAATACTTTCATGCCAAAAGGCAAGATCAAACGCTAAGAATACCCCGGAAAGTGCGGCGAAAAATAAGGCTTTTTTACTTTTGGGAAAAGGTTGGCGTTTTAGTTTCATTAAAAAATAGAAAATGCCCGATGCAATTAATAATCGCCAAAAAGCAATTGCATAAGCACCGACAGGCACAAACTTAACAATCAAGCTACCTAAGCCAAATAAAATACAGCCTACCACCAACATCAAAGAGGCAATATTATTTTGCTTTTCCATTAAGCGAAGACCATCCATAACGGCAAGCAAACCGCAATAAATAATAGGATAAATAAACTATTGGCAGATAATTTCCACTTTTGGAAACTATGCAGAATCAGAATAGCCGCAATCACAAAATGGCAAATAAAATAAATGATGTAAGCGAAAATACTGTCAGAATTAACCGCACTTTCCATGCCATTTAAAAGTAAAAATAAGAACATTGCTAAAGCATTTAAGGCCAGCAATATAATCATGGATAAGGGCAACAATGCAATAAAACCTTGTAAACGATTTCGTGCAATAACAAGCGCAAGATTTGCCAAAATCACGCCAGATAAAATCTGCGCAAACGGGTTATATTCCGCAAAATCGCTTGCAGGAAGCACGGTAAAAATCATTAAATAACTCAAGCAACCTAAACCCGCAATTAATGCAGCCATCAATAAAAAACTGTTACGGATTTTTTCAGTTTTTGGTTGTTTCCAAATAAAATACACGACAGAAAGACCACATACGCTCATCACGTTAGTAAGCGTGTGATTATTCTGTAATAGGCTTATCAGCAACCACACCGCCCAATAAATAGCAAAAGTCAGATTCACTTTGATTAAACGACCACGTTGTCCTGGGCAAATTTCGCCGCGATAAAACACCAACAACGAAATTAGCTGCGCAACCAACACGCCTACACCTAAATGAGGCATTGTTTGCTTTTCAGGTTGCAAAGAAAAAATAAATAGATCGATGCCAAGCACCATTGAGATCGATAATACCGCAAGCAATGCCGCGATATATTTAGAAGATTGTTCTGACATAATTTTGACGTCTGAAAAAATAATGCGCCATTATGCTAAAAATTCATTAAATTTTAAAGTAGAATGAAACCAATTATAACCGCACTTAGGTACATGAATGTTACTTAGTATTTTATATATCATCGGTATCACCGCTGAAGGAATGACTGGTGCACTTGCGGCTGGTCGTGAAAAAATGGATATTTTTGGCGTGATAATTATCGCATCCGTTACTGCCATTGGTGGCGGCTCTGTGCGTGATGTACTACTCGGACATTACCCTCTCGGCTGGGTTAAGCATCCAGAATATTTTTTAATGGTGGCAAGTGCAGCGGTGATTACCGTATATGTCGCGCCATTCATCAATCATTTTATGCGCTATTTCCGCACTATTTTCTTGGTGCTCGATGCGATGGGTTTAGTGGTGTATTCCATTATTGGTGCACAAATTGCAATGGATATGGGACATAGCCTCACCATTGTAAGTATTGCAGGCTGTATTACAGGTGCCTTTGGCGGGGTTCTACGCGATATGCTATGCAATCGAATTCCTCTCGTGTTCCAAAAAGAACTTTACGCCAGCATTGCGCTATTTGCCACACTGACTTATTACGCATTAAGCACACTTCAAGTAGAACATACACTTGCCGTGTTACTCACACTTATTAGCAGCTTTACTTTACGCCTTTTAGCTATTCATTTCGAATGGGGGTTACCAGTGTTTAATTACCAAGAACTCACATCGGAAGAACAAGATAAGCTGCCAAATAAAAAGAAATAAATACAATAAAGGAAATAACTATGTTAGAACAAATGGGTAAACAAGCCAAAGATGCGGCATTTATCTTGGCTCAACTCACCACTGCTGAAAAAAATCGTGCATTATCCATTATTGCAGAACAACTCGAACAACAAGCACCGCTTATCTTAGCTGAAAACGCAAAAGATATTGAACTTGCTAAACAAAATGGATTATCAGATTCTTTGATTGATCGCCTACTGCTCACGCAAGAACGTTTGCAAGGCATTGCTAATGATGTACGCCACGTTATTTCTCTTGCAGATCCTGTGGGAAAAATCATAGACGGCGGTACATTGGATAGCGGACTTAAAATCGAACGCGTACGCACTCCGCTCGGTGTTATTGGCACAATTTATGAAGCTCGCCCAAATGTGACCATTGATGTGGCAAGTCTTTGCCTTAAAACGGGTAATGCAGTGATTTTACGCGGCGGTAAAGAAACACAGTTTTCTAACAAGATTTTAATTAAAGTTGTACAAAATGCTTTGGAGC
The DNA here is from genome assembly GCF_018829705.1 of Haemophilus sp. SZY H35. NCBI lineage: Bacteria > Pseudomonadati > Pseudomonadota > Gammaproteobacteria > Pasteurellales > Pasteurellaceae > Haemophilus > Haemophilus sp. SZY H35. The sequence goes on from NZ_JAHKJZ010000001.1 coordinate 423,737, forward strand.
AAGCTGGCTTACCAAAATTTGCAGTGCAAGCCATTACCGATCCAAATCGTGAACTCGTTATGCAATTATTAAAACTAGATCGCTATGTGGATATGATTATTCCTCGTGGTGGTGCGGGTTTACATGAATTGTGTAAACAACATTCGACTATTCCTGTTATTGTAGGTGGCGTGGGTGTTTGCCATACTTTCGTTGAAGAAAGTGCGGATCAAAATAAAGCGATTTTTGTTATTGATAACGCCAAAACACAACGCCCAAGCACCTGTAACACATTAGAGACATTGTTAGTTCAACATTCTATTGCTGAAGAATTTTTACCCAAACTCGTCTCTCACCTCGCATCCAAAAATGTAAAATATCATGCAAAATCCACCGCACTTAATATATTGAAACAAGCGGGTGCGAATGTCCGCGAAGTGACTGAAAAAGAATTACGCGAAGAATGGGGATCATTGGATTTGAATGTCGTTGTTGTAGAAGATATTCATGCCGCTATTGAGCATATTCGCCAATATGGTACACAACATTCTGAAAGTATTTTAACTTCCTCACAAAACCTCGCACGTCAATTTATCAATCGGGTCGATGCTGCTGCCGTTTATGTGAATGCAAGCACACGATTTACTGATGGCGGACAATTTGGATTAGGTGCAGAAGTTGCCGTGAGTACCCAAAAACTTCACGCTCGTGGCCCAATGGGATTAGAAGCATTAACAAGTTATAAATGGGTTTGTGAGGGGGACTATACTGTACGTGGATAATGCGTTCTGAATAAATAAAGATCAAGCTATAGCTAAACTGGACGAATACTCTCTACGTCTAGTTTAGCATCAAACTCTTTCTGTAAAAGTAGAATTTTATTGTCTTGTTGAAGTGCGGCTCTCGCTTGCTCCCGTAAGGTTTGATAAATATTACGGCGATATTCCATCGGCGTGGTGACAGAGCTGTCATCAATGTTAATTTTTACATGAATAGCCTTGCCTTGAAGTTTACTCAATGCTTCAGTTAAATGCTTGATACTTCTCTCTTGGCGTAGATGGGATTTTTCTGAATGTAATCCAAGATTGATTTCATCATCAGTTTTACTTTGCAAGAAACAATTTAACGCTAATTCTTTGCTAAATCCGGTTACCCCTGAACGTTCCACTATATCAGCCCACTCATCTTGTTGTTGAGTTTGGGTAATGATTTTTAAACGTAATTCAGGCGTAATATCTTTCAAAATAGCCTGTTTTATATCGGAAGGACGAACGCCTGTATCGGCTTTAGCAAGCTCTGGATTACTCCATTCCCAACGATAAGTCTCTGCATCTAAAATCTCCCGTTCTTCCTGCATTATTTCGGCATTATCCTCCATAGAATTTTCAACAATAGCTACGTCTTTAGCCATACTAGCTATTTGAGGAGAAAAAGAGGAAAGTTTTTCATTTTTTAATTTTGGTGCAGACATTTCGCGCACAGGAAGTGCGGTCATTTTTTTATTCGATTTTTCTTCGTCTAGTTCTTGGATGTGATGTAAAGTCTCACTTACTGCAGCTAATGATTCGGCTTTGTGTTCTTGACGTTCTTGGTTTTCGAGTTGTGTTAAATGTTCAAGCGCATCTAAAGCTGAAAAACTTGCCAAATTTGGAATGCCTGTTTTATTTGATTTTGCTTGAGAATAAGCTGATTTGATACTTTGCGACAGTACTGGCACATTGACATAATTACCTGCATTTTCAACCGCACTTGGAGTTGATGGCGGTGGAATAATTGTAGTGTTAGCCTTTTGTACTGCCGTAAGGAACTTTGGGTGGAATGCCAATGCCCTCAATAATGTCATTTCTGTGCCAATTCGACGGTTTGGCGCATTTGATAAGTCTTTTCTACCAGAAACAATCACTTGATAAAAAAACTGAACATCTTCTGGAGAGATATGTTTGGCTAAAAATGAAAAATGTTCATTGTCATCTGAAGATTTTTGTGGAAGAAGTTGCATGAGTGCAATTTGATGTAATTTTTCTGCACATTCACCAAGTAATTTATCCCAATCACCTGCCGCATCTGCAACTTTTTGCAGTGTTCGCATTAATAGTTCACCATTACCCTGGTGTAAAGCGTACAAAATGTCAATAGAACAGTTATCATCAAGCAACCCTAACATATTGCTTACAACATTATTCGTAACTTGTCGGTCACCCATAGCAATGGCTTGATCGGTTAAACTTAAGCTATCACGAATACTTCCTTGCGCCGCTTTTGCAAGTTTAATTAATGCAGGCTCTTCAAAAGGAATATTTTCTTGCGTCAGAATATGGGCAAGATGCTGGGAGATTTGGGTTTCATCTAATGCTTTGAGATGAAATTGTAAACATCGAGAAAGAATAGTTACAGGTAATTTTTGTGGATCCGTTGTCGCAAGTAAGAATTTTACATATTCTGGTGGTTCTTCCAACGTCTTGAGCAATGCATTAAATGAATGACGAGATAGCATATGGACTTCATCGATTAAGTAAACCTTAAATCTTCCGACAACAGGTTTATATTGCACGTTATCCAATAATTCGCGCGTGTCTTCAACTTTTGTGCGTGATGCCGCATCAATTTCGATTAAATCAATGAAATTGCCTTGCTCAATCGCTTTACAATTTTCACATTCACCGCAGGGTGTTGCGGTTACACCATGTACGCAATTTAATCCTTTTGCAAATAATCGGGCAATAGAGGTTTTCCCTACACCACGGGTGCCTGAAAAGAGGTAAGAGTGATGTAGTCGATTATCTTTTAATCCATTTGCTAATGCCGTGATAATGTGTTCTTGCCCAACGACATCAGCAAATGTTTTTGGTCGCCACTTTCTGGCTAAGACTTGATAGCTCATCGAATCCTTAATTAATGACCTTCAAAATTGACGAGTGTATAGCAATCAATACCCAAATTATTTAAGCGTTTTTCGCCACCTAATTCAGGTAAATTAATCACAAATGCAGCGTGTTTTACCACTCCACCTAAACGTTGCACTAATTTTACCGTTGCTTCAACGGTGCCACCTGTTGCTAATAAATCATCAATGATTAAAACATTATCACCTTCTGAAATTGCATCAACGTGCATTTCCAAAGTATCTTGACCATATTCTAATTGATAAGATTGAGAAATGGTTTCACGTGGTAATTTTTTAGGTTTACGTACTAATTCGAAAGGTAAACCTAGTGCTAAGGCAACGGGTGCGCCAAAAATAAAACCACGAGATTCAGTTCCAAGCACTTTGGTGATTCCTTTGTCGCGATATTGTTCCACAATAAGATCAACCGTTGCTTTAAAAGCTGCTGGAACTTCTAAAAGGCTGGTAATGTCACGAAAGATAATCCCTTCTTTTGGATAGTTAGGAATTGATTTGATAGAAGATTTTATTAAATCAAGTTGTGTAGTCATAAATATTGCTCACAAAGTGCGGTTAAGAAAATAAATATTTTTGGATAGGCATTCTATCATAAAAACGCAAAAAATATGCGTCACACCAAAATTTCATACAACCAAAGTTGAATTTAAATAAAGTATAACGCATATCTGTATTTAACGTTTTTATAAAAACTAAATTTCCAATAATAATCTTGTTGGGTCTTCCAATAATTCTTTAATCGTTACCAAGAAACCAACAGATTCACGGCCATCAATTAAGCGATGATCGTAAGATAAAGCAAGGTACATCATCGGACGAATCACAACTTGACCATTAAGCGCAATAGGACGTTCTTTAATTGCATGCATTCCTAAAATCGCACTTTGTGGTGGATTAATAATTGGAGTGGACATAAGAGAACCAAATACACCGCCATTTGTGATAGTAAAATTACCCCCAGTAAGATCTTCTACAGTCAATTTGCCATCACGACCTTTTTCAGCTAATGCTTTAATTTGTTTTTCGATCTCTGCCATACTGAGCTTATCGCAATCGCGAAGCACTGGGGTGACTAATCCACGTGGAGTGGAAACCGCAATACTAATATCAAAATAGTTATGGTAAACAACATCATCACCATCAATAGAAGCATTAACCTCAGGATAACGTTTTAATGCTTCCACAACCGCTTTGATATAAAAAGACATAAATCCTAAACGAACACCATGCTGTTTTTCAAATTTTTCGCCGTAGGTTTTACGCAAAGTCATTATCGGCTGCATATCCACTTCATTGAAAGTAGTAAGCATTGCTGTACTATTTTTGGCTTCAAGTAAACGTTCAGCAATACGTTTACGCAAACGGGTCATTGGCACACGTTTTTCAGAACGTGCACTATAAGCTACCGTACTAATTGTATTTTGCTCAGTGGCAACTTCTTGTTTCGCTTGCAGTGCTTGTCGTTTTGCGATTTCACGTTCAATATCTTCACGTGTTAAACGACCGCCAACACCCGAACCTTGAATTTGATCTGCTTGTAAATCATGTTCTGCCAATAAACGGCGAATCGCAGGGCCTTGATCCGCATTATGATTATGACTATTTTCAATCGCTGCATGTTGACGATCAGATGGTGTAGGTTCATTCGTTGCTTTTAACGTCGCGGAACTGACATCCCCTTCTTGAGCCGTAGAAATTTTTCCTAGCAGCTGTTTACTCACCACAGTTTCGCCCTCAGCTTGAACAACTTCTGCCAGTACACCATCAGAAAGTGCGGGTACTTCTAGCACGACTTTATCCGTTTCAATTTCTACAATAACTTCATCACGTTTCACAGTATCGCCTACTTTTTTATGCCAAGTAGCAACGGTTGCATCCGCAACTGATTCAGGTAGGTCTGGAACAAGAATTTCAATAGTCATTTTATTTTCCTTATCTCTTAAAGTGCAACTTATTGCACAGAATTACTCTTTTACTTTTTATCCACGATGCAACAAGTACACCTGTAAATTTATAAAAATATCTTAATTTTTAACCGCACTTTATAGGGTTAACGCATCTTCCACTAACTGCTTTTGCTGTTTAGTGTGAAGCGACATATAACCCACAGCAGGTGAAGCCGAAGCTGGACGCCCTGCATATTTGAGTTTAACGGATTCTGGAATTGCTGATTCAAAATTATGTTTGCTGCAATACCAAGCCCCTTGGTTAAGAGGTTCTTCTTGGCACCATACATAATCAGTCACGTGCGCATAAGGCTCAAGCGCTTTCTTCACATCCTCATGCGGGAATGGATAAAGTTGCTCGATGCGAATAATCGCCACATCTTTTTGATTATTGGCACGACGTTGTTCAAGTAAATCGTAATAAACTTTACCTGAACACATTACCACACGTTTTACATCTTTAGGAGCAAGCTCGTCAATTTCTCCAATTACCGTTTGGAAAGCCCCATTAATCAACTCATCTAAACTGGATACAGCCAATGGATGGCGTAGCAGAGATTTTGGAGAAATGGCAATCAATGGACGGCGCATTTTACGTAACGACTGACGGCGCAACATGTGATACACCTGTGCTGGCGTTGATGGCACGCAGACTTGCATATTTTGTTCAGCACAAAGTTGCAAATAACGTTCAAGACGTGCGGAAGAATGTTCTGGGCCTTGTCCCTCATAGCCATGAGGCAATAACATAACTAAACCACACATTCTGCCCCATTTTTGTTCGCCGGAGCTAATAAATTGGTCGATAACAATTTGTGCACCATTAGCAAAATCGCCAAATTGAGCTTCCCAAATGGTTAAAGTTTTTGGATCCGTTGTTGCATAGCCATATTCAAAAGCAAGTACGGACTCTTCTGAAAGTACAGAATCCCATACTTCAAAACGACCTTGGTTAGCATGTAGATGTGTCAATGGTACATACCCCGTACCATCATTTTGATTATGCACCACGGCATGACGATGGAAAAAGGTTCCGCGCCCTGCATCTTCACCTGATAAACGGACATTAACACCTTCATCAAGTAAGGTTGCATAAGCCATGGTTTCAGCCATCCCCCAGTCGAGCAATTTTTCGCCTTGATACATTGCTTTACGATCATTATAGATTTTTTCTACACGAGGATGCGCACGTAAACTTTCTGGATATTCACACACACGTTTAGCAAGCGTTAAAAAACGTTCCTGTGAAAACTTGCTTTCATACGGCGCTGTCCAATCATAGTTGAGATATTGCAACCAATCCATTTTTGCCGTATCCATTTCTCGCCATTCAGATACGACTCGATCACCATTATCTAGCGCATCGCGGTAATCATTCGCCATCTCGGTGACTTGTTCTTCAGTCATCACGCCTTCTGCAACTAAGCGATCTGCATAAACTTTACGAGGTGTAGGATGCTTTTTGATGATGCTATACATCATTGGCTGAGTAGCTAATGGTTCATCAGCTTCGTTATGACCATGACGACGGTAAGAAATCAAATCAATAAAAATATCTCGTTTGAATAAATTACGATATTCCACCGCCATACGCGCAGCAAAAGCAACTGCTTCAGGATCATCACCATTAACGTGAATAATCGGCGCTTGAATCATTTTCGCGATATCGGTGCAATACTCTGTGGAACGCGTGTCATTCGGGTTAGATGTCGTAAAGCCAATTTGGTTATTAATCACGATACGAATGGTACCGCCCACACTATAACCACGAGCATTTGACATATTCAATGTTTCTTGAACAACGCCTTGCCCTGCTACAGCTGAATCACCATGTACTGTAATCGCTAAAACTTGACTACGCGTTGTATCATTAATGCGAGTCTGTTTTGAACGTACAGAACCCACCACTACTGGGCTTACAATTTCCAAATGAGATGGATTAAATGCCAAAGTTAAGTGAACTCGCTTATCATCCACTGCAAAATCAGAAGAAAAACCTTGATGGTATTTCACATCTCCCGTACGTTCACTCGAATGTTTACCTGCAAATTCATCAAATAAATCCTCTGGCTTTTTACCTAATACATTCACGAGCATATTCAAACGCCCACGATGTGCCATTCCCATTACCACATCATTTACGCCTTGGCGACTAGCATGACGGATAATTTCTTTCATCAATGGAATAAACGCATCACTTCCTTCTAAGGAAAAGCGTTTCGCCCCTGGGAATTTTGCACCTAGATAGCGCTCTAAACCATCTGCGGCGGTAAGTTCACAAAGAAAATTAACACGTTCTTCAGATGTAAAAAGCGGTTTATCTAACACACTTTCCATTTTGCTCTGAAGCCAAGTTTTCTGTGCCATATCTTGCACATGCATAAACTCTAAGCCAATTGAGCCGCAATAGGTCTCTTTCAACATTTGAGCTAACTCACCAAGCTTAATGGTATCGCGTTTGTAAACGTAATGATTAATATTGAAGGTTTCGTTGAGATCTTGTTCGGTAAAACCGTGATGACGATAATCTAATTCAGGGACGGAAGATACTTTCCAACGATAATAATTGAGGGGATCTAAATTAGCCTCTAAATGGCCACGAAAACGATAGGCATTGATAAATTGTAGAATTTTAACCAATTTTGCACCAGCAGCAGGATCTATCACTGTCACCGCTTCATTATGATTTTCTCGTGCTAAGCGACGAAAATAATCTCGCACTGGTGTATGGGGCTGTTCAAGTGCGGTCATTTTGGGTAAAGAATCAAAAGTGGTTCGCCAACTTTCCTCCACCGACTGCGGATCACTCAAATAGCTTTCATAAAGTTCTTCTATATAAGATTGATTTGCACCGCCTAATGCTGTGCTAGCTAACCAATCATCAAATGCCTTGTTTTGCTGCATAATTACCTCTTAATTATCAGTGATGTCTCACTTCTTTTTTTCATTATACATAGGATTTCATTAGAAATAATCCCCAAAATCGAAATTGTTATAGATTTATTAGCCAATTCAAATATTTAGTCTAGTAGATTTCTATAAAATACTCATATAACGAAAAAGGCGGGAAAATCCGCCTTTTATAATTTAGTCTAGTAATATCTGTTTAAAAACTTAAGAATGGTGCTATTTTTTCAATGGTGGTTGAACCTAAACCATCAATTTTTGACAGTTCTGCCATATCTTTAATTTTGCCAACCTTATTACGATAGTCGATGATTGCTTGCGCTTTTTTCTCACCGATACCAGAAAGCTGTTGTAATGTTTTAGCATCCGCTTTGTTAATATCGATCTTAGATGAATCGGCAACAGACTTAACTTTATCTTTTGCACTATTCATTTTTTCTGCTGCTTTTCCTTTCGTCTCTTTAACTTTCTCCGCGGCTTTGTGTTTTAAAGCGTTGTGGCTATCTTCGGATGAAGAATCTTTTAATGATTTTGCTTTATCTTTTACTGAATCAATTTTTTCTTTCTCTACAGCCATTTTTTCTTTCATAGAAGAAACGCCTTCAGTCGCTTTTTCCTTTGTTGAAGAAACTTTTTCTAAAACATTTCCTTTCTCAGCTGACGCAAAATCTTTTACTGATTTCACATTTTCTGACACGGTTGTTTTAACATTATCTTTCGCCACATCTTTTAATGTAGCCAATGGATTTTCATTTGCTAATGCAGAACCTGAAATAGCAAGGGTAAGTGCAGTAACACTTAAAAGAGATTTTAAAGATTTCATATAAACTCCTATTATAAAATTTGCCAGAGGTATGCTTAAGACTCCCCCTCGGACAATTAGTTCAAAATACCATAAAAAAATTCACCGCACTTTTAACGATTTAAAAATGGGTTTGTCTGTTTTTCTCGGCCAATGGTTGTATAAGGCCCATGCCCAGCAATAATAATAAGATCGTCATTCAACGGTAATAGTTTTGTTCGAATTGAAGAAATCAATGTTTCATAATCACCACGAGGGAAATCAGTACGACCAATTCCTCCTTGAAATAATACATCGCCTGTAAACGCCACCTTTTTCTCATGTTCAATAAAACCGATATGTCCAGGTGTGTGCCCTGGTAAATGTAAAATCTCGAAATTAAAGCCATCTAATTTTAAAATTTCGCCTTCTTGATTAAACCAACGATCAGGTAAAAAGGCTTCAATATTTGGTAAACCAAAGCGTTGTGCTTGTTCTGGCAAACTCTCAAATAAAAATTTATCTTCTTCATGAGAGCCCCAAATTTCGACGCCAAAATGTTGTTTCAACTGCATGGCTGCGCCAACATGATCTAAATGACCATGGGTAAGTAAAATCACTTTGAGATTTAAATCCTGTTCTTCAATACGTTGAATTAAGCGTTCGGCTTCGCCACCTGGGTCAATAATTGATGCATTTTTCTCGTCATCCCAAATCAAAGAACAGTTTTGTTGAAATGCGGTGACTGGGATAATTTCGATATTCATGTTTGCTCCTTATAATCGATAAAATTGTTGAGTGTTCAAAAGCATTTGCTCTTGAACATAATCTAACGGCAAAGATTTTAATTCAGCTACTTTCTTTACTACGGCAAATAATTGCTCAGAAATTACCGCACTTTCAAATCCTTCGTGTGGCCAGGGACTATCCGTTTCAATCATCAAACGGTTTAACGACAAATGTTGAGCAACATATTGCGTTTTATAATTCCATAAAATATCAGGTGTTAGACTCGCAAAATATGGTGTAGATAAAAATTTCTGAAAAGATTTTTCATCTGTCTTAAACCAATGAAAATGAACTCGTTGGATATTATGTTTCTGCAATAATTCAAGGGCAATATCTACATCATTATGCACAATATGTAAATTTAACGGAAAACCCCATTTTTTCGCTATCAGAATAAATCGTTCTAGTAATTCAATGTAAGGTGCGTAATCCACATTTGAATTTTCACGTTTAGAATAATGTGGCAACCCCACCTCGCCAATCGCAGAAATCGATGAATGATGTTCATCAATCCATTGAAATAATTCATCTTGCTCTTCTAAATTCAGCAAGGACTGTTCAGGATGAAAACCTGCAGCAATATAAAGTTTCTCGGGATAAGCCTGTTTTAAATTCAATAGCTTTTTAGCACTTTTTAGATTCGTACTTACTGCAAGCATACCTGTAATCTTTGAATCACCAAGTGTTTTCTGAATATTATCATCAGAGAGTTGATCCAAATGAAGATGACTGTCAAATAGCATAGTATTTTCTAATGAAAAACCGCACAAAAGTGCGGTCAATTTTAAATTTATTTTATACCCCTTTCCAGGTTCTAATTGGGCCAGTATCCACATGAATAAAATTACTTGTCGGATAATATCCTACCCCACCATTACTCAGATTTTCTGCAGCAGCTTTTACTTTAGCCAAAGGCACACCTGCAATACGAAAATCAATGGCCTTACCTTTAATATGATAACTATTACTTGCTACTCCGCTACTTTGACGATGACGCATTGCATTAGTTGCAGCAGAACGATACCCACAAATTACTTCAATTTCAGCATTACGTAACCCTAAATTATTTTGAATGTTATAAAACTTGTGGAACAGATTTGGATCCATTTTACAAACTTGGTTTGTTCGTTTATCGCGCATAAAATGGTCTAATTTTTTTAATGTGGCACTTGCGAAACCTTTTTGAGCAGAAAACTCTCCACTTAATCGCTCTCCCGTATTAATGTTACGGAAAGTCAAAATACGAGGCTTAGGTGTTGAAACCATTGCAAATACAGAATTTGGTACAACTGATGCACCTAAAACAATGCCACCGAGCGACAGCCACTTACGTTTCTGTTTATCAACCTTGTTCATCCTCTCTCCTTTCTATTTTTTGATGGATTATTAGAGATATTTTTTGACGACATTCCAGTTAATTCCACTGAAATTCATCAATCCATCATATTTATAAATATCTGGCAATACTTGAATTTTTCCTTCATCAACCCAGGATGTAACATAGTATATAAACACAGGGTTTTCCGAACGAATTGGGGCAGAAACCGTTTTTTTACTCTCTAAAACATTCTTTTTACGTTCATCAGACCACCCTGCTTCTTTCAATAAAATACTAGCAAGTTGATCGGATTTTTCCACACGTACGCAACCAGAACTTAATGCGCGATCTTTACGGCTAAACAGCCCATGATTTGGCGTGTCATGCAAATAAATGGCATCTGAGCTTGGCATATTAAATTTATAATTACCCAGTGCACTATCGCCAGCGGCTTGTCGAACTCGATAAGGGAATTTATTACCAATAGATGCCCAATTTATCGAATAAGGATCAATCACATTTCCAGCACTATCCAAAATAGAATAATTATGAGCTGCAATATAACTTGGATCCGCTTTCATTTTTGGTAATAAATCTTCATTAATTAAACGAGTAGGCGCATTCCAAGGTGGATTAACAACAACACTACTTAATTTACTATACATCACAGGTGTACGGCGTTCATCCTTACCAACAATAACACGAGATTCCAAAGTTAAATTACCATCGCGATAATACTGCAATTTATAACTTGGAATATTCACGAAAATACCATTATGAAAATCAGGAATCACCCGTAAACGTTGCGCATTAATAGCAAGCTTTTTACCTACTTCTGACAGTCCTGATGCAGATACCATTGATGATAAGGCTTTAACAGTTTGATGATATAAGTGATTATCGCCCGATAAACTTTGTACAAAACCTAAAAGTTGACCATTTTCTACCGCACTTAACCAACGTTGAATATGCTCATCTGCAGGTTGTTGAACTTGATAAGTGCTAGATGAATACAACCAACGTTGAGCTTGCACGCCTACATTTTGAGTATAATACAAATAATCTAGCAATATATCGCTCAATAAAACATCATAAGCTAATCCACCTTGTTGTTCGATCAACTCAAAGGATTCTAAGGATTTTGCTGAACGTTTAGAAATACCGCTAGCCACCATCGCGGCATACCCCTGTAACAATTGGCGAGCCGCTGCATTATCTTTCCATAATGGTGCATATTTACGTTCTGCATATAAACGAGCTAACAAAGGCTTAAACTGTAAAGCATGCTCACCTATTTCATGGGTTAGCGACATTTCTAAAATTGCTTGCTTTTCCTGTGCTAAGCGGGCTTGATCTAATTTAATTTCCTCTTCAAGCTTTTGTTTTTCTTCTGGAGATAAATGCGAAACATCAACGCCATGAAGTTGCGCCGATTGTCCATTTTTTACAAAATCTGCTAAAGCGCATCCTGAAGTCATCATTGACAATGACAACGCAAATACTGAGAGCTTTGCAGTGCTTTTAAACATAGCCATTCCTTAAACATTCCCTAAAACAACCGCACTTTATTTAAGTTCTAAAACAAAGTGCGGTTAAAATAATTTTATTTTTTCTCTTCTACTGTTTCTGTTAGTTTCTGAGTTTCTTTGCTAACATCTTGCTCAGTTGAATTCAACATAACAAAATCCGCAGCCATTTTTTCTGCTTCTTTTAAGAAGAAATCTGGCGCTTCATAATCTTTCGGTAAATCATCAATATCATTTAATGCTTTTTTACCTTCGCGTTTAAAACGCTCATTAATATCTTTTAAACGTCTTGCATCATCTTTGTCATTTTCAGCTTTACGCGTTTGATAATTCAATGATAAGAATTTTCGATCACGGCGCTCATTACGAATTTTTAAATCTTCATTCAATGCAATAAATTCAGGATCTTTAGCAATACGCTCAAGATGCTTTTTATTTAATACATCAACATCTTTGCGAGCATTGCCAACTTCAGTATAAGTTGCAGATGGAATTTTATCCCATGGCAATGCATTATCTTCCTTATCTTCACCGTACTCTTTCGCATCGATAATTTCAGGGAAATTAATATCTGCAGCAACTCCTTTTAACTGAGTTGAACCACCATTAATACGATAGAACTTTTGAATCGTATACTGTAATAAACCTAATGGTGTTTGATCTAAATCATAGGTAAAATTTAATGAGCGACTTTGCTGAACCGTACCTTTACCAAAAGTATTCTGACCAATGATAATACCACGATTGTAATCTTGCATTGCGGCAGCAAAAATCTCAGATGCTGATGCACTATAACGATTAATCATCACCAATAAAGGCCCTTTATATTGCTGTGCTGAATCATCATCTTCATGTACCCGAATACGCTGATAAGCATCCCTTACCTGAACTACAGGCCCATCTGTAATAAACAGACCACTTAATGCAACGGCCTCTGTTAATGCGCCACCACCGTTCTCACGCAAATCAACAATTAAAGCATCCGCCTTTTGATTTTCTATATTAGTGAGTAATTTTTTTACATCACTTGTTAAACCGATATAAAAACCAGGAATTTTAATCACTGCAATATTTTTACCATCAATTTTATTCATGGTTAATTTTGCAGCTTGATCTTCAATACGAACTTTATCACGTACTAAAGTAATAATGCGGGATTTTCCACCTTTAGACGGTTCAATTTCCAACCGCACTTTTGTGCCTTTTTTACCCTTAATTTTCTCAACAATATCTTCTAAACGCCAGCCAACGATATCTTCAATCTCGCCTGTTGCTTGCCCCACACCAATAATTTTATCTCCAGGATGTAATTTTTTGCTTTTTTCAGCTGGTGCGCCAGGAACAAGCGACTTGATGCTTGTTTCATCATCTTCTGATTGTAACGTTGCCCCAATCCCCTCAAGAGAAAGATTCATGCTTTCATTAAAACTTTTCGCGGTTCTTGGTGCAAGATAGCTTGTATGTGGATCAATTTCGCGAGCAAATGCATTTAAATAAGTTTGAAGAATATCATCTGCCTTAGTTTGAGTTAAACGGCGAATGGCCAAATTATAACGTTTGGTGAGTTTTGACTTAATTTCTGACCATTTTTTATCTTTTAATTTAAGATTGATAATGTCATTTTTTACTCGTTCTTCCCAAAGTTTGTTGGCTTCCTCTTCGTTTTTCGGAAATGCCGCTTTTTCACGATCAATTTCAATTTGATCCTGGCCATTCAAATTAGGCTCTTTATCTAATAAAAACAACGCATAAGCATAGCGTTCATAACGACGCTTCATCATTACATCATAAATATCAAAAGCAGCAGAAAGATCACCTTGATTTAACTGGTCATCCAACTTAGCACCATATTTTTGACGAAGTTCATCTACATCAGATTGCAAAAAGGTGTTATGGCTAAAATCAATATTTTTAATATAACGATCAAAAATCTTCTCAGAAAAATCATCATCTAATGAGATCTTTCGATAATGCGATTGGGTTAATCGAGTCGTTGCACGCTTAGTCGCCAACTGATTCTCTTCGCTTGCTGTTGGAATAGTAATATCGCTCAGTTTTAATTTAGGCTGCACAGCAAAAGCAGGCACAGAGCCGATTAACAATGCCGATAACAATGCGCTAGTAATCACATTTTTTGAAATATTAGATCTCATAACCTTTCCCGAGTAGAATTAAATCATTATGCAAATAAACGATCTGCAGCTACGCTCATAACCAAACCGTTTTCAAGCTCAACACGTGCTGAATCTTTTAGCACTTCCACTACTGTTGCTTTTTTCGCATGATCGCCAGCTTTCACTTTCACCACAGAACCAACAGAAATTTGTGAAAAATCAACCGCACTTAATGACGGCTTATTGAAATGTTTAGTATTTTTATTTGCAGGTTTACGTAGGCGTTGTTTTTGTTGTGCTTTTTTCGCTGCAGCTTCGGCTTTACGCTTTTCAGCAACACGCGCTTTAGCATCTGCAAGCTGTTGAGCTGCATGGGCTACATGCTCCGCTTCTAATACTCCGGCTGGATTACCGTGTAAATCTACGCGCACTGCGCCTTCGCGACAGCCATGTAAATAACGCCAATTTGATGTGTATTGACGAAGAGCCTGACGCAACTGAGTTTTGCTTACACGCTCATCATCTTGTAATGCTTCCGCTAAATCTTGGAACAGACCAATTTTTAATGGTTTTGCTTCGCCTTCTAAAATAAAGCAAAGAGGGAATTTTTCAGCCAAATACGCAATAATATCTTTTGTATTGGTTAATTTTTGTGAATTTACTTGCGCATCAGTGGTCTGAACGCCAGATTGAGAATCAGTCATGTTAATTATCCTAGGGTAAATATAAACCGACCTAGTTTATCGCACTTTTTACAAAATTTACAATGAATCAAAACATTGTGAATAAATTTTGCACAAAAATAGTCAAGAACACTTCCCATATATACTTAAACAAGGCTAAAATGCCCCGTTTTTAACAACCGAATAAAAGATAATCTTTCGTGCAAGAATCAAACCTCACACAAAAATCATTTCAAATTATAAAATGCGAAGAATGTGATGCTAGCGTAGAAACACCTTTGATATTAAATAAAGATGAACAAGCTGAATGTCCACTTTGTCATCACCATTTAGCTACAGGTGGGCGTTGGTCTGTTCATCGTTGTGCTATGGTTGCTTTATCGATCCTTATTTTGATGCCATTTGCCTTGGGTTATCCCCTATTAAGTCTTCATTTGTTAGGTGTAAAAATTGACGCATCTATTTGGGAAGGTATTTGGAAAATGTCAGTGGCAGGCTATGAATACACTGCCTTTATGGTGTTTATCTGTGCCGTTGTGATGCCAATTACCTTTGCAATTTTAGTCATTATGCTCTGGATTGCAAAAATTTTGCATATTAAACCACGTAGTGTTTTGCTTTTTTTAGGTTATATAAAACCTTGGGTTATGTTTGATGTTTATTTAGTTGCGCTAGGCGTGACGATGTTCAAGGTGCGTGAATATGCAACACTGGAAATTAATGTTTATTTAATTCCCTTTATTTTCACCGCACTTTTGACAACCTTACTTTTTATCAAATTAAACCTTAAAGAATTGTGGAAAGAGTTTTATCCAGAAAATGAACCAGCTTATGATGCAAACAACATTGAATTATGTGATGCTTGTAACTATACATTTTCAAAAAATGGGATTCATTACGATAAAAAGAACAACCCACGATGTCCGCGCTGTTTATCGCCTGTTCATATTTCAGATAATATTAAATTACAACGCACTTGGGCAAGTCTAATTGCTGGAATTATTATGCTCTTCCCAGCAAATTTATTACCCATATCAGGCATTTATTTAACAGGAGCACTCTCTGAAGATACATTAATATCTGGTGTTATTTCTTTTGTTAACATGGGCAGTTATTTTGTTGCTTTCGTGGTATTCTTTGCGAGTATTTTTGTCCCAATCAGTAAAGCGGCAATTTTACTTTATTTACTAAGTTGTGTTCATTTTAAATGGCGACACTCTATAAAATGGCAAATACGTTTATTGCATATCGTGCATTTCGTTGGACGCTGGTCGATGCTAGATTTATTTGTATTAGCCTTAATGATGTCGCTTGTAACTCGCGGTGAGATTATTAACTTTACCGTTGGTCCTGGCGCATTTTACTTCGGCGCTGCCGTATTTTGCAGCATGATTTCAACCTCACAATTTGATAGTCGATTAATTTGGAAAATTTATGACAGAGAAAAATAGTTCTTCAATGAAAGATCAACATACAGAAATGACAGCGGCGGTACGAAAAACTCGTCGTATTTCTCCATTTTGGTTACTTCCCTTTATTGCATTATGTATTGGGGCAATTTTATTCTTCCAAATTGTTAAAGAACGTGGCACAAGCATCACGATTACCTTTACCAATGGTTCTGGTATCGTTGCAGATAAAACACAAGTTCGCTACCAAGGTTTGCAAATTGGTGTGGTGAAAAAAGTAAATTTCACAGATAACATGCAAAAAGTGGAAGTTATTGCCAATATCAATCCTGAAGCGTCAAGTATTTTGCGTGAAAATACAAAATTCTGGCTTGTTCAACCAAATGTTTCACTTGCAGGAATTTCAGGTTTAGATTCTCTCGTATCAGGCAATTACATCACTCTTCAACCGGGTGATGGCGATCGCGAAGATGAATTTATTGCGGAAGAACAAGGCCCCATTGCCCAAGTTTCGCCTGGAGATTTATTGATTCACTTAATTTCTGATGACTTAGGCTCAATTTCCATCGGTGCATCCGTCTATTTTAAAAAACTACCTGTAGGAAAAATTTACGATTACCGCATTAATAAAGACAATAAAGTACAAATAGATGTGGTGATTGATAAAGCCTATGCACAATTTGTGAAAAAAGATTCACGTTTTTGGAACATAAGCGGCATTAACGCCAACATTAGCCCATCAGGCTTAAATCTAAATGTAGAAAGTTTAAATGCGGTTGTACAAGGTGCCGT
The DNA here is from genome assembly GCF_018829705.1 of Haemophilus sp. SZY H35. Taxonomy (NCBI): domain Bacteria; kingdom Pseudomonadati; phylum Pseudomonadota; class Gammaproteobacteria; order Pasteurellales; family Pasteurellaceae; genus Haemophilus; species Haemophilus sp. SZY H35. The sequence goes on from NZ_JAHKJZ010000001.1 coordinate 440,883, forward strand.
TTCTTTTGACTCTCCAGCTGACAGTCCAAAAGCAGATGAAAATAGTCATTTCACGCTGTATACCAATTTAAAAGCCGCAAAACGTGGCATTGAAGTCAACGTAAATATCCCTGCATCTGCTGGTCTCATTGCAGGACAGACCGAAGTTTATTCTCAAGATAATCCTATCGGGATTCTTTCTAAAATAAGTGCGGTTGAAAATAACGATGAAATTTTAGAAGGCAGTTTATTGATAGATCCAAATCAAGCCTCTTTATTTAAAGCGAATAGCAAAATCGTACTTCGCAATAAAAAAACGGATCTTAGTAATTTAGCAGATCCAAAAAAATTCTTTCGTGGCGAATATTTTGATGTTATTGCTGGAGATGGTGAAACTAAGCATCAATTTGATGTCATTAAAGAAAATGAGTTATTACTCAATGCACCTAATACATTAGTTTTAACACTCACCGCACCAGAAAATTATGGTGTAAGTGAAGGTCAAAATGTGTTTTATAACAACATGCCAATCGGACAAATTGTTTCACAAAAAGTGGATATAAATGGCGTACAATTTAAGGCAGCAATTTCATCTGAATATCGCAATTTAATTCACGAAAACACACAATTTGTCGCAGCAACTAACTTTGATATCAGCCTTGGATTAGACGGATTGCGTTTTGAGTCCGCTACACCAGAAAAATGGTTACAAGGTGGCGTACGAGTATTAACGAAACAAGGTCAGGGAAAAGCTAAAGATAGCTATCCGCTTTATCAAAATATCAGCAATGCTGAACATGGCATCATTGGAAATATTCTTACGCCAACAATAACCTTACACACCCAAACGTTACCAAGCATTGATAAAGGCTCTCTCGTACTATATCGTCAATTTGAGGTGGGAAAAATTTTAAATATTAAACCTAAAACTAATAGCTTTGATGTAGAGGTTTATATTTATCCCGCCTATCAACATTTGTTGACAGATAAAAGCCGATTTTGGGTAGAAAGTGCGGCAAAAATTGATATCACACCTAAAGGAATTAGCATTCAAGCGACACCACTTGCTCGTTCATTAAAAGGTGCGATTAGCTTTGATAATAGTGGTTCGGGCAATAATCGAACACTTTACGCGAATGAAAGTTATGCAAAATCCATCGGGCTTGCCATCACCTTAACAGCAGATGATGCAACCAATCTGAGTAAAGGGATGAGTCTGCGCTATTTGGGTTTAGATGTGGGGCAAATTGACAGTATTCAGCTTGATGCAAAATCTAAACGCATCACTGCAAAAGCGTTAATAAACCCAAATTATATGAATATGATTGCAAAAGAAGGTTCTAACTTTACGATTATCTCACCACAAATTTCAGCAGGTGGAATTGATAACCTTGATAGCTTATTACAACCTTATATCGATATTGAAATTGGGAATGGTAAACCAAAAACACAATTCAATTTAGCTCAAACAGCTCCACAACGTAATAAATTTAGTAATGGTACGCCATTTATTTTAGAAACACGTGATGCAATGAATTTAAGTGAAGGTTCACCAATTCTTTATCGAGGCGTAGAAGTGGGTACCGTGAAAAAATTTGAGCTTAACAGCCTTGGTGATCGCGTCTTAGTGCATATTGCAATCATACCGAAATATAGTCATCTTGTTCGACAAAATACAGAGTTTTGGATTGCATCAGGTTATGACTTCACCTTAGGCTGGAAAGGTGCGGCATTTAACACAGGAAGTGTTCAACAGTTGCTAAAAGGTGGTATTTCTTTCTCCACACCAGCAGAAAAAGAAATTCAACCACAGGCGCAGCCAAACAAACGTTTCTTACTTCAGATAAAACGCCCTGAAGAAGTGCAAACTTGGGGAAGCGGTGCATTACCACAATAAATAAAAAATGGATTAAACGGTAAAAGGTTTAATCCATTTTTTATTATCGATTTAAATAGTCCAATAAGTTTTTCCACTGTAATTGCATATCTTTTATACCCAACTCATACATTGCCTGCAATTTATTGGGATCTTTTTCAATGCGCTTAATCTTCAAATCAACAGAAGGTCGAATAACAAAAATATCGCCTTCTTCTGCTAACTTAATCACATTTTCAACTTGTTGATTATACATGGCATAACGCTGATTTACGGCATCTGCAAAATGTGGATAACGTCGATAAAACCATTTGGCAATCCAAGTCATTGGCTTAGATTTTCTATAATCTAAAGTGCGGGTAAGAATGACAATGATTTTATCGTATCCTAACTTCTGCATTTGTTCGACAGGAATAGAATCCGCAATAGCGCCATCCAAATAAGGAATCCCGTCTATCTCAACAGGACGAGAAACATAAGGCATGGCGGAGGTAGCACGCAACACCTCCATTTGGGCCAAAGGATCTATTAATTTGACATATTCTGCTTGCGCAGTTTGTAAGTTAGTTACAGCTACATAAAAATCGATATCTGATTCTTTAAACGTTTTATTATCAAACACATCATATTTGAAAGGTACTTCATAAAAAGCAAAATCTTTATTCACGATATTGCCTGTGCTCACCAAACTTTTAAAACTGATATAACGCTTATCTGATATAAATTTCTTGTTATAACGAATTGCACGCCCTTTTTGCCGAGAAGGATAATTAACACCAAACAATGCACCTGCGGAAACAGAAATGATACCATTAACCCAAAAATCTTTATCTAAGAAGGTATCTAGTACACCCGCGGTGTACATGCCTCGCATCGCCCCACCTTCTAATACCAAGCCAATTTTCATTGATTTTTTAACTTCTTCCATTTGAAAACAACACATAAAAATATTGCGTGCCATTTCTGAACACGCAATTATTTGAACAATCTGGATTAATCCCGTTTCCGACTCAGCAACCACCAAATCATCACAACAAATAGCAAACTTGGCATTAGCGCACCGAAAACAGCAGGCATGTTATAAACAACGCTCATTTGCCCGAAAATTTCATTTACAACATAGAACAAAAAGCCAAAACAGATGCCCGTTACAATTCTAGCGCCCGCTGTCACACTGCGTAGAGATCCAAAAATAAAAGATAATGCCAATAACATCATCACACCAACAGATACAGGTTGAAAAATTTTCCGCCAGAATGTGAGTTCAAAGCGACTCACATCCTGACCTGTTTCACGTAAAAATGAAATGTAATTATACAAACCTGAAATAGACAGTGATGTAGGGCGTAAAGAAACCGCACCTAATTTATCTGGCGTTAAATTTGTTTCCCATTTTTCCGATAAGCGATTACTTGTCTTGATTTCATCTTTGCTAATCATAGAATGGTTCACTTGACGTAAAGTCCATTTACTTTCATCTTCCGAATAACTTGCTTGGTTAGCATGCTTCAACTCCGTCAAATTACGATGCTGATCAAAAGTATAAATATAAATATCGTTTAATTTTGCGTCATCAGTAACACGTCGAACAAACACAAAATTATTACCATCTTTTGCCCAAACCCCATTTTTCATGGAAAGCATTGAACCACCAGAAAGTGCTCGAGCACGCATATCACGTGCGAACTGTTCTGTTTGTGGAATCCCCCACTCACCAATCACCATGGTTAACAACACTAATGGTAATGCGGTTTTCATCACTGCCATACCAATTTTAAAACGAGAAAATCCAGCAGCTTGCATCACAACGAGTTCGCTTCGACTTGCAAGGTTGCCCAAAGCCATTAGCGCACCAAGCAATGCCGCCATAGGAAAGAAAGTTTCAATATCTTTTGGAATGGTTAACCCAGTAAAAGCCACCGCTTGCCAAATATCATAAGTACCTTTACCCACGCTACGAAATTGTTCCACAAATTTGATAATGGCAGAGAGCCCAACCAATGTAAGCAAAGTGGCAAAAATTGAGCCAAGAATACTTTTTCCAATATAACGATCGAGGGTATTCATCATTTTGCTTATCCTTTTCTACTGAATAAATGGCGGAATTTATACATGGCAGCGCTATCCCAACCGTTTAACACGATACCAAGCAACAAAAAGCCAATATTAACAAGAGGCATAAAAATAGCCACATCTAATTTTCCTGCTGCCCCCGCAGATTTAAAGGAGCTTTGTAATAAAAAATAAATTAAATAGAGTAAAAGTGCGGGTAAAATTTTGGCAAATCTACCTTGTCGAGGATTGACACGACTTAATGGCACAGCAATTAACGCCATTAGAGGAACAGCTAGGATTAATGTAATACGCCAATGCAATTCGGATTTCGCAGAAGGAGAATCTAAACCGATAAGTTGCGATAACGTTAATTCCGCTACTTCATCATTCGTATTTTCTGTTTCCTGATGACCTAAATAGGCTTGATATTCATCAAAATGCGTAATGCGGAAATCAGGCAAAACAGACGTGCCTTCAACTCGTTGCGTATTTTGTAAATTCAGAATTTGATCGCCATTTGGCAACGCTTTTAATTCGCCTTTTTCAGCAGTCACAACTGATGGTTTCGTTTGTCCTTTTGGAGCAGTTTGGAACAAATACACGTCATTAATTTGATTTCCCTTGATACTATCAATAAATAAAACAAAATTGTTGTTATTCGTTGCTATAAACTGACCAGAAGCAAGCGCCCCCATTGTTGGATTCGCTTTTGCATCTTCCACAATTGCAGCTTGTTTTTGAATTGACCAAGGCGAAAGCCATAAGACGTTATAAGCAGCAAGTCCCGCAGTAACCAATGAAAGCATTAACGCCACACGCACTAAAACACGTTGCCCGACACCACAAGCACGCATCACCGTTATTTCACTTTCAGCGTAAAGACGACCAAAAGTGAGTAAAATCGCAATAAACAAACATAATGGCAACATTAATTGTGCCATAGCAGGCATACCTAGCCCAAGCAAGGAAAATACCAAATCAGCTGGTACTTTACCATTAGCCGCAGATCCCAGTACGCGCACTAACTGCTGAGAGAAAAATATCAGCAATAAAATGAATAAAATAGCGACTTGGCTCTTAAATACTTCTTTCGTTAAATATCGAATTAAAATCATCTTATATCGTTTGTTTTTCTAAATCTAAAACGGGGGAAAACTGGATAAAATCGGTCGCGTATGATACCTTATTTTCGCTGAATTAAACAGAAATTTAAGGACATCAAATGAAATATCAAGCAAAAAACACCGCACTTTCTCAAGCCACTGATTGCATTGTTTTAGGCATCTATGAAAACAATAAATTTTCAAAAAGTTTCAATGAAATCGATCAATTAACCCAAGGCTATTTAAGCGATCTAGTGAAATCAGGTGAGCTAACTGGCAAATTAGCCCAAACTATTTTACTTCGAGATCTTCAAGGTCTGGCTGCCAAACGCGTGTTAATCGTTGGCTGTGGCAAAAAAGGGGAGCTCACGGAGCGTCAATATAAACAAATCATCCAAGCTGTATTAAAAACACTAAAAGAAACCAACACGCGTGAAGTTGTTTCTTATTTAACTGAAATTGAATTAAAAGATCGCGATCTTTATTGGAATATCCGCTTTGCCATTGAAACGATTGAACACACCAATTATCAATTTGATCATTTCAAATCTCAAAAAGCAGAAGCCTCTGTTTTAGAATCCTTCATCTTTAATACGGATTGTGATCAAGCACAACAGGCCATTGCTCATGCCAATGCGATTAGCTCAGGTATAAAAGCAGCACGCGACATCGCAAATATGCCACCAAATATCTGCAACCCAGCTTATCTTGCTGAACAAGCAAAAAATTTAGCAGAAAAAAACTCTACCGCACTTTCTTTGAAAGTTGTGGATGAAGAAGAAATGGCAAAACTTGGAATGAATGCTTATCTTGCCGTCTCAAAAGGCTCTGAAAACCGTGCTTACATGTCTATTTTGACATTCAATAATGCACCAGATAGAAACGCCAAACCAATTGTACTTGTAGGCAAAGGATTAACCTTTGATGCTGGCGGTATTTCACTTAAACCTGCCGCTGATATGGATGAAATGAAATATGACATGTGTGGTGCAGCCTCTGTCTTCGGCACAATGAAAGCCATTGCAGAGTTGAACTTGCCATTAAACGTTATTGGTGTTTTAGCAGGTTGTGAAAATCTGCCTGATGGCAATGCTTATCGCCCAGGCGATATTCTCACCACTATGAATGGCTTAACCGTAGAAGTGCTCAACACCGATGCGGAAGGTCGCTTGGTACTTTGTGATGCCCTTACTTATGTTGAGCGTTTTGAACCAGAGCTTGTTATTGATGTTGCAACCTTGACGGGTGCTTGTGTGGTTGCCCTTGGTCAACACAATAGTGGCTTGGTTTCTACAGATAACGATCTTGCCAATGCACTACTCCAAGCCGCAACAGAAACCACAGACAAAGCATGGCGTTTACCATTAAGCGAAGAATATCAAGAACAACTTAAATCGCCTTTTGCTGATCTTGCCAACATTGGCGGGCGCTGGGGTGGCGCAATTACTGCCGGTGCATTTTTGTCTAACTTCACGAAAAAATATCGCTGGGCACATTTAGACATTGCAGGTACGGCTTGGCTACAAGGCGCAAATAAAGGCGCAACCGGTCGCCCTGTTTCGCTATTAACCCAATTTTTGATTAATCAGGTTAAATAAAATAGGCATGAAAATAACCGCACTTTTAAAAAGTGCGGTTATTATTCATATTATTTCCCCGAACGATATGCCTTATCCATCGCCATAATCACCTCACGTACCACTTTTTTCTGCTCTTGTGGCAAATTCAAAAACATCTGAAAAAGCGTCTGATCCTGATAACTTGCCGCACTTTCCCAAATATACTTGTTTGATTCTTTTTTCTTCTCTAATTTTGCAACTTGATAGGCCTTTTCATCTGATACTAATTCTTGAATATCAATTTCAAGCCATTCAGCAAGGGTTTGAAGCCGTGCAAGCGAAGGTAAGCCCTCACCTCTTAACCAGCGAGCAACAGCGTGTAAACCGATCGGTTTACCATAATGGCGTAAGTTAAATTCACGTTCAATTACAGAAGCTTTGGGGTCGTAACCTTTTGCTAATAAAGTTGTACGTAATTTTTCCGCAAAATATTCTTTTTCATTCATTCCTCTAAGCTATCTAACGGAAATTTATTTAGCGTAACTTTCAATGAAAGTTACGTAAATATCTGTGACAGTTGATAAATTGTCAAAAAACTCTCTTTAGCTAAATATGACTAAACAAATTAAATCAAAACAGCGTGTTGCGGATCACGGGGAAGTGTTTACTCGTGAGCAAGAAGTCAATGCGATGCTAGAGCTTATTGAACAAAGACCGTTACAAGATGAAGCAACTTACTTAGAGCCCGCTTGTGGTGATGGGAATTTCTTGATCGCGATTTTGAAACGCAAGTTGGATAAAGTAGAAAATCTATACAAAAAGCATCAGCGAAAATATGAATTTTATGCTATCCGAGCTTTGTATTGCCTTTACGGGATTGAACTATTGGAAGATAACGTCAACGCTTGCCGAATGCGCTTATTTCATTATATGCAGCAAGAGTATGAACGGCTTTATCAAGAGATTAATGAAAAATTCTATGCAGTGCTGAAACATATCTTAGAACTAAACATTGTTCATGGAAATGCACTTTCGATGACCCATGCCAAACCTAATCAGCATGGTGAATATGAAATGCTAACTTTTCCTCATTGGACAGCACAAGAAATGGGGGCGGGTTATTTGAAATGGAAAATTAAACGCCATGATTTCACCTTCAAAAATTTAGTAGATCAAAGGGAGCAATCTTACCAATCACTTTCAAAACAAGAATTCTACTCACACTATTTTCTGGACATCCAAAATGCAAAACCCATCGATAAACTATAACCCTGACGTGCTTTCTTGCTTGGCGAATTTATCAAATGATGAAGTGTTTACCTCGCCTGCACTTGCCAATCAAATGTTGGATTTATTGCCGCAAGAATTATTCCGTTCATCAAAAACAACATTTCTCGATCCTGCCACTAAATCAGGCGTATTTTTACGAGAAATTGCCAAACGGTTATTGGAAGGGCTGAAAGACGAAATCCCCGATTTACAAACACGAATTAACCATATTCTAACCAAACAAATTTTTGGCTTAGGCATCACCGAACTCACTGCCTTACTTGCCCGTCGCACACTTTATTGCAGCCGTGAAGCCAATGGAAAATTTTCTGTTTGTGATGGATTTAACGATCCACAAGGCAATATTTTTTATTCTCCGCTAAAACACCAATGGGAAAATGGACGTTGCGTAAAGTGCGGTGCAAGCGAACAAGTTTATGAGCGTGGCGATGAATTAGAAAACCATGCCTATTCCTTTATTCATCAAGATTTAGCCAATATCAATGAGAAATTACCCGTGAAATTTGATGTCATTATCGGCAATCCGCCGTATCAGTTGAGTGATGGTGGTGCACAAGCCAGTGCCAAACCGATTTATGATCAATTTGTGCAACAAGCCATTAAATTACAGCCGAAATACCTTTCGATGATTATTCCGGCAAGATGGTTTACCGGTGGGAAAGGTTTAGATGATTTTCGTGATCAAATGCTCAATGACCGACGAATTTCAGAAATTCATGATTTTCCAAATTCAAATGATTGTTTTACGGGTGTAGAGATTAAAGGCGGCGTTTGTTATTTCCTTTGGGAAGAACAACACAACGATGATTGCTTAATTGCGACCCACGAAAAAAATTCGCAAATTTCTGAAATGAAACGACCGCTTAAAGAAGAAGGATTAGATTTTTTAATTCGTTATAACAGTGCAGTTCACATTTTAAGGAAAGTAAAAGAAAAAGAAGAAAAAAGTATTAGTGATTTAATTAGCGGAAGAAAACCATTTGGATTAGCAACAAATTTTAAAGGAAATTCTGTACCTTATAAATCATCAGCTCATAATATAAAACTTTATCAAAATAAAGGCATTGGTTATGTAAAACAAGAAGATATTCCTGTTAATAAGCAATGGATTCATGCCCATAAAGTTATTGCACCTTATGCCGTAGGCTCTGGAGATAGTAAAACTGACTGGGTAAAACCGATTTATGCTGAACCCAATACAGCTTGTACAGAAACTTATCTTGTTATGGGACCATTCGAAGATAAACAAACTTGTGAAAATGTGATGAGTTACATTAATACACGTTTTTTCCATTTTATGCTTACGCTCAAGAAAAATACCCAACATACCACGAAAAAAGTCTATGAACTTGTTCCAATGCAAGACTTCTCTAAACCATGGACAGACAAAGAACTCTATGAAAAATATCAATTAACCCAAGCAGAAATTGAATATATTGAATCAATGGTTCGCCCGATGACAAATGAATAATGTTCAAGATCCCCCTCTTTAGAAAAGAGGGGTTAGGGGAGATTTGATTGCGATCTTAATTTCTCATGAACTTCGTTTTCACGCCTGCCAAATCTCCCCCTGCCCCTCTTTGCTAAAGAGGGGAGTTTTTGAGAAAAATTTATACTTTATACGCCTGTAATATCACAAAGGAAAAACAATGAGCTACCTTTCACCGCTACGCCATCCGAGAATTTACGCCTACGCTGACACCCGTTATCCCAATTGCTTAAAAGTCGGTTACACCACAAGAACCGTGACGGAACGCTTAAAAGAACAATATCCTGTTACATTACCTTCTCAAAGCTACCGTGTTGAACTAGACGAAGAGGCAATCCGTGACGATGGTTCATTTTTTACTGATCACGAAGTGCATCAAGTACTGCTTAAGCATGGTATAGAACGTCTTGATGGCGAATGGTTTAAATGTGATTTAAAAGCAGTACAAGCGGCATTATTAGAAGTAAAAACGGGCGTAGTGCAGAAACGCCAAGCGATTTTTAACTTCGGCATGCGACCTGAACAGCAAAGTGCGGTGGAAAAAGCGGTTGATTATTTCCAAAATTTTGCAAACGACCCACTTAATCAAGGCCAAATCCCCCATTTCCTTTGGAATGCCAAAATGCGTTTTGGGAAAACCTTTGCAGCGTACCAATTAGCAAAAAGAATGGGGTGGAAGAAGGTATTAGTACTAACGTTTAAACCTGCAGTACAAAACGCGTGGCAAGAAGATTTGGAAAATCACCTTGATTTCCAAGATTGGGCGTTCGTGACGGAAGAAAAAGATTGGCAAATGAATGCCAATTTTCCGCAGGTTTGTTTTGGTTCGTTCCAAGATTATTTGGGCAAAAGCAAAGCGGGCGGGATTAAGCTCAAAAATGAATGGATACACGCTATCAATTGGGATTGTGTGGTTTTTGATGAATATCACTATGGGGCATGGCGAGACAAGGCGAAAGATCTCTTTGCCGATAACGATTGGGAGAAAGAGCAATCCAAGCAACAGAAAGCTGAAGAGCACGAAATGGAGCTTGATTCGCCCAACTACTTTGATGAAGAATTGTTACCAATTACTACCGATCACTACCTTTATTTATCGGGTACGCCATTCCGTGCCATTAATTCGGGCGAGTTTATTGAAGAGCAAATTTTCAACTGGACGTATTCCGATGAACAAAAGGCAAAAAATGCGTGGGAGGGTGAAGATAACCCTTATTTAGCCTTGCCGAAAATGGTAATGCTCACTTATCAATTGCCTGATGAAATTCGTGAAGTTGCCTTAAAAGGAGAGTTTGCTGAGTTTGATTTAAACGTATTTTTCTCTGCTACAGGTGAAGGAGAAAAAGCGAAATTTAAATACCAAAATGAAGTGCAAAAATGGTTAGATCTTATTCGTGGGCAGCTACTTTCTACTACGGTAGATAATCTCAAAATGGGCGCAGAACGCCCACCAATGCCATTTAGTGATGCCAATTTATTAGGCAGTTTGTTACACACCCTTTGGTTCTTACCAAATGTGGCAAGCTGTTATGCAATGCGGAATTTATTAGCTCAACCACAAAATACGTTTTATCACAATTATCAAATTATTGTAGCGGCAGGTAATGAAGCAGGTATGGGGGCTGATGCATTAATTCCCGTGAAAAAGGCGATGCAAGATCCGCTCAAAACCAAAAGCATCACGCTTACTTGCGGCAAATTAACTACAGGCGTGTCGGTTGCGCCGTGGGCAGGGATTTTTATGTTGCGAAACCTTACCAGCCCGGAAACCTATTTCCAAGCGGCCTTCCGTGTGCAAACGCCGTGGGTATTACGTGGACAAGATCCGAATAATCCCAATGCACAATGTATCCTAAAAGAGAATTGCTATGTGTTTGATTTTGCACCTGATCGCGCATTACGCCAACTTGCTGATTACAGCTGCCAACTGAATACTGAGAGTATTAACCCAGAACGTAAAGTGGCAGAGTTTATTCAGTTCTTACCTGTGCTAGCCTATGACGGCAGTTCAATGCGACCAATTGATGCATCGGGCATTTTAGATATGGCGATGAGTGGCACAACGGCAACTCTTTTGGCACGCCGTTGGGAAAGTGCGTTGTTGGTAAACGTGGACAATGACACACTTAGAAAACTGAAAAATAATGATCAGGCAATGAAAGCATTGATGAATATTGAAGGCTTCCGTCAGTTAAATTTAGATTTAGAAACCATCATCAATAAATCAGAAGCGGTTAAAAAAGCGAAAAAAGAGGCTGGAGATAATCCAACATCACAACAGAAAAAAGAGATTTCGGAGGAAGAAAAAGCAGAAAAAAGCTTGCGAAAACAAATTCAAGAAAAATTGATGAAATTTGCTACGCGTATTCCGATTTTTATGTATTTGACCGATTACCGCGAAAATGTGTTAGAAGATGTAATCCGCCAACTGGATAGCGAGTTATTTAAAAAGGTGACGGGCTTAACACAAGCCGATTTTGATTTGTTAGTGAGCCTTAATTTGTTTAATAAAGGTTTGATGAACGATGCTGTATTTAAATTCAGACGCTATGAAGATAGCAGTCTTGAATATACCGGTATTGTGAAACATCATCCAGAACAGATCGGCCTTTATGATACAACAGTGGATATTCGGGAATACCGCGGAGCGTATTAATTTGAAAAACGGTGAATATATCGACTATTCACCGTTATCAATAACATTTAACAATCAATAAGACGCGATATTCACATCACCGACACCGCTTTAATTTGAACATATACATCTTGCCCAATAGAAAAACGCAGTTCATTTTGGGCCCATTTACTGATACTTGCCCAAATCTTATGCCCTTCCACCAGCACCGCAATATCCACTCGAGAATCTTGTATCTCAATTTGTGCAACTTGGCCAGGTAAAATATTACGAATGCTTGTTTGTTCTGGCTTTTTCAGTGTGATAGAAACATCTGAACTATAAATACAAACTCGCACTCGCTCGCCTACATTTGCGGGCACTTGATGAATCCAGAGCGCTTGTTCGCCTAACGAAAGTGCAGTCATTTTATAAGGTGGATTATGCAAATGAACGGGCAAGGCAAGTACACTACTCTGTTCGCTTTCCCCTTTCCAAGGAGCAAAAATAGCACTATTCCAAATTTTTTCTACACTGTCATAGGCTTTCACAATGCCGTTTTCCATCAGTACAACGCGATCAGCTAAACGCAATAGTTCGTCTAAGCTATGTGTAACATATAAAATCGGGATATTAATTTCTTTAGAAAGACGTTCCAAATATTGCATTAGCTCGCGTTTGCGGGGAACATCAAGGGCTGAAAGTGGTTCGTCCATCAGTAAAATATCAGGATCAGTCAGCAGTGCCCGCCCGATTGCCACACGTTGTTTCTCTCCGCCAGAAAGCGTAAGCGGATAACGCTTTAATAAGTGAGTAATCCCGAGAAGATCGACAATATAATTAAAATCATCTTGCGAGACATTTTTCATACCATAGCGCAAATTGCCTTTCACGGTATAGTGAGGAAATAAACGCGCATCTTGGAATACATAGCCAATTTTACGCAAGTGGGTCGGCAATGATTCTTGGCTTTCCATATTCACTAAAGTGCGGTCATTTAAACGGATGAATCCTTCGTCTGGTTGTATCAAGCCACTGACGAGATTAATCAACGATGTTTTACCAGAACCAGACAAACCGAAAATTGCAGTTACCCCTTGATCTGGCACTTGTATATTCGCTTGCAAGGCAAGTTGCCCGAGCTGTTTTTTCACATTAATCTGCAACATTTCCTTGTCCTAATTTTTTCTGCATTCTCTTGCTCAACCACTCTGACAATAGCAAAGAAATCAATGAAAGAATGATAGCAAATAAACACAAACGAGCGGTTTGTTCTTCTGCACCTGGTGTTTGAATAAAAGAATACATCGCAAGGGGAATCGTTTGAGTTTCGCCTGCAATGTTCGATACAAAGGTTATAGTCGCACCAAATTCCCCTAATGATCGAGCAAAACCAAGAACCAGCCCAGCTAAAACCCCTGGTAAAGAAAGTGGCAAGGTTATTGTAAAAAATACACGCCAAGCAGAAGCGCCTAATGTTTGCGCCGCTTGCTCCAATTTAATATCAATATTTTCTAAAGAAAGTCGAATCGCACGAACAACCAATGGAAAAGCAACCACTGCAGAGGAAAGCACCGCCCCCTTCCAACTAAAACCAAAAGATAAGCCAAACCACTGATATAAATACTTGCCAATGAAACCGTTACGCCCCATTGCCACAAGCAATAGATAACCGATAACCACAGGTGGCAACACTAAAGGCAAATGAATTACGCCAGTAATCAGGGATTTTCCATAGAAATTTTTACGCGCTAAGAGCCACGCAACAAAAATGGCTAAAGGTAAACTCCAAAGCATGGAACTGACGGCGACACTCAGGCTTAAATTAATCGCTGAGATTTCCATTGGAGTCAGATTGAAAAATGAAAAAAATTGGGTAAGCAAAATGAATCCTTATCTGAATAGCCTCTCTTTAAATTCCTTGTTTATGAGAATATCCCATATTGATGAGAGGTAAGATGCTCTATAATAACAAAAGGGCAGAAATATCCGCCCTTCATGACTATTAAGATTCTATCTTATTTTGCAGAGAAACCATACCCTATAAGCACTTTCTTCGCAGCATCTGACTCTAAATATTTCAAGAAGTCACGAGAATCCGCATTATCATGACCTTTAACAATAGAAACGGGGTAAACAACGGGTTTATGGCTATCCGCAGGGAAAATACCAACTGTTTTTACTTGTTGGCTTACTTTTGCATCAGTGCTGTACACAATACCGTAAGGTACTTCTGCACGTTCAACTAAAGCTAATGCGCCACGCACATCTTTAGCACGAGCTAAACGATCTTGTACTTTATCCCATAAATTTAATTTAGTTAATGCTTCTTCTGCGTATTGACCAGCAGGCACGTGCGCAGGATCGCCAACAGATAAATAGCTATCTTTTAATGCATTAATCCATTCGCCTTTTGCAATATTCAAAGAATTTACCGCACTTTTTGCTGGTGCGATTAAGACTAAATCATTACCCACTAAAACTTTTTCAGTTTCTTTCACAGTTAAATCTTTTTCAGAAAGATATTTCATCCATTTATTGCTTGCTGATACAAAAATATCCGCTGGCGCGCCTTCTTCAATTTGTTTTGCTAAAGTTGAAGAAGACGCGAAAGAAAACACCACTTCATTTTTCGGATTTTGTTTTGCGTAATCTTTTGCTACTTGTTGTAATGCATCGGTCATTGAAGCAGCTGCAAATACAGTCACTTTAGCGGATGCCGCAAAAGAAAATCCTAATCCTGCGATTAAAAGTGCGGTTGAAATTTTAGTTAATTTTTTCATGAATCATCTCCTATGATTATCGATATATAATTTATTATATATCAATTTTAATATATAAAGAAAGTAGCAAATATAAAAAATAACTAATCATTTCAGGTGATTCGCCTTATATAAAAAGGTATTTAGTGATTAAATTTATCTTCTGTTTTCTTCAAATTACCATTTTCATCTTCTTTCGCTGACATAGGCACGCAGCTACAATTAGGTTGATCTAATCCCCACTCTTTAATGAAATTATCATATTTTTCAAGTGCACGTTTAAACCAGCATTTTGGCTTCTCAGTTTGTTCTGTCATAAAGTTCCTCGTTCTAAATATTGTTTAATTTCTAAACGCAAACATTCTACGCCTTTTTTCTTGTTAATGGGAAGTTGTTTTTTTGTTAAATAAGTGGAAATTAATGGGAAATTTTCTTTGCCTGCTAATTTTAATAAACGCCTTATCGCAGAAATGCTCGAAAATAAAGTGCGGTGAAAATTAGCAAAGTTTTTTAAGCTCAGCCAATCAAACTCATCAAGCTGCCAATCAAGCTGATTTTGCTGAAAATTTATGGCGAACGGATGAAAAGATAAAGGGAGATTACGCTGAAATTGTTTGTGCGCAGTATCAACTAAAGCCAAGCCTTCTTTGGAAAGACCTTTAAGAGCAATCGCTGAATAACAACCACTACTCGCTTCTTGGTGTTCACCTAAATGTACCAAAACAAAACCGCACTTTTGCCAAAATTTTGCAAGTTCGTCAGTGTAACCAAAACTCACCGAAAGAAAATCCACTTCTGAATTTTCCATAAATTTCATTAGATTTTGACCAATGCCCTGTTTTTGCCAATTTGGCTGAACCGCGATACGAGAAATGCGTAAGGAACGTAATTTACAGGCTTGAGGCAAGTTTTCATAGAAACATAATGCCTGCGGCACCAGATTCCCTTTCGGACGACGTTTGCCTTGTTGAATTTGAATAATCAACTCATCATCAGCCATATTTCCTTCTTCTAATACCCAAATTGCACCGAGCAAATTCTGTTGATATTCGGCAAAATAAAAACGTTGATTTTCCCCATCCAGTAAACGGCGAAGATCAAGTGGCGACGTTCGATAATGCGCCAATGTCATTAAGCCATAAAAATCTGCAATATGATGAGGTTTTTGCACTTCTCGAATTTGATAAGGGAGATGAGGTCGAAAAGGAAATTGCTGAAAATCATCTTCGGCATTTAGCAACAAAAGATCATCAATAAAACGTTCTAACGGATCATTTTCTTGCCAACGTAGGGGATGTTTAAGCTCAAAATGGTGAAAAGTGCGGTGGATTTTCCGTTTAAATTTTAATTCGAAACCACGCCCCGTTCCTTCATAGCTATGAATTGTAGTACTGAAAATAATATGTTGAAAATATTGAGAATATTCTTGTAATAACGGCAATGGGATCATCGCAGCTTCATCTACGAGTAACCAAGCAGATTGACTAAATTCGGGTTCATGTTGTAACCGAATTGTCAGTTCATCAGGAGCAATAAATTCAATTCCTCCTTCTGAAAATTCAATGACCGAATGTACCGCACTTTTATTCGGTGCGGTGAGATAAACTGGCGCTTGAATTTGGTTAGAAAGCATCCCCAATAATGCAGATTTCCCTCTTCCCCGCTTGGCGGTTAGAAAATAAATATCCTGATCGGCCTGTAAAATAGTTTCGATAATTTTTTGTTGCGCTAGCGTAGCATTTTTGTGATGCTCGTTAGAATAAAAAACCGCAGGAAATTCAACCGCACTTTCATCTCTTAAAATAGGGAAATGATAGCACTCAATGCAATGTTTGAAATGATCAATAAAATTAGGCGTGGCGATTGCTGACTGATTTCCATTCCAACGTAAACTATCTTGATCAACTTGCAGAGATAAATTTTCCCAATCGGATAACACTAAACAAAGTGTGCCGCCCATTTTCAGTGTTCCAACTGCAATAGCTAACGCTTCAAGATGAATGCCATTTCGCCCATCAAATAAAATATGTTCAAATTCTTGTCCGAGCAAATTCGTTGCTTTAGAAAAAACAATGCCACTTTCACCGATAATCAATACGTTATCAGGCACAAGCGGCAAAGTTTTTCTGATTAAAATTTGAAGCTGGCGAAATGGCATCTTTTATTTTAAATAGGCAATTAAGATCGCACCAATAAAACTTACGCAAGCAAGCCAAAAGAAAATGCTTTTAGGTTGAGAAACTTTTTTACTGAAAAATTTTGCAGCAAACACAATATACAAAATCAATAGTGCGAATTTAGCCACCAACCACCATTCAATATCAAAAGCAAAGAGATATAAAATGACGACACCAGAAACAATCAGCAAGGTATCTGATAAGTGCGGTAAAATTTTTAATAATTTTATCGAACGCCAGTTTTTGCCAGTAAGCTGCATTGCGCCACGAATCACCAACAAGGCAAAACTTAAAAAGGCGAAAAAAATATGTAAATAAACTAGCATAATCACTCCCAAAAAAGTAAGAAAAGTGCGGTTAACATCAACCGCACTTTCTCAATATAAATTACTTCGCAATACGTTTATATTTAATACGATGTGGCTGAGTCGCTGCATCGCCTAAGGTTTTCTTTTTCCACTCTTCGTAGTCTGAGAAGTTACCTTCATAGAAGGTGACTTTACCTTCATCACCGTAATCTAAAATATGCGTTGCGATACGGTCTAAGAACCAACGGTCATGGGAAATCACCATTGCACAGCCTGGAAATTCTAAGATCGCATTTTCTAACGCACGTAAAGTTTCAACGTCTAAGTCATTGGTTGGTTCGTCTAATAACAATACGTTACCACCACGCTGTAGAAGTTTCGCTAAGTGTAAACGACCTCGCTCACCACCCGATAATTCGCCAACACGTTTTTGTTGATCTACGCCTTTGAAGTTGAAACGGCCGACATACGCACGGCTTGGAATTTCAAAGTTACCAATAGTGAGAATATCTTGTCCGTTAGAGACTTCTTCCCATACGGTTTTCTTATCATCCATTGAGTCACGGAACTGATCGACAGAGGCAAGTACCACAGTTTCACCCATTGTAATTGAGCCGCTATCTGGTTGTTCTTGACCTGACAGCATACGGAATAATGTTGATTTACCCGCACCGTTTGCTCCGATAATCCCAACGATTGCACCTTTTGGAATACTAAAAGATAAATCATCAATTAAAGTGCGGTCGCCATAAGATTTGGTTAAGTTTTGCACTTTAATCACTTTATCACCTAAGCGTGGACCAGGTGGAATAAAGAGTTCGTTAGTCTCGTTTCGTTTTTGGTATTCGCCACTGTTCAATTCTTCAAAACGAGCCATACGCGCTTTGCTTTTCGCTTGGCGGCCTTTTGGATTTTGACGAACCCATTCTAACTCTTTCGCAATAGATTTTTGACGCGCATTTTCAGCTGCTTGTTCTTGCTCTAAACGTTTCTCTTTTTGCTCTAACCAAGAAGAATAGTTACCTTCCCAAGGAATACCCTCGCCACGGTCAAGCTCTAAGATCCAACCCGCTACGTTATCTAAGAAGTAACGGTCGTGGGTAATTGCGACAACAGTGCCCTCGTAGTCATGTAAGAATCGCTCTAACCATGCCACAGATTCTGCATCTAAGTGGTTAGTTGGTTCGTCTAATAAGAGCATGTCTGGTTTTTCAAGTAATAAGCGACAAAGTGCCACACGGCGACGCTCACCACCAGATAAATGTTCAATTTTGGCATCCCAATCAGGTAAACGTAATGCATCTGCGGCACGCTCTAATTGGTTATCTAAATTATGCCCATCATGCGCTTGAATAATGGCTTCAAGGTTCGCTTGTTCTGCCGCTAATTTATCAAAATCCGCATCTGGATCCGCATAAAGCGCATACACTTCATCTAAACGAGTCAGTGCATTTTTCACGTCAGAAACCGCTTCTTCCACTGCTTCACGAACAGTTTGTTGCGGTTCTAATTTTGGTTCTTGCGGAAGATAACCGATTTTGATTCCTGGCTGTGGACGAGCTTCCCCTTCAAATTCTTTATCTACGCCCGCCATGATGCGTAAAAGGGTTGATTTACCCGCACCATTTAAACCTAAAACCCCGATCTTAGCGCCAGGGAAAAAGCTTAAAGAAATATCTTTCAAAATATGACGCTTCGGCGGCACTACTTTACCGACACGATGCATCGTATATACAAATTGAGTTGACATATTTATCCTTTATCTAATAAAAAAGTGCTGTCATTTTACTTGAAGTTTCTTTATTTGCCTAACAATAGGCAAATAATAGATAAAAAAAACCACCCGAAACGGGTGGCAGGAAAGTAGTTTAGCTATATTTATGATTATTTTATTTAGGAACTTTATGAATATCAAGCAATCACTTGACGGGAGCTATGTTACTGAATATTCAGAGACGAGGGAAATGCTATTGAGAGTTTTTTTGATTTACATCAACATTTTTGACAGAAAAATTCGTTTTTGCGTGTAGAATAAACAACTTCTAATGCTAGCGTTCAAAATAATTAGGATTTTTTGTGAAAACGTATTCATTATTACTCGGTCTATTCTTTAGTTGCAGTGTTTTAGCTCACCCCCATGCATTTATAGATATGCAAACCACGCCTATCATAGAAAATAATCAACTCACCGGCTTATCAATGAAATGGACTCTGGATGAACCAAGTTCGTCCGCAGTTATTTATGATATGAAACAGGCTAAAACAAAAAATGATCAGCAAAAACTCATCGATGATGCCATGGGAAATATTGTGAGTGAACATTATTTTAGCTATCTATATGACGCTCAAAACAACAAAATCAAATATTCTTCACACCCCAAAAATTACGGGGTAAAAATCCAAGGATTACAGCTACAATATTATTTTGATGTTCCTCTCGCACATTCTCAAAAGTTAGAAAAAAACGCATTTAGCTTACAAACTTACGATCCCACTTATTATGTGGCGATGACTTACGCCTCAAAAAGTGCGGTAGATTTTTCCGCACTTCCGAAAAATTGCCAAGGAAAATTAATTGAACCTAATGTGGATGAAAAAATCCAAGCCTACGCATCTTCACTTGATAAATCCCAAAAGAACGAAGATGATTCATTAGGCGTGATGTTCGCGCAAAAAATAATAATTCAATGTGAGTAGAAATGAAAAAATATAAAACAGGGCTCGTGTTATTAGTGATTGCACTTGCCTTATTTGGCTATTTTTCCCCTTGGTTTTTCTTACATATTGCTGCATGGCAAAAAGATTTTAATCAACTTATTTCGGAAAATTTACATCAAATTCAAAATAATAGTATCAAGGCAGGCATTACGCTTATTTTTGCCAGCTTTGTTTACGGCGTACTCCATGCCCTCGGGCCTGGACACGGCAAATTTATTATCGCCAGCTATCTTTCCACTCATGAAAGCCAATTAAAACAAAGCACCATATTGAGTTTACTTTCTTCCTTAATGCAAGGCATTGTCGCAATTACGGCAACAACATTGCTCGTTGTGGTACTTAATCTATCATCACGTTATTTCAAATTAAGTCAGCTTTGGTTAGAAAGAGCTGCATTACTATTATTGGTATTTCTCGGCTGTTATTGGATTTGGCAAGGTTTACGAGCCTATCGTAAAAAAGCTAAATTAGCCATTAAATCCCTAAATCCCCTCCTCCTACACGAAAAAAGTGCGGTGAAAAATAACCGCACTTTTCAACCAAACACTTGTAGCTGTGGACACCAACATTTACCAAACCCTACACAAACTGCACAAGCAACCAATCTAAAATCACAATTTCTCGTGATTTTAACAATTGGCATGCGACCATGTAGCGGTGCTATTTTCGTTTTATTTTTAGCTTATATGCTTGATCTTTATGGCTGGGGAATTTTGGCTGTATTGGCCATGTCTTTCGGCACAGGACTTATGCTGTCAGCTTTCGCGGGAATTGTACGTTATGCAAGAAATACCGCAATTCACTTAGGGCGTTGGTATGGTTCAAAACATACGAAAGGAAAAAGCGACAGCATCATAAAATTAATAGCAGGCGGAATAATGCTATTTTTTGCCTTGAGCTTGTTGTATGGAACATTAAATCCAGTAAATGGAGGCACTATTTTATTTGGAAATTAGTAAGCTATCAAAACTATTTTATTATCGAGAGATAATAGTTTGCCTTGATATTTTATTAAATTATAAACAACGGTCAGATATAAATTTCATTAAAAAATACCTCATAATCTACACATCAACAGAAAAATATATGTGTTGTACATATTGAATATATCTGGCACTTTAAGCAATAAAAAAACTCTCTCAAAATATTGAGAGAGTTTTATATTATAACCTAAGCATTAATTACCATTGATATCCGACTCCAGCGCCAACAGCATAATCGCCTGCACTGGTTGCCGAGCCACTCACTTTGAAATGAATGCGGTTATTATCACTTGATTTACTTAAGCCTACTGCCACAGCATTTTGACCTTTAAAGTTACCAACACCTACACCAACCATTGTGCTACCTGCACGGTTTGTTGTTGGAATATTTGCCATAGCGACTGCTCCAGCAATCCCACCACGAAGTTTTCTATCTGTTTGTTTTAGCTCGTTACGAACTGAATTTACAGAATGATCAACATAGCGTTTATTTGCTGCATCAGTTAAGTTTTTAGGATCTTGAACGTTTGTAATTCTGCGTTCATGACCAACATCACCTACTGAAATAGTATTTTCTTCTTTCGCAACAGAGCCTTCACCTAATGCAACGGAGCCAGCTGCCTTAGCTTCTGCATTATGACCTATAGCCGTTGAGCGATCTGCATGTGCTTTAGCATTATTACCTAAAGCAGTAGAATGCTCCCCTTTCGCTTCAGAGCCATATCCCATTGCAGTTGAATCTTTACCTGAGGCTTTAGCACCTTTACGATTACCTGCATTATTTGAGGCAAAACTAGTTTCACCATCAGCATTAATTAATCCTGAACCTTCAATACGATCTTTAATCATTTTTACAGTATTTTCGGAATTTTTAGCTTTATCTGCTGCCGTTTCAGCTGCAGTCTTCGCAGTTACCGCACCTTCTTTCGCTGTCACAGCCGCATCTTTCGCTTTGCCTGCTTCTGTTGCTGAGGTTGCCGCCTCGCCCGCTTTCGTATTGGCAATATCACGAGCCGCTTCCGCACCTTCTTTCGCTGTCACAGCCGCATCTTTCGCTTTGCCTGCTTCTGTTGCTGAGGTTGCCGCCTCGCCCGCTTTCGTATTGGCAATATCACGAGCCGCTTCCGCACCTTCTTTCGCTGTCACAGCCGCATCTTTCGCTTTGCCTGCTTCTGTTGCTGAGGTTGCCGCCTCGCCCGCTTTCGTATTGGCAATATCACGAGCCGCTTCCGCACCTTCTTTCGCTGTCACAGCCGCATCTTTCGCTTTGCCTGCTTCTGTTGCTGAGGTTGCCGCCTCGCCCGCAGCAGTTTCTGCACGTGCAACAGATTGATTGATCTCGTTTAGCTTATTAGTTACGGTGGTTGCTGCAGTTTTAGCATCTGCAATTGCTTTCTTAGAATCGGCATTTAATTTATAAATTACTGAACCATCAGTACCAGCTTCAACAACAAGCCCATCCTCCGCTTTGAAGTTCAAAGTATTATTTGTTTTATTTTCAGTTGACGACTTGTTATTGCGCATAGTTTTAACTACTGTATTTCCTACAGTAAACTTATATTCCGTTTTAGCAATTTCATCGGCAGCTTTGATTACGTGGTAAAGTTGTGAACCAGTAACTACATCACTCGATTTATCAGAGATTTCACCAGCTCCAACATTTTGGATCTGGCGTTTAATATTGTCATTACCAAAACTTACAGTGCCATTATTGGTTGCAAGAACGCCTGTAGGTAAGGTTGTGTCACCAATTTGGAGGCCACTTACTGTATGTTTATCTGATGTACTTGAAGATTCGCCAATAGCAATATCGCTAGATTTATTAGCAACCGCACTTTTACCCAAGGCAATACCAGAAGTTGCACCAGAGGCAACATTAGCACGATCACCAATGCTAATCCCTGTGCCAGCCTCTGTTTTAGCGCTGTTACCTAAAGTAATAGAATAACTTGCAGCTGCTTTCGCTTGTGCACCATTACCAATTACAATAGCTTGAGTTGCACCTTCTTCTGATTGTGCTTTATTATCTGTTCTATTATCTCCCAAGCCACCAATTACAATAGATTTTGAGGCATTTGCTGTTGCCTCTGGACCGATTGCTACAGTTCTATCGCTTCCTGCTGTTGCATATGCACCAATGGCGACACCCCTTGCTGATTCTCCTTTTGCATTTTGACCAATAACAACAGAGTTTTCTCCTTTTGCAGTAACATTTGTACCAATAGCAACGGTATTTTCTCTTTGTGCACTTACACTACTACCGATTGCAACAGTATCTTCACGTCCAACTGTTGTTTCATTACCAATCGCAATACTGTTATCTGAGCCTTTCCAAACTCCATTAACAGCGTGGCTTCCTGTAATACTTGCATTATTACCTAAGGTAATAGCATTGCTTGCCCAGTTCACAGTACTATTATTACCGATAGCAATAGAGTTATCAGGTTTTAGTGAATAAGGAGTACTTGCTAGAAGTTTTGCATTGGTACCGAATGCAATTGAGTTTGTTGCACCTTCAACTTGTGCTTGTCTACCAATAGCAATACCATTTAGTGCTTCACGATATTGATTTCCCCAGTAGTTATTAACATTTGCTCGAGAGCCGATGGCAATAGAATCCGCGGCTAAGGCATTGGCATATACACCAACAGCAACAGATCGAGAACCTTGAGCACCAGATTTTTCTGTAAATTTACCCAAGTTATCATTAAATGTCCCTCCTGAGAATTTTTTTTCAGCCTCTACTTTTGAAGCTGTAGCTGTAAGCCAATCTGCCCAAATACCCGTATTTTCTGTATATTTTGAGCCATCTGCTTTGTCATCTCCTATTTTATTTCCTTCAGCATTTACGTGAAAAAAGCCCTTATAGCGATCTAACATTTTATTTAATGAATTTGTTGCATCAACAGCAGATAAAACCCCAGGGTTTTCTGTTTCTTCTAACGACATATGTTTTAAAATGCCACTATTTGCATCATAAACAACAGCTACACCCTGCGTGGGAATATCGTTGTAATTGATTTTAGCAGCATAAGAAATACTACTTGCAAGAATAGAGGTAATCAGTGTAGCTAGAATAGATACACTAAGTGTTTTGTTATTTTTTTCCGAACTAGATGTTGAGCTAGCTTTAACTGCACCTTTCGCTAATTCTGAAACAACTTCCTGTCTCTGTGTTGTTTTATTCCAAATAACTTTAAATATACGGTTCATTCCTGATCCTCAATAAATTAAAATCTATGTGTTAAATACTTTTAGATATATTTGTGCTATCTAAAGAAAGCTCCGCATTCTGCCATATTAATGGTGATATAACCATCGTTTTTTTGTAAAGATTTGTAAAGATAAGGTGTTAAAAATATGAAAAATATTTAGTTTAAATCGATAGTGTATAAATTGGCTCTAAATTACTATCGTTTTTTGTTGACAAGAGGTTTTCTTATCATTAAAATGCGCGCCCTATTCCTTGTGATACAAAATTTATTCCTCCTTAGTTCAGTCGGTAGAACGGTGGACTGTTAATCCATATGTCGCTGGTTCAAGTCCAGCAGGAGGAGCCAATTTTTCTTTTGGTTTAGAGTTTGTTTGTCTCCTTTTACAAATTCTAAATTAGCAACCAAAAGATTTTTAGCCCATCATATTGATGGGCTTTATTTTTATCAAAATCATCTCTTTTTTCTATCCACAGAGCCTGTGGATAACTTTGTGGATTAACTTTTTAAAATTTTGCGGATCCCTTGTTCTTACAAGGATTGTTCGATCTTGATTACAGATTAGCCTAAAATTAAATTTTAATTTGAAATCAATGAGTTAAGTTTTGTCTAGTAAAAAATTAAAGTTTTTTTTATGAATTTGTGACATCTTCCTCTTGACATTGCTAAGTCTGTGTAAAACTTAGATTTTTGCCTGATCAATTTTACACATTAAATATGCTAAAATAGACATTATTCAAAACTATGAAAAAACCGACCGCACTTTATGTCTGAAAAAATCAACACAAAACCGTTCATTCTGCATTCCGACTTTCGCCCCTCTGGCGATCAGCCACAAGCTATCGAAAAATTGGCTGAAAATTTAACGGATGGATTGGCACATCAAACTTTGCTCGGTGTAACAGGCTCAGGGAAAACCTTTACTATTGCCAATGTAATTGCCCAATTAAATCGCCCCGCAATGTTACTTGCGCCAAATAAAACCCTTGCAGCCCAGCTTTATGCAGAAATGAAAGCCTTTTTTCCAGAAAATGCGGTGGAATATTTTGTGTCTTACTATGATTATTATCAGCCAGAAGCCTATGTGCCTAGCAGTGATACCTTCATTGAAAAAGATGCGTCTATTAATGATCAAATCGAACAAATGCGTCTTTCTGCGACGAAATCTTTTCTAGAACGTCGAGATACCATCGTGGTGGCTTCTGTTTCAGCTATTTATGGTTTGGGTGATCCTGATAGCTACTTACAAATGATGTTGCATTTACAACAAGGTGCCATTATCGATCAGCGCCAAATTTTAGCGAAGTTAGCGGAATTGCAATATACCCGCAATGATCAAGCATTTCAGCGTGGAACATTCCGTGTTCGCGGAGAAATTATTGATATTTTCCCTGCGGAATCTGATGATCGTGCTGTGCGTATTGAATTATTTGATGATGAAATTGAGCGATTAAGTTTATTTGATCCGCTCACGGGCAGTAGTTTTGGTGCAGTACCACGTTTTACGATCTATCCTAAAACTCACTATGTTACGCCAAGAGAACGTATTTTAGATGCGATAGAAAACATCAAAAAAGAACTCGTATCACGCCGTGAATACTTCATTAAAGAACATAAACTTTTAGAAGAACAGCGTATCAGCCAGCGTACCCAATTTGATATTGAAATGATGAATGAATTGGGCTATTGCTCGGGTATTGAAAACTACTCTCGCTATTTATCGGGCAGAAATGAAGGCGAGCCACCACCAACATTATTCGATTATATGCCCTCTGATGCCATTTTAATTATTGATGAATCTCATGTAACGGTGCCTCAAATTGGTGGAATGTATCGTGGCGACCGTTCACGTAAAGAAACCTTAGTCGAATATGGATTCCGTTTGCCGTCCGCATTAGATAATCGTCCGTTACGCTTTGAGGAATTTGAACGCTTAGCTCCACAAACCATCTATGTTTCCGCAACTCCAGGGCCTTATGAATTAGAGAAATCAGGTAGTGAAATCATCGATCAAGTGGTTCGCCCAACTGGTTTGCTTGATCCGCTCATTGAAATTCGTCCAGTCTCAATTCAGGTGGATGATTTACTTTCCGAATCTCGCCAAAGAGCGGATAAAAATGAGCGCGTTTTAGTGACAACACTCACCAAGAAAATGGCAGAAGATTTAACGGATTATTTAGATGAACACGGGATCCGAGTACGTTATCTACATTCTGATATTGATACCGTGGAACGCGTCGAAATTATCCGTGATTTGCGTTTAGGCGAATTTGATGTATTGGTGGGAATTAACTTATTACGTGAAGGTTTAGATATTCCGGAAGTGTCTCTTGTGGCGATTTTAGATGCCGACAAAGAAGGATTCTTACGTTCCGAACGTTCTTTAATCCAAACCATCGGCCGTGCTGCACGAAACTTAAATGGTAAAGCGATTTTATATGCGGATAACATCACAAAATCGATGGAAAAAGCCATTACTGAAACCAATCGTCGTCGCGAAAAACAAACAAAATACAATGAAGAGCATGGCATTGTGCCACAAGCATTAAATAAGAAAGTCGGTGAATTGCTAGATATTGGACAAGGTGCAAACCCAAAAGCGAAAGCCAATAAACAACGCGGAAAAATGGCAGCAGAACCAACCGCACTTTATAATGCACCAAAAAATGCCAAAGAATATCAACAACAAATCAAAAAACTGGAGCAACAAATGTATAAATTTGCGCAAGATTTGGAATTTGAAAAAGCCGCGGCAATTCGCGATCAATTACATCAATTGCGAGAACAATTTGTTTTTGATAACTAAAAAAACGCCAGCTTAAGCTGGCGTTCCGTTTATTTATTTTCACCCGAGGAATACAAGCGATTCTTATATAAATAACTGCCTAATAAAGCGTGAGCTAATGCCTCTTTTTTCATCGCATCAGGCACGTCTTTTGGCGTTAAAGTTTCTGAAGCTTTATCATAATGATAACCTTGTGCTGCTTTATTTGGCATTTGAATCACCACATCATTATTACCTTTCATCATTGCTTGAGTTTGATCGTATTGCATAAAGGCACGATCTGGGTTTACATCTTGCGTTAAATCAAAACCAATCATTGGATAATTGCCACTTACGCCTGCTAAAGAAAGTAATGTAGTTGGCATATCAATTTGGCTCACAAGACGGCTGTCACGACGTGGTGCAATGCCATCACCAAGAATCAAGGCTGGAATATGGAAATGCTTAATCGGTACAAGACTTGCTCCTCCTACACGAGAATCGTGATCCGCAACAATTAAGAAAATCGTATCTTTCCAATAATTAGACTGTTTAGCCATTTTAAAGAAATGACCTAACGCATAATCCGCATATTTTGCCGCGTTATTACGAGTGGCTTTTGGTTGCTCATAAAGCTCAATTTTGCCATCTGGATATTCAAATGGATCGTGATTGCTGGAGCTAAATACTAAACTAAAAAATGGTTTACCTTCATTTTGTAATTTCGTGAAAGTTTCATTGGCTTTATCAAATAAATCCTCATCACTCACGCCCCAAGTGCCAGTAAATTTGGGATTTTGGTAATCTTGTTGATCCCAAATATCTTTAAAGCCATTTCCATAGAAAAAGCTCGCCATATTGTCGAAGTGCTTTTCACCGCCATAAATAAACGACGTGTTATAACCTTGTTTATGTAATAAATCCGCAATAGTAAAGAAACCACTTTGGGCATTATTAAGTTTCACGACTGCACGAGCTGGCGTTGGCGTAAAACCTGCGGTTGTTGCTTCAATACCGCGTACTGAACGTGTGCCTGTTGCATAAAGATTTTCAAATAACCACCCTTCTTTTGCGAGCTGATCCACATTTGGAGAAAGTGGTTTGCCACCGAGCGTTCCAATAAACTGAGCACCGAGACTTTCTTGTAACAAAATCACGATATTTTTAGGTTTCCCCTGATAAGTCGCGACATTTTTCGTTAAAGTTGGGTATTTATCTGAAATGTAATCGCTGTCTGGTCGGCCTCGACTGGCTTTAACAATACGAAACATTTCATCAGCATCCATTTTTCCGTACATCTCTGAAGATTTTTCTTCATCTTTAAATTGCTGTGCGGCATAAATCACGGAATATCCCGAGTTAAGCACCAAGGAATTAACTAACGCATCAGAAGAAAATGCCACCATGGCGGGATTGATACCGCGGTGTTGAAAGCTTGAACGCGCCCCAAGGAAACTCACTACAATCACAAGCAAAGCAATTACAGGGCGAAGTTTCCAACTCATTGAACGTAAATTTTTGACTGCCCAACCAGAAATTTTCCAATAAATCACGGCAGCTAAAACCGTGAAAACAAGGCTAAAAATCACCGCACTTAAATGCCCTTCAGCCAGCATTGAAAAAACTTCTTTCGGATAAATCAGATATTCGATAAATAAACGATTTGGTCGGTAATCGTAGGTTTCAATAAAGGCAGGTGTGGCAATTTCCATAAAGATAATAAACACGCTACCAAGCGTTAACCAAATGCGTAAAATTTTTACCCAAACTTTACTGCTATGAAATAACGTTGTGAGCAATGCAGATACACCAAATAAATAACAAAGTGCCACCACATCCATTCGTACACCTTGCAAAAATAATTGCAACCAGCCATCTACGGCAGATACACGCTCTGATTGCCATACAGCAAGTCCCAAACGGGATAAGGAAAGGATAATGAGATTAATCAACACGAAAGTGAAGATCGGGAATAAAGGGGAATGCGCTTTTTTCATTGTAAAAACCACTAACAAAACGGCATCCAAGCCGTATTAAATTGAAGAAAGATAGGCAACTGTCTATCGGTCTGTTCCTTTTCGACATGACAAAAGTCTTAAAGTGCGGTCAATTTTCGCATAGTTTTACTTAATCTCAAATGTATTCATAGATTATCAATCAATTTCACCGTTAAAATTTTAACTCCCATGTTAGAAAATAACATTTGTTTTACTAATATAAAAAAAGCGAGTTTAACACTCGCTTTTTCTTGTACTTAGAAAATTATTTTTTCTTCGCTTTTGCATTTGGAAGGTCAGTGATTGAGCCTTCAAATACTTCCGCAGCTAAACCAACAGACTCGTGTAAAGTTGGGTGAGCGTGGATAGTTAATGCAATGTCTTCTGCATCGCAACCCATCTCGATAGCAAGACCGATTTCACCTAATAATTCCCCACCGTTAGAACCCACGATTGCACCGCCAAGTACACGATGAGTATCTTTATCAAAGATTAACTTCGTCATACCTTCTGAACATTCAGAAGCAATCGCACGGCCTGATGCTGCCCAAGGGAATTTAGCGACTTCGTAGTTTAAACCTTCTTGTTTACATTCTTTTTCTGTTTTACCTACCCAAGCCACTTCTGGTTCGGTATAAGCAATGGATGGAATTACTTTAGGATCGAAGTAGTGTTTTTGTCCCGCAATGACTTCTGCAGCAACGTGGCCTTCGTGAACACCTTTGTGCGCTAACATTGGTTGACCAACAATATCGCCGATGGCAAAGATATGTGGCACATTGGTGCGCATTTGTTTATCAACATGAATGAAACCACGATCATCTACTTCAACACCTGCTTTACCAGCATCTATCAATTTGCCATTTGGTACACGACCAATCGCGACAAGCACCGCATCATAACGTTTGGTGTCATTGCATGCTTTGCCTTCCATTGAAACGTAGATACCATCATCTTTTGCTTCAACAGCGGTTACTTTGGTTTCAAGCATTAACTTGAATTTTTTCTCGATTTGTTTGGTATAAATTGCTACAACATCTTTATCCGCTGCAGGGATAACTTGGTCGAACATTTCTACCACTTCAATTTCTGAACCTAATGCGTGGTAAACCGTCCCCATTTCTAAACCGATAATACCACCACCCATAATAAGAAGTTTTTTTGGTACTTCTTTTAATTTAAGTGCATCTGTTGAATCCCAAATACGCGGATCTTCATGTGGAATGAAAGGTAATTGAATTGGGCGAGAACCTGCTGCAATAATAGCATTATCAAATTTGATTGTTGTTGGGTGACCATCACGATCACGCGCCACTAAAGTATTAGGATCAGTAAATGCTGCTAAGCCTTCAACAACAGTGACTTTGCGTGCTTTTGCCATACCCGCTAAACCACCGGTTAATTTAGCGACAACCGCTTCTTTACCCGCACGAACTTCATCTAAATCAATTCTTGGCTCACCAAAGTAAATACCATTTTTACTTGCGTGTTTTGCTTCTTCAATCACTTTTGCTACGTGCAATAATGCTTTGGATGGGATACAACCTACATTTAAACATACCCCACCAAGAGTTGAATAACGTTCAACTAATACAGTTTCTAAACCTAAATCCGCACAACGGAACGCCGCAGAATAACCTGCTGGGCCAGCACCAAGTACGACGACTTGGGTTTTAATTTCTTTACTCATTTTTACCTCGTAAAAACGTTCAAAATATTGACCGCACTTTTTTGCGATCATAAGGAATTTGCTAAAACGCCCTTTCTTCTAATTAGAAGAAAGGGGCGTTATTACATAATCAAACGGCGTAAATCTGCTAATACAGCACCGATATAGCTGATGAATCGTGCACCATCTGCACCATCAATGACACGGTGGTCGAATGATAATGACATTGGAAGAATTAAGCGTGGCGCAAATTCTTTACCATTCCATACTGGTTCCATCGATGATTTAGACACACCAAGGATAGCAACTTCTGGCGCGTTTACGATTGGTGCAAAGTGAGTTGTACCAATACCACCAAGACTTGAAATGGTAAAGCAACCACCTTGCATATCAGATGCAGTCAATTTGCCTTCACGGGCTTTTTTCGATACTTCCATTAATTCACGTGAAAGTTCGATAATGCCTTTTTTGTTCACGTTCTTGAATACAGGCACGACTAAGCCGTTTGGTGTATCTACTGCGACACCAATGTTAATATATTTTTTCAGGATTAAGCGTTGTGCATCTTCCGTAATTGAACTGTTGAAACGTGGATACGCTTCTAATGCTTTTGCCACCGCTTTCATAATGAACACAACTGGCGTGATTTTTACGCCGAGTTTTTGTTTTTCTGCTAACACATTTTGTTCTTTACGGAATGCTTCTAAATCCGTGATATCTGCTTTATCGAAGTGAGTAACGTGTGGAATCATTACCCAGTTACGATGTAAGTTAGCGCCTGAAATTTTATTAATACGGCTTAATTCGACTTCTTCTACTTCACCGAATTTACTGAAATCAACTTTTGGCCATGGTAATAAGCCTAAGCCAGCGCCATTTGCTACACCATTGCCAGCGGCTTGTGTTGTTGCACCGCTTTCATACGCTTTAACTGCGGTCTTCACATAAGCTTCGATATCTTCTTTAACGATACGACCTTTACGGCCTGTACCTTTTACTTTATCTAAGTTTACGCCAAATTCACGTGCTAAACGACGAATAACTGGAGTAGCGTGCGCATAGCCAGCGCTTGCCACCACTTGTTCTTGGCTTAAGCCAGATACATTGCCAGATTGAGCAGGTTGTGCAGCCGGCGCAGGCGATGCAACTTGTGGTGCTGGAGCAGATGTTGCCGCAGCTGGCGCTGCACCTGCTACTTCAAAGCGCATAATTAGTGAACCAGTCGATACTTTATCACCTGATTTCACGAGAATTTCTTTTACTACACCGCCGAATGGAGCAGGAACTTCCATTGATGCTTTATCACCTTCAACGGTAATTAATGATTGATCTTCTGAAACAGTATCACCAACGGCAACCATGATTTCAGTCACATTGACTTCATCACCACCGATATCTGGCACATTCACATCTTTAATTGCAGATGTTGTAGCAGTTACAGGTGCCGCTGTTTGAGCTGGTGCAGCCGCAGCAACTGGAGCAGCTGATGCCGTTTCAAATTTCATGATGAGTTTGCCAGTTGAAACTTTATCGCCAACATTAATTAAAATTTCTTTTACCACACCTGCGATTGGTGCTGGAACTTCCATTGACGCTTTATCGCCTTCAACATTGATGATTGATTGATCAACTTCAACACTATCACCCACTTTAACCATAATTTCAGTAACGTTTACTTCATCAGAACCGATATCTGGTACGTTTACTTCAACAACAGCCGACGTAGTTGGCGCAGTCGCAGCTACTGGTGCTTCAGCCGCAGGTGCAGTGCCTGCGGCTTCTAATACGAGCATTGGGGTGCCCGTTGTGACTTTATCGCCCACTTTAACTAAAACTTCTTTTACAACACCCGCTTCTGGTGCAGGTACTTCCATTGAAGCCTTATCACCTTCAACGTTAATGATAGATTGATCAACAGAGATGGTATCGCCTACGTTTACCATGACTTCTGTTACTGTAACTTCATCACTACCAATATCAGGAATTTGAATTTGTTTTGACATTTTTTTGTTCCTTTTAAAGTGCGGTCATAAAACACGATGTTTTTTGACCGCAGTTTTCATCAATTACGCGTAAAGCGGATTGATACGATCTACATTCAAACCGAATTTTGCAATCGCATCTGCAACAACTTGGTTAGATACTGTACCTTCTTTCGCTAATTGAGAAAGTGCAGCAACCACAACATAACGTGCATCAACTTCGAAGTGTTCACGTAAGTTTGCACGGCTGTCTGAACGACCGAAACCATCTGTACCTAACACATGATAATGACGACTTGGTACGAATGCACGGATTTGATCTGCGTATGCTTTAACATAGTCAGTTGAAGCAACGGTTGGTAAATCAGCTAATACTTGAGCAACGTATGATACGCGTTGTTCCGCTGTTGGGTGTAATAAGTTCCAACGTGCAGCATCATGACCTTCACGGGCTAATTCATTGAATGACGGTGCAGAGAATACATCAGATGTTACACCATAATCTTTTGCAAGAATTTGTGCCGCTTCACGAACATGACGCATGATAGCACCAGAACCTAACAATTGAACGTGGCCTTTGCCTTTTTTACCTTCCACTGTTTCAAATTTGTATAAACCTTTTCGGATACCTTCTTCCGCACCAGCAGGCATAGCCGGTTGATCCATGACTTCATTTAATGTTGTCATGTAATAGAATACATCTTCTTGTTTTTCGCCGTACATACGGTTAATACCGTCTTGCATAATTACTGCAACTTCGAATGCGAATGATGGATCGTAAGTGACACAGTTAGGAATGATACCTGCTTGAATATGACTATGGCCATCTTCGTGTTGTAAGCCTTCGCCGTTTAATGTCGTACGACCTGAAGTACCACCCACCATGAAACCACGAGCTAATTGGTCACCAGCCGCCCACATCATATCGCCCACACGTTGGAAACCAAACATTGAGTAATAGATGAAGAATGGAATCATTGGTTGGTTATTGACAGAGTAGGAGTTCGCTGCAGCTAACCAAGATGCGGTTGCACCTAATTCATTGATACCTTCTTGTAGCACTTGACCATCTTTTGCTTCGCGGTAGTAAGCAACTAAGTCACGATCTGAAGGAACATAGTTTTGGCCATGTGGGTTATAAATACCGATTTGACGGAATAAACCTTCCATACCAAACGTACGTGCTTCATCAGCAATCATTGGAACGATGGTTTTACCAATGTTTTTATCTTTTAATAAGATGTTTAAGGCACGAGTAAACGCCATAGTGGTTGAAATACCACGAGGTTGTTCTTCTAATAATGCTTTAAACTCTTCTAATGCAGGAACTTTATATTCAACATCAAATTTAGTACGACGAGCAGGAACATAGCCGTTTAATGCTTTACGGTGGCCATGTAAATATTCGTATTCAGGCGTGCCTTCAGCAAATTTAATGTATTCTAATTTTTCTACTTGCTCATCAGTCAATGGTAAATCGAAGTAGTCACGGAAACCTTTAAGGCTTTCGTAAGACATTTTTTTAGATTGGTGAGCGGTGTTTTTACTTTCCGCTTCAGGAATTTTATAACCTTTAACTTGATGCGCTAAAATCACAACTGGTTTCGTTGCATTTTGTGCTTTTGCATAGGCTGCATATAATTTTTCGCTATCGTGTGCACCACGGCGTAATGCCCAAATTTCATCATCCGTCATATCTGCAACTAATGCAGCGGTTTCTGGATAACGACCAAAGAAGTGTTCACGAACATAAGCACCGTCTTTAGATTTAAAGGTTAAATAGTCACCATCAACCACTTCCATCATTAACTGAGTTAATTTACCTGAAGTATCTTTCGCAAATAATTTATCCCAATCGCTTCCCCATAAAACTTTGATTACTTCCCAGCCAGCACCAGTAAATAATCCTTCTAATTCTTGAACGATTTTACCGTTACCATTCACAGGGCCGTCTAAACGTTGTAAGTTACAGCTGATAGTGAAGATTAAGTTATCTAATTTCTCACGAGCCGCAAAAGTTAATGCACCTTTAGACTCAATTTCATCCATTTCCCCATCGCCTAAGAATGCATAGACTTTTTGATCTTTGGTATCTTTTAAGCCACGGTTATCTAAGTATTTTAAGAAACGCGCTTGGTAGATGGCATTCACTGGGCCTAAACCCATAGAAACCGTAGAGAATTGCCAGAATTCAGGCATTAATTTAGGGTGTGGATATGAAGATAACCCATCAGTAAAGGCTTCTTGACGGAAGTTATCCATTTGTTCTTCAGTTAAACGACCTTCTAAGAATGCACGCGCATACATACCCGGAGCAGCATGGCCTTGGAAGAAAATTAAGTCGCCACCGTTTTTCTCCGTTGCTGCTTTGAAGAAGTGGTTATAGCAAACTTCATACATGGTTGCAGCAGATTGGAAAGTTGAGATATGACCACCTAAGTCAAGATCTTTCTTCTGACTACGCAATACCATAGCAATAGCATTCCAACGCACAGCAGAACGAATACGACGCTCAATAGCATGATCACCTGGGTAAGCAGGTTGTTCAGAAGCAGGGATAGTATTGACATAATCGGTCGTTACACCTGTCGGTAATGAAACACCGTTGGTGCGTGCTTGGCCGATAACTTGCTCAATAATATATTGTGCACGCTCTACGCCTTCTTCACGAATCAAAGAATCTAATGATTGTAACCAATCTTGAGTTTCGATTGGATCAACGTCATTTTTTAAAATCTCAGACATAGGTTTTCCTTATCTGTTAATTAAGTGAACATTAGTTTAGTAAACACTAAACACGAATATCAGAAATGCTTGCTTTTTTACAAACATTTAACAAATCTTGCAAATTTTAGAAGATTTTTTGAGATAAAGATAGTAAATTTTTATCAAATATCCCTGTTGAGTACTGTGTTAATCAGTAATCTTTTGAAAGTGCGGTAATTTTTTCTCGCCTTTTGTAAAGCCTATTAAAATCATAAGTAAAACATTGCATTCTGTAGGGCTTTGCTTTAAAGTTTTTCAAACTTATTTCAAAAAGGAATCAATCATGCATATAACGACGCGAACGCTCACTCAACACAAACGTATTGCACTTGTGGCTCATGATAGCTGCAAAAAAAATTTACTGAATTGGACGCAAAAACACAAAGAGGCACTTAGGCCTCATATACTTTATGCAACAGGTACGACAGGCCATATTTTAGAACGAGAAACAGGCTTAAGCATTCAATCTTTATTAAGTGGCCCGATGGGCGGCGACCAACAACTTGGTGGATTAATCGCAGAAAAGAAAATCGACATGATGATCTTCTTTTGGGATCCAATGAATGCTGCACCTCATGATCCCGATGTGAAAGCCCTCATGCGTATTGCAACAGTGTGGAATATTCCTGTTGCCATTAATCAAAGCTCTGCAGATTTTATGTTAACTTCAATTTTATTTGAACAAGATGTCGAAATTGAAGTGCCAGATTATGAAGGTTATTTAAAAGAGCGTTTAGCTTAAAAAGATAAAGAATATTTACCGCACTTCATCGTGAAACAGGGCGACAACTTATCGCCCTGTTTTAGTTATCTCCCAAATCCTCCCATTGCAAGCATAAAGAGTACCATTTTTAGTTGCTCTTCTGGAATTAGTTTGCCGTTTAGTTTCAATTCGTTATTCTCTAAAGCAAGCGTTAATGTGACGGTTTTATCGGTGTTTACGATAATACCATTCACTTCACCATCAACAACTAATTCATTCAATCGGGGAACTAAATCTTGCTTTTGGTTTTCTGGTACAAATTTAGATAATAATGAAATCGCAGTTTCTTTGTTCACATCAAAATTGATCGAAAAATCTTTGAATTGTTTGTATAAGCCGCTGCGCATTAAATCGAATTTAGGATTTGGCACTAAAGCAATATTCAGATTCAATGCAACTTTGCCTTTTTCATCAGAAATAGAAAGAGGGTCAAACTTAATTTGAGGCTGATTATTCGCAATGACCATGCCGGATTGTTGTAATTTTTGTACCAATGCTTTAGATAAAGGCGTATCTGAGTCGGCTTTGCTTATTGCAACTAAAATATTTAAAAGTTCTTGTAATGCATTGCCATCAATATGGTTGAATTCTACATTGTTGGTCACTTTACCTAAGTTGTTACCATTAATATGTAATTCATCCAGATTTGTTTTATTGATGATATTTACTGTATCACCCTCAACTTGTGTAGTTAAATTTGCTTGGCTGTTTTTCTGAATAAGAGAGAATTTTTCCCCAGTCTCTGCAGATTCGGTATTTTGCTCAAAATAGCCTATTTTACTATTGATATTTCCACTATAAATAAATGGCCATTTTGTGCTTTGTAGTGAGCCTTGTACGACAAGATCTTTTATTTTAATTGATGAAGCGGTTGAAACTGCATGATTTGGGTCATTTGAATTAAATGCATCTACAGATAGCGTACAATTGCTTGGTTCATTT
The DNA here is from genome assembly GCF_018829705.1 of Haemophilus sp. SZY H35. Classification (NCBI taxonomy): domain Bacteria; kingdom Pseudomonadati; phylum Pseudomonadota; class Gammaproteobacteria; order Pasteurellales; family Pasteurellaceae; genus Haemophilus; species Haemophilus sp. SZY H35. The sequence continues at coordinate 477,891 of NZ_JAHKJZ010000001.1, forward strand.
TTGTCTAAATCAACATTTAATACGACATTTGACCAATCAAAATCAGCCTTAGATTTCTCATTGTGATATTGCCCCGATGCAAGTTTTAATTCCGCATTACCGCTTAATGAAGAATTCATTGCGACATTTAGTTGTAACGGTTTCTCTGATTTTGTGATATCAAAGAATGCCTGAGTTGTTGCATTTTTTCCTAACAAGGTTTGGCTTGAAAAAATGGCTGGAACGAAATTCAGTTTCGCTACCCGATCAAGCGGCAAAGGCCCGTGATAAAGCGTTGATGATAAAGGAATAATGATTGTTTCATTTGCTTTATGAATTTCTATTTGATCTTGAATATGAGAGGCAAATAGTCCCCTATCAAATTTTATATTTTTATAAAAAATTTTACTTTCTTCTAATGCGTCTGTTTTGGCAAATAGTTGATCCAACTGTTTTAGTTGATGTAAATATTCTTCTTCAGCTTTTTTCCCTGTAAACCATGCACCGGTACACCAAACGGCAGCAAGAGCAACGACTACGCCTGCAGCAATTTTTGATTTTTTCATTTATTTCTTTCCTATTTTAAAGTAAAAATTTTCGCCAAATTTATCATAAATCCTTTTTTCTTGCCTGAAAATTTTTGTTTTCCCCTTGAAGTTCATCATTTGAGACTTATCTTGAAAACAAGAACGGAAATCACCGCACTTTAAGAAATAAAAAATTTTTAAAATTTTCTCTTGAAATGCGAAAGAATATCCACATCTTACAATTCGTAACAAATAGGGCTTGTAGATGTTTCAAAAATATTTGTAATAGAGGCTATTTTGAGACATTTATAAGTTCAACCCCGAATTTTAAAATTTTTACTAGGAGTACAAAATGGGAAAAATTATTGGTATTGACTTAGGTACAACAAACTCTTGTGTAGCTGTTATGGAAGGCGACAAAGCGCGCGTAATTGAAAATGCAGAAGGTGCACGTACAACCCCTTCAATTATTGCTTATACAGATAATGAAACCTTAGTGGGTCAGCCAGCAAAGCGTCAAGCGATCACTAACCCGAAAAATACATTGTTTGCGATTAAACGTTTAATCGGTCGTCGTTTTGAAAGCGAAGAAGTTCAACGCGATATTAAAATTATGCCTTTCGAAATTACCCGTGCTGACAACGGTGATGCTTGGGTAAATGTAAAAGGTGATAAATTAGCACCACCACAAATCTCTGCTGAAGTATTGAAAAAAATGAAAAAAACTGCAGAGGATTTCTTGGGTGAATCTGTAACAGAAGCGGTAATTACTGTTCCGGCATACTTTAACGATGCACAACGTCAAGCAACGATTGATGCGGGTAAAATCGCTGGTTTAGACGTTAAACGTATCATCAATGAACCAACAGCGGCTGCGTTAGCGTTTGGTTTAGGTTCAAGCAAAGAGAACCAAGTGATCGCGGTTTACGACTTAGGTGGTGGTACATTCGATATTTCAATCATCGAAATTGATAACTTTGATGGCGAACAAACTTTCGAAGTATTGGCAACAGGTGGTAACACTCACTTAGGTGGTGAAGACTTCGATAACCGTGTAATTGATTACATTATTGATGAGTTCAAAAAAGAACAAAACATCGATTTACGTAATGACCCAATGGCATTACAACGCGTAAAAGAAGCAGCAGAGAAAGCAAAAATTGAACTTTCATCAGCGCAATCTACTGAAGTAAACTTACCTTACATAACTGCAGATGCGACAGGCCCTAAACACTTAGCATTAAATATCACTCGTGCAAAATTAGAAGCATTAGTAGAAGATTTAGTGGCAAGTTCAATTGAGTCTTTGAAAGCTGTATTAAAAGATGCAGGTAAAGGCGTAAGTGAAATTCACGATATTATTCTTGTGGGTGGCCAAACTCGTATGCCACTTGTTCAACAAAAAGTGGCTGAGTTCTTTGGTAAAGAAGCTCGTAAAGATGTTAACCCTGATGAAGCGGTGGCAATCGGTGCGGCAGTTCAAGGTGGTGTATTAAAAGGTGATGTAAAAGACGTTCTTTTATTAGACGTTACTCCGTTATCACTTGGTATCGAAACCATGGGCGGCGTGATGACCACTTTAATTGAGAAAAATACCACGATTCCAACTAAAAAATCGCAAGTATTCTCAACAGCGGAAGATAACCAAAGTGCGGTAACAATCCACGTTCTTCAAGGTGAACGTAAACGTGCGGCAGATAATAAATCTTTAGGTCAATTCAACCTAGAAGGTATTAATCCTGCACCGCGTGGTATGCCACAAATTGAAGTAACATTTGATATTGATGCAAACGGCGTAATCAACGTATCTGCGAAAGATAAAAATACGGGTAAAGAACAACAAATTCGTATTCAAGCATCATCTGGTTTATCTGATGAAGAAATTCAACAAATGGTGCGTGATGCAGAAGCAAATGCTGATGCAGACCGTAAATTTGAGGAAGTTGTTCAAGCTCGTAACCAAGCAGATGGTATTGCTCACGCAACACGTAAACAAATTGCAGAAGCTGGCGATGCATTGAGTACCGCAGACAAAGAGAAAATTGAAGCAGCGGTAAGTGAACTTGAAACTGCAGCAAAAGGCGAAGACAAAGCAGAGATTGAAGCGAAAATTGAAGCGGTAATTAAAGCCTCTGAACCATTAATGCAAGCAGCTCAAGCAAAAGCTCAACAAGCTGGTGGCGAGCAACCACAACAATCATCAGCAAAAGATGATGGCGTGGTAGATGCTGAATTTGAAGAAGTGAAAGATAATAAATAATTCACCGCTCTTCTTAGCATAAACAAAGGGCGTGGAAACACGCCCTTTTGGTGTATATAAATGATCCCCCTCTTTAGAAAAGAGGGGTTAGGGGAGATTTGATAGCGATATCAAATTTTCTTATGAGCTAAATTTACTTCTGCCAAATCTTCCCCCCTCTTTGCTAAAGAGAGGAGTTTGTTATAAGCGGTCAAATTTACCCAGAATTTTGTAAATTTAAGGAATAGTTATGCCACTTACACTTTATCCACTTGCTATAATTCGTACGCATAACACAAAGGAAAATCCCGCAGAAAAGATTGGACAGCTTTGGCAGAATAATTTTGCAAAATTGCCTCAAAATGAGCCTTATTATGGTGTTTATCTGAATTACGAATCGGATTTTACGGGCTATTATGATGTTGCTGTTGCTCAAGAAAGTAAACCTGAAGGCAGTTTTTCAACCATTGAAATGGAAGATCTGACTTGGTATGAAATCTTCCCCACGACTTGTGAATTAGTAGTTCAAACGTGGCAACGCATTTGGAATAAAGAAAAGCAAGGCTTATTAAAACGTGCTTATAAAGTGGATTTTGAGAAATATTATCCAAATGGAAAAGTGGATATTTACATTTCAATTTGCCCACATTGCTAAAAATAGCGAATGTAAGCGGTCAGAAATGACAAAATATTTGGAAATAAAAATACGGAAACACTATGGCAAAAAAAGATTACTACGAAGTCCTTGGCTTACAAAAAGGGGCGAGTGAGAACGATATTAAACGTGCGTATAAACGTTTAGCATCTAAACATCACCCTGATAAAAACCAAGGCAGTAAAGAAGCGGAAGAAAAATTCAAAGAAATTAATGAAGCTTATGAAGTATTAGGCGATGAGCAAAAACGCGCAGCTTACGATCAATATGGCCACGCAGCCTTTGAACAAGGTGGTGGTGCAGGTGGTTTCGGTGGCGGCTTTGGCGGCGCTGATTTTGGTGATATGTTCGGCGATATCTTTGGTGATATTTTTGGTGGCGGTGGACGTGGTCGTCAGCGCGTTGTTCGTGGCGAAGACTTACGCTATGACTTAGAAATCACTTTGGAAGAAGCTGTAAAAGGTACAACCAAAGATATTCAAATTAACACCCTTGCACATTGTGATAGCTGTGGTGGCTCTGGGGCTGAAAAAGGTTCTAAAGTGGAAACTTGTCCACATTGTCACGGTTCGGGTCGAATTCGTCGTCAACAAGGTTTCTTTGTATCTGAAAGTATCTGTCCAACTTGTCATGGTAGCGGTAAGAAAATTGAAAAACCTTGTCGCAGCTGTCATGGTGAAGGGCGAGTTCATAAGAAAGAAAATCTTTCAGTAAAAATTCCTGCAGGTGTGGATACGGGCAACCAACTTCGCTTAGCGGGCAAAGGCGCAGCGGGCGAAAATGGCGCACCAGCTGGAGATTTATATGTTGTGATTCACGTGAGAGAACATAACATTTTTGAACGTGATGGTAACAACTTATATTGTGAAGTACCAACTAGCTTTGCTACGGCAGCGCTTGGCGGTGAAATTGAAGTACCGACCTTAGATGGCCGAGTGAAACTTAAAATCCCAGCTGAAACGCAAACTGGAAAATTATTCCGCATGCGAGGCAAAGGTGTCGCCTCTACACGTAGTGGTTATGCGGGTGATTTAATTTGTCGTATTGTGGTAGAAACACCCGTTAATTTAACCAGCGAACAAAAAGAATTACTCCAAAAACTTGAAGAAAGTTTACAAGGTAAAGATTTAAGTAAACACGCACCGAAATCTTCAGGATTTTTAGATGGTGTGAAAAAATTCTTTGATAATTTGGGTAAATCTGACAAATAAAGATAATGAAAAAGTCCGCATTTCGCGGACTTTTTGCTTATAGCCTATCCAAATTATTATCGCTGTCCCTATTCCATTCTTGGTATTCTTTAAAATATTTTCATAAATTGCTACCTTTTTTCTTTTTTTTAATCTAGAATTCGTCAATTTGTTTTTTAAACGGCCAAAAGGAGAGTAAACATGAAACTGGTTGAAGTAAAACACCCACTTGTTAAACACAAATTAGGTGTGATGCGTGAAGCTGAGATTGATACAAAAAAATTCCGTGAACTGGCAACAGAAATCGGTAGCCTATTAACCTACGAAGCAACGTCAGATTTAGAAACTGAAAAAGTAACGATCAACGGTTGGAATGGCCCAGTAGAAATCGACCGAATTAAAGGTAAAAAAGTAACGGTTGTCCCAATTTTGCGTGCAGGTTTAGGTATGATGGATGGTGTACTTGAACATGTACCAAGCGCACGTATCAGTGTTGTGGGGATCTACCGTAATGAAGAAACCCTTGAACCAGTCCCTTACTTCCAAAAATTAGCTAGCGATTTAGAAGAGCGCCTTGCCATTGTTGTTGATCCGATGCTTGCAACGGGCGGTTCTATGATTGCTACCCTTGATCTTTTAAAAGCAAAAGGTTGTAAGCATATTAAAGTATTAGTTTTAGTCGCTGCGCCAGAAGGCATTAAGGCTCTTGAAGCTGCACATCCAGACATTGAACTTTACTGTGCTTCTATTGATAGCCACCTAAATGAACATGGTTACATTATTCCGGGTCTCGGTGACGCGGGTGATAAAATTTTTGGGACTAAATAATCCCAAAACAAAAGACGGTATTCATGCCGTCTTTTTTCGGTGCATGAAATATTAAAACTATATTGACCGCACTTTCAGTTAATTCAAACAGAGAGTTGAAACTAAATGACACATCAAAATTCTTCCGTGGTAGAAAACCAGAGTAAACTTAAACAATCTTTTGTTGGCCTACAAATGCTCTTCGTCGCATTTGGCGCGCTCGTTCTTGTACCATTAATTACAGGCCTTGATTCCAATACAGCATTATTAACCGCCGGCGTTGGCACCCTACTCTTCCAACTTTGCACTGGCAAACAAGTTCCTATTTTCTTAGCCTCATCTTTTGCCTTTATCGCACCGATTCAATATGGTATTCAGACTTGGGGGATTGCGACCACTATGGGGGGATTAGCATCGGCGGGTCTTGTATATTTAGCACTAAGTATATTGGTAAAATTACGTGGAACTGAAGCATTACAACGTATTTTCCCACCGATTGTTGTTGGCCCAGTGATTATTATTATTGGGATGGGGCTTGCCCCTGTGGCAGTTGATATGTCATTAGGCAAAAATAGTGCTTATGCGTATAACGACGCTATATTAGTTTCAATGGTAACACTTCTCACTACTTTATCTGTAGCAGTGTTTGCCAAAGGATTGATGAAACTCATCCCAATTATGTTTGGTATTACTGCGGGCTATATTTTATGCTTATTCCTTGGTTTAATTAATTTCCAACCAGTGATTGATGCGCCTTGGTTTAGCTTACCAAAATTAACTGCGCCTGAATTTAACCTAGAAGCTATTCTTTATATGTTACCAATTGCTATTGCACCGGCGGTAGAACATGTTGGCGGTATTATGGCGATCAGCTCTGTAACAGGTAAAGATTTTTTAAAAAAACCAGGATTACACCGCACTTTATTAGGCGATAGCTTAGCAACTGCAGCTGCATCTTTAGTGGGTGGCCCACCAAATACAACTTATTCTGAAGTAACTGGTGCCGTAATGTTAACCCGAAATTTCAATCCTAATATTATGACATGGGCTGCCGTTTGGGCTATTGCAATTTCATTCTGTGGAAAAGTAGGCGCCTTCCTATCAACGATTCCAACTATTGTGATGGGAGGAATTATGATGCTTGTTTTCGGTTCAATTGCAGTGGTGGGCATGAGCACCTTAATTCGTGGCAAAGTTGATGTTACCGAAGCACGTAATCTGTGTATTATTTCTGTCGTCATGACATTTGGTATCGGCAATATGTTTGTAGATGTGGGCAATGTATCACTAAAAGGTATCAGCTTATGCGCAGTTGTTGCTATCATTTTAAACCTTGTTTTACCGAAAGCAAAAAATGAAGTAGAATAAGAGTTCTTTTAAAAGGGTTAAATCCCAATTTAGCCCTTTTCTTACTTATAATCTGTAATACATAAATATTTGAATAAGCAGCTTCCCTTACCTATTCATCAAATTGATGATGCCACATTAGAAAACTTTTACAGCGATAATAATCTTTTATTGCTCGATTCTTTACGCAAAAATTCATCTGAGTTAAAACAACAGTTTTTCTATATTTGGGGAAATAAAGGTTCTGGAAAAACTCATCTGCTTAGAGCATTCAGTAACGAATATTTAATCAATCAACGTACTGCTATTTATGTACCGCTCAGCAAATCTCAATATTTTTCTACCGCAGTTCTTGAAAATCTAGAACAACAAGAATTAGTATGTCTAGATGATGTACAAAGTGTGATTGGCAATGATGAATGGGAATTAGCTATTTTTGATCTGTTCAATCGAATTAAATCAAGCGGAAAAACGCTTTTGCTTATTAGTTCAGATAAATCGCCTTCCGCACTTTCTGTAAAATTGCCTGATTTGAACTCTCGCTTGACTTGGGGTGAAATTTATCAATTAAATTCCTTAACTGACGAGCAAAAAATGAGTGTGCTACAACATAACGCTTATCAACGAGGAATTCAATTACCCGATGAGACGGCTAATTTTTTACTTACACGACTAGCACGAGATATGCACACATTATTTGAAGCCCTTGATCTACTAGATAAAGCCTCGTTGCAAGCACAACGAAATCTTACGATTCCTTTCGTTAAAGAAATTTTAAATCTTTAACAAAAAAGGTGCTAATGCGCCTTTTTTAATCATCCACCTGATAATTTAACAGTAAACCCTTTTTGCTCTAACAATTGCTTGAGCAAATCACGTTTTTCACCTTGAATCTCAATCATTCCATTTTTAACTGAACCACCACATCCACAACGTTTTTTTAATTCAGCAGCTAATTTTTTCAATTCCTCATCAGATAAATCTAAACCAGTTATAACCGATACGCCTGCACCTTTCCTACCACTCGTTTGTTTTTGGATACGTACAACACCGTCTCCTTTTGGGCAAACTACAGAAGCCTTTTCCTCTTTAATTCGCCCCACATCAGTTGAATACACTAAAATAGAATCTGACATCATTCTTACCTAATAGACGCGTTAATAGAACGAAGAACCTCTACTGGATTATCAGCTTTAGTAATAGGACGCCCTATTACTAAATAATCTGAACCAGCACGAATCGCAGCAGTAGGAGTCATCACTCGTCTCTGATCACCAAAATCAGCCCCAGTTGGACGAATACCTGGGGTCACCAATTTAAACTCTTCTCCACAAGCGTTACGTAAAATTTCAACCTCTTGCGGAGAACAAACCACTCCATCCAAACCTGCGCGTTGGGTTAAATGAGCTAATCGTAAAACTTGTTCCATTGGCGATGCATTAATCCCAATTTGTAATAAATCCAAATCTTCCATACTGGTTAATACCGTCACAGCAATAAGCAATGGCGCATCTTTCCCATAAGGTTCAAGAATTCTCTTAGCTTCTTCCATCATTCGTAGCCCACCGCTGGCGTGCAAATCGACCATCCATACCCCTAAATCAGCGGCAGATCGGACCGCTCTTGCTACCGTATTTGGAATATCATGATATTTAAGATCTAAGAAAACATCGAAATTACGTTGATGTAATTGTTTTACAAAATTAATACCAAGTGTAGTAAACATTTCTTTACCCACTTTTAATCGACACAAATTCGGATCAATTTGATCAACTAAAGCAAGAGCATCTGATTCTTTCTCATAATCCAATGCCACAATAATTTTACTTGTCATAATGTTACCTCACAGAGTATCAATTAATTATGTTCTTGACTTGAAACTGGTTTAATACATTCCCATTGACGGCAAGATGGGCAATTCCACAACAACTTGTGGATTTGATAACCACAATTTGTACAACGATAAGCTGAAGTTTGCTTAATTCGTTCCCCCACCATTTTATGTAATAAAATTAGACTTTCTTTTCCACGTCCGTCTTCTGCCTCATCAATTTGATACTGCATAAAACGATGGAAAATTAAAGTACTTGGCTTTTTCGAGAGTTGCTGATAAAGCTTAGCTTGAGCAGCAGGTTTTCCATCTTTTTCTTCAATTAATTTAACTAGCGCTAACTCTACCTCATCATTATTAGTAATTTGGCCAGCACGAATTAAGAATAACTCAAAGTTATCTAACTGATTTAATTCTTCATAACAATGTTTTAAAGGTGACAAAATTTCACCAGTATAAGCTGGATTTTGCTCCAAAACATTTTCTAGTATTTTTGCTGCTTGTTGATATTGACCTTCAAGCATTTCTAAATTTGCGAGTAATAAAGAAGCGCGAACACAAGTAGGAGAAACCAACAAAGCCTTTTGTAAAATACTGCGTTTTTCAACCGCACTTTCAGGCTCTAAACTTTGTGAATATTCACAATAACATTGCGCAAGTTCAATATTATTATCTTGTGGTTTGATTTTTGAGAGTTTTTCAGCAATATTAACCGCTTTTTTCCATTCTTTAGTTTTTTGATAAATCACTAAAAGTTGCTGCAAAGCATTTTCTGCAAATTCAGGTTCATCCACTAGTAAAATATAAAGACTTTCAGCTCGGTCAAAAAAACCAACCGTCATAAAATCTCGAGCAAGCTGCTGCTTAGCGAGCAGTTTTTGTTCAAAAGTATAATTTGGGCTACGATCTAAAGCCTGATGAATGCGAAGAGCACGATCAACTTCGCCTCTAGAACGGAATAGATTGCCAAGAGTCAGTTCAGCTTCAAATTGGGAGTGGCTTTCAATTTCATTTTCGGCTTCTTGCTTTTGTAGCATATTCAAAAATAAATCTACAGCCTTATCAGTTTGATTGGAAAGTAAGAAGTTTACCCCCGTAACATAATCTCGGGAGAGTTTATTACTAATGTCATCTTGATCTTTCTTTACACTACGCTGCCCCATATACCAACCATAGGCTGCAGCGATAGGTAATAGTAGAAAGAGTAATTCTAGCATTAGACAGCCTTATCGCGGGTAGTCGTTAATTCATGAAGTTGTAATGTTTGACGTTTAACTTGGCGCGCTAAAACTATATTCTTGAATTTTAATTTTAAATAGAAAAATCCACTAATTAACCAACCAAGAATTAACCCAAAACCAAATAAAATTGCGACAAGTGTAGAAAGTTGAAGCTGGCTTTCTGCCACAATATAGTTAAAGGTAATTATTTGATCGTTATTGGCTCCAACAGTAATCGCAACAAGTACAATAGCAATAACAATCACAAAACCTAAAATATACTTAATCATAATTTCCCTCTCAAATCACCCCACTATTATGCCAAACTTTCTAATAAAAAACGACACTTACGCGCCGTTTGTATTAATGAACTATAAACAATTTACTCGTTCTTTTAATTCTTTACCCGCCTTGAAATGTGGCACTGATTTCTCATCTAATTTTACTGAATCACCTGTTTTAGGATTACGCCCTAAACGAGGCTGACGATAATGTAACGAAAAACTACCAAACCCACGAACTTCAATACGCTCACCATTTTCGAGAGACTGAGACATAAACTCAAGAATATCTTTTACAATATTTTCAACCATTTTCAGAGGTAACATTGGATGCTTTTCTGATAATTTTTCGATAAGTTCTGATTTAGTCATCGTCTTTTCTCCCCTCATATTATTCAAATTAAGATCTATTGCTAATGCATTATTTCAATGTATTAGCAATAAGCCCTAAAAATAAGGCTGGACATGAGCCCAGCCTTATTATGTGAATTAATTATTCACCTTTAGCTGCTTTGAAAGCTTCAGCCATTGCGTTTGGAATAGCAACTTCTTCTTGTTTGTTATTCACATTTGCAACTGCTGCAGCTTCTTCAGCTTGATCTTTTGCTTTCACTGATAAGTGAACGATACGAGATTTGCGATCTACACCAGTGTATTTAGCTTCAACCACATCACCTGCAGCAACTTCATTTGTTAAATCAGCTGCACGGATATAACCTTCAACGCCGCCCGCTAATTCAACTTTAGCACCTTTTGCATCTGCTTCAACTACTGTTGCTGATACTACAGCACCTTTTTTGTTGATTGCTACGAAGTTATTGAATGGATCTTCTTCAAGTTGTTTGATACCTAAAGAGATACGCTCTTTCACTGCATCAACTGCTAATACTACTGCAGAAACTTCATCACCTTTTTTGTAGTTACGAACGGCTTCTTCACCTGATACATTCCAAGAAATATCAGATAAGTGAACTAAACCATCGATACCACCTTCAAGACCGATGAAGATACCGAAATCAGTGATAGACTTGATTTTACCAGTTACTTTATCGCCTTTATTGTGAGTTTCAGCAAATTGAGTCCATGGGTTAACTTTGCATTGTTTTAAACCTAAAGAAATACGACGACGTTCTTCATCAATTTCTAATACCATTACTTCAACAGTATCGCCTAAACTAACAACTTTAGATGGGTGGATATTTTTGTTAGTCCAATCCATTTCAGAAACGTGAACTAAACCTTCAACGCCATCTAAAATCTCAACAAAACAACCATAGTCTGTTAAGTTAGTTACTTTACCAGTTAATTTGCTATTTACTGGATGATTTTCAGCAATTGCGGCCCATGGATCTTGACCTAATTGTTTTAAGCCTAAAGATACACGAGTACGATCTTTATCAAATTTTAATACTTTAACAGTAACTTCATCGCCAACATTCACGATTTCGCTTGGGTGTTTAACACGTTTCCAAGCCATGTCTGTGATATGTAATAAACCGTCAACACCACCAAGATCAACGAATGCACCGTACTCAGTTAAGTTTTTAACGATACCTTTAACTTCTGAACCTTCAACAAGATTTTCTAATACTTGTTCACGTTCTTGGCTATTTTCAGATTCAATCACTGCACGACGAGAAACAACAACGTTGTTACGTTTTTGATCTAATTTGATTACTTTGAATTCTAATTCTTTACCAAGTAAATGATCTGCTTCACGCGCTGGACGAGTATCAACTAAAGAACCTGGTAAGAATGCACGAACACCGTTTAACTCAACTGTGAAGCCACCTTTCACTTTACCGTTGATTAAACCGATAACGGTCGCTTTTTCTTCGTAAGCTTTTTCTAATTCAATCCAAGATTCGTGACGAACAGCTTTCTCACGAGAAAGTTTAGTTTCGCCGAAACCATCTTCAACTGCATCTAACGCAACATTTACAGTATCGCCAACTTGGATTTCAAGTTCGCCTTGTGCATTTAAGAATTCAGCAACTGGGATTGCAGACTCAGATTTTAAACCTGCATCAACAAGCACAAAGCCTTTTTGGATAGCTACTACAGTACTGCTAACGATTGAACCTTGACGAGTTTCAAGGCCTTTTAATGATTCTTCAAAAAGTTGAGCAAAAGATTCTGACATATAAATAATCTTCTTAATTTAAATTAATAACATCCACATTAAAATCCATAAAATGCGGGGTTGAGGATAAATGTTTATTCTTCCTTGAACAAACAGTTAAATCGAAACTGATACCTTTTCTTGAATATAAGCTAACGCCTGATCAATAACTTCACCAATACTCAACGTTGTGCTATCCAATAACAGAGCATCATCAGCCGGTTTTAGAGGCGCAACCTCTCGATTTCTATCACGAAAATCACGCTCTTTTATCTCGGCTAAAATCTGCTCAAAGTTACCATTTATTCCTTTATTTTGCAACTGTTTATAGCGTCTTTTTGCACGTTCTTCAGCACTTGCATCTAAAAATAACTTCACTTGAGCATTTGGGAATACAACAGTACCCATATCTCTACCATCAGCAATTAATCCATCATTTTTCGCAAAATCTTGCTGAAGTTGTAGCAAAGCTGACCGCACTTCTGGAAACACGGCTACTTTAGATGCGGCATCAGCGACTTCTTGGGTGCGAATTAAATGACTTACATTCATGCCAGCAAGCAAAATATTTACCTCGCCATTTTGAGGAATAAATTGGATATCTAAGTGACGAGCTAATTCTGCTAGCGCCGATTCATTTGTTAAATCAGTTTTACGTTGTAATGCCGCTAATGCTGTAACGCGATAAATCGCTCCACTATCCAATAACGCATAACCTAACTTTTCTGCCAACGCATAACAAAGCGTCCCCTTCCCAGCACCGCTAGGCCCATCAACGGTAATAATCGTTCCCATGTAACAAATCTCTCTATAAAAATTTTGTATATTATAGAGAGAATTTGGTTAACTCGCTAATTTTAATAGCATATTAAATAAAATATTTCCCCCTTTTTCACACCATTCATCTGTAATATTTTCCTGCTCGTTATGACTTAATCCATCTATACATGGAATAAATATCATCGCTGTTGGCATTTCATTATTCAAATGACAAGAATCATGACCAGCACCAGAAACAATATCTTCTCGACTATAACCCAATTTATCAGCTATTTGTCGAATAATTTTGAGTAAATCAGAATTAAATACCAATGGAGGAAGATTGACTACTTGTTTAATCTGACCATCTAACTGGTATTTATTAGATATATTATTTACAATTTTATAAATCTCTTTATCCAAACGATTTAATGCTTGTTGATCAGGATGGCGAATTTCTAATGTAAAATTTGCTCTCCCTGGAATAACGTTAGGAGAATTTGGAGTAAGTTGAATTGAACCTATCGTCACTCGTCCTTGATGTTTTATTTCTTTCATACCCAACTTATTAAATTCTATCATTGCTTCCGCCATACCTATACCAGCATCTTTGCGCATATTCATTGGCGTCGTTCCAGCATGAGAAGCCAGACCATCTAATTGAATCTGATACCAATTTTGCCCTAAGGCACCACTTACGACCCCAATATCTGTATGATTTGTTTCAAGAATAGGCCCTTGTTCTATATGAATTTCAAGTGCAGCATATGGTCTATAATTTAAAAAATTATCTTTTCCTAAATAACCAATTCTTTCTAGTTCAGACTCAACAGTTATGCCATTTTTATCTTGTTTCCTGAATGCTTCTTCAATAGATAATTTACCAGTAAATACTGCAGACCCCATCATGGCTGGAGAAAAACGAGAACCTTCCTCATTTGTCCACATTACAAGATCAATAGGTCGTTCAGTTTCAATCTGATAATCATTTAATGACAATAGTGCTTCTAAGCCTGCTAATACTCCATAAATACCATCATATCGACCTCCTAAAGGTTGAGAATCTCCATGAGAACCGACCAAAATAGGGGATAGCTCAGGATATTTTCCTTCTCTTCTAACAAAAATATTACCAATAGGATCAACTTTAACAGAAAAATCAGCTTGCCTTGCTAACTGAATGAAATAATCTCTCGCTAACTTATCTTCATTAGACAAAGCAAGTCGAGTCACCCCATTATTTTCAGTTTTACCAAATTGAGCAAAATCATCTAGTAACTTTAATAATCGTTCATTATTAATTTTTCTCATGATTGATTCTCATCAATTTTAAGTTTAAGTTGGTATCTAAAATCACAGAAACCATCACCATTCATCACTGTATGCGGACGAGTTAATTTAATATTGGGAGCATAACCCTCAATAAATTTACTATCGCGATTACAAGAAAGGAGAAAACCAATTTCCTCTAATCCCATTTCTTTGTACATTTCCGCATATCGGCAACGATGTACGTTATAGCTATATTTTTCATGTGTGTTATCAAGCACCTCAATATGCAAAGCATCATCTTTTTCCCATAAATATTGCAATGCAACAAAGCTTTCTACGCTTGTACCATTTGGTTCTCGTTTTGCATATTCTTTTCCAGCCTCTAAAGCAGCATTCGCGACTGCTTCTTCAATAATAGTCTTAGCCTTTTCCAAACCAAATTCACGTTTCATAATTTCGTAGATTGGTTTAACTATTTCTGCTTCAATTTTACGTTGTTGCAAAATACCAATTTCAACAAATTCAGAAAAATCTTGCGACATATTATTACTCCTTAAATACTAAAATCATTTAATAAAATTTCGTTATTTATAAAGCGACGTATACGCGGATCATCATTTTTTCTTAATTCATCTGGTGTTTGTAAAAACACAATTTCACCAGAATCCATAAAGGCAATTTTGTCAGAAATTTTTAACGCAAACTGCATTTCATGGGTCACAATAATCATCGTCATACCTTCTTTAGCGAGCCCTTCCATCACCAATAAAACGTCACTAACTAATTCAGGATCAAGTGCCGATGTTGGTTCATCAAAGAGCATAATTTTGGGTTTCATAACTAGGGCTCTAGCTATGGCAACGCGTTGTTGCTGCCCTCCTGATAATTGATGAGGGTATTTATTGGCGTGCGAAAGTAATCCCACTTTATCCAACATTGCCAAGGCTAATAAATATGTTTCCTGTTCGGGTTTACCATGATATTCTGGCGCTAATAAAAGATTTTCCAACACTGTTTTATGCGGAAATAAGTTATAGCTTTGGAATACCATTCCTAAAT
This sequence comes from Haemophilus sp. SZY H35, assembly GCF_018829705.1. NCBI lineage: Bacteria > Pseudomonadati > Pseudomonadota > Gammaproteobacteria > Pasteurellales > Pasteurellaceae > Haemophilus > Haemophilus sp. SZY H35. The sequence continues at coordinate 493,179 of NZ_JAHKJZ010000001.1, forward strand.
TCACAATTTTATTTTGAGCATTTGATACAAAATGTTTCCCATTAATAAACACTTCCCCTTCCAAATAAACCTTACCTTGATCAATAGTTTCCAACCCATTAATACTTCGGATTAAAGTTGTTTTACCGGAACCAGAATAACCAATAATTGACAATACCTCCCCCCATTTTAAGGAAAAATTAATATCTTTTAAGACTTCAATTTGATTGAATGATTTACTCAATCCTCTAACGTTTAACACATCTTCATTATTTGGTTTTTCTAGTTTAAGAATAGAATAAGATGAAAGTTCTTCTTCATTTACATTAATGTCAGAAATTTCCTGCCCTTTACGTAATGAAATATCTAATTTATTTTCAAATTTTTTTAGTATCCAAGTAAGTAATGTCACAATTATAATGTAATAAAATGCAACAGCTAATAAGGTTTCTAGTACTAAGAAATTACGCGTATAAAGCTGCTGTTCTACTAGTAAAATTTCAGTTAATGAAATTACTGAAACCAAAGACGTTAATTTAACAATAGTGATATACTGGTTCGTCAACGGCGGTAAAGCTACTTTTAAGGCCTGTGGAATCACAATTAATTGTTGAATTCCCCAGAAGCGTATACCTAAGGCTTTTCCTGCTTCATATTGACCCTTTGGAATCGCTGATAATGCACTACGGTGAATTTCTGCAATATAAGCCGATTCACTTAGCACCATAGCAATTAGACCTGCAATAAATGGGTTAGATAAAACAACAGAACTTGCTGGCCAAAATTGCGGAACGTTATAGATGAAAATCAGAAGCACTAATAATGGTAAGCTACGGAATAACCAAATATAGATTTTACTACATTGATTAAAAACTTTATTAGTGGATTGAGAACCTAATGCTAGAAGAAATCCCCATAGAATAGCCAATATCCAAGTTAATGTACTGAGTTCTAAAACCGTTAGAACGGCTTTCCAGAAATCGGTATTAAAAAATAGGCTACCAAGATACTTCCAATTAACCCCTTGTTCAGAAACTGCTTCACTTTCTTCGTCTGAATTGGACACGATAGCTTGTTCAATGGCATTTTCTAAACCATTAGCTTTTAATAATTCATCTTTGGGAAATTCTAAGTTATATCTTTTCAAGAGCTGTTTATAAGAACCGTCAGCTAAGATGTCTTTAAGGGTCTGGGCAATTTCTGCTTTTCCTTTCACATCATCTTTATTAAAGGCTAAACCAATTAACACTGGATAAAGTTGTTCTTTATTGGTTATTTTTAATTTAGAACCTAATTGATTAATTACCATTTGAGCAACGGCAGCATCTTCATATTGCACATCTACTCCGCCAGATAATAAAGCTTGAGCAGCTTCTGGGGCACTAGGATATTCCTTAACTACAAGAGGTTTAAGATTATTTGGCAAACAATATTCTTGTGAGACTCTATTCATAGTTTGTATCCAGGCTGCACCTTTCATAGAAGAAATACTTTTGCCACATAAATCTTCTAATCTTTGTGGTAAGAACCTATCATTACCACGGACAACAAGCACACCACCAGTTTGCAAATAAGGTAAAAAATCTACCTGTTTGGCACGTTGTGCATTCACATATAATGCAGAAGCCACCAAATTATAATGTCCTGCATTCAAGCCAATAATGATATTCTCAATACGTGTATCTTTGAATTCAACCTTCTTATCTAATTTTTTACCAATTAACTCCATTAAATCTGGATCAAAACCAGAGGCTTTTCCTCTTTCTAAATAAGCATAAGGCGCATAAGTTAAATCAATCCCCACTTGTAACGTACTATTTCCTTCTGCAAAGGATATTGCTGAATAAATAAAACAAAAAACACCTAGCAAGACTTTTCTTATAATGTTGAACATATATTTCCTTATATTTTTATATAATGTGTATTTGATTCTATAAATCTTTTATCTCCTCATCTAATAATTAACCCCCACATCATATTCCATTTTAGTCTATTAAGATTTTAATCAGAGAAGATTGGTAATAAAAATGTAAAAAATGAAAATAAAATGTTAATTTTTTATGAGATATTGATCACATTTTCCCAAAAGAGGTATATTCTTCTATGCCTAAATCCATACAATGCACGAGTCTTTTTTATTATAAATTTAAGGATATTTTCTAATGTCTTTTGTTCTGAGTATTTTTCCTATTGTTTTGCTGATTTATCTAATGGTAAAACGAAATTCCTTGCCTTCTTATGTCGCATTACCTTGGATTGCAACATTAGTAATGGGTGTCCATCTTCTTCACTTTAATACCGATATTGTCACAATTAGTGCCAATGTTGTTTCCGCTATTATTGCTGTACAAACTCCAATCACAGTTATTTTTGGCGCGATCTTATTTAATCGCTTTTCAGAAATTTCAGGTGCGACAGATACCATGCGTAAATGGCTAGGGAATATTAATCCCAATCCTGTAGCTCAATTAATGATTATCGGTTGGGCATTTGCTTTTATGATTGAAGGAGCAAGTGGTTTTGGTACACCTGCAGCCATTGCGGCACCTATTTTAGTCGGGCTAGGTTTTCATCCATTAAAAGTCGCCATGTTGGCACTAATCATGAACTCCGTCCCAGTCTCTTTTGGGGCTGTGGGAACGCCTACATGGTTTGGTTTCGGTCCACTAAAACTATCAGAAGATATGATTTTGGAAATTGGTTCGATTACAGCATTTATCCATTCTATTGCCGCATTTATTATTCCATTATTAGCATTACGAGTCTTAGTAAGTTGGAACGATATTCGTAAAAATATTATATTTATCTATATCAGTGTCTTTGCTTGTGTCATTCCTTATTTCTTACTTGCTCAAGTTAATGATGAATTTCCATCATTAGTAGGCGGTGCAATTGGTTTATTTATTTCTGTATGGGCTGCAAATCGCAATATTGGCTTAACAAAAGTAGAAAATATTCTGGATAATAATTCGGTCACAACTAAGCAAGTAATGAAAGCATTATTCCCAACAGGTTTATTGATTGCATTCCTAATCATTACACGTATCCATCAATTACCTTTCAAAGCAATGATGAATGACGCCACAATTTGGTTCTCCACAACTCTAGGATCATTAGGTACATTTGAAATTAGTAAAGGCTTAATCTTTACGTTAAAAGATATTTTTGGTTCTGATGTATCATCAAGCTACAAATTGCTTTACGTACCAGCGTTAATTCCATTTGTAATTACAGTTTTAATTGCCATTCCTATATTTAACGTCTCAATTAGCAATGTTAAAAATGTTTTTGCTTCAAGTTTACAACAATCAAAAAATCCATTTATAGCCTTAGTGGGAGCCTTGGTTATGGTGAACTTAATGTTAGTCGGAGGTGAACACTCTATGGTGAAAATTATTGGTCGCACCTTTGCAGAAATATCCGGCAGTAACTGGACAATTTTCTCCTCTTTCTTAGGGGCTATAGGGGCATTCTTCTCGGGATCAAACACCGTATCTAACCTAACATTTGGTAGTGTTCAACTTTCTACAGCGGAAACAACAGGAATTTCAGTAGCGCTAGTCCTAGCTTTACAATCTGTTGGAGGCGCAATGGGAAATATGGTATGTATTAATAATATCGTTGCTGTCAGTTCAGTATTAAATATTTCTAACCAAGAAGGTACCATTATTAAGAAAACCATTATCCCTATGATGATTTACGGTATTATTGCGGCACTCTGTGCGCTGTACTTAGTACCTTTACTTTATAATCTATAAATTTACTTGGAAAAATGACCGCACTTTTGCGGTCATTTGTTACTTTTCTCTTATTGGAGTGATTAAAAATGAACGTAAATTTCTACGTAACCTGCATTGCAGACGTAGTAAAAAGTGGTGTGGCCAAAAACACCGTTTTACTGCTTGAGAAACTCGGTTGCAATGTTACTTTCCTTGAAAAACAAGGTTGTTGTGGGCAGCCTGCATTAAATAGTGGCTATACAAAACAAGCCATCCCAGGCATGAAAAATTTAGTCGAAACCTTTGAAGTAAATGATTACCCAATCGTAGCACCTGCCGGTTCTTGTGTTTATGCGATCAAAAATTACCCCAACTACTTCACTAACGCAGGAGAATTAGACTGGGCTAAACGTGCCCAAAAAGTCGCTTCACGTTTCTGTGATTTAACCGATTTTATCGTGAATAAACTTGGAATAACTGATATTGGTGCCTATTTGCCAGGTAAAGCGGTTTATCACCCTTCTTGTAGCCTTACACGTAAACTGGGTATCGTAAATGAACCTATCGCACTGTTAAAAAATGTGAAAGGATTAGAACTACTTCCTATTCATAATCAACAAACCTGCTGTGGCTTCGGTGGGACTTTCTCTGTGAAAATGGCAGAGATTTCTGGCGAAATGGTGAAAGAAAAGGTTGAGCATATTGAAGAGGTTGAACCACAATATTTAATCGGTGCAGATGTAAGTTGTTTATTAAATATTGGTGGTCGTTTACAACGCGAAGGCAGCAATATCAAAGTGATGCACATTGCTGAAGTATTAATGCAAGGGGAGAAATAAGATGTCATTGAAAACCAGTAATCTTCCTTTTAAAGCACGTGTCGATCATGAAGTGCATAACACTATCATGCGTAAAGCGGTAGTGAAAGCCCAAGAAACGATTGGAGCTAATCGTCAAAAAATGGTGGACGAATTAGGCCATTGGGAAGAATGGCGTGATTTATCTAAACAGATTCGTAACCATGTTTTAGCTAATTTAGATGCTTATTTGTATCAATTGAGCGAAAAAGTGATGGAAAATGGCGGTAAAGTGTATTTTGCTGAAACGGCCGAAGAAGCGAGTGCTTATATTCTCAAAGTCGCATTAGAGAAAAATGCGAAGAAAATCGTAAAATCCAAATCCATGGTGACAGAAGAAATCGGTTTAAACGAAGTGCTTGAAAAAGAGGGCATGCAAGTGATCGAAACCGATTTGGGTGAATATCTATTACAAATTTCAGGTGATAAACCATCCCATATCGTTGTGCCTGCAATCCACAAAGATCGTCACCAAATCCGCAAAGACTTGTCTGAAAAACTCGGCTATGAAGGTGAGGAAACGCCTGAAGATATGACGCGTTTCGTACGTGAAAAAATTCGTCAAGATTTTTTAGAGGCTGATATCGGTATCAGTGGTTGTAACTTTGCTGTAGCGGAAACCGGCTCAGTTTGTTTGGTGACAAACGAAGGTAACTTACGTTTAGCGACGACCTTACCAAAAACACATATTGCCGTGATGGGAATGGAGCGTTTAGCGCCAACTTTCCAAGAGGTGGATGTGTTAATTACGATGCTTGCTCGTAGTGCGGTAGGTGCAAAATTAACTGGTTATAACACTTGGTTAACTGGTCCTCGTCTTACTGGTGAAACTGACGGTCCTGAAGAATTCCATTTGGTTATTGTGGATAATGGCCGTTCAGATATTTTAGCGTCTGAATTCCAAGAAGTTTTACGTTGTATCCGCTGCGGTGCTTGTTTGAATACTTGTCCGGCATATCGTCAAATCGGTGGTCATGGGTATGGTTCTATTTACCCAGGTCCAATTGGTGCAGTAATTTCTCCATTACTAGGTGGCTATGATGAATTCAAAGAATTGCCGTATGCTTGTTCATTATGTAACGCGTGTAATTCTGTCTGCCCGGTGCGTATTCCATTAGCACAGTTAATCTTAAAACACCGTGAGAAAATGGTAGAGTTAGGTAAAACTCCTGCGATGGAACGTTTATCTATTTTTGGTTTCACCACAGCCAATGCTAACCCAACGCTATGGAAAACAGGTGTGAATATCGGTGCGAAATTAGCGGGTAAGCTGATCAAAAATGGGAAAGCACCAATTACATTTGGGGCATTGGGTGAATGGACAAAAGCACGAGATTTACCACAAGCAGATGGCGAAAGCTTCCGTCAATGGTTTAATAATAGAGAGAGAGGGTAATAAGCATGGATTTACAAAATCGCGAAAATTTTCTTAATAAATTAGCGGCGAAAATGGGTAAAGCCCGTGCTATCGTACCTGAACCGATGGAAGCACCTGTCAATACGTACCCTACTGAGCGTTTAACCCATTTAAGTGCGGTTGATTTAGCGAATGAATTTACCAATTCTGCTAAAACCATGATGGTGGACGTAAATGTGTGTAAAGAGTCTGATGCAGTGCAAACTTTACTTGCTCTTTGTGAAAAATATGGTGGCGGTGATGTTGTGCTTAATTCCGATGAAAGATTGACCGCACTTGGTATTCCTGCAGCGCTTGAAGCGAAATATACTTGCCATACGTGGTCATCAGAAACGGCACAAGATAACATTCATTTTTCTGAAAAAGCTAATCTTGGCGTAGTTTATGCAGAATATGGTTTGGCGGAAACTGGCGGAATTGTCTTATTCTCTAGTGCAGATCGTGGACGTTCAGTGAGTTTATTACCTGAGAAATCAATTGTTATTTTACGTAAAAGCCAGATTGTTCCTCGTGTTGCACAAGTGGCGAAAGTATTACACGAGAAAGCACAACAAGGCGAGCGTATGCCATCTTGTATCAATATTATCTCAGGTCCAAGCTCAACGGCGGATATTGAATTGATTAAAGTGATTGGTGTCCATGGACCCATAGCAAAAATCTATTTAATCATTGATGATCTATAATGCAGAAAGGGGCAAATGCCCCTTTTTTCTTTCCTCGATCAAGACATTTTTCCCACCTTTATCTGAAATTAGTTTTTTTCATTATTTTTTGTTATTTCATTAATTTTATTAAATTACCTCTTGAGTTTTTTAGTTAAAATGAAATAATGATAATCTTTCTCAATAACAAAAGGATATGATAATGAAGAAAGTTATTAAATTAAATTTAATCACACTCTGCTTAATCAATACCCTAAGTGTTTCTATCGTTGATGCAAAAGCTGAAGAAACATTAGATCAAATTGATGTAGTAGAAAAAAATGTCGCCAACAATAAAAAACCTTTTACGGAAGCGAAAGCGAAAAGCACCCGAGAGCATATTTTTAAAGAAACCCAGACTATCGATCAAGTCATTCGAAGTATCCCTGGTGCATTTACTCAACAAGATAAAGGCTCTGGCGTAGTTTCTGTGAATATTCGTGGCGAAAATGGGTTAGGTCGTGTCAATACAATGGTCGATGGCGTCACACAAACCTTTTATTCCACCTCAATGGATTCAGGACAATCTGGTGGTAGCTCTCAATTTGGTGCAGCAATAGATCCCAATTTTATTGCTGGTGTAGATGTCAATAAAAGTAATTTTTCTGGTTCCAATGGTATAAATACCTTGTCTGGAAGTGCTAATTTTAGAACATTAGGTGTTAATGATGTTATTACTGATGACAAACCATTTGGGCTCATCGTAAAAGGAATGACGGGGAGCAATGCAACTAAATCGAATTTTATGACAATGGCTGCAGGCAGAAAATGGCTTGATAATGGTGGTTATGTTGGTGTGGTATATGGTTACAGTCAACGTGAGGTGTCTCAAGATTATCGTATCGGTGGAGGTGAACGATTGTCTTCGCTTGGACAAGATATTCTTGCTAAAGAAAAAGAAGCCTATTTCCACAATGCCGGTTATGTTTTAAATTCAGCTGGACAGTGGACTCCTGATCTAAACAAAAACCATTGGTCTTGTAACGCACCCAATCCAACATTTAATGGAAATACAGACCCAATTACAACAACCGATGAGCTAACTGGAGCGACCGAAACAAGAACACCAGGTTGTATTACTCGGATTGAAAGAAAAGAAGAAAATTATGATTATGTTAGTGAAGAAGATACGCCTAATGAGCCTCGTTACAATACATCTATCTATCAACTTAATACTTATAAAAATGAAACCAGAAGAAAAATTCTGAGAGAATTGGAAAATGGTATACAACCTCAAAATATCCCTGAATTACAAAATGATGTAGATTCCACAAATAACTCATTTGAACGCAATAAAGATCAATATAGTGTTGCCCCTATTGAGCCGGGCAGTTTGCAATCTCGTTCTCGTAGCCATTTATTAAAATTTGAATATGGCGATGATAACCATACCTTAGGTGCACAAATACGTACCCTTGATAATAAAATTGGTTCTCGAAAAATCGAAAATCGTAATTATCAATTAAATTATAATTTTAATAATAATCGCTATCTTGATCTAAATCTAATGGTAGCACATAACTTAGGTAAAACCATTTATCCTAAGGGTGGCTTTTTTGCTGGTTGGCAAGTTGCAGACAAACTTATTACCAAGAATGTGGCAAATATTGTTGATATAAATAACAGCTATACCTTCTTATTGCCAAAAGAAATCGATTTAAAAACCACATTAGGGTTTAACTATTTTACTAATGAATACAGTAAAAACCGTTTTCCAGAAGAATTAAGTTTGTTTTATGATGATGCTTCACATGATCAAGGTAACTACAGTAATTTAGGACGATTTAAAGGCAGTCGTAATTTACTACCACAACGTTCAGTTATTTTACAACCTTCAGGTAAGCAGAAATTTAAAACGGTGTATTTTGATACCGCACTTTCTAAAGGCATTTATCATTTAGATTACAGCGTGAATTTTACCCATTATGCGTTTAATGGTGAGTATGTTGGATATGAAAATACAGCGGATCAAATTAATGAACCGATTTTGCATAAATCAGGTCATAAAAAAGCATTCAATCATTCTGCTACATTAAGTGCAGAACTAAGTGATTATTTTATGCCATTTTTTACTTATTCACGAACACACAGAATGCCGAATATTCAAGAGATGTTTTTCTCTCAAGTGTCTGATGCGGGGGTGAATACCGCATTGAAACCTGAGCGAGCTGAAACTTATCAACTTGGTTTTAATACCTATAAAAAAGGCGTTTTCACTAAAGAAGATGTATTAGGTTTAAAATTAGTGGGCTATCGTAGTTTTATCAAAAATTATATTCATAATGTATATGGTGTATGGTGGAGAGATGGCATTGTTCCTGACTGGGCTTCTGAGAATGGATTTAGATTTACCATTGCTCATCAAAATTATAAGCCAATTGTGAAAAAGAGCGGTGTTGAATTAGAAGTAAATTATGACATGGGACGTTTCTTTGCAAATCTGTCTTATGCATACCAACGAACAAATCAACCAACCAATTATGCAGATGCGAGTCCACGTCCTAACAATGCGTCAAAAGAGGATATTCTGAAACAAGGTTATGGTCTATCCCGTATCTCAATGCTACCTAAAGATTATGGAAGATTAGAACTTGGATCTCGCTGGTTTGATCAAAAATTAACTCTTGGTATCGCAGCACGTTACTATGGGAAAAGTAAACGAGCAACCATTCAAGAAGATTATATTAACGGTTCTCAATTTGAATTAAATACGAGCCATGAACGAACTTATTATGCAATCAAGAAAACAGAGGAAATTAATAAACAACCGATTATTTTAGATTTGCATGTAAGTTATGAACCTGTTAAAGATTTAATTATCAAAGCTGAAGTACAAAACCTACTAGATAAACGTTATGTTGATCCTTTAGACTCAGGCAATGATGCTGCTTCACAGCGCTATTATTCAAGCTTAAATGATTCAATTTGTAGTAAAAATAATACTTGTGAAGATGGGGGAAAAGATAAATCTGTACTTTATAACTTTGCACGTGGAAGAACTTATATTCTGAGTTTGAACTATAAATTCTAATTGGCTCATACAAAAAGGCATAGCTAATAAGCTATGCCTTTTAAATAATATTTATGATTTAATTGTAAAATTTATTATCTGATTAAAAGATTATTACTACAGTCTATCTAGCATCTCTAACACTAATGCTGAAGACTGTTTTGCAGCCAACGGTAAGAACTCTTCAAAAGACATACTTGCTTCACCATCTCCTCCATCAGAAATTGCTCGAACTACCACAAAAGGAACATTAAAAGCATAGCAAACTTGTGCAATCGCTGTGGCTTCCATTTCAACCCCCGTCACATTCGGGAAGTCAGCTTTTATTTGTGCAATTTTATCTTCACTATTAATAAAACTATCGCCAGAGCAAATTAAACCACGTTTTACTGATTGACCTTGCTTTTCTGCAATTTCTTGAGCGAGGTCAGCCAATTTTTTGTCCGATAAAAATGCTGTGGGATTAGCGGGCAACTGTCCTTTTTCATAGCCAAAAGCTGTCACATCCGCATCGTGATAGCGTGTTTCATCAGAAATTACAATATCCCCAACTTTCAAGCCCTTTGCTACCCCACCCGCAGAACCAGTATTGATCACAAAATCTGGCTTGGCTAATTGCAACAATGCCGTAGTGCCAATGGCAGCTGCCACTTTTCCAATACCTGATTGCAATAATGCAACATCTTTACCATTAATTTTGCCTTCAAAAATTACCGCACTTGCTACTCGAGTTTCAGTTCTCTCTGCCATTAAATTTTTTAAAATTTCGACTTCTTGCGCCATTGCGCCAACAATTCCAATTTTCATTACTTTTGTTCCTGTTCTATTTTATTTACCAAAAAATCTAACACTGCCACGCTATAATCATCGTTATAAAGCGTGCTCGCCGTGAGTACATATTTTCCCCCAATGACAACGTAAGGATAGGTAAAGACACCATACTCTTCTGTCAATTCAATCGCATCTTGAATTTGTTCTTTTACTCTTTCTGAATTTTCAGCCTGAATAAATAACTGCTTATCTAGCCCTTGTTCTTCCGCCCATTGTTGAATTTTATTTGTCGCAGACAATTCTGCATAACGGGATTTTTCTGAAGTTTCAAATAATAAAACATTAGATAATTCACCCGCACTTAGTGCTTGCAAGGTATAAAAAATGCGTGCACTAAACTGACTATCCGCAGTTGCAATAGGATATTGTTCCAACGCAACTTTATTTGTTCGCATTTGATTATAAAGTTCTAAAATATCTTGCCCTGACGAACATACGCGACAATCGTAATCAAAAAAGAATTGAATACGTATTTTTTTATCCGCTCTAGGCGCTTGTTCAATAGGCTCTTGATAAGAAAAATAATCCCGCCCATCTTCAAAATGCATGACATCAGAAGATGGTAAGTGCGGTGGATTTTGAGTAGAAAATTCTTTTTGATTTACTTCGGCTAGAACCGATGATGTAAACCCAAATAAACCTAATACCAATAATCCATAAAATTTCAAAACATTACTCATCAATCGCTTCAATATATTCCACTAAAAGCTGTACATTTCGGTTACCACGAAACTCATTAACGTCCAATTTATATGCAAATCTCGCCTGTTTAATTGAAAGATCGGGATACAATCTTGTATCAATATTAAACGCAACCGCATCTAATAAAGGCCCACCTTGTTTTGGCTCCACTAACATTTTGAGATGGTTTTGATTTTGTCCAATTGCACGCTGGTCTAAAATTTTAAATTTGCCATCAAAACAAGGCTCTGGGAAAGCTTGTCCCCAAGGGCCTGCTGATTTTATCAATTCCGCCGTTTCAAGATTAAATTCATTTGAATTTAATTCGCCATCGGTCCAAATTACATCTTGTAAATGTTCTTCATCAAGCCAATCGGCAACGGTTTGATTAAAAATATGTTGGAAATCATCAAAGTGTTCTTCTCGAAGGCTTAATCCTGCAGCCATCGCATGGCCACCAAATTTTAAAATCATATTAGGATGTTGCGAATGAATACGCTCCAGAACATCACGCATATGCAAACCTTCAATAGAACGAGCAGAGCCTTTCAAGACTCCCTCACCATCTTTCGCGAAGGCAACCACAGGGCGATGATATTGCTCTTTAATCCTAGATGACACAATGCCCAACACACCTTGATGCCAATCGGGTTGATAAAGTGTAATCCCCGAAGGTAACTCTTTAAAAAGTGCGGTGAGATTTTGGCAAATTTCTAACGCCTCAAGCTTCATACCCGCTTCAATTTCTTTACGCGTTTGGTTGAGTTGATCAAGATCTAAAGCAAATTCTCTGGCTTTTAGCATATCGTCCGCCAGTAAAAGCTCTACCCCAATCGACATATTGTCTAAACGCCCTGCTGCATTTAAACGAGGTCCGATACAAAAACCGAGATCACTTGAAGTAAACTGTTCAACATTGCGGTTGGCCACTTCAGCCAACGCAATAATACCAGGACGACAACGCCGTGCACGAATCCGCATTAAGCCTTGATAAGCAAGGATACGATTATTTTGATCTAAAGGCACCACATCAGCGACAGTACCCAATGCCACTAGATCTAGCAAGTCAGTAAAATTAGGTTGTGTTTCTGCAGTAAAAATACCGAGTTCACGAAATTTTGCTCGTACGGCTAACATCAAATAAAACGCAACACCAACGCCCGCTAAGGATTTTGAAGGAAAACCACACTGACTTAAATTAGGGTTAACAATAGCATCAGCTGTCGGCAAAGTTTCGGGTGGTAAATGATGATCCGTCACTAAAACACGAACACCTTTTTCTTTCAAAAATGCAACGCCTTCAAAAGATGAAACGCCGTTATCCACCGTCATTAATAGCTGAACGCCCTTTTCAATCGCCATCTCAGCTATAGGAATACTCAAACCATAACCCTGTTCAAATCGATTTGGTACGAGATAATCCACATCCGCAAAACCAAGTTGTCTTAAAGCCAGCACACTCAATGCTGTACTAGTTGCACCATCAGCATCAAAGTCCCCAACAATCACTATTTTTTGCTGTTGCTGATAAGCTTCCACTAATAAATTTACGGCTTGCTCAATACCACATAGCTGATTTGGATTCAGCATTGATTTTAAAGTGCGGTCTAATTCTTCAGTGTTTTGAATATGGCGTGCGAGATAAAGACGATCTAATAACGGATGGTTTGAAACAGAATTTCCAACTGGAATTTCACGGCGTTTGATAAGTTTTTTCACTGGATATTAATTCATATCTAAAAGCAAAAAGCTGTTGAAATCAACAGCTCTTTTATCTATACTTTTTCCTGTCGGTCAGGGCTTTTAACCCTGAATGCTGACAGGGGTTAAAAGCCCTACTGACCATTAGTCTAACTATTGTGTCAGCTAAGGATTTTAATAATGCCTAAATTATGTATTTATATCATAGTCTTCGTATTGTTAATGCTTTTAAGCTCCCCAGCATATTAAGCATAACCGACTAAATACAAGGGGTAGGCATCTGCCCCTTGCTTTTCATTATAAAATCATTTCGCTGTTTCTTCAAGTGCGCTCAATAAATCAGCTGGTTTTAAATAACCGCCAATAAGCTCACCAGTTGAGGTAACAATACTTGGTGTGCCATTTACACCAAATTGTGCCCCTAATTCATAATGTTTTTTCACAACATTTGGGGTTTTAACTTCTTTCGGTAAATTGCCTTTTTCTGCTTCATTTAAAGCAAAAACAGGATCTTTTGCCGTCCAAATCGCTTCCATTTGTTTTGCAGTTTGGTTATTCATGCCCGCACGAGGGAAAGCTAAATAACGTACGGTAATACCAAGATCGTTATATTCTTTTAATTGCTGATGTAATAAATGGCAATAATGGCAAGTAATATCCATAAATACGGTCACAACATGCTTTTCATTTTTTGCGGGATAAACAATCATCTCGTTTTTATAAGAATTAAGTTTATCCACTAAAATTTTACCCGCCACATCAACAGGGCCGCTATTTGTGAGCTCATAAAGTTTACCTTGGAAAGCATATTTTCCATCTTCCGTCACATAAAGTACGCCTTGATCTGTTACGGCAGTTTTGATACCTGAAATTGGCGAGGATTTCACATCAATATTGGATGCGCCAAGAGACTGTAATTTGCTTTTAATCGTGGCATCGTTTGCCATTGCATTAGCCGCAGCCACGCACAAAAGTGCGGTAAAAATTTTCTTCATTTTTTGTTCCTAAATTAGCTTGAGTAAGAAAGTCTGAAATTATAGAGAGATTGCTAATTTCTGCAAGGTCAAACTATCCAAAAATCAGAAAATAGCATATAATTCCACACTTTATCACACAGTGAATTTATTATGTTTGAAATCAATCCTGTAAAAAATAAAATCACCGACTTATCCGACCGCACTTTGGTGCTTCGGGGGTATCTTTGACTTCGATGCCAAAGTTGAGCGTTTAGAAGAAGTCAATGCGGAATTAGAACAGCCAGATGTTTGGAATGATCCAGATAAAGCCCAAGCGCTTGGTAAAGAACGCGTTTCCTTAGAACAAGTTGTAAATACCATCAAAAATTTAGAACAAGGTTTAGAAGATGTTGATGGATTATTGGAACTTGCCATCGAAGCAGAAGACGAAGACACCTTCAATGAAGCGATAGCTGAATTAGATGAACTCGAACAACAACTCGAAAAATTAGAGTTCCGTCGAATGTTTAGTGGCGAACATGATGCTTGCGATTGCTATGTGGACTTACAAGCTGGTTCTGGCGGTACGGAAGCTCAAGATTGGACAGAAATGTTGCTCCGTATGTATCTCCGTTGGGCTGAAAGCAAAGGTTTTAAAACAGAACTGATGGAAGTATCTGACGGTGATGTAGCTGGGTTGAAATCGGCAACGATTAAAGTGAGCGGTGAATATGCTTTTGGTTGGTTACGAACAGAAACTGGTATTCATCGTTTGGTGCGTAAAAGTCCATTTGATTCCAATAACCGTCGTCACACATCGTTCAGCGCGGCATTTGTCTATCCTGAAATTGATGACGATATTGATATTGAAATCAATCCCGCTGATTTACGTATTGATGTGTATCGTGCATCGGGAGCTGGTGGACAGCACGTAAACAAAACTGAAAGTGCGGTGCGAATTACCCATATGCCAAGTGGTATTGTTGTGCAATGTCAGAACGATCGTTCACAGCACAAAAATAAAGATCAAGCGATGAAACAATTAAAAGCGAAATTGTATGAGCTTGAATTACAGAAGAAAAATGCAGATAAGCAAGCAATGGAAGATAATAAATCCGACATTGGTTGGGGAAGCCAAATTCGCTCTTATGTATTAGACGATTCACGCATTAAAGATTTGCGTACTGGCGTGGAAAACCGTAATACGCAAGCCGTATTAGACGGTGATTTAGATCGATTTATTGAAGCGAGTTTAAAAGCTGGGCTTTAATCATGATTTGCTGGATAAGTAAAGACGCGTTACTTATCCCATCATAAGAAATAACCCCAAAGTGCGGTTATTTTTAAAGGTATTTTTAAAGTTAAAATGAAAGGTAAAAAACATGTCAGAACAAGAAGTTAAAGAATTAGATCTCAATGGCGAAATGCTCGTTCGTCGTGAAAAATTAGCCGCATTGCGTGCAAAAGGTAATGCATTTCCAAACAAATTTCGTCGTGATGCTCTCGCACAAGATTTGCACAATCAATATGATGCAGAAGACGGTGAAATCTTAAAAGAGAAAGGCGTTGAAGTACAAGTTGCTGGCCGTATTATGACTCGCCGCGCAATGGGTAAAGCGACGTTTATCACCATTCAAGATATGAGCGGTAAAATCCAGCTTTATGTTGCACGCGACAATTTGCCTGAAGGAGTTTATAAAGATGACGTTGGTACTTGGGATTTAGGCGACATCATTGGCGTTAAAGGCACTTTATTTAAAACAAAAACAGATGAACTCACCGTTAAAATCACTGAAGTTCAACTTTTAACTAAAGCACTTCGCCCATTACCAGACAAATTCCATGGTTTAACCGACCAAGAAGTTCGTTATCGCCAACGTTATTTA
The DNA here is from genome assembly GCF_018829705.1 of Haemophilus sp. SZY H35. Classification (NCBI taxonomy): domain Bacteria; kingdom Pseudomonadati; phylum Pseudomonadota; class Gammaproteobacteria; order Pasteurellales; family Pasteurellaceae; genus Haemophilus; species Haemophilus sp. SZY H35. The sequence goes on from NZ_JAHKJZ010000001.1 coordinate 508,917, forward strand.
GATTTAATTTCTAACGAAGAATCTCGCCGCACTTTTATTATTCGTTCTAAAGTTGTCGCGGGTATTCGTGAATATTTCATTTCTAAAGGCTTTATGGAAGTGGAAACACCAATGTTACAAGTCATTCCAGGCGGTGCATCTGCACGTCCTTTCGTGACTCATCACAATGCATTAGATGTGGATATGTATTTACGTATCGCACCTGAACTTTATTTAAAACGCTTAGTAGTGGGTGGCTTTGAACGAGTATTTGAATTAAACCGCAACTTCCGTAATGAAGGGGTTTCTGTTCGTCATAATCCAGAATTTACCATGCTTGAATACTACCAAGCTTATGCGGACTACCATGATTTAATGGATAACACCGAAGAACTTCTTCGTAAATTAGCAATTGATATTCTTGGTACCACTATTGTGAAATACGGCGAATACGAATTTGATTTTGGTAAACCATTCGAACGTATTACGTTACACGATGCAACGATTAAATATGGTGCAGACAAAGGTATCGTAAAAGAAGATTTATATGACTTTGATCGTGCAAAAGCCACGGCAGAACGCTTAGGTATTGAAGTACAAAAATCTTGGGGCTTAGGCAGCATTGTGAATGCAATCTTTGAAGAAGTAGCGGAACATCACCTAATTCAACCAACATTCTTAATGGCTCACCCAGCGGAAATTTCGCCTCTTGCACGTCGTAATGATGAAAACCCAGATGTAACAGATCGTTTTGAGCTATTTATCGGTGGTCGTGAAATCGGTAATGGTTTCTCAGAGTTAAATGACGCGGAAGACCAAAATGAACGTTTTGATGCACAAGTCGCTGCGAAAGAAGCGGGTGATGATGAAGCGATGTTTAAAGATGAAGACTTTGTTGTTGCGCTAGAACACGGCTTACCACCAACAGCTGGTGAAGGTTTAGGTATCGACCGTCTAGCAATGCTTTATGCAAATGCACCGTCAATTCGTGATGTTATCTTATTCCCTGCAATGCGTCAGAAATAATAAAGACACAAACAAAAGCCACCATTTGGTGGCTTTTTTATCGAAACATAAAAAAGGGAGCTAATGCTCCCCTCATTTTTTAATGATTAACCATTAATAAATTTTTCACCTAATTCAATATCTGCACGTAAAGTCGGCAACATATTTTCTAGAGCTTGTTGTTCAAAATTGCTTAATGGACCAATTGGTAAAATTTCTTCTACACCTTCTTTACCTAAACGAACTGGTTGAGAGAAGAAACGAGCATATTTGCCATCGCCTTCAACATAAGTACATTCAACAACTGTCTCGCCACTCAATCCTTTCACTAAAGAACGAGCAAAACGCGCTGCAGCTTGCGCCATTGAAAGAGTTGCAGAACCGCCACCCGCTTTTGCATTGACCACTTCTGTACCTGCATTTTGGATACGTTTTGTTAATGGTTCGATTTCATCTTCATTCCATTCAGCATATTGAACCTGAGAAAGTAATGGAAGAATAGTCACACCTGAGTGACCACCAATAACAGGAACGCTAGTACGAGAAACATTTAAACCTTTTAATTCAGCCACAAAAGTTTCAGAACGTAACACGTCTAAAGTTGTCACACCAAATAATTTACGTTTGTCGTAAACGCCTGCTTTTTTCAATACTTCAGCCGCAATCGCAACGGTAGTATTTACTGGGTTAGTGATGATACCAACACAAGCTTTCGGGCAAGTAACCGCGACTTTTTCAATTAAACCACAAACAATGCCTGCATTAATATTGAATAAATCAGAGCGGTCCATACCAGGTTTACGTGCAACACCAGCAGAAATTAATACAACATCCGCACCTTCAAGTGCTGGAGTTGGATCTTCACCAGAAAAACCTTTCACATTCACTGCGGTTGGAATATGGCTCACATCTACTGCAACACCTGGGGTAACAGGGGCAATATCATATAATGCTAAATCTGAACCAGCAGGCAACTGAAGTTTTAGTAATAACGCTAATGCTTGACCAATACCGCCTGCGGCGCCTAATACTGCAACTTTCATAAATACTCCTTATGTGTTAGTTAATTTAAGATAACCTGATTTTAAAATTTTCATCTCACAATTACAAACAGAGAAATATCATTCTATGATCTAGTTCACATTTCTTAGGTAATTTTTTCCTTCTCTTTGCTTTTATTCACATTCAAGTTGATGAAAATGAATTTTTATGCAATTCTTATGCAAATTTTTAACTATTGAAATATAAAATGGCTGATAATTTAACTCGCGCTTTTAAAGAATTACTCAATCAAGAACGCTTTGGCTCTCAAAGTGAGATTGTCGATGCCTTAAAAAAACAAGGCTTTACAGGCATTAATCAATCAAAAATATCAAGAATGCTCACCAAATTTGGCGCTGTTCGCACCCGTAATACCAAAATGGAAATGGTCTATTGCTTACCGGGTGAATTAAGTGTTCCTAATACTAGCAGTCCATTAAAAAATCTTGTATTAGACGTTGATTACAATGATATGTTAATTGTCATTAAGACTTCTCCAGGTGCGGCACAACTCATCGCTCGCTTACTCGATTCAATTGGAAAATCAGAAGGCATCTTAGGCACTATCGCAGGCGATGACACAATTTTTATCACACCAACGCGTGGCACAAAAATTGTCGATTTACTCAAAAATGTTCAACGTTTATTTGAAAATGCGTTGTAATGAACATTTTATTAACTGGAGGCACGGGGCTTATCGGTAAAGCACTTGTCGAACAACTCTGCTTACGCAATGAACAAGTGACGGTCTTAACCCGCTCAAGTACGCCGCCCACTATCTCAAAACAAAAAAACATCAAATTTATTACTGCACTTTCCCAACTCAATTTGCAGGAGCAGTTTGACGCGATCATCAATCTTGCTGGCGAGCCTATTTTTCACAAAGCTTGGACGACAAACCAAAAATCGATTTTACGAGAAAGTCGTTTAAGCCTCACTACTCAACTGGTTGAATTCATTAATCAATATCAGCAACACCCTATTTTTATTTCAGGTTCAGCGAGTGGAATTTACGGCGATCAAGACGAACAAATAATTACCGAAGCAAGCAAAACAGCAAAAACCTTCACCGCACAATTATGCCAAGATTGGGAAGATATTGCGCGACAAGCTAATGCGAGGGTTTGTTTGATTCGAACAGGCATGGTCTTTTCTAAGAAAGGAGGCGCACTAGCTCAAATGTTGCCTCTATACAAATGGGGACTTGGCGGCAAACTGGGCAATGGAGAGCAATATTTTCCCTGGATTGCTTTGGAAGATATGGTAAATGGCATTTTATTTTTACTCGATCATTCAGAGTACCAAGGCTCATTTAACTTCACCGCCCCGAATCCCATAGAACAACATAAATTTAACCGCACTTTGGCTCGAATATTAAAACGTCCTGCCTTTGCAACCATTCCCAAATGGATATTACATTTCATTCTTGGCGAACGAGCGAATCTATTACTAGAAAGCCAAAATGTTGTGCCTGAAAAATTACTCAACGCAGGATTCCAATTTCAATATTCTGATTGCGAAAACTATCTAAAAGATATCCTAAAAAACAAATAAAAAAATCACCGCACTTTTTTAATGTAGTGATTTTTATCGGACTAAATATCTCGCCTTATCGCAATTTATTGTTCATTATAAATTTCAAGATTAGATGCTTGTTTTTCACGTTTTTTCTTTGCACTGTCGTTCCGTTGACTTGCAATTTTGTCTAAATATTCTGGCGTGATGTCACCTGTAATATATTCGCCTGTGAACACTGAACAATCAAATCCTCGAATAGCCGGATTTTCTAATTGAACAGATTCGGTAAGTGCGGTCAAATCTTGGAAAATTAGTTTATCTACACCAATCAAATGTGCAATTTCATCAACATCTCGACCGTAAGCGATCAGTTCATCGCGACTCGGCATATCAATACCATATACATTCGGATAACGAATTTCTGGAGCAGCCGAGGCAAAGTAAATTTTCTTCGCGCCAGCTGAGCGAGCCATTTCAACAATTTGCTCAGAGGTTGTGCCGCGAACAATAGAATCGTCCACCAATAAGACGTTTTTATCTTTAAATTCAGCTTTAATGGTATTCAATTTGCGACGAACAGAACTAATACGCTGTGCTTGTCCTGGCATAATAAACGTACGACCAACATAGCGATTTTTCACAAATCCTTGGCGATAAGGTTTCCCTAGTACACGAGCTATTTGTAACGCAATATCTGTGGAGGTTTCAGGAACGGGAATCACCACGTCAATATTATCACTTTCATCCGCCCATTGTTTTGCAATTTTTTGTCCGAGTTTTTCCCCCATGTGAACACGTGCAGCATAAACAGAGACACCATCAATTGTTGAATCTGGGCGTGCAAAATAAACATACTCAAAAATACAAGGATTTAACACCGCACTTTCGGCACATTGCTGCGAATAAAGCTCGCCATCAAAAGTGACATAAACGGCTTCACCAGGGGCAATATCACGAACAAAGTCAAAACCCACAATATCTAAGGCTACTGTTTCAGAGGCAAACATATACTCAGTTTTGCCATTTTCTTCGCGTTTACCCAACACCAAAGGACGAATACCAAAAGGATCACGAAACGCAATCATGCCATGTCCAATAATCATCGCTAAACAAGCATAAGCACCACGAACATCGTTGTGAGTTTGACGAACAGCATTAAAAATATCTTTTGGATCAAGTTTCTCTTGAGGAATGTGATCAAGGTGATTTGCAAGAATATTTAGAAGAAGTTCGGAATCTGAATTGGTGTTTACATGGCGGCGGGCAGTTTTAAAGACTTTTTCTTTTAACTCGACTGAGTTGGTTAAATTGCCGTTATGCACCAAAGTGACACCATAGGGAGAGTTCACATAAAAAGGCTGCGCTTCTGAGACGCTAGAACTCCCCGCTGTAGGATAGCGAACATGCCCCAATCCAGCATTTCCTTGCAACCGTAGCATATGCTCTTGATGGAACACATCACTCACTAAACCATTAGCTTTGCGTAAGCGGAAACGATTTTCATCGTCAACCGTCACAATGCCCGCAGCATCTTGCCCACGATGTTGCAAAAGCGTCAATGCCGCATAAATAGATTCATTAACCGGACTTTGACTAACAATACCGACAATACCACACATTTTGTGTCCCTTATTGATTAAGCGTTGGATTTAAAAAACTTGAACTAGCCTGAAGTTGTTGAAAGAACCATTCAATAATAAAACCAAAGTGCGGTATTAATTGAGATTCTTTCCACCAATCAGTTTGTTCAAAATTGGTGAAAGTATCCATGAAAAATAATAATGCAGCGACAATCAGTGCACCGCGTACTAAACCAAAAATCGCACCTAAAACACGATCAGTGCCGCTTAAACCAGTTTTATCTACTAATTGGCTAATCACATAATTTACTATGGCACCCACGATTAAAGTCAGTACAAATAAAATCCCGATTGCGGTTCCATTACGAATATACATTGATTCAATTTGCGTAAGATAAGCGGCAAGATAAGGATAGAACTGGCTTGCTACAATAAATGCTACAACCCAGCTACCGAGTGAAAGCACTTCGCGAACAAAACCGCGTAATAAACTGACAAGAATAGAAAAAGCGATAATGCCAATAATAATGTAATCGATCATTAAAAAATCTCTCAATGAAAAACGGCCGTTTAAAACGACCGAGGTATTCTACAAAAATAAAGCCAAAAAGAAAACGTTTGCGTAAACTAAATTTCCTGCCAAAAAGCACGTTCAAATTTGCTTTGAGCTTTCTTTAAAACTTCTGCTAAATGTTGGTATGTCGGTTGATCTTGCACAAAAGGCAAGGGCTCATGTAGTTGTTTTAAGCGTTCACAAATATCATAAAACCATACCGCACTTTGATTTTCTAATGGCGAACTCGCACGCTTACCAAGCCAATAAAGACCTTGAAAAGGAATAAGCAAGGCAAAAAGTGCGGTCAAAATTGCAATAGAAAACGCCATCAAATCATTTTTTGCATAAACCTGTTGCCACACCACTGCAAATACAGCAACAAAGGGCATGAGTTTTTGTGCAAAACTCGTGGCTTTCATAATACGGTTTTCAGGGAAAATCATGCCTAACTTAGCCTCTAGCGGCCAAGTATTAAGATAAATTTGTCCCTGTTTTAAAATGGAAAAAAATGCCATAAAAATGCTCGTTAAAATAACCGCACTTATCATACCCCACTTTATATTCTTTTGTCACCTTACCCAAAAAGTTTAAATTTTCAAAAAATTTAATAACCTGATGAATTTTTATGCATAGACGAATTTATTTTATTTACCAAAAAGTGTATCCTATGTTCAATTTTTTCAGTCCATTCAACTGAGTGGATTTTCATTAACTTTAATCAAATATAGGGTTCCTATGTCAAAACTTGTTCTAATCCTTAACTGTGGTAGTTCTTCATTAAAATTTGCAATCCTTGATCCAGCAACAGGTGAAGAAAAATTATCTGGTTTAGCTGAAGCATTTTTCCTTCCAGAAGCTCGCATTAAATGGAAACTTAACGGTGAGAAAGGGAGCGCAGATTTAGGTGCAGGTGCAGCACATACTGAAGCACTTGACTTCATTGCATCAAACATTATGACTGATGAGCTTAAAAACTCAATCACATCGATTGGTCACCGTATCGTTCACGGTGGTGAAAAATACACTCAATCCGTTGTAATCACAGATGAAGTGGTTAAAGGTATTGAAGATGCAGCACAATTTGCCCCACTTCACAACCCTGCTCACCTAATCGGTATTCGTGAAGCCTTTAAAACCTTCCCACATTTAAAAGATAAGAACGTTGCCGTATTTGATACTGCTTTCCACCAAACTATGCCTGAAGAAGCATTCTTATATGCGCTTCCATATTCACTTTATAAAGAGCACGCTGTTCGTCGCTATGGTGCTCACGGTACAAGCCACTACTTCGTTTCTCGTGAAGTCGCTGAATATGTCGGTAAGCCTGCAGACCAAGTCAATACGATTATTTGTCACTTAGGTAATGGGGGTTCTGTTTCTGTTGTTCGTAACGGTAAATGTATCGATACATCAATGGGCTTAACTCCGTTAGAAGGTTTAGTCATGGGTACGCGTTGTGGTGATATCGACCCTGCAATCGTATTCTACCTATACAAAAACTTAGGTATGTCAATGGAACAAATTGAAGAGACTTTAGTGAAAAAATCCGGTCTTTTAGGTTTAACTGAGGTAACCAGTGACTGTCGTTATGCAGAAGATAACTACGACGATCTGTCTAAGCCTGAAGCAAAACGTGCATTAGACGTCTATAGTTACCGTTTAGCAAAATACATCGGTGCTTATATGGCGGTATTAGGTGATGATCACTTAGATGCCATTGCATTTACTGGTGGTATCGGTGAAAACTCCGCTCATGTTCGTGAATTAGCATTAAATCACTTAAAATTATTTGGTATTAAAGTGGATAACGAACGCAATCTTGCAGCACGCTTCGGTAAAGATGGCGTAATCACTACTGATGATTCTGCATTTAAAGCGATTGTACTTCCAACTAATGAAGAGTTAGTCATCGCTCAAGATACCGCACGTTTAGCGGGCTAATCAACTTCCATCAAACCTGCTGAAAAATCAGCAGGTTTTTTTCATTTATTAAAAGGTATATCAAAATGACTAAAGCAGTTATTCTTATTCCAACTAGCACAGAAGCCAATTTAGCATCAGCATTAGAAATTGCTAAAACAACAAATGCGGTTATATTCAATGCAATAGAAGATGTAAAAGCCGCTCAAGCATTCATCGCAAATAATCAAAAAGACGTGTTGTTAGAAAAAATCGTTGCTGATTTCCAAGCATTAAATGCAAATCTAGTGGTTGTTAAAGGTGTTCAACCTTCAGCTCAAGCGCCTTTTGCAAACAGCTTAAACTTCTCGATTGCACAAACCTTAGATGCACAAATCATCTTAGTAGCAAACAATGAAGAAGGCACATTAGTAGAAGCCATTGCTTCAGAATTTGGTGGTGTGAACAACGCTGATATATTAGGTGTATTTGGTGCACAAGCAGGAAAAATTAAAACCTTCGATGCACAAGCATTAGTTGCGGCAATCTCTGCACCACTTACTCGTGAAGCACGTATTTCTCCAGCTGCATTCCGTTTCAAATTAACTGATTTAGCACGCAAAGCAGGCAAAACTATCGTATTACCAGAAGGTGACGAACCTCGAACTGTTAAAGCAGCTGCAATCTGTGCTGAACGAGGTATCGCAAAATCAGTATTATTAGCGGATCCTGAATCAGTGAAAAAAGTCGCCGCAGAACAAGGCGTGACTTTAAGTGCTGACGTAACAATCATCAATCCAGCTGACGTACGCGAAAACTACGTTGCTCGTTTAGTTGAATTACGTAAATCTAAAGGCTTAACTGAAGAACAAGCTCGCGCACAATTAGAAGACACCGTTGTATTAGGCACCATGATGTTAGAAGCTGGCGAAGTTGATGGTTTAGTTTCTGGTGCCGTTCATACAACGGCAAACACTATTCGCCCACCGATGCAAATCATCAAAACAGCGCCTGGCAGTTCAATTATCTCATCTGTATTCTTTATGTTATTACCAGACCAAGTATTAGTCTATGGCGACTGCGCGGTAAATCCAGAACCTACAGCGGAACAATTAGCTGAAATCGCAATCCAATCAGCCGAATCTGCAAAAGCATTTGGTTTAGAACCAAAAGTGGCAATGCTTTCTTATTCAACTGGTACTTCTGGTGCGGGTCAATCAGTCGAGAAAGTAAAAGAGGCAACCCGTATTGCACAAGAAAAACGCCCTGATTTATTAATTGATGGTCCATTGCAATACGATGCAGCTGTGATGAAAGATGTGGCAGCTTCTAAAGCACCAAATTCTAAAGTAGCGGGTCAAGCAAATGTATTTGTATTCCCTGATATCAACGCGGGTAATATCGGCTATAAAGCAGTTCAACGCTCTGCTGATTTAGTTGCGGTGGGTCCAATGCTTCAAGGTATGCGAAAACCAGTTAATGACTTATCTCGTGGCGCATTAGTCGATGACATTGTTTACACTATTGCATTAACTGTAATTCAAGCAACACAATAGTCTAGACAAGCTAAAAAAATCCCGCACTTTTAAAAGAATGCGGGATTTTTTATTGATTAATCAATTATGCATGTTTTGCAGAAACTTCATTTAATAAAGTTTGCAACTCCCCAGATTGATACATTTCCAAAATAATATCACACCCACCAATTAACTCTCCCTCGACCCATAGTTGTGGGAAAGTAGGCCAATTCGCATAAACAGGCAATTCAGCACGAATATCAGCATGTTGTAAGATATCAACATAACCAAAAGGTACTTTACAATTCATCAGTGCTTCTACTGCTCGCGCCGAAAAACCACAAGATGGTAATTTAGGTGACCCTTTCATATAGATAAGAATTGGATTTTCACTAATTTGTTTTTTAATTTTGTCTAAGGTTTCCATAATGTTCCCCACGAATAAAAGAGGATTGAATTCTACCACAAGTTAAAACTTGAGTGAAATTCTAGGATTATTATCTTAATAAAACAAAAGGCCTAAACCGAAGTTTAAGCCTTTTTTTCTGTATTTAATCTTTCGTTAAACGAATACTAAAATTATTTAGTACCGTTAACTGCGATTTCAACACGACGGTCTGGTGCTAAACAAGCGATAAGCGCTTTACGACCTTTAACTTGGTCACAAGTTGCGCCAGTCACTGGGTTTGCTTTACCGTAACCAGTTGCAGAGATTGCGTTAGTTGCTACACCTTTTTGTACTAAGTAGTTAGCTACTGTGTCTGCGCGGCGTTGAGAAAGTTTTAAGTTACCAGCATCAGAACCGATACGGTCAGTATAACCAGCAACAGCTACTTTAGCGCTATGAACTTGTGCGATTTCACCGTAGATACCATCTAAAGTTGCTTGAGCTTGTGGTTTTAAGTTTGCTTTACCAAAAGCGAAAGTTACATCAGAGTTTAAGTTGAAAGTTTTGCTTACAACTTCAGGAGCCATAGCTGGTGCAGCCACTGCGCCTTGACCGAAACGGTAAGAAACGCCAGCGTTGATAGAACCAATCCATGGGTTATAATCTACAGAGCTGTTGTTAGTTGTTTGAGTACGGTATTTACCTACACGAGTTAACCATTGATATTCTAAACGAACTGCTAATTCTGGTAATACTGCATATTCTGCACCGACTGCGAATAAACCAGAGGTACGTAAGCTGTGACGACCTGCTTTGTGATCACGAGCGCCATTTTCTGTATTATAGAATTTATAGTCAGAACGTACTAAAGCAACGCCTGCTTTACCGTAAACATCTAAACCATTTAACACTTCATAGCTACCTTTTAAGCTTAAGTGAGTACCGTGGTTAGTGTGTTTTGCTGCTACTTTACCAGCCTCTTTGAATTTAACACGACCGAAATCATCGTAACCTAATTCAACCGCTAAACCTAAGTTATCACGATTTAAGATTTGGTAACCACCAAATACACCATAAGTGAAAGAATTACGGTTATAACCATAATCATTAACACCTAATAATTTGTCAGCGATAACACGGTTTTTGCTAATACCATCGTGGAAAGATGCTTGACCAGCTTTAACACCTGCATAGAAAGTGTTTTCTTGTGGAGCTGCTTGAGCTACTGAAGCTGCTGCTAAACCAGCAACTACTAATGCGATTGCAGTTTTTTTCATTTTGATGTCCTCTATTTAGTCATCGAATAGTAATAAAAAAAGTGTCCTTGTTTATACTGAACTTTTAATTAAAGTTACATTCTAAACAGTCGCTTAACTAGGGTTTTGAATTTGCCCTACTTTTTACCTTTTGACAAATTCAATTCCTTTGTTTACGCCAAAGGAACGTTCAAAAGTGCGCCTATTATCCTATAAAAATTGAAAAGATCAAATCCTTTTGAACTTTTTGTTTATTTTTTATCCAAAAACACGCTTTTCTTGACTAATTTACTCCATAAAACGCATCTTAAAAACGCTCAAAATCTAATTCGACATTGTGCGCACCTTAAGATATTATCGAGAACATCCAGCTATTTATGCCTTTAAATGAGTTAAATGCTATGTTGCCAAGTCTAAATCGCACGCCACAAATTGAACAAGATGTCCTTAACTATCTCCAAGCACTTAAAAAACAACATTTTGAAGGAGATATCGCTACAAATTATGCAGATAGATTAAGTCTTGCTACGGATAACAGCGTTTACCAACAGCTTCCTCAAGCAATTCTTTTTCCGAAAACTGTTGCTGATATAGTGCGTATAACAAAATTGGCAAATTTACCTGAATATCAATCGCTCAGCTTTACACCTCGCGGTGGAGGTACTGGCACAAATGGACAATCTATCAATAACAATATAATAGTAGATCTTTCTCGCCATATGACTGCTATTTTAGAACTCAATGTAAAAGAACGTTGGGTTCGAGTACAATCAGGCGTAGTAAAAGATCAACTTAATCAATTTTTAAAACCACATGGTTTGTTCTTTGCCCCAGAGTTATCCACCAGCAATCGAGCGACTTTAGGTGGAATGATTAACACCGATGCCTCTGGACAAGGTTCATTGCAATACGGTAAAACCTCTAATCACGTTTTGGCATTACGCGCAGTATTAATGAACGGTGAAATTTTAGATACAAGTGCGGTCAATTCTGTTGATGTTTTAGAAAACATCAATGCGCTTGAATTAAGTGAGAGTAGCAAAAGACTCCATCAAACCATTGCGCAACACTGTAAAGAAAAAAGACTGGCTATCATTAAAGATCTGCCACAACTTAACCGTTTTTTAACAGGATACGATCTGAAAAATGTATTTAATGAAGATGAAAGTGAATTTAATCTCACTAGAATTCTCACTGGTTCTGAAGGTTCTCTCGCATTTATTTGTGAAGCTAAACTCAATCTTCTGCCAATTCCTCAGTATCGCATACTTATCAATATTAAATATCGTTCTTTTGATGCAGCATTACGCAATGCCCCTTTTATGGTGAAAGCCAATGCGCTTTCTGTGGAAACCGTTGATTCCAAAGTCTTAAACTTAGCCAAACAAGATATTATTTGGCACTCTGTAAATGAACTTCTTACAGAAAATGAAGAAGATCCAATTCTTGGTTTAAATATTGTGGAATTCTCTGGTAACAATAAAGAAAAAATAGACAGCCAAGTTACCGATCTTTGTCGCTCACTTGATGAAAAAATTGAACACAATCAAGCTCACATTATTGGGTATCAAGTTTGTTCGGATTTACTTTCTATTGAACGTATTTATGCAATGCGAAAAAAAGCCGTGGGCTTACTTGGTAATGCAAAAGGTGCAGCCAAACCAATTCCTTTTGTAGAAGATACTTGTGTCCCCCCAGAAAATCTTGCGGATTACATCAGTGAATTTCGTGCTTTATTAGACAAACACAATTTACAATATGGCATGTTTGGGCACGTCGATGCAGGCGTGTTGCACGTTCGCCCTGCGCTTGATTTATGTGATAAAGAACAAGTGAAATTATTCAAACAAATTTCAGATGAAGTCGCAGAACTTACGATTAAATATGGTGGATTACTCTGGGGAGAACATGGAAAAGGCGTGCGTTCCCATTACGGCGAAAAATTCTTTACGCCAGAACTCTGGTACGAACTTCGTTATATCAAAACCTTATTCGACCCAAACAATCGCTTAAATCCCGGAAAAATCTGTACGCCTTTAGATTCCAAAGATGAACTTTATTCTATTCTTTCGCCGATGCGGGCTGATAACGATCGTCAAATTCCTATCCAAATACGAGATGAATTTAAGGGTGCAATGAACTGCAATGGAAACGGATTATGTTTCAATTTTGATGAACACAGCATTATGTGCCCATCGATGAAAGTCAGTAAAAACCGTGTATTTTCTCCGAAAGGTCGCGCAGCCATGGTTCGAGAATGGCTTCGATTGATGGCAAATGAAAATGTTTCCCCCGCACAATTAGACTTCCGTAAAACAGAAATAAAACTAACCGCACTTGTGAAAAAAGTAAGCAATACGGTTCAAAAATGGCGAGGGGATTATGATTTTTCTCACGAAGTGAAAGCTGCAATGGATACTTGCCTTGCTTGTAAAGCCTGCGCGAGTCAATGCCCGATTAAAATTGATGTACCAAATTTCCGCGCGAAATTCTTTCATTTTTATCACAGCCGCTACTTACGACCAGCAAAAGATCACATTGTCGCAAATTTAGAAATCACTGCGCCTTATATGGCAAAACAGGCAAAACTCTTTAATTATTTTACCAAGCTAAAAGTCACGCAAACATTAGTGGAAAAAACGCTAGGCATGACCGATTTGCCCTTGCTTTCTGAACCCAATTTGCAACAACAGCTAGTAGAAATTCATTATCAAGGCAAATCTTTGGAAGAATTGGAAGGTCTAAGTGCGGTAGAAAAAAACGATATTTTATTTATTGTGCAAGATCCTTATACTTCTTACTATGATGCAAAAGTGGTACGCGATTTTGTTATGCTTACGCAGAAATTAGGCTTCACACCAATTCTGTTGCCATTTAAACCAAACGGCAAAGCAATGCACATTAAAGGTTTCTTAAAACGCTTTAGCAAAACAGCACAAAACCAAGCCGAGTTTTTAAATCGAATGGCAAAATTAGGCATTCCACTTGTAGGCGTTGATCCAGCCATCGTGCTGTCTTATCGAGACGAATACAAGGAAGCGCTACAAGAAAAACGTGGTGACTTTCACGTTCTCACCGCACACGAATGGTTAAAACAAAGATTACAAAATGTGGCATTACAAGATAGACTGAAAAACATCGCCAAAACTGACCGCACTTCCGATTGGTATTTATTCCCGCATTGTACGGAATCTACTTTTATGCCGAACAGTCTAAAAGAATGGCAAGAAATTTTTGGAAGATTTGGACAACAACTTAATGTGGAAAAAGTCGGATGTTGCGGTATGGCTGGTGTATTTGGGCATGAAGTGCAAAATCAAAAAATGAGCCGAGAAATCTACGATGTATCGTGGCATAAAAAACTGCATGGAAAAGATCCACACTTTTGTTTAGCAACTGGTTATTCTTGTCGCAGTCAGGTAAAACGTTATGAACATGTGGTGCTAAAACACCCTGTGCAGGCATTATTAGAAATTTTAGCGTAATGAAAGGAACATCATGATTTGGCAAAAAAACTTCACGCTCGAAAACTTAAATCAACTTTGCTCCAACAGTGCAGTTAGCCATCTTGGCATTGAAATTTCTGCTTTTGGTGAAGATTGGATTGAAGCGACAATGCCTGTAGATCATCGCACAACTCAACCTTTTGGTCTATTACATGGCGGGATTTCTGTTGCTTTAGCAGAAACGATAGGTTCATTGGCGGGATACCTTGCAATAGAAGAAAATAAAATTTCAGTGGGACTTGATATTAATGCCCATCACCTACGTTCAGTAAAGCAAGGCATTGTTACAGCAAAGGCTACGCCTATTAGTTTAAATAGAAATATCCACGTATGGCAAATTGACATTCGTGATGAACAAGATAAACTTTGCTGCGTTTCTCGACTTACACTTTCTATTCTAAACTTATGATAGCAAATCAAAAAATAGGGATTATTTTAGCCAATTTAGGGACACCCGATGCGCCCACCTCATCTGCTATATCCCGTTATTTATGGAAATTTTTAACCGACCCAAGAGTAGTCGATTTATCTCCTTACAAATGGTATCCATTACTCAAGGCTGTTATTTTGCCATTACGTTCAAAACGTATCGCTAAAAATTACCAAGCAATTTGGACAGAGCAAGGTTCGCCTTTACTTGCCATTTCACGACAACAAAAAGATGCATTACAAGCTTATTTAGATAAGCTAAATATTGATGCTCAAGTAGAAATTGCAATGACATACGGCAACCCATCAATGCAAAGTGCGGTGAAAAATTTACTTAAAAATAAAGCTGAACGAATTATTATACTCCCCCTTTACCCACAATATTCTAGTACAACAACAGGCGCACTATTTGATTCCTTTGCTCATGCCCTTAAAGAAGAGCGGGGAATGGTGCCGTTTGATTTTATTCATTCTTATCATGTTGATAAAAATTACATTAACGCCTTAGCCGATTCCATAAAAGTGCGGTTGAAATCCGATGAATTTTTGCTATTTTCTTATCATGGTATCCCTTTACGTTATGAAAATATGGGCGATTACTACCGTGAACACTGCAAACAAACAACGCTTGCTGTTGTAGACAAATTGGGATTGACCGAAAACCAATGGGGAATAACCTTCCAATCACGTTTTGGACGAGAAGAATGGTTACAACCTTACACGGATAAATTTCTCCAAAATGCAGCATCACAAGGCATTCATAAAGTAGCCGTCATTTGCCCAGGTTTTTCGGTTGATTGTTTAGAAACTATTGAAGAAATTGATGAGGAAAACCGCGAGAATTTTCTCACTAATGGCGGACAATCTTACCAATATATTCCTGCACTCAATGCAGAACCGCAACATATTGAAATGATGGGAAAACTGCTCCTGACAAAAATCTTTCCCCCATTGAAAGAGTAAAACATTTCTAAAATCGACCGCACTTTGTTAAAATCAGCCATTATTTTTTCACAAGGATAAAACATGGCTGATTTTCCTTTTATCGTTGACATCAACGAACAAAATCTTACTGAAATACTGCAACAATCCTTAGAAAAACCACTTGTCATCAATTTTTATGCTCCAACGCATAAAGAGTCATCAGATTTCTTGGCTCTACTTGAGCTAGTTGCAGAACAATATCAAGGACAATTTGTTCTTGGAAAAGTAAATTGTGAAAAAGAGCAAATGATTGCCGCACAATTCCGCATCCAAGCATTGCCAACTACCTATTTGTTTAAAGAAGCCCAGGCATTAGATGCATTTCCAGGTGCGCTTGATAAAGCGTCATTAATCCAACGATTAAGCATTATTTTACCGAAAGAAGAAGATTTAAAATTCCAACAAGCATTAGATTTCTTGCAAGTAGAAAATTATGAGGCTGCATTGCCATTATTGAAAGACGCATGGGAACTTTCTGATAAGAAAAATAGTGATGTCGCCCTGCTCTACGCTGAAACCTATATTGCAATGAAAAAAACGGAGCCAGCACAGGAAATTCTAAAACAAATTCCATTGCAAGATCGTGATAGTCGTTGGCACGGATTACAAGCACAAATTGAGCTACAAATTCAAGCAGCCAATACACCTGAAATCCAACAATTACAGGACGATTATGCTAAAAACCCAACAGCTGAAATTGCAATAAAACTTGCTGTACAACTTCATCAAGCTGGACGAAATGAAGAAGCGCTGACACTACTTTTCGGTATTTTAAAAACTGACTTAGGCGCGCAGAATGGTGAAGTTAAACAACAATTTTTATCCATTTTAAGTGCAATGGGCAATGCTGATCCGTTAACAAATAAATTTCGCCGATTGCTTTATTCACTGCTCTATTAATCGAAAAGTTTATAATTGATAAGGTGTATGGAACAATTTCATACATAGCAATCATTAGAATAGGCTTGAATTTAATTAATTCTCTCTTTACGAAAAACAAGGATTCTTTATGTCAAATATCAAACACGCAAAACTTTTAATTTTAGGCTCAGGTCCTGCTGGTTATACAGCTGCCATTTATGCGGCACGTGCAAACTTAAAACCAGTATTGGTGACGGGTTTGCAACAAGGCGGCCAACTTACTACCACAGATGAAATCGAAAACTGGCCGGGTGATTTTGAGATGACTACCGGTTCAGGTTTAATGCAACGTATGTTGCAACATGCAGAAAAATTTGAGACAGAAATCGTCTTCGATCATATCAATCGCGTAGATTTATCTTCTCGTCCATTCAAACTTTTTGGCGATGTACAAAATTTCACTTGTGATGCGTTAATTATCGCAACAGGCGCCTCTGCACGCTATATTGGCTTACCTTCAGAAGAAAACTACAAAGGTCGTGGGGTTTCTGCTTGTGCAACCTGTGATGGTTTCTTTTATCGTAATAAGCCGGTTGGTGTCATTGGTGGTGGAAATACTGCGGTAGAAGAAGCGCTTTACTTAGCCAATATTGCAAGTACAGTGCATTTAATCCACCGTCGCGATAGCTTCCGTGCGGAAAAAATTCTTATCGAGCGTTTATACAAAAAAGTAGAAGAAGGAAAAATAGTTCTGCATACTGACCGCACTTTAGATGAAGTGTTGGGTGACAACATGGGCGTAACCGGATTACGTTTAGTCAACACAAAAACTGGGGAGAAAGAAGAACTCAAATTAGATGGCTTATTCGTAGCGATTGGTCACTCGCCAAATACGGAAATTTTCCAAGGGCAACTAGAATTAAATAATGGCTATATCGTTGTAAAATCTGGTCTTGAAGGAAATGCAACAGCCACCTCTGTGGAAGGCGTATTCGCAGCAGGCGATGTAATGGATCACAATTATCGCCAAGCCATTACCTCTGCGGGGACTGGTTGTATGGCAGCATTGGATGCAGAACGCTATTTAGATGCTCAAGAAGCATAAATTCTCTAACTAATTCCCCTCTTTTTAAAAGAGGGGAACTTTTTCTATATCACGATAAAACTATGAACAAACTTCGCCAAAAATATTTACAAAAATGGCTTCGCGCACAACAAGAACCTATCAAAAAATTAATGCGCGCAAACATTGTCCTAGCTACGCTTTCTGCACTCATTTTAGTCGCGCAAACTTATTTTCTTGCAACTTTGCTCGATAAACTGATTATGCAAAATGTGCCTCGTGATGAACTCATTCCTTATTTTCTCGGGCTAATTATCGGCTTCGGGATGCGTGCTATTATTTTATGGGCAAGAGAAAAAATTGGTTTCCGAAGCGGACAATTATTGCGCAACCATATTCGTCAAAAAATTCTGGATAAAATCCATCTTGTCGGCCCCGCAACAATCAATCAAAAACCAGCTGGAAGTTGGGCAAGCATTATGTTGGAACAAGTTGAAAATTTACATAATTTCTATGCCCGTTTTCTGCCACAACAAAGTCTTTCAGCCATTGTTCCAGTCGTTATTTTAATTGCTGTATTTCCGTTGAACTGGGCTGCAGGCTTAATCTTAATGATTACCGCACCGCTTGTTCCCGTCTTTATGATCCTTGTTGGTATCGCTGCAGCAGACAGTAGCCAAAAAAATATGGAAACACTGGCTCATTTAAGTGCACAATTTCTAGATCGATTACGTGGTCTTGAAACCTTACGTCTTTTTAACCGCACTTCTGAACAAACGGAGCATATTGAAAATGCCACTGAAGATTTCCGTGAAACCACAATGGATGTGCTAAAACTCGCTTTTCTCTCTTCTGCTGTATTAGAATTTTTTACCTCTATTTCCATTGCCCTCATGGCGGTCTATTTTGGTTTTAGCTACTTAGGTCAAATTGAATTTGGTACCTATAATGCACCGCTTACACTTTTCACAGGTTTCTTTTGTTTAATTCTTGCACCTGAATTTTATCAACCCTTACGCGATCTCGGCGCTTATTACCACGACCGCGCAGCGGGTATTGGTGCCGCAGATGCCATTGTTGATTTCTTAGAATCCGATTATTTAACCGTTCATCAAAATGAAAAAACAATTTCTTTGGAAAGTGCGGTTGAAATTTCTGCCGAAAATTTAGTGGTACTTTCGACACAGGGTTCTGCATTAACCAAGCCGTTAAATTTCCAAATTCCAGCAAATCACAATGTTGCACTTGTAGGACAAAGTGGCGCAGGGAAAACCTCATTAATGAATGTAATTTTAGGCTTTTTACCTTATGAGGGCTCTCTCAAAATTAATGGTCAAGAACTTCGCGAAAGCAATCTAGCTGACTGGCGCAAACATATTGCCTGGGTGGGACAAAATCCATTGTTATTACAAGGTACAATTAAAGAAAATCTTCTGCTTGGTGATATTCAAACAAGCGATGAGAAAATTCACCACGCTTTAAGCCAAGCCCAAGCCACCGAATTTACAGATAAACTCGGTTTAGATTATGAAATTAAAGATGGAGGATTAGGCATCTCTGTTGGGCAAGCCCAACGTCTTGCTATTGCACGTGCATTATTACGCAAGGGTAGCCTACTATTGCTTGATGAGCCAACAGCCAGTCTCGATGCCCAATCTGAAAATCTCGTCCTTCAAGCATTAAATGAAATGAGTTGTTACCAAACAACATTAATGATTACACACCGCATTGAAGATTTAAAACAATGTGAGCAAATTTTTGTCATGCAGCAGGGCGAAATTGTCCAACGGGGGATTTTTGCTGAATTACAAAATGAAGGTTTCTTTGGAGAACTTCTTGCACAACGAAAACAGGATATCCAATAATGCGCACATTACTTCCGTTTATACGTTTATTTAAATTCGCCAAATTTCCTCTTATTTTAGGCTTGGTGCTGATGATTTTAGGTTTGGGCTCCAGCATGGGCTTGCTTACCGTTTCAGGATGGTTTTTAGCCGCTACCGCCATTGCAGGACTAGGAACGCTATTTAACTTTTTCTACCCATCAGCCAGCGTGCGAGGTTTAGCTATCGGACGAACTGTCATGCGCTATTTTGAAAAAATAGTGACGCATGATGCAACATTCCGCATTTTGTCCAAATTACGCGTACAAGTATTTGAAAAAATCATTCCTTTAAGCCCAGCGGTATTAAATCGTTATCGCAACAGCGATTTGTTAAATCGTTTAGTGTCCGATGTGGATACACTTGATAGCCTCTATTTACGTTTACTTGCGCCATTTTTCACCGCTGCATTTGTAATCATTGCCATGACAATTGGACTTAGCTTTGTCAATATTCCACTCGCACTTGGTTTAGGTTTATTTTTGTTAATTTTATTAATGATTATCCCAACTGTTTTTTATCGACTAGGGCAGGATTTTGGCGAACAGTTAATCCAAGCACGCGCGACCTATCGAACCCAGTTTTTAGAATTTATCCAAGCACAAGCCGAGCTTTTATTATTTAATGCAGAGGATAAATTAAAAGAGAACATGTCAGCCACAGAAAAAACATGGCAGGAAGATCAAGCCAAAGAAGCAAAATTAAGCGGATTTTCTACCGCGCTTGTTCTGTTTTTAAATGGTTTGTTGATTTCTGGCATGCTATGGTTTGCAAGTAACGCCGATTTTGGCACAGATGAATACCGCACGGCTTATATTGCACTGTTCACTTTTGCTGCGCTTGCCGCCTTTGAGATCATCATGCCATTGGGTGCTGCATTTTTACATATAGGTCAAGTGATTGCTGCAGCAGAGCGTGTAACCGAAATCATTGAGCAAAAACCGCTTGTTGAGTTTAATGGTAACGAGGAATTTGAAACAAAAGTGCGGTTGATTTCTGCGAAGGATTTAAGTTTTTCCTATCCAGGGCAAGAAACGCTTGTATTAAAAAATCTTACATTAGATTTAGAACAAGGCCAAAAAATTGCTATTTTAGGCAAAACTGGAAGTGGGAAATCTTCACTTCTTCAACTTTTAGTTCGTAATTATGATGCGAATCAAGGTGAGCTTTTATTGGCAGAAAAACCCATTTCTGCCTATTCAGAAGAGGCATTACGCCGCCAAATTTGTTTTTTAACTCAACGTGTTCACGTATTTAGCGATACGCTTCGTCAAAATTTACAATTTGCAAGTACGGATGAAATTTCTGATGAACAAATGATTAAAGTGCTACATCAAGTTGGTTTAAGCAAATTACTTGAGCAAGAAGGGAAAGGTTTAAATCTTTGGCTTGGGGATGGCGGCCGTCCGCTTTCCGGTGGGGAACAACGCCGTTTAGGTTTAGCACGTATTTTACTCAATAATGCGCCAATTTTATTGTTAGATGAACCAACAGAAGGTTTAGATCGCGAAACTGAACGTCAAATTTTACGTTTAATTCTACAACATGCCGAAAATAAAACCCTAATTATGGTCACTCACCGTCTAAGTTCAATTGAACAATTCGATAAAATTTGTGTAATTGATAACGGAAGATTAATCGAAGAAGGCGATTACAATAGTTTAATCACCAAAGAAAATGGTTTCTTTAAAAGATTGATTGAGCGAGTATAAGAAAAGGAAGTTGGGCGGAAACCTTCCCAGCTTCTTCTCGGCACACAGTAATTCCGACTTTGGCTGCTTCCTTCCGGACCTGACCGAGTAAACCAGACACCGTTGCGAGAGACCGAGAAGGTTTCCATTGATATCGCAATGCGATTGCGCGCTATTATGCAGAAATTACTGCCGTATTGCAAAGACTAATTCAAAAGTGCGGTGAATTTGGCGAGAATTTAAGCCACATTTTCAGGATTTTTATGAAATGAACTACCTACAATACTATCCGACCGATGTGATCAATGGCGAAGGCACAAGATGTACACTTTTCGTCAGTGGATGTACGCATGCTTGCAAAGGTTGCTATAACCAAAAAAGTTGGTCATTTTCAGCAGGTGTATTATTTGATGAAGCAATGGAGCAACAAATCATCAATGATTTAAAAGACACACGCATTAAACGCCAAGGGTTGACGCTTTCAGGTGGCGATCCACTTCATCCCCTCAACGTAGAAACATTATTGCCATTTGTGCAACGCGTAAAACGAGAATGTCCCGATAAAGACATTTGGGTTTGGACGGGTTATAAGCTGGATGAACTAGACGAACAACAACGTGCTATGTTGCCTTATATTGATGTGTTAATTGATGGGAAATTTATTCAAGAACAGGCTGACCCAAGTTTAGTTTGGCGGGGTTCAGCAAATCAGGTTATTCATCGATTTAAACTATAATATTACCGATACGCCATTATTGCGTCTTTTTATTTCGCTCTAAAGATTTATGCTGAATCTGCACTATTTTTCCTTTTGCCTGAAAATATTCTCCAAGTTGTTGTGCTATATAAACAGAGCGATGTTTCCCACCAGTGCATCCAATAGCAATAGTTAAGTAACTTCTATTATTTTTTTCTAAAAGCGGCAACCATGTTTCTATATAATTTCGTGTAAGATAAATAAATTCATTCACTTCTGTATGACTATTTAAAAATGCCGCCACAGGCGCATCTAATCCTGTCATTGGGCGAAGTGCCGGATCCCAATGTGGATTGGGTAAGAATCGCACATCAAAAACATAATCTGCATCAAGCGGAATACCATATTTAAACCCAAAAGATTCTATAATAATTTTAAGTTCTTTTTCGCCATACCCACAAATAAACTCTCGTAATTTTTCTGCAAGCGTATGTGTCGAAAGATGTGTCGTATCAAGAATGAAATTAGCATGTTGGATTAGTGGCTCTAAATATTGATATTCTGCATCAATCGCAACTTCAAGGGACAGATCTTGAACAGAAAGTGGGTGTAAACGCCGAGAATCACTATATCGACGAATCAACGTACTGCGATCCGCCTCTAAGAAAATAATCTTAACCTGATGATGATTTTGTAATGTTGAAAGTGTTTGCTCTAACGTCGTCGCAGAATTTGGAATATTACGAATATCTAGACTAATCGCTACTGAAGATTGTGACTGAGAAAGAATCTGAGTTAATTGAGGTAGTAAATCAAAAGGGATATTATCCACACAATAATAGCCCATATCCTCCAAAGCGCGTAGTGCCACAGACTTTCCCGCACCAGAACGTCCGCTAATAATGATAATATCCATATGCCCTCCCACTCTTTATTTCTTATTCATTATTCTCAAAAGAGATATTTTCTGAGCTATCTGAAATTTCAAAAACCTGCCAAATTTCCTCTGCACTTTTTGCTGAACGTAACTGCTTCAAAAGATTTTTATCCGTTAGTCTTTCAGTTAAGAAAGATAAAATTGGCATATAGGTTGCGCACTGATTTTCAGGTACCAATACCGCAAATACAAGATCAACAAATTTACCATCTGATGAATCGTAATCAATCGGTGTATCTAATTGCATAAATACAGCTATTGCTTTGTCTGATAATGTTACAGGAATTTTAGCTTTAGGCATGGCGATACCATTTCCTAAACCTGAATTACCTAATTTTTCCCGTTCAAAAAGACATTCCAAACAAACTTGTTCACCTTTCTCATCATTAACTTGCTCAATGACAAAATGCGCAATAGATTCAAATAATCGTTTTTTACTGGAAAAACTTACCCCCTGACGAATATTCTCAGGGCTTAATAACTCGGTAACGTTCATCTTTATAACTTAAACTGATCACCAAGATAAACACGTTTAACATGCTCATCATTCATAACAGCCTCAGGCGTACCTGTCGCAATAATTTTACCTTCTCCAACAATATAAGCGCGTTCACACACATCTAAAGTTTCACGTACATTATGATCAGTAATTAGCACACCTAATCCGCGATTACGTAAATCAGTAATAATTTTCTTAATATCAGATACTGAAATAGGGTCAACACCAGCAAAAGGTTCATCTAATAAAATAAATTTAGGATTAGCGGCTAATGCTCGAGCAATTTCTACACGACGACGTTCCCCACCAGATAAAGATTGGCCGAGACTATCTCTAATATGACTAATATTAAATTCTTCGATTAATTCATCCGCTCTTTCACGGCGTTGCTCAGCGGTTAAATCTTTACGAATTTCTAAAACGGCCATCAAATTTTCATAGACGGTTAAACGGCGAAAAATAGACGCCTCTTGGGGTAAATACCCAATACCTCGCTGGGCGCGATTATGCATTGGAAGTAAACTAATATCCTCACCATCAATCACAATCTTACCTTGATCTTGGCGAACGAGTCCCACCACCATGTAAAAAGTCGTCGTTTTTCCCGCACCATTCGGCCCAAGTAATCCCACAATTTCATTTGAATTAACTTGAAGACTAACATCAGATACCACTTTACGGCTTTTATAGCTTTTCGCTAAATTCTCAGCAATCAAAACTGACATGATTACTTCCCTTTCGCTTTTTGTAATTGAGACGGAATTAACACTGTAGTCACTCGTGATTTCGCACCGCCATTTGCTCTAAGTTGCTGTTTCTTCACATCATAAGTGATAAGTTCACCATTAATTTTGCTATCTAATTGTTTCAACTCAGCATTGCCTGTCAATGTTAAAAACTCCGTACCAAGATCATAGTGCACCTTGTTAGCCTTTCCATCAACCGGTTTCCCATCGTCAAGTAATTGATGAAATGTAACAGGGCTACCAAAAGCATCAACAGTTTCTTTTTTACCTGAGTTTTCTGGTGGACGTGTAATCACAACCTTGCTTGCTTTAATTAAAATCGACCCTTGAGTTATCACAACATTATCCGTAAAAGTCACTACACTCTTTTCCATATCCAACGCTTGATTATCCGAAACGATATTAATCGGTTGATTTGTATCATCTTTAAGCGCAAAAGCCGATATGGATGTCATCATTAACGTTGTGAGTAAAAATATTTTATTATTTACGAACTTCATAATATGTTTTCACCTGTTCTT
Source organism: Haemophilus sp. SZY H35 (assembly GCF_018829705.1). Classification (NCBI taxonomy): domain Bacteria; kingdom Pseudomonadati; phylum Pseudomonadota; class Gammaproteobacteria; order Pasteurellales; family Pasteurellaceae; genus Haemophilus; species Haemophilus sp. SZY H35. The sequence continues at coordinate 533,473 of NZ_JAHKJZ010000001.1, forward strand.
TTAAAGTAGCAACTTGTTGACGTAAATTGCCAACCATTTTTAATCCTGTTGAACTAAAATTTTGTCCATTAATCTTGACCATTGAGTCTGATGTCATATCCTGTGTTTTCAAATTGACAATTGCCATCTGAGTTTCTACACGCTGCAAATGAGAAGTTGGTTCCAAACTTTCCGCCACAACATCTCCCTCTAAATACAGCATTTCATCTTTTGTGAGCTTGGCTTTTTTAGCACTCAATTTCCAACTCTGTGATACCAAAGCATGAGCAACATCCTTTGCTTGACTAGTATTAGATGAATTAACATCGAATAAATAGACTAATGGCATCTCAAAATCAGTATGTCCATCTACAGTATAATGTTTCACATTATCCGCAAGAGAAACATATTGTTTTTTCCCTTCTGGTGAAAACACTGTTGTTTCCATTTTATTGCCAATATAATCGGGGCTATCTGGCTTTTTCACCAAATTTGATAAATCAGGTGCATCCCGATTCAGTGAATAAAACCAACCTAGTAAACAAAAAGCAATAATACTTAAAATTACATTCCAACGAATATTCATTTTTTCTACTTTATTATCTGGATAAGTGCGGTTAAAAACGTTGATAGCACTTGCTTGAGTCTCACAAAGCTAATCTTCCAGCATCAATGATTTCAGCATTTGATAAATATCTCGATATGCTTTCGAAGGTTTATTTTGTTCCCGCTCTTTCTGTGCAGAACGAATCAAATTACGTAATTTCTGGCGATCAGCTTCTGGATAATTATTTAATAAATTCGTCAATGCTATATCACCATTTTCGATCAACTCATCACGAATTTTTTCAATTTTATGTAACATCGCTTGCTGCTGATTATGCTTATTTTCGATTTTATCTAACGCTTCACGAATTGGGGCAATATCAATACCACGAAATAATTTTCCAATATATTGTAACTGACGACGGCGCGCCTCTTTTTGTAAACGCTGAGCAAGCTCAATGGCATCAAGCAAAGATTCATCAAGGGGAATTTTAGCTAAATTTGCTTTGGTTAAATTCACAATTTTTTCGCCAAGTTGCTTTAAATCTTCCGCATCTCGCTTAATTTCACTTTTACTTACCCAAATAATTTCTTCTTGCGCCTCATCTCCCCAATCAAAAGCTTCTTTTTTCTTACGTTTCGCCATTTTTTGTCCTTTATAAAAATTGGGGCGCATTTTACCATAAACTTTGAAAATAAGATAAAATGTTGCAAATTTTTAACAGGAAAAAACAATGAAAGCACCCGAAAATCAAACCGCACTTTTAAAAGCGCAGGAGCAAGGATTACGTCACGCTGTTAGTTTTGCAGTTGAATTAGCCCAAAAAGCTGGAGCCAGTGCAGAGGTGGCTGTAACCAAAGTAAGCGGCTTATCTGTTTTAACACGATTGCAAGATATTGAAAATGTGGAATTTACCAATGATGGAGCACTAGGTATTTCCGTTTATTTAGGACAACAAAAAGGTAATGCTTCTACCTCTGATTTAAGTGAAAATGCCATTAAAAATACTGTAGAAGCGGCACTTTCTATCGCAAAATATACATCACCCGATGATTGTACAGGACTTGCTGATGAGCAATTAATGGCCTTTGATGCGCCTGACTTAGCACTTTACCATCCTGCTAATATTGATGTAGAAAAAGCAACAGAACTTGCTCTCCGTACAGAAAAATCTGCTCTTGAAGCAGATAAACGAATCGTAAATAGCAATGGTGCAAGCTTTAATTCTCACACAGGTGTAAAAGTATATGGTAATACCTACGGTATGTTACAAAGCTATTTATCTAGTCGCTATTCATTATCTTGCTCAGTCATTGGGGGCGTAGAAGGTGCATTAGAAAATGACTACGAATATACAATTTCCCGTGAGTTTGATCGACTTCAATCACCGACTTGGGTCGGTGAAACTTGCGCGAGAAAAGTAGTTTCACGCCTAAACCCACAAAAGCTTAATACATGTGAAGTACCCGTCATTTTTTTAAATGATGTTGCAACTAGTATTATTTCGCATTTAGCGGCATCAATAAGTGGCGGTAGTTTATACCGAAAATCAAGTTTTTTACTTGATAGACTAGGAACATCCGTCTTACCTGAATGGTTTAATATCAGCGAACGCCCCCATTTATTACGTGCACTTGCTTCAACGCCTTTTGATAGCGAAGGAGTCCGCACACAAAATCGTGAAATTGTTGAGAATGGTATATTACAAACCTATTTATTGACCAGTTACAGTGGAAAAAAACTCGGAATGCCAAGCACAGGTCATGCAGGCGGGATTCACAATTGGCTTATTCAACCAAATTTAACGGGAGGATTAACCGCACTCTTACGTAAAATGGATAGAGGTCTATTAGTAACGGATGTTATGGGACAAGGAGTAAACCTTGTGACTGGTGATTATTCTCGAGGCGCATCAGGATTCTGGGTTGAAAACGGTGAAATTCAGTACCCTGTCGCTGAAATTACAATTGCAGGTCAATTACAAGATATGTTGAAAAACATTGTTGCTGTATCAGATGATATAGAACATCGTTCAAACATACAAACCGGCTCAATTTTATTAGAAAAGATGAAAATTTCTGGAAATTAAAAAATATTTAATATTGATAATTATTCTTATTGACAGAAATTAAAATTCTGATAAGATACCTGCCATCTGTTAAGCGATTGCAGGTTGCTCCAACAGGTAGAGTAGAAAGTAAATTCGTTAGGGTTCAAAAGGCTGAAGATTAATCTTCAGCCTTTTTTATATTTCATCTTCCATCTCTAAATCTATCTTAAAAGAATTCAAGTTATTTATATTGAAATATGGAATAACACTCAGCGAGAAATTCTGATACACATGGCATAACGATCAATTTTTTTGTAGAATGGCAAACGATTACATTCCTTTTAAATTCACAAGGACATTTTATGAAAAAACACCATGTTGATGTTTTAATTGCAGAAAGCGATGTTCACTCTCGTATTGCAGAGCTTGGGGCCGAAATAACAAAACATTATCAAGAAAAACAAGTCAATAACCTTGTTGTTATCGGACTTTTACGTGGCTCATTTATGTTTATGGCTGATATTGTACGCCACATTCATTTACCTGTAGAAATTGAGTTTATGACTACTTCCAGTTATGGAACAGGGATGACAACAAATCATGATGTGCGTATCACAAAAGATCTTGATGGCGATATTAAAGGTAAACACGTATTAATCATAGAAGATATTATTGACACGGGTTACACGCTTGAAAAAGTACGTGATATTTTGAATTTACGTGATCCTGCAAGTCTTGCTATCTGTACCTTGCTTGATAAACCCTCTCGTCGCGAGGTTGAGGTGCCGGTAGAATGGATAGGTTTTGAAATTCCAGATGAATTTGTGGTGGGATATGGTATCGATTATGCACAACATCACCGTAATTTAGGCTATATTGGCAAAGTGGTTTTAGAAGAGTAATGCTCATCAAACAAGTGCGGTCAAAATTTATAATGAATTTTGACCGCACTTGTTTTTAACGTTTCGCTTTCTTAATAAACTTCATCAAACGTTTACGCTTACGCAATTGGTTTGGAGTAAGTTTATTTTTACGCCCTGCAAATGGGTTCGAACCTTCTTGGAAAAGAAGACGAATTGGTGAGCCAATAATTTTCAAACTCTTACGATAATAATTAGATAAATAACGTTTATAAGAATCGGGTAATTTATCCATTTGGTTACCGTGAACCACGATAATCGGCGGATTATAACCACCCGGATGGGCATATTTTAATTTAATTCGACGACCGCCAATCATCGGAGGTTGGTGCTCATCGGTTGCCATTTGCAAAATACGAGTTAAAAGCGAGGTCGTCATTTTCTGAGTCGCACAAGCATAGGCTTCTTTAATCGAATCAAAAAGATTACCCACACCACTACCATGCAATGCGGAAATAAAATGCACACGAGCAAAATCAATAAAATCTAAACGACGGTCAAGTTCAGATTTAACGCGGTCTTTCACATCTTGATCTAAACCATCCCATTTATTCACGACGATCACTAAAGAACGACCTGAATTTAAAATAAAGCCGAGTAAAGATAAATCCTGATCAGAAATGTTCTCTCTCGCATCAATAGTCAGTAATACAACATTAGCATCTTGAATCGCTTGCAAGGTTTTAATCACGGAGAATTTTTCCACAGCTAAATGCACCTTACCGCGTTTACGCACACCAGCCGTATCAATCAACGTATATTGCTGCCCATCACGCTCCATTGGAATATAAATACTGTCGCGTGTCGTGCCCGGCATATCGTAAACCACCACACGATCTTCACCTAAAATACGATTGGTTAAGGTGGATTTACCCACATTTGGGCGGCCAACAATGGCAATCTTAATATTTTTATCTTGCTCTTCTTCCGATTCCTCTAACGCCTCATCAAGTAAGGCTGTATCTTCTTCTGAATCAAAATCGAATTCTTGTTCCCATTCGTCTTGTTCTTCCTCAGAAGTACGGTCATTTTCATCGGAGTTTTCCATTTGTTCCGCAAAAGGCGCAAGAACTTGTTCCATTAACTGAGTGACACCACGACCTTGTGAAGCAGCGATTTGCTCAATTTCCCCTAAGCCTAATTGATAAAATTCAGCACAATGAGAATCCGCATCAATACCATCGGTTTTATTTGCCACCACAATCGTCGTTTTGTTTTGACGTTGACGTAAGTAATTAGCAATACCAATATCAGCTGCAGTTAAACCCGCTCTAGCATCCACAAGGAAAAGAACAATATCGGCTTCATCAATAGCAAGCAAAGATTGCTCCGCCATTTTTTCTTCTACGCCCTCTTCTGTTCCATCAATACCGCCAGTATCAATAACAATAAACTCATAGCCAGCAATATGAGCATGGCCGTATTTTCTATCACGAGTTAGACCAGGAAAATCAGCGACTAACGCATCTCTTGTACGAGTAAGGCGATTAAATAATGTGGATTTTCCCACATTCGGGCGACCAACAAGGGCCACAACTGGAGTTGCCATAAAAAATCTCTTATTTTGTCAAAAATGACGGCCATTATATCGGAAGTTAAAGGATTGGTAAAAAATGATTTCAACAAGGAAAAGAAAAAGCCACAGGATACAATCCTATGGCTTTCTAAACACTGTTTATTTATATATAACTTATACGTTATAATAATCTCGCTTTCAAGGATTCAGCTTGAAAGCGAGTGTTGCGCTTTTTCGCAACGTTTGAAGAGGATAAGAAAATGATTAAACTCATTATCCTTGTCGTACTACTATTATTAGTGAGTTTACCGGCTTACTAATAACACGACATACTAGGGAGTGACAGATCCCTAGTTCTTCAAATCTTAAAAGTTTACTTTATTTTTGTCAAGGATGAAGCAAATTTCACATACAAAAAAAGCACCCTTAGGTGCTATCTTTATTTATCTTAATTGGCGGAATGGACGGGACTCGAACCCGCGACCCCCTGCGTGACAGGCAGGTATTCTAACCAGCTGAACTACCACTCCGAGATAAGATATTAATTTTAAATTGGCGGAATGGACGGGACTCGAACCCGCGACCCCCTGCGTGACAGGCAGGTATTCTAACCAGCTGAACTACCACTCCGCTAAGTGGTGCGTATCATAATGACGAACATAAATCTCGTCAATCTTTTTTTATAATTTTTTTATTGTATGATTAAATCCTAAACGATTAGTGAATACCCTCTTTGTCTAAACGTTTATCCCATAAACAATTATCACCGCTTTTTTTATTAATCATTTTAATAAATTCTAAATGCGCCAATAATTCATCTTCACTCGGTTGTAATACTTTCAAATTATGCGAAACATTCACCGCACTTCGTAAAGCTGAATCTTTATTACCTGACATGGTTCGAATAAAATGTGATTCATTCACATCATTTTCATCAAACAAACTGGTTTGACCGCCTGTCATTGCCAAATAAACATCAGCTAAAATTTCAGCATCTAGCAACGCCCCGTGTAGCGTACGTTTACTATTATCAATATTCAAACGGTCACAAAGTGCATCTAAGCTATTACGCTTGCCTGGATACATTTGACGCGCCATCTGTAGCGTATCTGTGACTAAGCAAATTTCATCAGTTTTCACATTAAGATTCAACTTACGAAACTCATAATCCATAAACCCCACATCAAAGGGCGCATTATGAATCAATAATTCTGCGCCTTTAATATAATCCAAAAATGGCTGTGCAATCTCATTAAATGAGGGTTTATCTGCCAACATTTCATCTGTAATGCCATGAACTTTAATTGCTTCAGGATCAACAGGACGATCAGGCTTAATATAAAAGTGAAAATTATTGCCAGTATAACGACGATTAATCATTTCTACCGCACCAATTTCAATAATACAATGTCCTTCATAATGCGCCCCTAACTGATTCATCCCCGTTGTCTCGGTATCCAGTACAATTTGACGATTTGGATTAACCATTTGTTCAACCTATTTCTTTCCTTTAAAATGAGGGTCATTTTACACAACAACCCTTTTGTTATGCAAAAACAGATTGAAATTTTTACTGACGGCTCCTGCTTGGGCAATCCTGGACCGGGAGGAATTGGCATTGTCTTACGCTATAAGCAACATGAAAAAACCATTTCCAAAGGCTACTTCAAAACTACAAATAATCGTATGGAACTTCGTGCTGTCATTGAAGCACTGAATATTTTAAAAGAGCCCTGCCAAATCACACTTTACAGTGATAGCCAATATATGAAAAACGGGATCACGAAATGGATTTTCAATTGGAAAAAAAATAATTGGAAATCAAGTCAAGGCAAACCTGTAAAAAATCAAGACTTATGGCAAGCGCTGAACGAAGCCATTCAACATCATCGAATCAATTGGCAATGGGTAAAAGGCCATGCGGGACATCGTGAAAATGAAATCTGTGATGAATTAGCCAAAAAAGGGGCTGAAAACCCAATATTAGAAGATGAAGGATATTTTGAAACCTCAATATAAATACACAGCTTCAATGTATTTTTATACCACTTTACTTAAGCAAACGATTACGAAAGCATTCACCTGAACACAAAATAAACAAAAATAGATGAAAAATGTGATCCTGATCAGATTTTTGGAAATTAAGCCTATAGGAGTGATTGACACAAAAAATGGAATTTGCAATGATTTGCGCGTCTATTTAGGCGGTTGGACTGCCATATAAGGAAAAAGTTCAATCATAGATAGTAAAACAACCATAAGGAATACAAATTATGAAAAAAACACTTGCAGCATTAATCATTGGTGCATTTGTAGCTTCAGCGGCGAACGCGACAGTAATCTATAATAATGAAGGTACTAAAGTTGAATTAAACGGTTCTTTACGTATCAACTTAGAAAAATCTAACCAAGATGGTATTAATAAATCAGGGAACTTAAAACGTCATACTCATTCAGGATTGAAAAATGATGGTTCTCGTTTTGAAATTAAAGCACGTCATGATTTAGGTGATGGCTATTACGCATTAGCACGTACTGAAGTACGTTTTGATGGTGATGAAAAAGGTCTTAAAAAGAAAGACAACGATGGTTTTGGTAATTTAACTACGAAACGTGCTTATGTTGGTTTAGGCCACAAAGAATTTGGTCAAGTAACTTTTGGTCGTCAAGTAACTATTGTTGATGACGTAGTGACAGCAGAAGACAAAACATACGGTCTAATTGAACAAGGTGATTACGTATCAAAAGAAGGAAAATCTGTTGTTCGTTACGACTACTATGGTATTGAAGGTTTACAATTAGGGGTTGGTTACCAATTTGCAGAACAACGCAAAGATAATAATGAAGTACTTGAAGGTTCTGTTCAAAACTCAAACCAATTTGGTGCTTTATATGAAAAAGATGGCATAATTGCTAAAACTGCGTTTGGTAGAACAAATTACAAAACTGGCAATACAGAAACTAAAGAACATAGAGATGGCGTTGTTGCTAGCTTAGGTTATGAGTTCAATGGTGTAACTCTTTCTGTGGATGGTGGTTACGCAAAAACCAAATTTAAAGATACCGATAAAAAAGAAACTCGTTTCTTTGTATCACCAGGTTTCCAATATCAAATTACTGACTTAAGTAAAGTATATGGTAACTATAAATATGAACAAATTAAAGGCACGGATAGTTCTAAAGATAAACAACACGGTTTCTTACTAGGTATTGACTATAAACTTCATAAACAAGTAGTAACCTACTTAGAAGGTAAATATCAAGTTACTAAATCTTATGACGAAGATGGTAAATACGTAGACGATAGCAAAGTTAAAGATAAAGCTATTGGCGTAGGTATCCGTGTATACTTCTAATTAGTTGATTAAAGACTACTGTATAAAAGGCGAATCAAATGATTCGCCTTTTTACTTATTACATGTAAACAAAATCTAGTCATAACGAAGTACGGTAATAAAAATAGCATTTTATTACCGCACTTTTTCTTATATGTTCACAGGCTTAACAATTTCGCTCGGATAGCACCCTAAAATCTTTAAATAATTACTATAATTTTTCAGCTCTTCTAAGGCTTGTTGCGTATCGGGATGATGAATATTCGCCTCAATTTCTAAATAGAACATTTCTTCCCATGGTTTACCATAGATTGGACGAGATTCTAATTTTGTCATATTAATGTGGTGTTTTTTAAATACCAATAAGGCATCGACTAATGATCCCACCTGTTGTGAAGTCGTCATCAACAATAAGGTTTTTGTTGGGATCTGAGAAGAAACCTCTCGAGGTGTTTTAGCAACCACAATAAAACGTGTAATATTATTTTCTTGATTAGCAATATTCGTTTTCAGAACATTCAAACCATATAATTTTCCACCGTCTTCATTACCCAATGCCGCGATATTAGGTTTATTCAAACTTGAAACTAATTGCATAGCATGGGAACTACTTTCGCAATATTCAATATGAACACGTTCAAGACTATGAATAAATTGGCTACATTGTTGAATAACTTGAGGATGGCTATATAAGGTATCAATTTGGCTTAAATCTGTCATATCATTGACTAATACGCAATGTTTAATTGGATAAGCCAACTCTCCCACCAATGAAAGCTCTGTATGTTGAAGTAAATCATAAACTTCATTAATCGCACCCGAAGTAGTATTTTCTAAAGGAAGGATACCAAAATCAGCCTCACCATTTTGTACTTTTTCAAATACTTGCTCAAAAGATTGACAGCCTAATTCAATAAATTGTTTTTGGTAACGTGCCGCATAATTCCTTGCCGCAAGATTAGAATAAGATCCACGTTTCCCTAAAAATGCAATATGTAAATTTTGGCTACGCTGTTCATTTAATTTATTTTGTAGGTAAACTTGCTGCGTTAATACTGAATCTTCAATGATTTTTTGAAAAATTGATGTGATATATTGAGCCTCAAGTTGATAGTTCTCATTTTCAGCAAATTGAATCAATTCTTGCAAAAGCGCTTGTTCACGCTCAACATCTCGTAAAGCCTTTTGAGTGACTTCTTTGCTTCTTACAACATCAAAAGCTAAGCGATGACGTTCTGACAGCAACTTCAACAAACTACGATCAATTTGTGTAATTTGTTGCCGAATTTCTGATAATTCTAATGCCATAATGTTTTCCTATAAAATCTTCCCGAAATTAACCGCGCTTTTGCGCTTTACAATTAAAATACGTACTAAATAAAAAAGCTATACTTCTTATCAGAAATATAGCTTTTTCAACAAAAAAAGAATTAAATCAATACTTGAACAGGCGCTACATACCCTTGCGGTACTTGAGCTTTATCTTCAAAGGTGACAAATTCCCATGCTTCTTGATTAGCTAAAACGGCGCGAAGCAATTTATTATTCAAACCATGTCCTGATTTATAAGCTTTGAAATCACCAATGATATTATAGCCTGCCATGTAAAGATCGCCGATCGCATCTAACATTTTATGGCGTACTAATTCATCTTTGAAACGTAATCCATCCTCGTTAAGAATACGATAATCATCTAACACGATAGCATTATCAAGGCTACCGCCTAATGCCAAACCTTGAGATTGAAGATATTCAATATCTTTCATAAAACCAAAGGTTCTTGCTCGGCTTATTTGATGAACAAATGCTTGAGCCGAAAATTCCATGTCATAATTACGCACGTTTTTACCAATCGCAGGATGATCAAAATCAATAGTGAAATTTAAGCGGAAACCATTATAAGGCTTAAACTCAGCCCACTTATCACCGTCTTCTACACGTACATATTCTTTAATACGAATAAATTTCTTCGCTGCGTTTTGTTCTTCAATACCCGCATCCAGTAACAAATAAATAAATGGGCTTGCACTACCATCCATAATAGGAATTTCTGGAGCATCGACTTCAATAATAATATTATCAATACCAAGGCCTGCTAGTGCAGCATTTAAATGCTCAACTGTTGAAATACGCACACCTTGCTCATTTATTAAGGCAGTACAAAGCATAGTATCACGCACAGAATTAGGATCAGCAGGAAATGCCACAGCTGGATTTAAATCTGTACGGTAATATACAACCCCTGTATTTGGCATTGCAGGACGTAAAGTTAATGTTACCTTTTTGCCACTATGCAAGCCTACACCAGTGACCTTAATGCTTTGTTTTAATGTTCTTTGTTTAATCATATTATTTACCCTTAATTTCAGGCAATACTACATCAATTTGATGAATTTTCATCACGTTGTGCTGCAGGGTTAAAGAAAGCATTGTTTTTAAACATATCTAAACGATCTGTAATAGGTTTATCAAGCGGACGATGATATTCCTCTTCTACTGTTTTAGTTTCTTCAACCGGTTCCGGACGACGAATATCTGGCACAATACTTACATCTTGTGGCTGGCGTACGGGGCGAACAACTTGAATTGGCTCATTAACTGAGATATCTCCCAATCCTGTTGCAACAATAGTCACTCGGATTTCGTCCGTCATTTCAGGCACTAAGCTGGTACCAATCACGACAGTAGCATCTTCAGAAGCAAAACTACCCACCGTTTCACCGACAATATTAAATTCTTCGAAAGAAAGATCCATACCCGCAGTGATATTCACCAAAATACCTTTTGCATTTGAAAGATCGATTTTCTCTAATAAATCATTACGTACGGCAATACGAGCGGCTTCTTCAGCACGCCCTTCACCCGCAGAACCAACAGCAGAACCAAAGCCAATCATTGCTTGTCCCATTTCTGACATAACAGTTCTTACATCAGCAAAATCTACGTTGATTAAACCTGGTGAGGTAATCATATCTGAAATACCCATTACAGAATTACGTAATACATCGTTTGCTGCAGCAAATGCATCAATTAATTTAGCGTTTTTAGGGAGAACTTTTTGAATTTGTTGATTTGGGATAATAATCATTGAATCAACATATTGCGCTAAATCTTTAATACCCAATTCAGCAAATTGCATACGTTTTTTGCCTTCAAAAGCAAACGGCTTAGTAACAACCGCTACAGTTAAAATACCTAATTCTTTTGCAATTCTCGCTACAACAGGCGCAGCACCCGTACCTGTACCGCCCCCCATACCAGCTGCAATAAAGACCATATCAGCACCTTCAAGCATTTTACGGATTTCTTCTTGATCATCTTCCGCTGCTTTACGGCCAATATTTGGATTTGCCCCTGCACCTAAACCTTTAGTCGTCTCTCCACCAATTTGTACAGTTTGTTGAACATGGCTTTTACGTAGAGCTTGTGCATCAGTATTTACTGCATAGAAAATAATGCGGCCATGCTCTTCCGATGTTAATGTGCTTTCCCCTAAGTAGGTACCACCCATTTCTTGTTTCACCATATTCATAACCATATGGTTGACGGCATTACCGCCACCGCCTCCCACACCTACGACTTTAATCAGTGCACCGGACTCGTTAAAATTGTCGTACTCAGGGTACTCAGGGTATAGCATTGATGTTCTCCGTTATGATCAGACAAACTGACCCAATATATAAAACCTAAATTCTCTTTATTGTAGATGAAAAATCAAAATAATCAAAATTCTGACCGCACTTTATTGACAATTTTTTTAATTCCTTGCCAAATTGGCTGCCAAACACCACTCTCTGAATCATCACTACCCGAAATTAAATCATCATCACTATTGCTTTGATTATATTGTAATAATCCTACTACTGTAGAATATTGTGGACGACTCACATAATCCGTTAAACCAGTAATATTTAATGGGCTACCAATACGTACTTGGCAATTAAATACATCTGAAGCACATTCTTTTAAATCTTCAATTTGTGCGCTACCACCGGTAATCACAACACCTGCAATTAATTCAAATTTAATATGTTTTGCTTCTAATTCTTTCTTTAATTTATCTAATTCATCTTTTACTACACCTAAAAGTTCAGTATAACGCGCAGATGTAATTAAGGATAAATCACTTTTAGTTAAAGAACGAGGTGCTCGACCACCAATACTTGCCACTTCAATTTTTTTATCGCCATGTAAACGTGCTGGATAAAATGCACTTGCATAATTAACTTTAACACGCTCAGCTTCTGCACGTGAAATGGTACAAGCGTGTGCAATATCATTTGTCACAATATTCCCAGCATAAGGAATTACCTTACTAAAACGCAAAGCACCATTAGTATAAACCATCACATTCATTGTACCTGCGCCAAAGTCAATTAAGCATACCCCTAAATCTTTTTCATCTTCAGTTAATACTGAATGGGTAGCAGCAAAACCAGAAAATACAACTTTATCAACCTGTAAACCACAACGTTCAACAGCTTTTTTTAAGTTATTTTGCCAATCTTGATGGCAAGCAATTAAGTGCACTTGAGCTTTTAATCGAACACCTTGTAAACCAAGAGGATTCTTGATATTAAATTGACGATCTACTGCATATTCTTGTGGAATAATATGTAATAAAGATAATCCTTCTGGCAATTTAATCGAACTTGCAGTGTGAAGTGCCGCATCAATTTCATCTTGTGTTACTTCGCGATCAGAAATAGGTACAAAGCCGCTTTCATTTAAGCTTTGAATATGCTCACCTGTAATTGCTAAAGTCACACTCATAATTTGGCAGTCTGCCATGGATTCAGCGCCTTCAATCGCACGTTGAATCGAATTGACGACAGCATCAAGATCAGTAATACTGCCACGATCAATACCTTTTGATGGGCAACTTCCCATCCCAAGAACATTTACCACACCATCAGGGAAAACTTCCCCAACAACTGCGACAACTTTTGACGTGCCAACTTCTAATCCTACAATCGTTTTTGCTTCCACACCTTTAACCATTTTTACACCTAGTTATTTTTATTTATCTGCCATACCTACAGCAGCACCTGCCGTATATCGTAAATCTACATAATCTATTTTTTTATTTTCTGGTACATCAATTTGTGGATAAATCGTTACAAAGCGCTCCAGTTTCGATTTCCACTCACCTCTGCCTAATCTTAACACAATATCATTATCAAGCGTAACCTGCCATGCACCACGCTCATCAATTGTCATGCCTTTTGCCATTAAATTCTTGGCTTTAAAATCAGCATAAATTTGATTCCATGCCTCCAAAACTTTTAAGCTTTGATAATCTGGCCCTCCTAAATAAGGTAACGTTTGCTTATTCAACCTTTCAAAAGGAAGCTGAAATACAACACCATCTTGTGTAACTAACTGGTTATGATTCCAAAATGCTACAGGCTGATATTCAGTTACCCAAATGCTTAAACGATTTGGCCATATTTTCCGAACAACTGCATTCTTAACCCAAGGCAAAGCTTCTATTTGAGCCTGAATAGGCTCAACATCCTGTCCCCAAAAGCCTTTTAATGATCCCATTTTTAATAGGCTTTCTTTTATATCTGCATCTGTCGTAAATGTTTTCTGCCCCATAAGTGCAAATGCCCCCATGGGTTTGTCATCCATTTTTTCTAAAAGTGTTTGCCAATTAATATATACGCTAAACACAAGCAAAGCGCCTAACAAAGCAAAGAAAGCCCAGATGTGAAAATAATACTTGGACTTTTTTTCGCCAAAACGAATATTCTGTGGTGTATTCCCTTTCAGAATGTTCATATTATGCACTTAACTCCAAAATTTTCACGACAAGTTGCTCAAAAGAAATCCCGACTGTCGCAGCTGATTTAGGAAATAAACTATGACTAGTCATACCAGGGTTTGTATTCACTTCCACTAAACGGAAATTGTCTTGTGAATCACACATGACATCAATACGGCTCCAACCACGACAACCTACTGCATCATAAGCACGTTTCACTAATAACGCTAATTCTTGTTCACGTTCAGGCGTTAAGCCTGCAGGACAAAAATATTGTGTATTATCTGAAATGTATTTTGCCTGATAATCATAAAACTCACCTTCAGGTACAATATGAATAGCAGGTAAAACCTTTCCATCTAATACCGGTACAGTTAACTCATCTCCAGCAAGCCACTCTTCAATTAAAATTGTATTATCAAATTTAAGGGCAAATTCTACCGCACTTTTTAGGGCTTCTACGGTTTTCACTTTTGTTAATCCCACACTAGATCCTTCTAAAGACGGTTTTACCATTAATGGTAAGCCCAGTCTTGCCACAACCTCTTCAGAATTAAGATTATTAAAAGTTTCACGCGTAACCACTTCCATTTCAGCGACAGGTAATCCAAACGCCTTCCATAGCATTTTTGTACGCATTTTATCCATCGTCAACGCAGAAGCCATCACGCCACAACCAGTATAAGGCAAACCAATTTGCTCTAATAAACCTTGCATTGTGCCATCTTCACCACCACGACCGTGTAAAATATTAAATACTCGCTCAAAACCATCATTTTTAAGATTTGCAACAGGGTATTCTTTGGGATCTATTGGATGAGCGTTATACCCCTGATTCAACAAAGTTTCTAATACGGCTTTCCCCGATTGAAGAGACACTTCACGCTCAGCAGATGTACCGCCTAGTAATACGGCAATTTTTTCTTTTTTTAAGTTCATTTTTTATCCTGTTCGTCATTACCTAGGGAAAATATATCCTAGATTTCTTTCTATTCTATTTCATGGGAAATATAGCTGTTCCTCAACAGAGGATGATTATAAATAACCAAGAGCCTATATTAATTTTTCCAAGATTCAGCCAAACCACGAGAAATTTTACTCACACTTCCCGCACCTTGCGCTAGAATTAAATCACCGTCTTGAATAATTTGATCAAGCACATCGCCTAATTGTGATGTATCAGAAACTAAAATTGGATCAACTTTTCCCAAATTACGAATAGAACGGCAAAGTGATTTACTATCCGCACCGACAATTGCGGCTTCCCCTGCTGCATAAACATCAAGCATAATTAACGCATCAACTTGAGAAAGTACCTGAACGAAATCATCAAATAAATCTCGAGTACGAGAATAACGATGAGGTTGGAAAATCATCACAATTCGTTTATCGCCCCATCCTTCTCGTGCAGCTTTAATGGTTACACCAACTTCTGTTGGGTGATGGCCATAATCATCTACTAAACGTACTTTTCCATTAGGGCGAATAAATTCACCTAATTGATCGAATCGGCGGCCAGCCCCTTGGAAATCGGCTAATGCTTCTAAGATAGCTTCATTATCAATACCTTCTTCTTTCGCTACCGCCAATGCTGCCGTTGCATTTAAGGCATTATGTTTACCTGGCACATTTAATAATACATTGATACGTTCACCATTTGGACAAATCACTACATAATGCCCTTGGAAACCAGTCTGTTCATAATCTTCAATGCGATAATCCGCATGCTCACTGAATCCATAGGTAATTACTTGACGACCAACTTTTGGCACAAGTTCCATTAATACAGGATCATCTGCACACATCACGGCTAAACCATAGAATGGTAAATTATGTAGAAACTTCACATAGGTGGCTTTCATTTTCTCAAAATCGCCTTCATACGTATCCATATGATCGGGTTCCATATTAGTCACCACTGAAACCATAGGTTGCAAATGTAAAAATGAAGCATCACTTTCATCCGCCTCCGCAATTAAATAGCGACTCGCACCAAGATGCGCATTTTTACCCGCAGATTTTACCAATCCTCCATTTACAAAGGTTGGATCAAGTTTTGCCTGGGTATAAATCATGGAAATCATAGCAGTAGTAGTCGTCTTCCCGTGTGTTCCTGCAACAGCAATACCATGACGAAAACGCATAATTTCAGCTAGCATTTGTGCGCGTTGAATAACTGGGATACGTTTCTCCTTAGCAGCAATAAGCTCAGGATTATCTTCATGAATCGCACTTGACACAACAACAACGCTTGCGCCTTCTATATTCTCTGCGGCATGACCAATATAAATTTGCGCCCCAGCCTGCACTAAACGTTGAGTAACAACGCCATCGGCAATATCTGAACCAGAGATTTGATAGCCCTCATTTAATAAAATCTCAGCGATACCACTCATTCCCGCACCACCAATACCAATAAAATGGATTTGTTGTACACGGCGCATTTCAGGAATAATTTTTCTAATTTCTTCGTGGGAATGTTTCATTTATATTTCCTTTTTGACCTATTGGCAAAATACTAAAGTGCGGTTAAAAACTCACAATATTTTTGTTATTACTTTGAATTTTCAATGATTACATCTGCAACTCGTTGCGCTGATAATGGTGTTGCCATTTCTTTTGCTTTGATTGCCATTTGCAATAAATTTTCACGTGAGAAATTTTTTAAATAGTTCACCAAAATATCAGGCGTTAAATCAACTTGCTCCACAATTTTTGCGGCACCAACATCAGCCAAATATCTAGCATTCAAATATTGCTGGCGATCTTTATGTTGGAAAGGTACAAAAATGGCTGCTGCACCAACTGCGGCAATTTCGCAAACCGTTAATGCACCTGAACGACAAATCACCACATCCGCCCAAGAATAAGCTTCTGCCATATCATCAATAAACTCTGTTATTTTAACTCGATGAGCATTTTCTGCATAAAGCGCTTTCACTTCATCTACTGCACCTTTCCCTACTTGATGGCGAATATCTAATTTATTCTCGAGTTTAGAGAAAACTTTTGGTAACGTATGATTCAATACCCTCGCCCCTTGGCTTCCCCCTACAACTAAAACACGTAATTTATCTCCACGTTCAGAAAAACGAATTTCAGGATTAGACATCTGAAATAAATCTTGTCTAACAGGATTCCCAACAACCTCTGCATTTGGAAAAGCCGTTGGAAAAGCCTGCAATACACGCTTCGCAATTTTAGCTAACCACTTATTCGTTAATCCCGCTATCGCATTTTGCTCATGCAAAATAACTGGTACACCACAAAGCTTCGCGGCAATACCACCAGGACCTGACACATACCCTCCCATGCCAAGCACGGCATCAGGTTTCTCATGTTGAATAATTTTTTTTGCTTGTAGAATTGCGCGTAAAATAGCAAAAGGTGCAGTAAGTAAGGCTTTTAAGCCTTTACCACGCAATCCTGAAATTTGAATAAAATAAATTGGAATACCGTACTTGGGTACAAGCTGGGCTTCCATCCTATCTTTTGTACCTAACCAACAAATATCCCATCCTTGTTTCTGTAAAGTTTGTGCGACAGCTATTGCTGGAAAAACATGTCCGCCAGTCCCACCGGCCATTACTAATAATTTTTTATTTTTCATCTTTATGTCTCTAATCATCACGCAAACGTGCTTGGCCAGCTCGGAGTAGGCGATTTTCATGATCTATACGTAATAAAATACCAATCGTTGCTGACATAATAATAATACTAGAGCCACCATAGCTGACAAGAGGGAAAGTTAAACCTTTAGTTGGTAACATGCCAAGAGCCATACCTAAATTGACAAATCCTTGGAAAAAAATCCAAAAGCCAATTCCTAATGCAAAAAAACCTCGAAAACGTTGCTCTAATATCAAAGACTCTTTACCAATTTTCAATGCACGAAATATAAGTAATCCCAATAAAGTGACAACAATAATAATACCAATCAAGCCAAACTCTTCGCCAATAATCGCCATGATAAAGTCTGTATGCGCTTCGGGTAAATAATCTAGTTTTTGAATTGAATTACCTAACCCCTCACCAGTAATCTCACCTCGACCAAATGCCATAAGAGAATTGGTTAATTGGAAACCCGTACCGTATGGATCTTTAAAAGGATCTAAAAAACCTGTAAATCGTTTCAAACGATAAGATGCTGAAATAATCAACCATGCGCCTAGTAAAACCCCTGTAGCTACTAATAAAATAAATTGAAAAAAGTGTGCGCCAACAATAAATAGCATACAGAAAGTTATTACAAAGAGCACCACGGTACTTCCCATATCTGGCTGAACCAATAGGAACATCCCCATTACGCCCATAACAATAAATGGCTTCACCGCACTAAATTTGCGACCACGTACTTCATCATAACGACGAGTAAAATAGCTTGCTAAAAAACAAGTTAGAGCTAATTTTGCAAATTCTGCTGGCTGGAAATTCAAAATACCTAAAGAAATCCAACGTTTAGCACCGTTTACCGAAGTGCCAATAAATAACACAGCTACGAGCAATGCTACCGCAACCCAGAAAATTTTTGCATGCCATCTTTCTAACCTTTCAGAAGGTAAATACAACATACTGTAGCAAGTTGCTAAAGATAAGCAGACATAGAGTGCATCACGTTTGGCAAAGTAAAACGGATCATTAAATAGTCGTGAGCTATAAGGAATGGAAGCAGATGTCACCGCAATAAGACCAATCAAAAGCAAAATTACAAATAGCCAGAATAGAGCACGATCATATAATAGTCCTTGCGGGGTAATACGAGTCCACTCATCGTAACTTTTTTTGAACTTTTGTAATAATTCCATCTTATTCTATACGTTATTAAGTTGAGCCAAACGAGTAAATTCTTCACCGCGCTTTTCAAAAGAGGCAAACTGATCGAGGCTTGCACAAGCTGGCGACAATAATACCATATCTCCGCTTTGCAATGTTGGGCGTAAAAATTCTATCGCTTGCTCCATTGTATCGAACAAATAACTTTGCGATGAAAGCTTAGCGAGTTGTGCACCATCTCGACCAAAACAATAACAAATAATATGTGATTGATTAATTAATTCAGCTAATTCTGAAAAATCAGCCCCTTTTCCATCACCACCTAACAATAAGTGCAATTTGCCTTCAACATAAAGGCCTGCTAATGCGGCAACTGTACTCCCCACATTTGTTGCTTTAGAGTCATTAATCCAACGAATGCCATTAGCTTGATGTGCTAATTGAAAACGATGATCTAACCCTTTGAAATGACGAAGTGCGGTACGAATTGAATCTAAATTAATACCGACAGCTTGTGCCAATGCCGTTGCCGCCAAAATATTCATATAATTATGGCGTCCGACTAATGTTGCGTCTTCACAAGGTAAAATTACTTCATCTTTTGCCATTAAGTATTGCTTGCCGTTTTCCGTTTTTAGCCAATAATCTGCTGTATTTTCCGCAAAAGAAACGTTTTGTTTCGCTTGATTTTCACCTTCACCAAAAGTCAGCTTATCCTCATTATTCAAAACGCCGACCTCAGCATTATGATAAATGCGTAATTTTGCTTGACGATAATCTTCTAAATCCACATAGCGATCCATATGATCTTCAGTCACGTTCAAGACAGTTGCAGCCGCAGCTTTTAAGCTGTAAGTTGTTTCAAGTTGAAAACTAGACAGCTCTAATACATAAAGTTCGCAATCTTCATTCAATAATGACAAAGCGGGAATTCCAATATTGCCCCCCATACCAACTTTCATGCCAGCAGCTTTCGCCATTTCATAAACTAAAGTAGTAGCAGTACTTTTTCCATTTGAACCGGTAATCCCCACAATTGGCTTCGTCGCCGCGCGGCAGAATAATTCAATATCACCGATTACTTCTACGCCAGCTTTAAGTGCGGTTTGAATTTCAGGTGTTTTTACCGCAAGCCCTGGGCTGATAACAATCATATCGCTTTCAAGTAACCATTCCTGATTTAAACTACCAGTATGAAGAGGGATATTTTGAGGAAGTTTATCAACACCAGTAGGATTTTTTCGGGTATCAATCACACGAATATTAGCCTGTTGGGATAAGAGATAATCCACGCAAGAAAGACCTGTTTTACCAAGCCCGATGATAGTAATATTTTTGTTTTGATAGGCGTTCATTTTCTTTCTTCTTAATTGCTATAAATTTTAAAAATTATATTATTGATGGAAATATAAATTTCCTTTACTAACGTAAAAAAGGTCGCCCTTTCAAAAACTGAAAGAGCGAGCCTAGCTATATTCATTAACGCAACTTCAAGGTAACCAATCCCATCAACACTAACATTAAGGAAATAATCCAAAACCGAATAATCACTCTTGGCTCTGGCCATCCCTTCAATTCAAAATGGTGGTGAATCGGTGCCATTCTAAAAATGCGTTGTTTGCGTAACTTATAAGACCCTACTTGCAAAATAACAGAGAGCGCTTCAACAACAAATACCCCGCCCATTATCACAAGCAAAAATTCCTGACGAACTAGAATCGCCACGACACCAAGTGCTCCGCCTAACGCAAGGGAACCTACATCGCCCATAAAGACTTGTGCGGGATAAGTATTGAACCATAAGAATCCTAACCCTGCACCAACGATGGCGGTACAAAATACAACCACCTCAGAACTATATTTAATGTATGGGATGTGTAAGTATTCTGCGAAATTCACGTTACCTGTTGCCCATGCAATTAATGCAAATGCGCCTGCAACAAGCGCTGTTGGCATAATCGCCAATCCATCCAAACCATCTGTTAAATTCACCGCATTACCCGTTCCAACAATCACAAAGTAAGACAACACAATATAGAACAAACCTAATTGAGGCATAATGTCTTTAAAGAATGGAATCACTAAACGGGTTGCATCAGTATCATGTCCAAGCCAATAAAGCCAAAGGATTGCCACTAATGCCACAATAGACATCCAGAAATATTTCCAACGAGCAATCAAACCATCTGTATTTTTACGGGTAATTTTACGGAAATCATCCACAAAACCAATTGCACCATATCCAAATAATACAAATAAGCAAACCCAAATATAAGGATTTGCGAGATTTGCCCATAATAACGTACTTACGCCAATAGAGAATAAAATCATCACACCGCCCATAGTAGGTGTGCCTTTTTTAGCAAAGTGACTTTCAGGACCATCATTTCGCACTTCTTGACCAAATTTTAAGATCTGTAAACGTTTGATCACTTTTGGGCCAATCCAAAGTGAGATAAAAAGTGCGGTTAATAATGCAAGAATTGCACGGACGGTAATATAAGAAATCGCATTAAAAGCGGTTTCATAACGAACAAGATATTCAGCAAGCCAAACTAACATTTAATTTTATCCTTTAATGAATAGATCACATCTTCCATTTTCATTGAGCGAGAGCCTTTTCCTAGCACCACGACTTTGTTATTTTGTTGTAATTGGGTTTCAATCAATGGTACAAGAAAATCAACCATTTCCACCTTATCAGTAAAATGCTTACCCGAAACAGCCTCAGAAATAACCGCACTTTCGTTGCCATAAGAACAAACTAAATCTAAATTTGCCGAGTTGACATGTTGTCCTACTTCATGGTGGATAGCGAGAGAGTTTTCGCCTAACTCTTTCATATCACCAACACACAAAATACGGAAAGCATCATAACTTTTTAAAACATCAATGGCAGCACAGAGAGAATCCTTATTCGCATTATAAGTATCATCTAATAACACTAAATTAGTCATTACTTGAATCGGGAATAAACGCCCTTTCACTTGAGAACGTTGTTCTAATCCAGCTTTTACATCTGTAAGAGTGGCACCAACATTCATCGCAAGTGCGGTAGCTGCCAAGGCATTTTTTACATTATGCGCACCAAGGTAAGGCAAGTTAATCTCAATTTCACCTTGTGGGGAAATAAGTGTAAAAGTAGAACCTTGATCAGTATGATGAATATTTTTTGCAGAATAATCTTTACCGTTGAAATATTGAATTTCATGTTCACCAATTTCTTTTTGCCAAACATTTAAATGATTATGTTCTGCGTTAATAATCGCCACACCATTCGATGTTAAACCACGATAAATTTCACCTTTAGCTTGTGCTACGCCCTCTAAAGAACCAAAGCCTTCTAAATGCGCGGGAGCAATATTATTAATCAATGCTGCATCAGGTTGAGCTAATTTTGTGGTGTAATCAATTTCACCTTGATGATTGGCACCAAGTTCGATCACTGCGAAACGATGTTTTTCTGTTAAGCGAAGAAGGGTTAAAGGAACACCAATATCGTTATTAAAATTGCCATTGGTAAAAAGTACCGCGTCAGAATCACCCGCAGTATGTTGCAAAATACTTGCCGTCATTTCTTTTACCGTGGTTTTACCAGAAGACCCTGTCATCGCGACAGTACGCGGATTAATTTTCTCGCGTAACCATTTTGCAAGTTCACCCAAGGCAATACGAGTATCTTTAACCACAAATTGTGGAACAGAAATGGAAAAATTTTCTTGCTGAACAACAACAGCTACCGCACCTTGTGCTACCGCTTGTTCAAGATATTGGTGGGCATCAAACTTTTCGCCCTTCAAAGCAAAAAATAAACTATTTGATACACTTTTTCGAGTATCTGTATTAATTTCTTCAACTTGCACATTTTTATCGCCAATTAATTTAGCTTGAAGAATCTGTGCTAGCTGTTCAGTAGAGAGTTTAATCATAATTTAATTGTTATTATTTTAAAAAATCATGTGCTACATCTTGATCAGAAAATGAAATCACTTCATTACCAATAATTTGATAATGCTCATGACCTTTACCCGCAATTAAAATCACATCATTTTCAATAGTACTTTCAATTGCAAATTGGATAGCTTGTTCTCTATCAGGAATAATACCCACTTTATCCATATTAATAAAACCAGAAACAATATCATCCTCAATTTGTTTATAAGGCTCTGATCGCGGATTATCTTTTGTCACGATAACTTTATCAGCAAATTGTTCTGCCACTTTTGCCATTAATGGACGTTTACCTCGATCGCGATCACCGCCACAGCCAAAAATGCACCATAATTCACCTTGACAGTGCTCCCGTGCTGCAAGTAATGCCTTCTCTAATGCATCGGGGGTGTGAGCATAATCAACGATGACCGTTGGCTTGTTTGGATACTGAATCATTTCCATTCTTCCACATACTCCTTTCAAAGATTTCGCCGTAGCGAGTAAATTTTCCAATGGGTAACCAAATGATAATAACGTGGTCATTACTAATAACAAATTGCTTACATTGAAAGCACCGATTAATGGACTATGCAATACGCCATTACCCCAGCTAGATTCAAAAGTAATCTCTGCGCCTTGAGCGTGATAGTGGATATTTGTTGCCTTCATCCATTGATGAGAGTTTGCTTGGAAATCAGTGCCTGTACTAACCGCAATTGCATCAGGCAATTCACTTAACCATTGACAGCCAATCTCATCATCAGCGTTAATCACTTTAATTTGCGTATCTAATTCGGTGAATAAACGTTTTTTAGCAGAAGCATAATTTTCCATTGTTTGGTGATAATCAAGATGATCACGAGTTAGATTTGTAAAAATAGCGGCCTTAAAATGTAATGCTTCTACTCGATATTGGGCTAAACCATGTGATGAAACCTCAATTGCAGCGAAATCGGCTCCATCTTGTCTAAATTTGGCAAGGGAAGACTGAAGTTCTACCGCAGACCCTGTCGTATTCTTAGCCTCAACTACGGCACCTAAAAGTCCATTACCAATTGTTCCCATTACTGCTGCACGATGGCCTAATAGCTCCGCCCATTGTGCTAATAATTGAGAAATAGTAGTCTTGCCATTTGTCCCTGTTACGCCAACAAGCGTTAATTTTTTAGAAGGCGAATCATAGAAAATATCTGCCAACGACGAAAGATGGCGTGCAAGTTGATAAAACTTAACTACTGGCACATTCCCAATAAATGTTACTGTTAAATGCTCGCTAGATAATTCTGTCTCAGAAATCACCGCACTTGCACCAGAGTGAATAGCCGAATCAATAAATTGATTTCCATCGACTTGATGTCCTTTTATTGCGACAAAAAGATCCCCTGTTTTAACTTTACGGCTATCCAATACCATATTATGGAGTTCTATCTCATCCTTTAATGCAGGTAAATCAAAAAGTGCGGTGAGTTTTTTCATTATTTTTCCTTAATTCATTTTTTCATTCTTACGCTCACCAACATATACAATGCGTTTCGCACTTTTCATTGTTTTTTCTGTTGGTTCCGCATCTTGTGGAATTCCGTTAGCACGTAATGCATAACCCATAATACTAGAGAACACAGGAGCTGAAACCGCACCACCATAATATTCCCCAGCTTTTGGATCATTAATCAAAATGACTAAGGCATAACGTGGATCACTAATTGGTGCAATCCCCGCTGTGAATGCAACGTATTTATTCACATAATGACCATTCTCTAATTTACGTGCTGTACCCGTTTTTACACCAACACGATATCCTTCAACCATCGCTCGCTTATTTTTAATCGCTACTTTTTCTAAAATACCGACAATATCCTTCGTGATTTTTTCAGAAAAAACTCGTTTCCCAATTACAGGTGGATCAACTTTTGTAATAGAGAGTGGACGATAAATACCGAAGCTACCAAGCGTTGCATAAGCCCTAGCTATTTGGAGTGGTGTTGCAGTAATACCATAACCATAAGAAACCGTTGCACGTTCAATATCCGCCCAACGTTTACGATTGGCATTTAAAATCCCGGCCTGTTCACCAATCAATCCCAAATCTGTCGACTTACCTAAACCTGCATTTTGATAGGTTTCCATCAAAGCACTAGGCGGCATACGTAACGCAAGGCGACTTACACCACGGTTACTTGAATTAATTAATATTTCATCTAATGTTTGTTGCGCACGTGGTGCTACGTCTACAATTTCTTTTCCACTTACTGTAAAAGATCCCGTATTAATAACTTCATCGCGACGAACTACACCACGTTGAAGTGCAGTTAACACAACTAAAGGCTTTACAGTAGAACCTGGCTCAAAGGTATCCGTAATAGCACGATTACGCATTAATTCTGATTTAACACCAACACGATTATTCGGGTTATACGATGGCGCAGTAGCCATGGCTAATACTTCTCCTGTACGAACATCAACTAATACAGCCGTACCTGATTCAGCATTATTTTCTGATACCGCTTTTTTAATTTCACGATACACCATAGATTGTAATTTTTCATCAATACTTAACGTAACATCTTGCGCATCATATTTTTTTTCATCAGAAATGTGTTCAACAATGTTACCTCGCTTATCTTTACGTACTGTGCGTGAACCATCTTTCCCCACAAGCATGGTATTAAAACTTTTCTCTATCCCTTCTATACCATTCCCATCAATATCAGTATAACCAACTAAATGTGCAGCTTCTTCTACACGTGGATAAAAACGACGATGTTCAGTTTCTAAGAAAACGCCTTTAACGTTTAATTTTTTAATATAATCTGCTTTATTTGACTCTACTTGACGAGCCAAATACAAATAACCTGATTTTGAATTTTTCTCAATTTTTTTAATCAAGTCATTGCTACTCATTCCTATCTCTTGCGCTAATGCATTAATACGCTCTTTATCCGCTAAAGCATCTTCTTTTAACATCGTTTTGGGATCAGCTACTATTGCACTCATCGGAACACTTACCGATAATAATTGCCCATTACGATCTAAAATTGAACCACGCACTGAAAGAATTTCATCTTTACGTAACGAACGTTTATCTGCCTCGCCAGATAAGGTATCAGCATTAATAGATTGGACATAACCGGCGCGAGCTACCAATGCACACAAACCAAGAAAAACAAAAAATACCGAAATAATATAACGTCCACGCATAAAACATTTATCAAACACCATTTTCGGTTTGTTATGTTTCACGGCTTCAGGTGCGGTTAATTTTCTAATTGTTTTTTTAGACTTATTTGATTTACGAGAAGAATTGAATTTAACCATCTTTTTACCTATTATTCTCTAATCTCAACTTCTTGTTCTGTCGTTAAAGGTTTCATTTTTAAAGTACCTACAGCAATAGATTCTACTCTTGTGCTATCCCCTTCAGTCGCTTCCTGCACCTGTAAATTTCGATATTCATTTTCAAGCGCTTGCCGTTGTAAAATAAGTGCACCATTTTCAGAAATTAACTGACGTGTTTTATGCGTCACCCAAATAGCGCCCATTGCGGATACCAAAATTGCTATTAATAAGAAAACAATTAACTTATTTGAAGAAAATAAATCTTCAACTAAAATCTGCTGTAACGGATAACGAGGTTTATTATTTTCAGACATCACTAAATTCTCTCCGCTACACGCAATACTGCACTTCTTGAACGAGGATTTGCTTGAATTTCCGCCTCACTTGGTTGAATTGCTTTACCAATTAGTTTTAATTTCTGATTACGTTGAATTTGGTCTTCTCGCAATGGTAAACCTTTAGGGATATCCTCACCTTTACTTTGTTTTTTCATAAAATGTTTCACCATTCTATCTTCCAAAGAATGGAAACTAATAATTGATAAACGCCCTTCTGGCGCTAACATGTCTAAAGCAGAATTGAGTACACTTTCCAATTCGTCTAGTTCTGAATTGATGAAAATACGAATGGCCTGGAAACTACGAGTCGCAGGATGTTTATGTTTATCTTTAAAAGGTACCGCTTGTGAAATAAGCTCAGCTAATTGACTAGTACGTGATAAAAATTCTGTGCCATTTTTGGCCGCACTTTTGTTGTAATCAACAATAGCAGTGGCAATACGTTTAGCAAAACGCTCCTCGCCAAAAGTTTTCAAAACCCAAGTTAAATCCTCAACCGATACTTGTTTTAACCATTCTGCTGCTGATAAACCTTGAGTCGTGTCCATACGCATATCAAGTGGGCCATCTTTCATAAAACTAAAACCACGTTCTGCTTCATCAAGCTGGGGAGATGACACGCCAAGATCAAGCAAAATACCATCAATTTTGCCAACCAAATTTAATTTTTCACAAATTTCAGGAATATGAGAAAAGCTGTTATGTTCAATCTGAAAACGTGGGTCTTGAATTTTTTGAGCTTCAGCAATGGCTCTAGGATCGCGGTCAACGCCAATAAGACGACCATTTGGGGATAATTTAGAAAGGATTAAGCGAGAATGTCCACCACGGCCAAAAGTACCGTCAATATAAATTCCATTTTCCTTCAATGCCAAGCCATTCACGGCTTCGTGAAGTAAAACTGTGATATGTTCAGGTGAAGAAAAGGAATTTTCGGTATCCATAAATACAATATAAAAGTAAAAAACGGTGAATCATTTTCTATAATGAGAAATCTTTCAGAGCCTCAGACGCAAAGTCTGCACTTGAACCAATTTCCATATCTTCTTCAATTTGAGCATGCCATTCTACAGCACTCCAAATTTCAAATTTATTAAGTTGTCCTACTAACATTAAACCTTTTTCTAATTTTGCATGTTGGCGTAATGGTCCACTAAGCAAAATACGGCCCTGAGCATCCATCTCACATTCAGTGGCATGA
The DNA here is from genome assembly GCF_018829705.1 of Haemophilus sp. SZY H35. Classification (NCBI taxonomy): domain Bacteria; kingdom Pseudomonadati; phylum Pseudomonadota; class Gammaproteobacteria; order Pasteurellales; family Pasteurellaceae; genus Haemophilus; species Haemophilus sp. SZY H35. The sequence continues at coordinate 561,168 of NZ_JAHKJZ010000001.1, forward strand.
CCAAGCATTACTCGTTGCAAACGGCGTTGGGTAGGATCAAAATTAGAAAGTTCGAGAAGTTTTTGTTCGATTTTTTCCCATTCATCAAGGGGATAAAGTAAAAGACAAGGTTGGCGAATATCGACGGTACAAACCATTTGCCCTTGGTTCTTTTCAAGAATTTCAGAGCGATAGCGGGTTGGGATCGCTACGCGTCCCTTAGAATCTAAATTAACCGCTGTTGCACCACGAAACATATTACGCCTTCAAAATTAAACTTATTTTGAGAAATTTTTCTAAAAATCTCCACAAAACACCACTTTTCTCCACATCTACGTAAGTTTATAATTTGTTTGCTTAAGTTGCAAGCGATTATCCCTGATATAACCCTATTTTTTATCAAAATAAAAAGCCGTTTGAGAAAATATCCCAAACGGCTTTTTTCAACCAGATGTTCTTAATTAATTATTCACATAAGCTTCTTCGTCACGATCACCGAATGGTTTAAGTAACGTAAAGAATAATATGATACATACTACTGTTGTTGCCAAACCTAAATATACTGACAATTGATAATCTAAGTGGAAACCAATTGGATTGTAATATAAATAAGTTGCACACACTGTGGTAATAAACCAAGCAGGAATAGACGCAACCCAATGGAATTTATGATAACGATATAAATATGCAGCTGCTGTCCATAACATTACCATTGCTGTCATTTGGTTTGCCCAAGTGAAATAACGCCATAATACGCTAAAGTCAATGGTTGAAACAAAATAGCCTAATACGAATAGTGGTACAGCAATTAATAAGCGTTTAGATAATGAACGTTGGTCAATATGGAAAATTTCCGCTAATTGTAAACGAGCAGCACGGAATGCGGTATCACCAGAAGTGATAGGTAAAACAACCACACCTAACACAGCAAAAATACCACCAACAAAACCTAAGAAATGTAATGAACTGTCATATACAACTTTAGATGGTGATCCTGCAGAAATTGCATCTTGTAATGCTTGTGGATTTTCATAGAATGCGAGACCAACCATACACCAGATTAGCGCAATTACACCTTCAGCAATCATTGCACCGTAAAAGATAAAACGACCTTCTTTTTCATTTTCAGCACAACGCGCCATTAAAGGAGTTTGAGTTGCGTGGAAACCAGATAATGCACCACAAGAAATAGTTAAGAACAACAATGGCCAAATTGGAACATCACCCTTCACTTGGAAGTTTTGTGTGAATTTCTCTAAAGTTAAACCTTGACCATCTGCATTGATAGTACGGAAGAACTCAATAGGATCAACAGCACTAAAGTGTGCAGAAACTAAGCCATACACCATACCCACAGACATAAATAGCAATAATGCGCCAAAAAGCGGATAGATTCGACCGATAATTTTATCGATCGGTAATAAAGTCGCAAGAATATAGTAAGCAAAGATAATAATCGTCCAAACTGCAACAACAGTTGCTTTATCCATTCCCCATACTTTGATACCACCGGCTTCAACTGCATGATGAACAGCTTCAGCATCACCTAATTGTAACGCTCCTTGAGATGCGCCCAATAAGTCCATGGTAATCGTACCCATTAATTGAGCTGGGCTTGATACAAACACAACACCTACTAATAATAAAAGTACAAGCGCTAATGTGTTAATAAATACTTTTACAGGGCGACCTAAGAATTTACCGGCTAAATATGGCATTGTTGCACCACCATGACGGATACTCAACATACCGCAGAAATAATCATGTACTGCCCCAGCAAAAATACAGCCTAGTACAATCCATAACATCGCGACAGGTCCGTATAATGCACCAAGAATAGGGCCAAAAATTGGGCCAGTACCAGCAATATTCAACAATTGAATTAACCAAATCTTAGTTTTTGACATTGGCATATAATCCACACCATCATTTATTTGATAGGCTGGTGTTTGACGTTTTGGATTAATGACAAAGATTTTTTCGATAATTTTTCCATAAATAAAGTAACCAAGAATAAGAATGGCTACACAAAAGAAAAACCACAACATAGAAATACTCCTCAAAAGATGGGTAATAATATTTAGATATACTCTAAATTAGCGGCCGTATTCTATGTCAAATTGATAGAAATCAAAAATTGAATTTAAGAGTTTTTTTAAAATTTGTGACTTTTATCACATTTATTAATAACACTATTTACATTAAAAGAATAAAACAGATTGATACTCTCAAAGTTAAATACACCCTCCACAGCTCCCGCAGCGCCAATCGGCCTGATTTACTGCTTGATAAAATGCTCTCATTATATTTTCCTCTAAAGGAATATTATGCTCAATAAATACATCAGAAAGCCATTCAATATTTTCAACAATCCAATCATCCTCACCCAATCCCTCGCGATAAAGCTCATCTTCAGGATCCATAAAATTATAAATATTTTCTGTTCCCATATCTTTATCTTGGCGCTCTCGAGGTAACACGACGGGTAAACCAAGATATTTAATTTCCCAATGTCCCAAACATAATGTATGTCCCTTAGATGACCAGTTAACTTGGAATGGATTATTATTCATGTTGAATTTTTATAGAAAAAGTTGAAATGTGTAATGAGTATAGAATGAAGTAAAGAAAATTCCCATACTAAGTACCGGGTATTATTTCAACTAAAATTCACTTATAAATGACACTTAGGCTAATATTTTGCCCAAAACAAAGTGCGATTAAAAATATTTCTTTTTTAACCGCACTTTGATCTTATGAAATTATCGTTTAAACATTCCGCCTAAACCACCAAGACCGCCCAAGCCTCCGCCCATTAAGCCTTGCATTCCACGCATCATTTTAGCCATGCCACCTTTACGCATTTTCTTCATCATACGTTGCATTTCATCGAATTGTTTAAGTAATTTATTGACATCTTGCACTTGAGTGCCAGAACCTAATGCAATACGACGACGGCGAGATCCTTTGATAATATCTGGGTTGGCACGTTCTTTTAAGGTCATAGAGTTAATGATTGCTTCCATTTTGACAAACATTTTGTCATCCACTTGATTTTTAACGTGATCAGGCAAATTTTTTGCGCCCGGTAATTTCTCAAGCATAGACATCATACCGCCCATTTTTTTCATTTCGATCAGCTGTTCGCGGAAATCATCTAAAGTGAAATCATCGCCTTTCTTGAATTTCTGCGCCATTTTTTCTGCTTTCTCACGATCAACAGAACGTTCAAGATCTTCAATCAGTGAAAGCACATCGCCCATGCCCAAAATACGAGAAGCGACACGGTCTGGATGGAACGGCTCAAGTGCTTCTGTTTTCTCGCCCACACCCAAGAATTTGATTGGTTTACCTGTGATTTGACGAATTGATAACGCTGCACCACCACGCGCATCACCGTCCACTTTCGTCAAAATAACACCGGTAAGCGGCAATGCTTCATTAAAGGCTTTTGCCGTATTGGCCGCATCTTGACCAGTCATCGCATCAACAGTGAAAAGAGTTTCAATTGGATTTAATGCTGCATGGACTTGCTTGATTTCGTCCATCATTTCCGTATCAACGTGTAGGCGACCTGCCGTATCCACAATCAACACATCGTAGAATTTCAGTTTTGCATCCGCAAGCGCCGCCTTAGCAATATCAACTGGATTTTGTTTAACATCCGATGGGAAAAAATCCACGCCAACGGATTGAGCCAAGGTTTCAAGTTGCTTAATTGCAGCTGGGCGATATACGTCGGCAGAAACCACTAACACTTTCTTTTTATGGCGTTCACGCAAGAATTTTGCCAATTTACCCACGCTGGTGGTTTTACCCGCCCCTTGTAAACCCGCCATTAAGATAACCGCTGGTGGTTGGGTTGCTAGGTTTAAACTCTCATTCGCTTCACCCATGGCTTTTTCAAGCTCACGCTGAACGATTTTTAAGAACTCTTGCCCTGGCGTTAAACTTTTATTGACTTCTTCCCCAAGCGCGCTTTCTTTTACTTTTGTGATAAATTCACGCACCACAGGTAAAGCAACATCTGCTTCAAGTAATGCCATACGCACTTCGCGCAAGGTTTCTTTAATATTATCTTCCGTTAAACGGCCTTTTCCCGTGATATTGCGTAAAGTTTTAGAAAGGCGATCCGATAAATTATCAAACATGACTCGTAATCCTGTTTTTTTCTAAAAAAATTGCCTTGATTATACCGAAATTTAGGCGTTTTTCATCATTTCAAATAAATTTATAGCGAATTGTGTGTGAGAACGATAAAATACGAACTATTCCCAAACAGAGAAAAGAAATTATGTGGTTTGCTATTTTTTCGATTTTATTTTATCTAATTAGTGTGTTGATGATCGCTCCTTTACTTACGTCCGTAGAAAACACACAACATTCTCCGAAAAAAGCACCGTTGTTTTTTACCGCACTTTTTGCGATAGCATTACACGGTATTACGCTTTTCCCTTCCTTAAAAGAATTAGCTGAAGAGCATACATTCACATTAATTCAAATTAGTTCATTAATGAGTGTTAGCATCTCTGCCCTTGCAGTATTTGCTATTTTATCAGTGAATTCTATCTGGTTCGTTTTGCCTATCGTCTTTGCCTTTTCAATTTTTAACTTAATTTTGGCAACATTTATACCAAGTCATTTTATTCAATTACTCAATCAAGATTCTGCGATGTTATTTCATATAGGCTTATCAATATTTACTTATGCCGTATGCTTTATTGCCATGCTTTATGCAATCCAACTCAATTGGATTGATCGTTCATTAAAAGCCAAAAAAACGAACTTTTCTCCGATTATACCTTCTTTAATGACCGTTGAACGTCATTTTGCAAGGGTATTTGCTTTTGGTGAATTATTATTAACACTGACATTAATTTCAGGTATTTATCATTCTATCAATGCATTAACTGCGGAAAATATTCACAAAGCACTATTTTCATTTTTTGCTTGGATTGTCTTTGGCATCGCACTTTTTGGTCATTGGAAAAAAGGATGGCATGGAAAAAGGATGATAATTTATGCAATTTCAGGTATTATCTTACTCACGATTGCTTATTTTGGCAGTCGGCTGATTTAAAAATAAGGGCGAATTCAAGTTCGCCTTTATTATTCCATAGGGCATAACTTATTACATAAACTTAATTAGCTCGACTAATTTATGCTTCAATAAATTACGCCCTATGATGTGATTAACGAACAAAAGGATTTTCCCTTGGACAGTATTCCCCTTAGTACTTTATTGATTATTCTCATTATCTGTTTAGTGTTATCTGCATATTTTTCTGGTTCAGAAACCGGGCTACTCTCTCTCAATAAATATCGTCTTCGTTTTCTATCCGAACAAGGTAATAAAGGCGCACAAAAAGCAGAAAAACTGCTAGAAAAGCCAGATACCTTGTTAAGCTTTATTCTTATTTTTAATAACCTTGTGAATATCAGTGCATCGGCGATTGCGACCATGATTGGTATGCGTTTATACGGTGATGCCGGCGTGGCGATTGCAACGGGTTTGCTCACTTTCGTGATGCTTGTCTTTTCTGAAATTTTCCCCAAAACGGTGGCTGCGATGCACGCGGAAAAAGTCGGTTTTGTGTCTAGCCATATTCTGACGGTATTACTTAAAATCTTCTATCCGCTAGTTTGGTTGATGAATATTTTTACCAAATCATTAATGCATTTGGTGGGATTAAAACCCGATATGCAAAAACAAGTAATTAGCCGTGAGGAACTTCGTAGTATCGTATCAGAAGCGGGTGAAGCGACACCTGATGAACAACATCCACAAATGTTGCTTTCTATTTTAGATATGGAAACTGTCACCGTTGATGACATTATGGTTCCGCGCAACGAAATTGGCGGCATTGATATTGATGATGACTGGAAAGCCATTATGCGCCAGCTCAATCACGCAGCACATAACCGCGTTGTGCTCTACAAAGGCAGCCTTGATGAACAAGTGCTTGGTATTTTGCGCGTGCGTGAAGCATTCCGCTTACTGCTTGAAAAAAATGAATTTACCAAAGAAACCTTAATTCGTGCCGCTGATGAAGTGTATTTCATTCCTGAAAGCACGCCATTAAAAACTCAACTTGCGAATTTCCGTGCAAATAAAGAGCGCATTGGCTTAGTGGTGGATGAATACGGCGATATTAAAGGGCTTGTAACTTTGGAAGATATTTTGGAAGAAATCGTTGGTGATTTTACCACTTCCACCGCCCCAAGCATTGACGAGGAAGTAACTCAACAATCCGATGGTTCCATGATTATTGATGGCTCTGCCAACCTACGCGATCTCAACAAAATGTTTAACTGGGAATTGGATACTGAAGATGCCCGCACGTTTAATGGTTTAATCCTAGAACACTTAGAAGAAATTCCCGATGAAGGCACAGTTTGCGAAATTGATGGCTTGCAAATTACCATTCTTGAAGTGGGCGATAATATGATTAAACAAGCGAAAGTCGTCAAACTTTAATCATAAAAACTCAGACAAATTGAACCGCACTTAGAGTTAAATATCTCTCAAAGTGCGGTTTGTTTTTAAAACGTTTTTTCAAATTTCAATACCACTTCATTCTGTTTATAGCGATATAACATTTCTACGTTACTCTGATGATTTGTATGAATAAAATTGATACTAGGCACAATATCGTAAAATTTGAATTTAGGAATAGCAAAGGTAAACAGATATTTTTGTTCATTATCTTTTCTTGTTTTTCCTAAAAGGGCATTATAATCTTGATAATCTATTTTTCTAAAAATACCTTGCGCAGTAATATCAATTCCGCTTTCAAAACTTTTATTAATACCTATTCTAATCCCCTTTCTAGCATATTGATCAATTTTTGATTCTGTTGAAAACTTTTTCGCATAATCCAATCCACCAAATAAAATCCAATCATTTGGTAAGCTATAAACTAAAGTAGAAAAGAAAGAGAGAATTTTTCCATCTTGATAAGATAAATTACGATCTTGATATTTTTCCCATTTATATTCTGTTTGCAAAGAAAAGTATAAATTCGGATTAAAAATCTTTGAATAAGAAATATTAAACCCTTTTCTCTCGCTATACCAATGATGATAGGCTCTTGTTTTTTCAATTAAAGGATAAAGATCTAATTGATTTTTTTGATCTTTAAAACGGTATCCTAATCCAAGTGAAATATTATGTTCCGTAAATTCTGATTTTTTAGGGTAAAACTCACCATAAGCTAATCCTTTAAAAATAATACCTTGATTATTTAATATTTCAGTATATTTATTTAATACAGCTTCATAACTAAATCCTGTGCTTTTTTGAATAGTTGGTCTAGTTCGTGTAAATTCTAATGTACCAAGATAAGGATTTTCGACAATTTCTTTACTAGTTTCATTTCCAGATTGATTTAAATTAGAATTATAAATTGTGCCAAAAGAAAAGGAACCTTGCCACGATTGGCGATAATCAAGTTGTGATAAATATTGGTTAACACGTGCCATTACATTTGGTTGTTGTGGCAATGCTATCTGATTAAAAAGAATTTTAGATTGATTGTTTTGCCAGTTTAGAAAATAGAGTTTAGCTAAATCTAATTTTCCGCGTGTGAAATCAGGTTCTTGTTGAACAAGTTGCTCGTAAAGTTGAATGGCTTTTTTGGTATTTCCTTGATTAAATGCAATATTCGCTTCTGCAAATAAAATCATTCCTTGTTCTGCTTGCGGAAATTGTTTATAACGGATTAATAAATGTTCAATATCATTCGTTTGTTTGTGATTAATTGCAAGAAAAAGAGCGGTCATTATTTCTTCTATATTATCACTCACATCAAATTCTTGGTTGTTTATTGTTAATGTAGTAAAGAATTTATCTTGTTGAATAAATTGTTGTTCTTGTCGTTGTTGATTTAATTGAGATTGTTGCTGTAAGCGGAAATCTTTTTCTTGATTTTCAGCAAGTACCAAAAAAGGAATAAAAAGAAAGATAAAAGGGAATTTCGACATAAAACATCCTGTTTACAGTAAGGCTTGCTTTCGCAAGCCTTTTGTTTATTAAACTTAATTTTTAGTACCGCCAAAGGCTGTGTTGTATTCAGGTTTTGAAGCAAATGTTGCCATGCCTGCTAAGCCTTCAGCTTTCGCACCATAGAAACGTCCTTCTGATTTACCAGTGATACCTTCTGCTGTAGCTTCCCCCTCAAAAGTGGCTTTAGATTTATTGATTTCGCTTTCAATATGGATGGTAAAATTAGTTTTACCTAAATGACCTTCTATAAAGCCATCATCAAAATCGACATCAAATCTACCTTTCATCAATTCTTTATTGAAATCAGTGTATTTATTGATACCTTGAACATTATAAGTCACTTTTCCACTAGGCAATTTTGTAGTTGGGTTTGAACCTACGTAATAAACACTAACATTTTTTTCTTTTGTGTTGCTTCCTGCTACGTTTTCCCATTCACCATAGTAAGTATCCATATTGCCAACTTGTTTAAAGGACAATCTTCCTAATCCAGTATGATCTGGCATAATTAAAGTCAATTTAGGCATATTTTGCATTTTAGCAACAACTACGCCATTGGAATCTTTTTTAGCAACGCCAGTAATATGCGAAATCCATTTGTCTGCACGCTCAGCCATTAAAGCCATTGATTGACCTTTATTATTTGCTGTTTTACTTAAGACAGCGGGATCATTAGGAATACTACTGTCATATATTTCAACGCCAGCCTTTCCATCTTTTTCTCCTGCCTTGATTTTTATATATCGAGTTTGATTTGTATCAGTTGATACATTTCCCACTACCTGTGCTTGTGTAAAACCAACAACCCCACAAGCCATTACTGCTACTGCAATTTTACTTAGTTTTTTCATAATAATTTCCTTATTATAGAAGGTTTATAAAATCAAGACATTAATCGTCTTGAACCAAAGTCATCATATCACAAAAACAAATATGATAATTATTTTCATTTAAAATTTTGCGGTGAAACCTAATTTGATCGTTCTTCCTGGTGCAGGCATACTAGAACGTGTGAGTGGATCAAGATAATAACGATCAGTAATATTTGTTCCCACCAATTCTAATTGAAGGTTTTCATTTACTTTATAGGAAGCATAAGCATCAACCACTAATACTGGATTCCAGCGGTTGGTTTCAGTGCTTCCTAAGAAGCCCGCATCTCTTAATGATTTTGCACGGCTGTCTTTTACTTGAGAATGATAAAGCCAGCGAGTACCTAATTCTAAGCGCTCATCTAAAGCACGGATGCCAAGGTTAGCCGTGATGGAATATTTTGGTGCTATCGTATGTTTTAAATAGCCTTCAGCATTGCCACCATTTACGCATTCTGGAAGAGCTCTTGGTTTTTTTACATTTCTACCATAATCCCAAATACCTCGATCAAGTATTGCTGAATTTTTATCGCAGAATTTATTTTTAAGGTTATAAACGATACCTAAATCAGCAAAGAAATTACCTTGATCATATCGAGTTTGAAACTCTAAGCCAGATAACATTCGTTTATCAAACTGTTTCATTTCATAATTCACATCACGATCAAATACATTTTTCGTTAAATTATGGAAATAATTTAGACGAATATCAGCACGTCGTGCATTGGGTAATAAACCTCGCAAATCCTGCACATAACCGATCTCAATATTTTTGCTATGTTCAGGTTTTCGATCATAGAATGGATGAAGTTCAGTAATGGAATAACCAATAGTATCTTCAAAAATACTTGGCATACGTTTTGTTTCTGTATATCTCGCATAAATACGAATATTGTCAGTAACAAGTACAGTCGCCCCAAAAGCAGGAGCCCAAGCGTGGGCTGTTCGTTTTGCTTTTTTCATTTTTTCCCATTGTTCTTCCGTTGGGTTGCGTTTTTCTAATTGGGAAAAATTGGCACTAATATACTGAATTGTTTTTTCAGTTTGGTTAGTTGCTGGATTAAATTGCTCTTCTTTCAATTTATCATCTGTAAAATACTTATTAATAGGCGAATTATCTAAATTAAAGTTTCCATATTGATCTCTTTCCCAATAAATTGTTTTTTCCTCTCCACTTAATCCGTTTCTTTCTTCTAAAATTTTAGCTATGTGAGAGTCTTCATCTGTAGGTTTAGATAAGTTGCTTTCTATTAATTTTGCATTAACATATTCCCTTCTATTTCTACTCCATATTTTTCTATCCTTAAACCATTCTCCTGATGTATTATAGTTACTTCTTTTGGGTTCTGGATTACTTTTTGAGAATTCATTTTTGAACTCTTCTTCTTTAATACCAAAGTTCTTATAGTTATTATATTTTTTTATCATGTCTTCAGTAATATTTGGCAGCTCTCTATAATCAAAGCGAATAGCCGCTGGATACAACACCTCTTCCCTTTGCTTATCCTGAATTTGCTTTCTCAACCCATCATCACGTGATTTATAGTGCGTATATTTTGCACCAGCATCTAAAACTAACCAATCCACAGGGCTATATTGGAAATTAAAGCCTACATTTAATTCTTTGCGTTTTCCGTGACGTTCGCCACTCATATGGTAATCCCAGCTTGGGCAATAAATATTACTGCCTAATTTATCGCCATGACCCCAACCACCACATATCTCGTTTGCAAGTGGCGTGTTTTTAGTAAATTCATTTTCAGAATTTAGATTCTCCCATTTGTAATTACTCATGACATCAAAATTTAATTTTGGAGTAACTTCAAAACGGTTGCTGGCATAAACACCATAATGATTATCTTTCGACCATTGTGCTTGCGCTTCTTTGGTATCAAAAACCCCCTTAATATTTGGTGTTTTATCATGGGAATTAGCGTATTCTTTCCATTTTTCACGTATTTGTTTTATATATTCGGCTTTTTTTATTAAATATTGTTCATAACCTTCGTCCCCTGGTTGTTTAATTTCAGGTGCAGCAAGATCAGTTCCTACAGAATTAAATCCCATATCATCAAAAATAATATCGGAAGGGCTTCCGCCTGAAGTATTGGTTTTGGCATGATTAAATACAGCATAGGCTCCAAGGCGCAAATTCACCCATTTATTATTTTCAGGGTTATATTCAAAATCTGTATTCACTGCGGTTTGTTTTACATTGGCAAGCGGCCATTGCAACACTGTGCCTTGTTGATAGCTGGTTTGCCATAAACGGGAAGGCATAATTTCACCATAATGCATATCGCTATGGCGTAAGCCAAATTTTAATTTAGTGTGATCGTTAAACTTAATGGTCGCTTTGCCTAAATAAGATTCGGATTCAAAAGATGTGTTAGGAACTTCTTTTTTCGGATGATAAACAATGGCAATCCAAGGAATGTAAGGATCATCGGTGGAATAATAATTCGGATTGAAGTTTTCTTGATTTGCATATTCATCCAAAGTTTTTCCTTCTCCATAATTATGTCCACCTTTTGAACCCGCAAAATAATTTCCTTTATTGCGATAAGCATAAGCAACTAAACCTTCAAAATGCTCATCTTTTGTTGCGATGGCTAAGCGATAGGCATTGTCATTAAAGAATTTATTTCTACCATGAGAACGAGCAGGATAACGATCAGATGTTCTAAAATAAGCTGAAATAGAACCTAAGCCCATATCTTCAGGGTGATTAAGTTTACGGAAATCTTGACCAACAGGAATAGGATAACCACGTTGCTTAATCGAATTATTAGCTGTTTCAGCTTTAAATTCGATACCAAATTTTTCACCTTTTTTAATAATGTCATCAGGTTCTAATGTGCTTAAACGAATAGTGCCCGCTGCGCCACTATCTAAAGTGCGGTTCAAATTTGGGCCTTTTTCAACAGAGACACTACTAATTAAGAAAGGATCAAGATAGTTACGGTTGCTCACACCCGCAAAACCACGCCAAACAGTGATAGCTTGTTCTGTGCCATCAACTAAAACAGGAATTCGACCTTGCCCCTGTACACCACGAATATTTGGATCCAACGCACCGCTATTGCGTGCATCACCACTATATACGCCCGTTGTGCCTGTCAATAAATCCGCTACAGAATGTCCTTTGTAAGTTTCAATTTCTTTTTTGCTTTTATATTCGGTTACTTGGTTTTCTGAAAACATTTTATCTTTACCTGCTTCGGCCTTACTTTCAGAAGTACCTAAAACAGAGATCGTATCAAGCTGATTTATTTGTGGGGAAGCATAGATAGTTTGATGAATAAGCAAGGTGAGTGGACATAGCATAAAGGAAAATTTATGTTTCATTTTTTTAATCTCCATATCAAACGATAACAATTATCATTTAAATGATAGTCCTATTTTTTTGTATCAGCAAAGAAAAATTGTTTATTTTGTGATCGATGTAACAAAATTTTTCACTAAAAAGTTTTGACTTAAATCACAAGTGCGATTCTTTTTTGCGCATTTTTCAGAAAAGATTTTTATAATTCTTTCTAGGTATATTTTGATAGAAGAAGACAGATATGGAGCACGAATATCAACGAAAGGTGACTCGCGTGTGCGTACAAACAGCACTGCTCTTGTTACAACATGGGGCTGAAAGCACTGTTGTGGTGCAAATGGCGCAACGTTTAGGCATAGCACTTGGCGTAGAAAGCGTAGAATGTGCGCTTACGGCAAATGCAGTGGTGCTGACGACCTTATCAGATAATCATTGCATTACCACCGCACGAAAAAATACGGATAAAGGCATTAATATGCAAATGGTTACTGATGTTCAGCGCATTGTGATTGCCGTTGAACATCATTTGTATGACTTAGAAATCGCACAAAGAAAACTGGATCAATTAAAACCGCTTAAATATAACCGCTGGTTAGTAGTGTTTATGATTGGCTTATCTTGTGCGGCATTCGCCCATTTATCAGGTGGAGACTGGGTGATTTGTGGCATCACCTTTGTTGCAGCAGCCATCGCAATGTTTGTGCGACAAGAATTTTCTAAACGGCACTATAATCCCCTTATCGTCTTTTCCATCACCTCTTTTGTCGCCTCGCTGATTTCTGGCGTGAGCTTAAAATATAACTTAGGTAACGATCCTCAAATTGCCTTGGCATCTAGTGTGTTATTACTTGTGCCAGGGTTTCCGCTGATTAATTCTTTGGCGGATATATTAAAAGGTTATGTCAATATGGGATTAGGCCGTTGGACGATTGCAACTATTCTCACTTTTGGCGCATGTCTTGGCATTGTATTCGCGTTAAGTGTATTACATATCACAACTTGGGGGCATTAAAATGTTATTAGACATCACAATATTTATATTGAAATTGCTCGATGATATGTTATTTGCCGCAATTCCAGCGGTGGGCTTTGCGTTAGTCTTTAATGTGCCGCCAAAAGCCTTAAAATATTGCGCAATTTTAGCCGCACTTGGGCATGTTACACGCACATTATTACTGCATATTAATATGCCTATTGTATTTGCCACCTTCTTTGCCACTTGCGTAATTGGATTTTTAGGCGTGCATCTTTCCCATCGTTATTTAGCCCATCCTAAAGCCTTCACCGTTGCCGCTATTATCCCCATGATCCCTGGCGTTCATGCCTATAAAGCAATGATTTCAATGGTACAAATTCATCATTTCGGCTTTTCTGATGCTTTATTTGAACAAATGATTAGCTCCTTTATTAATACCAGTTTTATCCTAGGAGCAATAGTATTTGGATTAGCTTTGCCTGGATTATTGTTTTATCGACAAAAACCTGTGGTGTGACACTAAAATAGTTCAACAAAAAACCGGCCTAAGCCGGTTTTTGTACTATTCTTGTGATTTTTTCTTAAGGTATTCATAAAGCTCATCTTTAATCCGTAATTTTTCTTTTTTCAAAGCCTCAATTTCCATATGAGTGGCGAGCTGAATGTTTTCCTGCATATTCTTAATTTCATGATCTAATTCGTTATGCTTTTCAAAAAGACGATCGAAATAAGCATCATTACTTTTAAGTTTGGTGATTAATTCTCGGTATTCGGGAAACATAGCATTGCTCCTATAGTGGTTTTAACTGGTTTCAGTTTACTACATTCGCCCCAAATAAACAGAAAACAATCTTAAAAATTTGACAACGATCACAAAATTTATTTTTCTCAAATAATCCTTTACTCTTTTGCTTTTTTATTTCTTCCAGCACCTAAAATCAGCATCGCTAACAAACTAAGGATAATTCCCAAACCAGCACCAATACCCGTTGAGATAACATAAGGTTTCTCTGCCATCACAAGATTAGGCTGTTGAACAAAATGAAATGCCACCAAATTATTATCTAACGGTTGAACAGATTGCATCATTTTCAATTTGTTTTCCCAAGAAACATCAATTTTGGCGTCGGCAGCATTTTTCACTTGTTCGAATAACGATTTCCATTTTGTAATCAATTCATTATTTAATGTTTGGCGCGCTTGATTATTCACATAACGAATATATTCCACAAAAAGTTGATCTACTTCTTCACGCTCAAAAGAAGACAGGGTTAATTGATCAAGATTATTTTCTTGGGAAAATTTAAAATGTGAGGCAATTTGCTGAATCGTTTGATTTTCAACTTTAGCTCTTGCTTTCACAAAATCAGATTGATTTAAAAACGCCATTAATTGAGCGGGAGAACTCAGAATTTTTGTAAATTCATGATAGGCAGAATTGGTCGCTTTGCGTTCAATCTTTGTGGCATCCACTGCATCCGCATCACCGCTAACTAAACTATATGTAGAAAAAAGAGAAAAATAATTACCCAATTCACTCATTTTTGGTGTTTCAAATTGCGCACTAACCTGCCATTTTGTCGGATGAAAATGAGCCCCAGCAAAACCAAGCCCACCACCAATAATCATAAATAGAAAAGAAAGAATAAATTTTCTCATAACCCACCTAAAAATTTGATTAAATTAGCGCGAATTTTAGCACAAAGTGCGGTGTATTTTTCTTTATTTTCAGAATCTCGCTTTTCACTAGGCTTTTAACTGGTTTATTTCAACAACGTGCGATAGAATAAAACCATTTTCATTTCAACGAAAAAAGTAAGGAAATACCATGATCGATCCAAATTTACTCCGTAATAATTTAGCGGAAGTCGCAGAAAAATTAAAAATAAAACGTAACTTTATTCTTGATACAGAAAAACTCACCTCATTAGAAGAACAACGCAAGAACTTACAAGTCACCACAGAAAACTTACAAGCTGAACGTAATACTCGTTCCAAAGCCATTGGCGCTGCTAAAGCACGCGGTGAAAATATAGAACCATTATTGGCTGAAGTGGATAATATGGGCAACCAATTGACTGAAGCAAAAGCACAACTAGATGCGGTACTTGCGGAAATCAATCAAATTGCATTAAGTATTCCAAATCTACCAGCAGATGAAGTGCCATTAGGCAAAGATGACACCGAAAATAAAGAAATCTTACGTTGGGGTACACCGCGTACATTTGATTTTGAAGTGAAAGATCATGTCACTTTAGGTGAAGAAGCAAATGGCTTAGATTTTGCCGCAGGGGCTAAATTAGCGGGCGCTCGTTTCGCTGTGATGAAAGGTCAAATCGCCAAAATGCACCGTGCATTAGCGCAATTCATGTTAGATCTTCATACTGAACAACACGGCTATTTAGAAACCTATGTGCCTTATTTAGTGAATCACGCCACACTTTATGGTACAGGGCAATTACCAAAATTTGGCGAAGATTTATTCCATACTTTAGCCTTAGAAGGCGAACAACCTTACGCATTAATTCCAACTGCAGAAGTGCCCGTCACTAATTTAGTGCGAGACGTGATTATTGATGAAGCAGAATTACCAATAAAAATGACCGCACATACCCCATGTTTCCGTTCAGAAGCAGGTTCTTACGGTCGTGATACTCGTGGTTTAATTCGTATGCACCAATTTGATAAAGTGGAAATGGTACAAATCGTTGATCCAGATAAATCAATGGAAGCACTTGAAGAATTAACCAGTCACGCAGAAAAAGTATTGCAATTATTAAATTTACCATACCGTAAAGTTTTACTTTGCACAGGCGATATGGGCTTTGGTTCTTGCAAAACTTACGACTTAGAAGTTTGGGTGCCTGCACAAAATACTTATCGTGAAATTTCTTCTTGCTCAAATATGTGGGATTTCCAAGCCCGCCGTATGCAAGCACGCTGTAAAGCAAAAGGCGATAAGAAAACGCGCTTAGTACACACATTAAATGGTTCTGGCTTAGCTGTTGGTCGTACTTTAGTAGCCGTGCTTGAAAACTATCAAAATGCCGATGGTTCAATCGCTGTGCCAGAAGTGTTACGTCCATATATGGGCGGATTAGACGTTATCGGAAAATAATCCTTCTATAAAATAAAAAAGCGTGGATTTTAAAATTTCCACGCTTTTTTATTAAGCTATTTCAACAACGACATCGGATTCTGATTTAGGGTTTAATTCCCCCACTTCATATAAATCAATCCCCGCTTCTTTGGCTATTTCAATGACCGTTTGAACGCTATTAGGCTCAACTGCCACTAATAAACCGCCTGATGTTTGAGGATCACACAAAATCGCTTTTTGTTCTTCTGTCAATACCCCAACTTTATGCCCATAACTGTCAAAATTACGCCCTGTTCCACCAGGTACGCAACCTTGAGCAATATAATCTTTTACACCGTCCAAGGTTTTAATTTTGTCCGAAAAAACTACCGCACTTAAATTTGAACCTTCACAGATTTCAATTAAATGACCAAGTAAACCAAATCCTGTGACATCTGTCATTGCTGTTACGCCCTCCACTTGGGAGAATTGGCTGCCAATAGAATTCATTTGGCACATAGCGACCGTGGCTAAACCTTGATGTTCTAGCTTAAGTTTTCCTTTTTTCTCCGCCGTCGTCAAAATACCAATACCAAGCGGTTTCGTCATATAAAGCTTACAACCTGATTTTGCAGAAGCATTACGTTTCACTTTTTCAGTGTCAATCACACCTGTCACGGCTAACCCAAAAATAGGTTCAGGCGAGTCAATGGAATGTCCTCCCGCCAAAGCAATACCCGCTTGATGGCAAGCAAAGCGACCACCATCAACAATTTTCTGTGCAACTTCTGCAGGTAATACATTGGTTGGAAAACCTAAAATGGCGATTCCCATAATTGGCTTACCGCCCATAGCAAAAATGTCACTAATGGCATTGGTTGCGGCAATTCGTCCAAAATCAAAAGGATCATCTACAATCGGCATGAAAAAGTCGGTGGTACTGATAATTGCAGTTCCATTACCAAGATCATACACCGACGCATCATCTGCAGTTTCATTGCCGACGAGCAAATTTGGATCATAAAATTTTTCGAGTTCTGAATGTAAAATTGTCCCTAACACCTTAGGCGAAATTTTACAGCCTCAACCTGCACCATGACTGTATTGCGTCAGCCGAATTTTTTCTTCCATTTCTTATTTACCTTATTGAATATCCGTTTTCGAGAATATGACTTTCAAACCCTATTCTTAATCATAAAGATCTTTGCCATCCTTCCTTGTACGCAATAATTGCAAAATCCAAACATATTGCTCTGGCGTTGGCGTAACAAAAGATTCTATTTCTTCGTTCATTGCTCGAGCTGATTGTTCAGGATCATCACTTAAATTCATTGCAGGATGAATTTCCATTTCATATTTGCCAGCCTCAGCGTTATAACGAGGAAACATTGGAATAACAACGGCTTTAGAAAGTTTTGCCATTTTATTTAATCCCGGCAATGTCGCTTTATAAGTTCCAAAGAAATCAACAAATACGCTTTGCTCCGCACCAAAATCTTCATCGGGTAAGTAATAACCCATTTCGCCTTTACGAACATGATTTAAAAAAGGTTTAATACCATTTTGGCGAGCATGCATTTTTCCGCCAAAACGTTGGCGTGTAATCGTCCAAAGCCAATCCACCAATGGATTTCGGTGTGGATTATACATAGAAGTCATTGGCATGCCTTGAGTATGCAAAATAATGCCCGAGGCATCAATCGCCCAGCCATGTGGCACCATAAGAATAATATTCTTGCCCTCAGGTTTTGCCTGTTCAATATGTTCAAGACCGATAAATTTGCTACGTTTTTGCAAATGTTTCTTTGAACGGATGGCAATCTCACCAATACCAAACATAACTTGTGCAACAACCGCAAACATTTTATCAATGACTTGCTCACGTTGTTGTTCAGTCCAATGAGGGAAACAATATTGCAGATTAGTTTGTGCACGCGTACGCTGTTTCTTTGCTTTATGTCCAATCCAAATACCTAATTTCCCCGCCAATTTATCGCGCAGACGAAAAGGCACAAATGCTAACAACAATAAAAAGAAAATACCGAGCCAAATTCCCCAATATTGAGGCTTTAAATACGACCATGAAAAGTGCGCTTCATAGCCCACTCTCGCCGTCAAACGTAAATTTTGTTGATTATCTGACATAATAAAATGAAATTAATTTTAACCGCACTTTTGCGCGCTTTCCGAATTAAAAATGAAACCAACCCTGATCGTAAACCATTTTAGCCGTCATCATAAAAGACATGATAACAACCATCGGTCGAATCAAGGTTTTACCTTTCGTCATCACCATTTTGGCGCCTAAATTTGCACCTAAAATGCTCCCAGCCATCATCACGAAACCCACTTTCCAAAGAATTTGTCCACCCAATAAGAAAAGCGAAAAAGAAGCAAGGTTCGAAGTAAAATTCATCACTTTTGCATGTGCTGTCGCTTTCGGGAGATTAAATCCTAGCAAAGTAACACAGGCTAAACTCATGATTGAGCCAGTCCCGGGCCCAAAAAAGCCATCATAAAAACCTAAAAATGGGCTAATTAAAAGACCAAATAACAGATAACTTAATCGTTGTTTCCGATCTTCATCACCTAATTTAGGGGTAAATAAAAAATATAGACCAATGGCTAAAATCAAAAAAGGCAGAATTTTTTTGAAAATCGCCACATCAATTGATTGAATTAATAATGTACCTAGGGCAGAACCTAAGAAAACCCAAATCAAAATAAACCAAATATCGCGTAAATTGACCGCTCTTTTTCGCAAGAAATAAAGGCTTGCGGATAATGCGCCTCCCATAGCTTGCAATTTGTTGGTGCCTAATGCCATTGCAGGTGGCATGCCAGTCATAAGCAAAGCTGGAATAGTGATTAATCCACCACCGCCAGCAATCGCATCGATAAATGATGCAACAAAACTAACACAAAACAATATTGCTAAAAGATCAATTCCGATATCCATATTGATTTACCTTAATGCTATTCTAACCATTCACTCCGATTCGGTGAGTTCAAAATTTGTTGGCACAAAAACGGTTCCGGTGGTGTAACTTTAGGTTTACTCACTGAAGTGCCTGGTTTTGGCGGTTCAAACCAAGAATATAATTCGTCTCCACAACCATCACCGGCAGGCACTGGGGCTTGATTTTCACAATAAGGCGCATCTGCTGGGCAAGTTAAACGAACATGAAAATGAGAGTCATGTCCATACCAAGGACGAACTTTGTGTAACCAATCACGATCATTGCCAGCGGTTTGGCATAATTTTACCTTAATCGCAGGATTAACAAAAATACGTGTTACGCTTGGATCTTGCGCGGCTAACTTGATTAACATCGCATGATTGCTATTCCACACTCGCTCATCTACTCGTTGTGTATTTCTATCCACAACTAATAAACCTTTGCCATCAGAGTTCAGCGCATCGGCGTCTGACATTTCACCCATTCTTAACCAAATATCTGCATCTAATCCCATCTGATGGCTAGCATGGCCAGTTAAAAATCGTCCGCCACCAGGCATGGCAATATCGCCTACTAACATCGTTGGCAACCCAGCAGCTTTAGCGCGTTGTCCCAAACGTTTAAGATACTGAATCATATTTGGGTGGCCATAATAGCGATTGCGATTCATACGAATCACTTGGTAACCTTCACCTTTTGGCGGTAATGCTTTCGCCCCAATAATACACCCATTGGTATAACTACCAATAGGTTTTGCTTTCCCATCGTCACTTGGAATTGGACGTTTCACTTTTTGCCAATCTAGAGGAGACGCAACAACGTTCAGAGAGAAAAGTGCGGTAAAAATTATGGTTGTTTTTAATAAAATTTTATTCATTCTAATATTATCATCAATAGTTTCATCATCGATAAATATACCCACGATAAAAAAATAACTCCCCTTTGAGGAATATGCATTGCTCAAAAGGGGAACATCAAAACTTATCTAGGAGATAGCGACCTAACCTTAAATATTACACTAAGATCACTTACACTGTGCCTTAAAACGTAATAGATGATCTAATAAGACAATCGCCATCATGGCTTCTGCGATTGGCACAGCACGAATACCCACACAAGGATCGTGTCGACCTTTTGTTACAACTTCTACGGCTTCACCATTAAGATTGATTGAACGACCAGGAATCGTAATACTTGAAGTCGGTTTTAGCGCAATTGTGGCGATAATCGGTTGACCAGAACTAATTCCGCCTAAAATGCCACCTGCATGATTGCTTTCAAATCCATCGGAGGTCATTTCATCACGATGTTCACTTCCACGTTGCTCAATCACAGCAAAACCATCACCAATTTCGACGCCTTTTACTGCATTAATTCCCATTAATGCATGGGCAAGATCCGCATCTAAACGGTCAAATACTGGCTCGCCTAATCCGACTGGAACATTTTCAGCGATAACGGTAAGTTTAGCGCCAATAGAATCCCCTTCTTTTTTAAGTTCACGGATCAATTCATCAAATTTTTCTACCGCACTTTCATCAGGACAAAAGAATGGATTGCTATTTACCTTTTCCCAATCAATTTCTCCGATAGTCTGCGGTGCAATTTTCACATGACCGATTTGGCTTAAAAAACCGCGGACTTCAATACCAAAATATTCGCGTAAATATTTTTTTGCAATTGCTCCCGCTGCAACTCGCATCGCGGTTTCACGCGCTGACGAACGCCCACCACCACGGTAATCGCGAATTCCATACTTTTGCTGATAGGTAAAATCCGCATGTCCTGGGCGGAAACGATCTTTAATATCGCCATAATCTTGCGAACGCTGATCACCATTTTTAATGATCATTCCAATACTTGTGCCTGTCGTTTTTCCTTCAAACACACCAGATAAAATTTGAACTTCATCATCCTCACGGCGCGGCGTGGTATATCGAGATGTCCCAGGTTTACGACGATCTAAATCTGGCTGAATATCTTTCTCTGATAATTCGAGATTTGGCGGTACCCCATCAACGATACAGCCTAATGCAATACCATGTGACTCCCCAAAAGTTGTCACACGAAAAAGTTGTCCGATTGTGTTACCAGCCATAATTTCTCACTTATTTTTTTACTTCAATAAAAGGCATTTCTTCGCCAGTATCATTATTTTTGATAAAAACATCAAGTTGGTTAAATGCAATATCAATATTGTTTTCTGCAAAGAGCTCATTAATACGGCGATTAAGTGCATCAATCGTATTTGTACGTTCAGCAAGTTGAGCAACATAAACGCGCAATTCGTGATCCAAGGTGCTGGCACCAAAACTCAAGAAATAGGCTCTTGGTTCAGGATCCTTTAATACTGTTGTCTGCTCATTTGCGGCTTGTAGCAATAATTTCTTCACTAATTCAAGATTAGAACCATAAGCGACACCAACATTGATCACTAAACGTGTCATAGTGTTAGAAAGTGCCCAGTTAATTACCTGCCCTGTTACAAAAGATTTATTTGGCACAATCACTTCTTTACGATCAAAATCAATCAACGTAATTGCACGAATACGAATTTTCGCAACGGTCCCGCTAACGCCATTAATTGTAACGGTATCGCCTACTCGAATTGGGCGTTCAAATAACAAAATAATCCCGGATACAAAGTTTGCAAAGATTTCTTGCATACCAAAGCCCAAACCAACTGAAAGGGCAGCAAATAACCATTGCAATTTAGACCACGACATGCCTAATGTAGCAAATGCCCAGGCACCACCAACCGCAACTAAAACATAGGTTAATAATGTAGTAATAGTATAAGGCGTGCCTTGTGAAAGTTTAACCCGTGAGAAAATTAGTACTTCTAAAATACCTGAAATATTGCGTACTAACACATAAGTAATCCCTACAATAACCAAGGCAACGAGAAGATTAAATAAAGTGATACTTTCCATCACGGTACCAGCTTCAGTTGTCGTCGTTTGCTGCCATAAGGTCACTTCACGCAAATAACTTGCCACCGTGACAAGATCTGACCAAACGTAATAGAAAATTCCAATCAACGCAGTCCAAATAAAGAGATCAGCAAAACGTAATAATTGACTACGCACTTCATTTAACGCTAAACCTTCTTCTTTTTCATTTAGAACAACAACATCATCGGATGTCGAACCATCATTAAAGCCTGCTTGTTTTTGACGGAGTTTTTCTTCTAAACGACGATGAGCCAAGCGACGAGATGATACAGTAATACCACGATAAATTACTTGGCGAATTAACCACCACACACACCAGGCTATATAAGAATTAATCAGATGCTGTATTAAATTCAACGCAGTGTAATAGTATCCCAACGCGACTAATATCACTAAGCCAACAGGAATAATCTGTAAACCAAATTGAACGATTTTGACAATAATATGGTTATGGCTTTTTTTCTCATCTTCGTAAGAACGTAGCACATTTTTGAAACGTGGGGCGATGATAATAATGCAGAACAACAATGAAACTATTGTATTCACCTGTCCAATCACATCATTTGCCAACCCATAATCAGTTACGTTACTGAATACTGATGTATTCAGTAATAAAACAACTGCTACAACAATACGTTTAATTACACTTTGAAAACGCACCGCACTTTGTTGAGAAAATTCAAAGTGGCGGACAAAAATCCCATTTGGGCGGAATAAAGAAAGCCAAAACGTGAAGAACCACCAATAGCCAGCCATACTAAACGACCAATCCCAAAACTCAGTTGGATTTTTCATAAAGAAGAAGCCAAGCATTTGACAAACTGCTAAGAACCATAAAGTTCCTGAAAGCGTTAAAAATGCAGTAAGCAATAAAGCTTGTGGAGTATTCCACTGATTATCATATTTTAATCGGTTAATTTCGCCGTTAATTTTTGACAGACGTTGTTTGATGCGCTCTTTGAATTTAAAAATAGCCCCACCCACGACAAATAAGCCCAAGCAATACATCAATAAGTAAGGCAAGTTACTGTAATCTGAGGGTAAACCAATTTTTTTCACAATACCATCGACTTGCGCCATAAAGGCTCGTGGTAATTGAGCAAACCAATCTAAATTAATAGGATTATTGCTTTTAACCCAGAAACTTTGTTGCTCCAATTTTGATTGAATTTGATCACTGATTTGAGTAATTTGTTGCTGAGTAAGCTCTAAAGAAATGGCTAAATTAAGTTGATTATTCAATGACTTAATTAAGTCAGAAGCCATTTTACGACGTTCAGTTAATAAATTAACTAATTGTGTTTTTTCAGTGTGAGTAAATTTCTCACCTTCATCTGATTCGACTTTGGCAATATAGGCATCTAAATCATAAAGTTCATTACGTTTTTGAGTAATATCGAAAATTTGTACCCGCAAATCCGCAATTTGTTTTGATAAACCTTGAATATTTAAGTTCGTCGGTAATTTTTGTTTTTGTTGTTGAATAATACGAGAAAGCACCAACGTACCTTGTAATGCACTAATTTGCTCTTCGATAGTGTGTTGAGTTTGGGTTAGGCTATCAAACACATTACGCATTCTTAGATCATCTTGCGTCAAGATGTTCGTCTTTTCAGTTTGTTGCAACAAATATTGACTCAACTCTGCATTACGCGCCAATTCTTTCTGAATATAAGCATTTTTCGCACTATTTTGTTGCTGTTGCTGAGCTTGTTCGACTTGGTTTTGAGTTTGCGCCAAGTTTTTCTGATTAATCACTTCTTGGATCGCCACAATTTGTTGTTGTAGCAGTTGCAAACGAGCATTCAACAAATCATAACGGCTTTGATAAAGCAATGTCAGCTGATCGCTATTTTTCAATAAATCTTGGTTGTAAACGTTTTTTAAATCAATCAACTGCAATTCTATTTGATTTTTTTGACGTAAAGTTTTTGTAAGATTGCTATCGGCTAATTGTTGATTAATTTCTTGTGTGCGTTTCAAATTCTCAGTAAGACTGGTTTGTGCACGCTCAGATACAGAACTTTGCCCCGCTAATTGAGTATTAGCCTTGCTTAACGCAGTTTGGGTTTCCTGCTGTTGAGCATTAAGTTTGCTTAATGTAGCCTGTAAATCTGCTAAATTTTGAGCTTGATAATCGACTGATTTAGATTGTTCTAACTGCTTCTTAAACGCCAATAAATCTGCATTATTTTTCTTAATTTCACTATCAGCATGGGCTAAAACATCATGTAAATCTTCATTATTTTTTTGTTGAGTTTGAATGAGTTGCAATAAATCTAAAGAGGTTTGCAATTCATTAATAAGTGCTGTTTTTACATCACCATCAGCCATTTTTTGCGCATCAGCTAAATCTGCAGAGAGCTCTTGCTCCGTAGGTAATAATATTTTGCTTTTGTTTGCAGCCAGTGTTGGATGCACCGTCGCCCAACCAATTAAAGCTGTAGCTAAAAGTGCGGTGAAAAAACGTGATGTTTTCATAAGTTACCTGTATTTTTCATTGTTCGTTTATTTGTTTTGCTAACCAATCGGCAAGCACTTTGCGTGATATTTTTATTGCGCCAGCAGATAAATCTACTGGCAATTCATAATAAGCTATTGGCTGTTTAAAACGAGCCAATTTATCTTGTAAAAATTCAGTGAGTTTTTCGACCACACTTTGATTAAAGGGTTCATTCAAAGCAACAATCGCAACTGGGCGATAGCCAAATTCATGATCGGCTTTGGGTAAAACAAAAACTTGTTTCACCATAGCATTTTTCAGCATCACTTGCTCTATTTCTTCTGGCTGAATATTTTCACCGCCTGAAATAAACATATTATCAAGTCGTCCAATAATAACCAGTTCCCCACCTTGCAAAATGCCTTTATCTTTTGTCTGAAACCAGCCGTCGCTATTCGTTAATGGAAAAATTTGTCGATCTTTCCAATAGCCCATCGCCAAACCAGCGCCTTTTAACCAAACTTCATCATTCACCAAACGATATTCTCGAGCTAATAACGGTTGCCCTACGCCTTGTTTTTCATCAGATTTTTTGGCAAAAACCGTAGAAGCCATTTCCGTCATTCCATAACCAGAATAAGTTTTAATGCCATATTTCACCATTTTTTGTGTAAGTTCTGTCGGAATATGCGCGCCACCAAGCAAAATATGACGCGTAGCAAATGAAATGCTCGGATTTTCCTGTAAATAATCTAATAAACGCTGTAATTGCGTTGGCACAAGAGAAACGTGAGTCGCCTCCAATAATGAAGCGTAAAAATCCGTTTTCGGAAAATGCAATTCAGCACCACAACTCAACCAACGCCAAACAATACCTTGACCTGAAACATGATATAACGGCAACGAAAGTAGCCAAGAATGTGCGCTATCGAACTTCATCAATTCGCATACGCCCTTCGCATTATCTAAATGAGCTTGAACATTATGCACTACCGCTTTTGGCAAACCTGTCGAGCCAGACGTGAGCGTCATTGTAGCTGGGCGAAAGAAATCAGCTTTTTGTATAGAGAATTCAGCTATTGGAAAATCCCTCAAATCTTCATCACAAAAACAAAAATCGATGTGATGAACATTACACAATTCTGTAATTTTTTCTTGAGGAAATGCTGAGTTAATACCTAAAATTTTTGCACCAAGTTGGATTGTAGCAAGATATAAAAATAAAATGTTTTCTGTATTTTTTCCAACAAAAGCAACCGCACTTTCAGGGTTTACACCTTTATTTTGTAAAAAGGAAACAGTTTGGTTCACTTTCTCGGCTACTTGCGCCCAATTAAAAACATCGCCCTGTGCAGTGCGCAAGGCGATTTTATGAGAAAACGTAGGTTGGAGAGCAAATGCTTGCCAAGGATATATCATCAATTTACCGTGAAATATGCTCGTACTTCGTCAATTAAACTTTCAGGCAAATCCATTGATTGCATTGCACCTTCCAACATCAGCATTTTACGACCACTGTTTGTGTTTGTGATAACCCAATAAGGCGTATCTGGAATTTGTTTTGGTTTTGTATGATTGCCAGTCATTAATAATGTTGCTTCATCGCGCGCAAAATAAACTCGGGTGCGGCCTTGTAAAGATTCTGTGGCTTGCGCAAAACTCTCAGGATTAGTGCGATAAAGCACGCGCAAAATAGCTAAGAAACGAGTAACGGCTTTGCCTTCTTCTTGAAATTCTGTTGAATTCAACAACGTTTGAACTTTTTCTACAATCTGATTAATTGCAGTTATCGGCTGTTTTTTCGTCGGTTTTACACTTTCTGACTTAGCCGGTTCAGTCTGTACTTCTACTTTTGATTCTATTTTTTCGTTATTTTCAGCCGGAGCAAATGTTAAGTCATCCGCAAAAACACTCGCATGCGCCGGTAAATTAAGCAAACGGCGTAAAATATCCGAAGCACTTTCCCCAATAGAGCGGGTTTGGCTCGCAATGTATTGGTATAATTCTTCATCAACTTCAATGATCTTCATTTTTTTCTCTCTGTTTGCTAGAATTTTTTTAATTATAGCGACTTCTTTACAAATTCTCACGCAAAAATTATGGCAAATTCATTGCTCAATTATCAATTTAATCAAGTAAAACAAACGATTAATTCTCCAACTTTAGTTTTTATTCACGGTTTATTCGGGGATATGAATAACCTTGGCATCATCGCTAGAGCTTTTAGCGAAAATTACAATATTTTACGCGTAGATCTGCGCAATCACGGCCATAGTTTTCATTCGGAAAAAATGAATTATCCACTTATGGCTGAAGATGTTATCGCGGTAATCCGCCACTTGAATTTACCCAAAGTGATATTAATTGGTCATTCTATGGGGGGAAAAACCGCCATGAAAATCACCGCACTTTGCCCAGAATTAGTCGAAAAATTAATTGTAATTGATATGTCTCCCCTGCCTTACGAAGGATTTGGGCATAAAGATGTGTTTAATGGCTTGTTCGCTGTCAAAAATGCAGCCCCTCAAACTCGTCAAGAAGCCAAACCGCTCTTAGAAAAGGAAATTGATGATCAGGATGTCGTGCAATTTATGCTGAAATCTTTTGACCCCAATTCACCTGATTATTTTCGGTTTAATCTCACCGCACTTTTCAACAATTACGCTAACATTATGGATTGGGAAAAGGTGCATGTACTCACGCCGACGCTGTTTATCAAAGGCGGAAATTCTTCTTATATAAAAATAGAGAATAGCGACAAAATTTTAGAACAATTTCCTCATGCGACGTCTTTCACTATTAGTGGTTGTGGACATTGGGTGCATGCTGAAAAACCTGAATTTGTTATACGTGCGATAGAGCGATTTGTAAATAAGAATTAATTCATTTAAATGAGAATACTTTTGTAGTATACTCCCACATAATTTAGGGTATATCCCCTATTTATAATCAATACGTTAAATTTTAAAAGGAAAGAAAAATGGCAGTTGTTGGTCTATTTTATGGCAGTGACACAGGCAATACCGAAAACATCGCGAAAATGATCCAAAAACAATTAGGTAACGACTTAATCGATATTCGTGATATTGCAAAAAGTAGCAAAGAAGATATTGAAGCATACGATTTCTTACTTTTCGGTATTCCGACTTGGTATTACGGTGAAGCACAAGCTGACTGGGATGATTTTTTCCCAACGTTAGAAGAAATCGATTTTACAGATAAACTCGTAGGTATTTTCGGCTGTGGCGATCAAGAAGACTATGCTGATTATTTCTGTGATGCTATCGGCACCGTGCGTGACATCGTAGAACCGCACGGCGCAATCATTGTGGGTAACTGGCCAACTGAAGGTTATACTTTTGAAGCATCAAAAGCATTATTAGAAGATGGGACTTTCATTGGGTTGTGTATTGATGAAGATCGCCAACCTGAACTCACAGCAGAACGTGTAGAAAAATGGTGTAAACAAATTTACGATGAAATGTGTTTAGCCGAGCTCGCTTAAAATTTTTCACATAAAAGGAAGGGAACTTTATGTCTGAAGAAAACATTAAATTACTTAAAAAAGCTGGATTAAAAATTACTGAACCTCGTTTAACCATTCTTGCTTTAATGCAAAATCACAAAAATGAGCATTTTTCTGCAGAAGATGTATATAAGATTTTACTTGAACAAGGTAGTGAAATTGGGCTTGCAACGGTTTATCGTGTACTTAATCAATTTGACGAAGCACACATTTTAATCCGTCATAATTTTGAAGGAAATAAATCAGTATTTGAATTAGCTCCGGTCGAGCACCACGATCACATTATCTGCGAGGATTGTGGAAAAGTATTTGAATTCACAGATAATATTATTGAACAACGCCAACGCGAAATTAGCGAACAATATGGTATTAAATTAAAAGCTCACAGTTTATACCTTTACGGTAAGTGTAGTGACATCAATAAGTGTGATGAAAACTCAAATAAATAATCTCAACAAGGCGACTAAAAGTCGCCTTTATTTTTTCCATTTATCAATTTCAATAAAAATACCCAATCGCTTCTCTAACCTACTTAATTGGTCAGTTTTTGAATCTAAATGTGAGTCGATAGGCAATAAACTTATTATTGCTTACGCCAAGTTGTTCCATTCGGACCATCTTCTAATACGATACCCATAGCGGTAAGGTCATTACGCGCAGCATCTGCAGCTGCCCAATCTTTAGCAGCGCGGGCTTCATTGCGTTGTTTAATCAGTGCTTCAATTTTTGCCACTTCATCATCGTTAGAACCCGCTTGTAAGAATTTCTCTGGTTCTTGTTGAAGTAATCCTAAAATCGCCCCCAATTCACGCAAACGCGCGGCAAGTCCATTGGCTTTCTCAACATCTTCTGTTTTTAACTTGTTAATTTCTCGCGCCATTTCGAATAAAACAGAAAGTGCATTTGGCGTATTAAAATCATCATCCATTGCTTCACCGAAAGTTTCTACAAAATTTTCTCCGCCAAAAGCAACCGCACTTTGATCCGTTCCGCGTAAAGCCGTATATAAACGTTCCAACGCACCCTGCGCTAAATTCAAGTTTTCTTCGCTATAATTGAGCTGGCTACGATAATGTGCCGTTAATAAGAAATAACGCACTGCTTCTGCATTGTAGTGGTTTAATACATCACGAATAGTGAAGAAATTGCCGAGGGATTTAGACATTTTTTCTTTATCCACCATAATCATGCCAGAATGGATCCAATAATTCACATATTGGCCGCCATGCGCACAGCAAGATTGTGCAATTTCATTTTCGTGGTGTGGGAACATTAAATCAGAGCCACCACCGTGAATATCAAAATGTTCGCCAAGCTGTTTGCAGTTCATAGCCGAACATTCAATATGCCAACCCGGACGACCTGCCCCCCAAGGGGAAGACCAACTGGGTTCGTTTTCTTTCGACATTTTCCAAAGCACGAAATCCATTGGATTTTTCTTGATTTCATTGATTTCAATACGAGCACCAGCTTGTAATTGCTCAAGATCTTGACGAGATAATTTGCCATATTCTTTGAAACTTTCTACATCAAACATCACATCACCATTATCCGCGACATAAGCATGTCCACGTTTAATCAATTTTTCCACAATTTCAATGATTTCAGGAATATGATGGGTTGCGCGAGGCTCAAAATCAGGGCGTAAGACATTAAGTGCATCAAAATCTTTATACATTTCCTGCACCATGCGATCTACTAACTGATCGCAGGTTTCTTTGTTTTCTAACGCACGTTTAATAATTTTGTCATCTACATCCGTAATATTGCGCACATAAGTTAAATCGTAACCCAAAGAACGCAAATAACGGGCAATCACATCAAAACACACAAAAGTGCGTCCATGACCGATATGACACAAATCATAAACAGTAACGCCACAAACATACATTCCCACTTTATTTTCGTGGATAGGTTTAAAGACTTCTTTTTCTCTCGTTAAGGTATTGAAAATTTTTAGCATTTTTAAGCTCGTAAAATGAAATAAAAACAAACCGCACTTTTATAGCACTTTTACCTCGATTGTGGAATAATACGACCCTTAATTTTTCAGAAGGAAAACAAAATGGTTACGTTACACACAAACTTTGGCGACATTAAAATTAAATTGGATTTTGATAAAGCTCCAGTTACAGCAGAAAACTTCTTAAATTACTGCAAAGACGGTTTTTATAATAACACAATTTTTCATCGTGTTATTGATGGCTTTATGATTCAAAGTGGCGGTATGGAAAGCGGTATGCGCGAAAAAGCAACCAAAGCACCAATCCAAAATGAAGCGAACAATCGTTTAAGTAACAAACGTGGAACCATTGCAATGGCTCGCACTTCAGATCCGCATTCAGCGACAGCACAATTTTTCATTAACGTAGCAGACAATGATTTCTTAAACTATCGTTCAAAAGAAATGTTTGGTCGCGAAGTCGTTCAAGAATGGGGCTATGCGGTATTTGGTGAAGTGGTTGAAGGGATGGATGTTGTGGATAAAATCAAAAAAGTGAAAACAGGCAACAAAGGCTTTCATCAAGATGTTCCAACTGAAGATATAGTGATTACATCGGTTTCAGTAGAATAATTGTGAATGGCGGATGAATTCCGCCATTTTTTATCGACCTAAAGGAAAATGCTCATGCCTTTCTTCGACACTCACACGCATCTCGATTATCTCCAACAATTTACTGGGGAACCTTTATCACAGCTTATTGATAATGCTAAGCAAGCCGATGTGCAAAAAATACTGGTTGTGGCGGTGAAAGAAGCTGATTTTAAAACAATCAAAAATATGACCGCACTTTTTCCTGATAATTTGTGCTATGGGCTTGGGCTCCATCCTCTTTATATTCAAGAACACGCCGAAAATGATTTGATTCTGTTAGAACAAGCCTTAAAAAATCGTGATGCAAATTGCACGGCAGTGGCAGAAATTGGTTTAGAACGCGCGATTCCTGATTTGCTCACCGATGAATTTTGGGCAAAACAATGCCATTTTTTTGAAAGCCAACTTTATTTGGCAAAGCAATTTAATTTACCCATCAACATTCACAGTCGAAAAACCCA
Source organism: Haemophilus sp. SZY H35 (assembly GCF_018829705.1). Classification (NCBI taxonomy): domain Bacteria; kingdom Pseudomonadati; phylum Pseudomonadota; class Gammaproteobacteria; order Pasteurellales; family Pasteurellaceae; genus Haemophilus; species Haemophilus sp. SZY H35. The sequence continues at coordinate 592,344 of NZ_JAHKJZ010000001.1, forward strand.
TGAGCAAATTTTTACTTTTTTAAAACGTATTCCATTATCTAGACTTGGCGTGGTACACGGTTTTTCAGGAAGCTACGATCAAGCGAAACGTTTTGTTGATTTAGGCTATAAAATCGGAGTTGGTGGCACTATCACCTATGAACGCGCCAATAAAAGTCGTCAAGCGATTGCAAAACTACCACTTGATGCCTTAGTGTTGGAAACAGACAGTCCAGATATGCCAGTATTTGGTTTTCAAGGCCAACCTAATCGACCGGAGCGTATTGTAGAAAGTTTCAAAGCCCTTTGCGCCTTAAGAAATGAACCTGCGGAATTGATTAAAAAAGTCACATGGGAAAATGCTTGCCAGATTTTTTCTTGATCCACGTCACATTACTGAAATTATTTTGAATTAAATACTAGAAAAAAGAAACTGAGCATAATAATATCCGCCTTGTAGAAAGTTTTTCTCAACACACAATCACACAATAAGGATATATTATGTCGCAAATCTATACTCAGGTGAGAAAGTTAGCGGAACAGTTTATTGAGCCTTACGCTGACGAACTCGATCAAAAAAAAGAATTTCCTGTTAAGGCATTTAAGGAATTAGGTAAAGCTGGTTGGTTTTCACTTTTAATTCCGAAAGAATACGGCGGAATGGGATTAACCCTAAAAGAACACGCTGAAGTCTGTATGGCGTTAGCAGAAAGTTCAGCCTCTGCTGGTCTCTGTTACATGATGAGTAATGTTGCAGTGAATTGTTTAAATCTATTCGGCAGCGATCAACTCAAACAAAAAATCTTTTCTGACATTGTTCAAAATCAAACCTTTGCCGCACTCGCCTATAGTGAATTAGGCACAGGTACTCACTTCTATATTACCGATGCAACCGCACAATTTAATGCTGAACATGCAGTATTCAATGGCTTAAAATCCATGGTGACATCGGGCAATTATGCTTCTTATTATTTAGCGCTTTTGCCTTCCGAAAATGGTGAAACTATTGATAACTGGGTGCTTCCACTTGGCACTCAAGGCTTAACTTTTGAAGCCGATAGCTGGAATGGCTTAGGTATGCGTAGCAATGTCTCTTGCTTTATGCGCATGACCGATATGCCATTAGATCGTAACTGGCGTATTGGCGAAGTTGGCACAGGCGCAGAACAAGTATTTGGTGGCATTGCACCAGCCTTTATTTGTGGCTTAGCTGCTGTCTATAGCGGTGTATGTAAAGCCGTGCTTACCGAGGCAATTAAACATTCAACATACCGTAAATACACATCTGGCACTGCATTAGCTGAAATCGAAACAGTGCAAATTCACTTAGCTAAAATCTATGCAAATACAAACGCTGCTGTATGTGCTACGCGAGATGCGGCTCGTGCAGCCACAGAAGGGGATACTGATGCCTTGGCTAAATTATTAGCTGCCCGTATTCTTGCAAGTGAAAATGCGATTACTCTTGCACAAATTGGCATGCGTATTGGCGGTGGCAAGGCCTATAACAAAATGGGACCAATGGAACGCTATTTACGCGATGCATTAGCAAGTCAAGTGATGGCGCCAAGTGTCGATGTGCTAAATATTTGGTTAGGTAAAGCCATTACAGGTCAACAAATTCCATAAAGTGCGGTGAAAAATGAGTGAGAAATTAAAAATTGGGGCGGTAATCTACGCCCCACAAGTGACAGTGATTTGGGGAATTATTGCAGACTTTTTCGAAAAAGAAGGCTTCCCTATTGAACCCGTGTATTTCAAAGACTACAAAGGACAAGTTGATGCGTTACTCAATAATGAAATTGATGTAGCGTGGAACTCTCCCCTAGCTTGGTTAGATGGTTACTTACGTAGTGGCGGTAAAACCTTAAATGGTGCCATGCGTGATACCGACCAAGATCGTCAAAGCTATTTAGTTGTTAATGATCCAACAATCCAATCGATTGAAGATTTAAAAAATAAAACTATTGCTTTTGGTGCGATTGATTCCCCACAAGCGCGGTTAATTCCTATCGAGTTTTTACATCAACATGGCTTGGAATTTGGTCAAGATTATGTAGAAAAACACTTTGATGTAGGTGTTGGTTTGCACGGTGATCATGTAGGCGGTGAATTAGATGCAGCCAATGCATTAAAAGATCGCCAAGTCTCTGCAACATGGATGTTAGATTTCAACTTTGAACGTTGGACAAAAGATGGCACGCTCGATCCAGCAACAGTCCGTGTACTTGCAAAAACACCATCATTTGATCATTGTATTTTTAGTGGGCGCGTGGGATTAGATGAAACCAAATTCAATGCATTCACCGAAACCTTGTTCAAAATGGATTACAACAATCCAGAACATAAAGAAATGATGGATTTGGAAGGATTAAAACGTTGGGTTGCGGGCAGAACAAAAGGTTTTGCTCAATTACAAGCTGCCAATGAATATTTAAAATTCTTTTAAGATCAATATGTCATGATGGGCGTGTAATAAACGCCCATCATTGTGGATTTTCTATGAAACCTTTCACTACTTCCCTTTTAGGCTCTATGCCTCGCAGCCAAGCACTTTTAATGGCGCGTAAAAAACATGCACTTGGAAAAATAACCACAGCAGAACTTAATCAACTAGTTATTCAAGAAACAAAACAAATTGTCGAACTTCAACAACGAACTGGCATTGATATTATCACGAGTGGCGAATTACTTCGCGACAATTACCTTTCTTTTATTGCACAAAAAATTCAAGGTGCAACCTTAATGAGCATGAGTGAAATGCTCGATCACATTAAAGAAAAGCAAATTTTTGAGTCAATGCTAGAAACCTTGGATGTTCCCGCACTTTCCATAAAAAATGCTATTTGCGTAGGAAAAATCAGCTACAAACAATCTTTAGTCGCAGATGAAATGTTGCTATTGAAAAATCTAACTAAGCAGCTAATTAAAGCAACCTTGCCAGGGCCTTACTTAATGGCTCGCTCCATGTGGCTTTCGCCTGTGTCTGGGCAACATTATTCATCAAAAGAAGAAATGGCAAAAGATGTTGTTGCTATCTTAAAGCAAGAAATTGATCATTTGTGTGAGCTAGGCGTAAGCGTAGTTCAATTTGATGAGCCTGTTTTGACAGAAGTTATTTTTAGCCATCATCAAACACGTTCATTTATGTGTGCGGCGTTAAGCGAAAAACAAGATTTTGCAGCAGAACTACAGTTTGCAAAAAGTTTAATTACTCAAATCTTTGAGTATGCAAGAAATAAAAATATCAAAACGGCATTACATGTATGCCGTGGCAACTGGAGCAAAGATGAAAGCGTATTACTGCGCGGACCTTATACATCATTAGTGGATTTATTTGAATCGGCATTACCTGACATTTTAATGCTCGAATTTTCTACGCCAAGAGCGGGAGAATTAAGTTCATTGTTAGAAAGTGAAATCTTAAGACAAAAATGTATTTTAGGCTTAGGCGTCATCAATCCTCGTTCTGATGAGGTGGAAACCGTAGATCAGATTGTTCAACGAGCGGAAAAAGCTTTAAATTACCTTCCACCAGAGCAAATTTGGCTAAATCCAGATTGTGGATTTGCCACTTTTTCTAACCGCCCTTTAAATGGTTTTGATATTATTGAAGCCAAACTTAACGTATTAAATGAGGCAAAATCAATATTGAGGGAACGTTATGTATAACGTACCTGAAAGTGAATGTTTTACAGCGAAATATCGAGCCGTATTACGCGGAGAAGAAATTAAATTATTCACACCGAATGACAGTATTTCGCTCTATTCACAAGTCAATTTCGATAACCAATCATTACAAAAAAGTGCGGTGGATTATTTTGCCGTTTCTATTCTAGGTGGCATCTTGAGTAGTGTAAAAGCGCATTTTGCTCAACAACGTGCTGACATTGTAGAAATGGAAGGAAAAATTTGGCTCAACCTCGCCAATCCTTTAACCTTACTGGGTGTTCGCGGTTATAATGAACAACCCCAAATAACAGATTGTAAAATCAAGATTTTTATTTCATCTGATTTAGATGATCAAACATTTGCTCACCTCACTCAAACTGCATTAAGAAATTGTTTTATCTATAACACATTAAATAAAACGTTTTCTTTTACCGTCTTGTTTGAGCAAGTGTTGTAATTCATTATATTAGTCAAAAATACAACTTAAACACCATCGATATTTTTCTAATTTGAAATAATTATTACTTTTTGATATAATAAATGAAATTTTGGAAACAATCCTTCATATTCTACTGAGCGTTTCCTTCAAAATCGCACTTCTCCGTGCTGTCATTTGCGATGGTTCCATCGCACCATTTAGGGCTTAAGGCCTTGTTTTATTTAATCTGATTTTATTTTTATTCACTTAATTTTTAAGGGGAAAGCGTTGTCTTTATCTAAATTTATGGAAAAGCAAACGTCGTTCAATCCTTTGGTGATTGGTACAACGTTATTTTTTGTGGTGTTACTTGTCGCAATGATTTTAATCGCACCGGAACAAACACAAACTTTATTAAATGCCGCCAAATCGGGCATTTTTGCCAACTTTAGCTGGTTTTACGTATTAGCATTCTCAGTATTTTTGGGCTTTTTAGTCATTTTATCGGTCAGTAGCCTAGGTAATATCAAATTAGGCAATGATGAAGAAGAGCCTGAATTCGGTTTTCTCTCTTGGTTGGCAATGTTATTTGCTGCCGGCATGGGTGTAGGGTTGATGTTCTTTGGTGTAGCCGAACCCTTAACGCATTATTTATCTGATATTACCGCGGGTACAGCAGAACAAAAACAACAAGAGGCCTTGTTACACACCTTATTCCACTGGGGAATTCATGCGTGGGCGGTGTATGGCACGATTGCGTTGGCATTGGCTTACTTTGGATTCCGTTACAAATTACCTTTGGCATTACGTTCTTGTTTCTATCCGTTATTGAAAGAGCGTATTAATGGCAAGTTAGGCGATCTTATCGACATTATGGCGTTACTTGCCACCTTATTTGGTGTTATCACGACATTAGGTTTTGGAGCATCACAATTGGGTGCAGGCTTACATCAATTAGGCTGGATTAGTGAAAATAACTTCAGCTTGCAAATTATTGTGATTGCTGTGGTGATGACTTTGGCGACATTTTCCGCGATTTCTGGCGTAGGAAAAGGGGTAAAAATCTTAAGTGAGCTGAATTTAACACTAGCTTTCTGTTTGTTGATTTTCGTGTTAGTGGCGGGACCGACACTTTATTTATTATCTGCTTTTAGCGACAACATCGGAACTTATCTCAGCAATTTAGTACAATTAAGCTTCAAAACCTATGTGTATGAACAAGAACATACTGACTGGTTTAGCGGTTGGACAATTCTATATTGGGCATGGTGGTGTTCTTGGGCGCCATTTGTAGGTTTATTTATTGCGCGTATCTCGAAAGGGCGTACCATTCGCGAATTTATTTTTGGCGTGCTGGTAATTCCTAGCATGTTCGGTATCTTGTGGTTTACCGTATTTGGTAATACGGCCATTTGGTTGAATGATGGTGAAGCTGCAGGTACGTTAGGACAAATGATTTCCTCACCTGAAACGTTGCTTTTTAAATTCTTAGATTATTTACCGCTTTCTGGTGTGACCGGTTTAGTGAGTTTGGTGGTGATTTCTTTATTCTTTATCACCTCGGCAGACTCCGGTATTTATGTATTAAATAACATTGCATCACGCGATAAAAGCCTTGCAGCACCTCGTTGGCAGGCCGTGATGTGGGGTGTATTAATGTCAGTCGTCGCAATTGTTTTAATGCAATCAGGTGGCTTAGCTAATCTACAGGCAATGACCTTGTTAGTGGCGTTACCTTTCGCAACGTTGATGTTATTGATGTGTTTTAGTTTATGGAAAGGCTTGAATGCGGACAAAAAATATTTTGATACCAAAGTTAATCCAACCAGTATTTTCTGGACAGGGGATAAGTGGAAAGAACGCTTGGAACAAATGATGAACCAAACGCAAGAAAAAGATATTTTGCGATTCCTTAAGCATACGGTATTACCGGCTATGCGAGAATTACGCCAAGAATTGATTAGCAAATATGACTTGAGCGTGCAAATTAACACGTTATTTGATCAAGATGAGCCTGCAGTCGAGTTAGTCATTCAGAAAGAGTTGATGCGAGACTTTATGTACGGGGTAAAATCTATTGGTCGCGAGGTATCAGAGCAATTAATCAATGATGATAACTTGCCACATATCCAACATAGTTGGACCTATGAGCCATACACCTATTTCTTTGATGGTCGAGTGGGTTATGATGTGCAATATATGGATCAAGACGAATTGATTGCTGATATGTTGAAACATTATGAACGCTACTTAAGTTTGTTAGATGATGTGGGGCAAGAATTGATGGCGCATGAGCAAACAGAACTGGCTGAATAATAAGACTAAAGTGCGGTTGAAAATAACCTTCTTTTTGACCGCACTTTTAAAATTACCTCTTGAGACCAATGCATAAAAAGAGTATATTCAAGCCCAAATTTTCAATTTAATTCTAACGGAGTTTTTCTATGTTTGGTTTATCCCCAGCACAAATGATTATTTTATTAGTCGTGATTTTATTAGTATTTGGTACTAAAAAGTTACGCAATGCGGGCTCTGATCTTGGTGCAGCAGTAAAAGGTTTTAAAAAAGCAATGTCTGATGACGAGCCTAAAAAAGATGCTGAGTTTACCCAAATTAAAGACGCTACGACAACCTCTGAAAAAACTGAAACTGTAAAAAATAAAGAACAGGCATAACCGTGTTTGATATTGGTTTTTCCGAACTTGTTTTATTGATGCTGGTGGGCTTAGTGGTGCTAGGCCCTAAGCGTTTGCCCGTGGCTATTCGTACAGTTATGGGTTGGGTAAAAACCATTCGCGGCTTAGCTGCCAATGTGCAAAACGAATTAAAACAAGAACTAAAATTACAAGAATTACAAGATAGCATTAAAAAAGCTGAATCTTTAAATTTACAAACACTTTCTCCAGAATTAAGTAAAACGGTAGAAGAATTAAAAGCACAAGCAGATAAAATGAAATCCGAGCTGGAAGCCAAAGCTGCTGAAGCAGGCACGACAGTAGAAGAACAAATCAAAGAAATTAAAAATGTGGCAGAAAATGGGGACAAATCCAAAGATGCTGTAGTAGCAGTGGATTCATCAGAAATTTTGCCGAAAGAAGAAAATCAACTCACTGATTTAACCACGCTTGATGCTCACGAGCAGGCAGAACTCACGGAACGCCTATCTGATTACTATCCCCCTGATGATATCGAAGTCATACCTGTATCGAAATCTCAATCGAAAAAATCTGAATTATAGGGAATTTGTATGAGTAATGTGGATGAATCTCAACCCCTAATTACACACCTTGTTGAATTAAGAAACCGTCTTTTACGCAGTGTGATTTGCGTTGCATTGGTATTTGTTGCGCTCGTTTATTTTTCAAATGATATTTATCATTTTGTTGCAGCTCCCTTAACTAACGTTATGCCAAAAGGCGCAACAATGATCGCAACAAATATTCAAACCCCCTTCTTTACACCTATTAAATTAACGGCAATCGTCGCAGTATTTATTTCCGTTCCTTATTTGCTCTACCAGGTTTGGGCATTTGTTGCACCAGCTCTATACCAACATGAAAAAAGAATGATTTACCCATTGTTATTTTCAAGCACTATTCTTTTTTATTGTGGGGTGGCTTTTGCTTATTATGTAGTGTTTCCTTTTGTATTTAGCTTTTTTACCCAAACTGCACCTGAAGGTGTCGCAATTGCCACAGATATTAGTAGTTATTTAGATTTCGCATTGGCATTATTTTTAGCTTTTGGCGTCTGTTTTGAAGTCCCAATTGCTATTATTTTACTTTGTTGGACAGGTGTAACAACGGTAAAAGCCCTTTCTGAAAAACGCCCTTATATCATTGTCGGTGCATTTTTTATTGGAATGATTCTAACCCCACCCGATGTATTTTCACAAACGCTACTTGCTGTACCAATGATTCTTCTATTTGAATTAGGTTTATTAGTTGCTCGTTTTTATCAGCCAAAAGAAGATGAAAGTGCAGTTGAAAATACTGAAGAACCAAATAAAATGGAATAATAAATTGGGGGGCATCGCCCCCTTTCTCATTATATAAGAAAAAGGACTATAATATGACTCAACAAATTTTTACAGGATTTCCTACCCGCCGCCTACGTCGTTTACGTAAACATGATTTTAGTCGTCGTTTAATGGCTGAAAATAAACTCACCGTAGACGATCTTATTTATCCGGTATTTATTCTTGAAGGTGAAAACTATCGTGAGGCTGTTCCCTCTATGCCAGGTGTTGAACGTCTAACTATCGATCAACTTCTTATTGAAGCAGGTTTACTAGTTAAATATGGTGTTCCTGTCATTTCATTATTTCCTGTAATTGAACAAGATAAAAAATCTCTAATGGCAGAAGAAGCCTATAATTCAAACGGTCTAGTACAACGCGCAGTTCGAGCATTAAAAAATGCTTATCCAGAATTAGGGGTATTAACAGATGTTGCACTTGACCCTTATACAAGCCATGGACAAGATGGAATTATTGATGAAGACGGCTATGTTCTTAACGACATCACCTCTGATATTCTTATCAAACAAGCTATTTCTCATGCTGAAGCAGGCGCTGATATTGTTGCGCCAAGTGATATGATGGATGGTCGTATTGGCCGTATTCGACAAGCATTAGAAGAAAAAGGATTTATTAACACACAAATTATGGCATATTCTGCCAAATATGCTTCTAATTATTATGGACCATTTCGTGATGCTGTCGGCTCATCAGGTAATTTAAAAGGCGGTGATAAAAAAACTTATCAACTTGATCCTGCAAATGGAGATGAGGGTTTACAAGAAGTCGCATTAGATCTACAAGAAGGCGCTGACATGGTCATGGTAAAACCTGGTATGCCATACTTAGATATGGTGTATCGCGTAAAAACACATTTTGGCGTACCCACTTTCGCTTATCAAGTTTCAGGTGAATACGCAATGCATATGGCAGCCATTCAAAATGGCTGGCTAAAAGAAAAAGAATGTATTATGGAATCACTACTTTGCTTCAAACGAGCTGGTGCCGACGGAATTTTGACTTATTTTGCAAAACAAGTCGCAGAATGGCTTTATTTAGAAGGGAAAAATAAGTAAAACCATAATATTATGATTAATAATTTAGATTTCATCTAAAAAAAAGCAAGAAAATTTAATTTTCTTGCTTTTTTTATTCTCTTTTTATCTTTTTATCACAATAAATATTGCAATATTAAGTCTCTCGTTACATATTGTCACTAAGCCCCATCTAGAGGGTGATTCAAATACATACAGAAAAATACAACATCAATAGAGGAAACACATTATGACAATAATTACATCATTAGACGAATTTCTTGGGAAAATCGCTCAAAGAGATGCTCACCAACCTGAATTTTTACAGGCTGTTCGTGAAGTCTTCACTTCAATCTGGCCTTTCTTGGAAGCAAACCCTAAATACCGTTCAGAAGCTTTATTAGAGCGTTTAGTTGAGCCAGAGCGAGCATTCCAATTCCGTGTGGCATGGACTGATGATAAAGGCCAAGTTCAAGTAAACCGAGCTTTCCGCGTGCAATTCAACAGTGCAATTGGTCCTTTTAAAGGGGGAATGCGTTTTCATCCATCCGTTAACTTATCGATTTTAAAATTCTTAGGTTTTGAACAGATCTTTAAAAATGCCTTAACCACATTGCCAATGGGTGGTGCGAAAGGGGGATCAGATTTTGATCCTAAAGGAAAATCAGATGCTGAAGTGATGCGTTTCTGCCAAGCGTTAATGGCCGAATTGTATCGTCATGTTGGCCCAGATACCGATGTGCCTGCTGGTGATATTGGGGTTGGTGGCCGTGAAGTAGGATATCTTGCAGGCTATATGAAAAAATTATCAAACCAAGCGGCTTGTGTGTTTACTGGTCGTGGTCTTTCATTCGGTGGGAGCTTAATTCGCCCAGAGGCAACAGGTTATGGATTGGTTTATTTTGCCCAAGCAATGCTTGCTGAGAAAGGGGATAGCTTCCAAGGTAAAACGGTTTTAGTTTCCGGTTCAGGTAACGTGGCACAATATGCGATTGAAAAAGCGATGGAGCTTGGTGCGAAAGTCGTAACCTGTTCAGACTCAGCAGGTTATGTGTATTTGCCTGAAGGATTTGATCGTGAAAAATTAGAGGCTTTATTAGAGCTCAAAAATGTAAAACGTGGTCGAGTAGAAGAATTTGCAAAACAATTTGGTCTTCAATATTTTGCAGGCAAACGCCCTTGGGAAGTGAAAGCCGATATTGCTCTTCCTTGCGCAACCCAAAACGAATTAGAGATTTTAGATGCGAAAGCCTTGATTAAAAATGGTGTGAAATTAGTCGCTGAAGGTGCAAACATGCCAACTACTATCGAAGCAACAGACGCATTCTTAGAGGCTGGTGTATTATTTGGTCCAGGTAAAGCAGCCAATGCTGGTGGCGTAGCGACCTCTGGCTTAGAAATGGCACAAAGTTCCCAACGCTTATATTGGACAGCAGAAGAAGTTGATGCCAAATTGCATCGTATTATGTTAGATATTCATTCTAACTGCAAAAAATATGGTTCTATCGCAGGTCAACAAAATATTAACTATGTGGTAGGAGCGAATATTGCAGGTTTTGTTAAAGTTGCGGATGCCATGTTGGCACAGGGTGTATATTAATTCAACACATATAACGTAAATGTCTCTTATTAACCGCACTTTAATTAGTTAAAGTGCGGTTATTTCTTGTCGCTTAATTTGATACTACATTTCTATATCTGGAAATAACATTTTAATAACGTTCTTAGTCAATCTTCTTGATTTACCTTGATAAGGGAAAATATGCATCATCATCATTGGATTAAAATTAGCTTCAATTACTCCCCAGGAGTTTAAGGATGGTTCAGCTTGTTTTGTTAAATCAGGAATAATTAAATCGACCCCGCAAACTTTAGCCCCCATTGCATGAGCAACTCCTACAGCAATCTGTTTATAACTCTCGTGCATTTTATCAGTCATATCAATAGAATCCCCTCCCGTACTGATATTAGAATTAGCACGTAACTGCACAATTTGGCCGGCCTGAGGTACACTATCTGGTGTTAATCCTTGTTCTTTTAACTGTAATAATTCTATGTCACCTAAAGCGATCTTTTTGAGAGGTGAGCGAGAACCATCTCCCCGTAAAGGATCCGCATTTTTTATCTCGACCAATTCACGCACCGTGTTCTTTCCATCACCTATAACATTTGCAGGCACACGCAACAACACTGCAAGCGTTTCATCCCCCAAAACAAAGAAGCGATATTCTGTACCAACTAAATAATCTTCAACCATCACTTCTTTATCTTCTCGAAAAGCAATTTCAATCGCTTTGACAAAATCATCTCGATGTGTCACACCCTGTTTGAAAATTGTGATACCTAAACCATAATTTGTGGATTTTGGTTTAATAACAACAGAGCGTCCTTCAAATAAAGCATAATGTGCAACGGCCTGTTCAATCGATGTAAATTCCAAGCTTTTTGGTACATTAAAACCAGCCTTTGATAATACTTTCTTTGTCACTACCTTATTTTCCATAATCAATGGAGAGATATATTGATCATGGCTAGTCATATTACCATTTTTAACATATTCAAGGTGTTCACCAAATTTAAGCGCAAGAAATTGATCATTCTCATCTAAAATTTCAGTCGTAACACCTTTTTGAATTAAATCAAATAATAAAGCCTGAGTGGAGAGTTCCATATTATCAAATGAAGATAAAGCATAAAAACGTTTAAAAGCTAGAGCTTTATATTGCTTCGCAAGTTTTACCCCCAAGGCTTTATAACTTCCCTCCTGCTCAATCGCTTTGAGCAATTTTCCATTTACTGTTAGACTTGGTTCTGCCAATTGCACCAATTTTTCTTCCGAAATTTTAACCGCTCTTTCATCTGCATTGATAATTTTCAACATATCAATAATTTGGCTTAATATTGCTTCACCTTCTTCTCTAAATGCTGTTTGCTCGCGAGGATCTTCAAGAGATACTTGATATAATCTTTGTTTACCAAGCTCTACTTCTTTTTGACCACTTGTCTCATCAAGCCATAACATTCCTAATAAGAAAATATGAATAAATTTTGCATCATCTAGACTGATACCATATGGCTCAAGTGGATTCAAATCAAACAAACGAAATTCTGCATATTGAACGCCTTTTTCTAGCAATTCACGAGCTTTTTTCGAACCTCGTAAACGAACATTAGAATAAAATTCTTTTTCTGCAATCAAATGACCAGATTTAACTTGAAACTCTAATGTTTCTACATAATTTTCAAGGTTATCATGATTCACCACAACATTAGATGAATTAACGTAACCATAGGGACTAGAACGTAAACTACGTACTAACTGCCCCTCTTTCAAAGGAAAATTCAGTACACCATTTCGAGAAAAATAATTTGCTTCCACTGTCGGACTTGCTGCAAGTAAATAGACTAAAATCCACTGATAGCGTAGAAAATTATTAGCCAATTTCATATATAAGGCATTTTGAAAATCTTTAAGATGAGTATATTCATCTTGCAACAAGAATATAGCTTTCACAAATTCAGATGACAGTTGGAAATTGTAGTGAATTCCACTTACCATTTGCTTGTATTTACCATATTGTTTAGACAGATGCTCGCGATATTCAACATCTTCCTGTTTATCAAGCTGCGCCTCTTGAATCTCATTTTCTGGTGGTAATCCCGCTGGCATACTAAATGGGAAAATGTATTCATTTTCAGGTAAAGAACGCAACACCACCTCATGAATTGCAGAAAGCCAACGTAGGCTATCTTCCAGTTTAGTATTTGGTGGCGTAATCAACTCAAGCTGGCTTTCGGCAAAATCTGTTTGAATATAGGGATGATAAGAACGATTACCAAATACACGTGGATGAGGCGTCGTTACAATATTTCCCTTATCGTCAATACGTTGACTTTCCTTTTCTAAACCAAATTGACCTTGCTGAAAAAGTAAACCTAGTTGATATTGTTTAACCCATTGTTGTAATTTCATTATGTCCTCTTTCAAATAAAACTTTTGTTGAAATAATATCACACTAAAAGAGTCTGCTTTATGTTGAAATGGAACTGAATAGATGGTTTAGTTATATAAAAATTAACTAAATAAACTAAAAGGGCCAAGTTCCTCAAATAACAGAACTCAGCCCTTAAATTATTTTTAATCTTCTATTTCATCCGTTTTCTCATTCGAATATTTATCATTTCGACCACAACAGAGAATCCCATTGCAAAATAAATGTAACCTTTCGGGATGTGAATATCTAAACTTTCCGCAATTAAACTAATTCCGACTAAAATTAAGAAGGCTAAAGCCAGAATTTTCAACGTTGGGTGTGTATCCACAAAATCGCCGATTGGTTTTGCCGCAAACATCATCACCCCCACGGCAATAATAATCGCAAAAATCATAACAGGAAGATGGCTTGCCATACCTACCGCGGTAATGACAGAATCTAAAGAAAATACAATATCTAGCACAGCAATTTGAATTAATACACCAAGATAACTCACTTTGTTTTTGCTTTCCGATTCATGGTGTTCTTGATGATTTATCGCCTCTTTAATTTCGCCAGAACTTTTTATAATCAGGAATAAACCACCGATTAATAAAATCAAATCACGCCCAGAAATTTCTTGATTAAACACAGTAAATAACGGTGCAGTAAGCTTCATCATCCAAGCAAGTGACATTAAAAGTAAAATTCTTGTTATCATTGCCAAACCAAGTCCAACAATACGACCAGACTGGCGTTGTCGTTCAGGTAAACGTCCAACTAGGATGCTAATAAAAATGATATTGTCGATCCCTAAAACGATCTCCAACGCGGCAAGTGTCGCAAGTGATACCCACGCCTCAGGATCGGTAATCCATTCAAACATAATTTTTCCTATAATAGAGTTAAATAAATCCGAAAGTGCGGATCATAATGGCTTTATGATGAAAAGCAATCGTTATTTACATTTAAGAGATAATTGATTAATCGTTTTTGAGCGTTTCAAAAATCGTTTCGGCAAGTTTAAGGGAAATTCCAGGCACAGAGGCTATTTCATCTAAGGTTGCCTTTTTCACACCTTGTAAACCACCAAGATATTTCAGTAAAGCCTGACGACGTTTAGCGCCCACACCTTCAATGGTTTCTAAACCACTTTGTGTAAAGGCTTTTTGACGTTTTTTACGGTGTCCGCTTATTGCGTGATTATGGCTTTCATCACGGATGTGTTGAATCAAATGCAATGCCAAACTATCATCAGGCAAATGAATTTCGCGGTCTTGTTTGCTGATGATCAGCACTTCCTGCCCTGCTCGACGATCCATACCTTTTGCTACGCCAATTAAGTGCGGTCTATTTTTATCCCATTTTACTTGAAGATGTTGGAATACTTTCATCGCACGATTTAACTGTCCTTTTCCACCATCAATAAAAATAATATCGGGAATTTTATCTTCTTCTAAATCACGCTCATAACGTTTCTGTAACGCTTGTTCCATCGCAGCATAATCATCCCCGCCAGTAATGCCTTCAATATTAAAACGACGATAATCAGATTTTAGTGGACCTTCTTGATTAAAGACAACACAAGATGCTACCGTTTGATTTCCCATCGTGTGGCTTATATCGAAACATTCCATACGCTTAATTTCAGGAAGATTTAACAGATCACACAACGCTTGATAACGCTCCGACATTCGTGAAGATTGTTTAAGTTGTACATTTAAAGCCGCTTTAGCATTAACTTGTGCGAGCTGTAAGTATTTACTCTTATCGCCTTTTACGCTTTCTTGAATTGTCACTTTTCTGCCTGCTTGATCCGTAAGAAGTTGCTCAAGCTCTGGTTTTTCAGATAATTGACGATCGACAATAATGCTATTCGGGATACTTCGTCCTTGATGACCTTGTAAATAAAATTGCCCTACAAAAGTTTCGGTAAGTTCTGATAAATCTGTATTGGCGGGAACCTTCGGGAAATAACTGCGATTGCCTAGCACTTTTCCTTGACGAATAAACATCACTTGTACGCAGGCTAAACCATGTTGGTAAGCGATAGACATAATATCCATGTCATCTAAACGCTCATTGGATACAAATTGTTTTTCTATAACTGAACGCACCGCTTGAATTTGATCGCGATAACGAGCAGCCTGTTCAAAATCTAAATTTCTGCTTGCCTGCTCCATTTTACCGATTAAATAATCTAACACCTGTTGATCTTTGCCTTGTAAAAACAAGCGCGCTAATTCAACTTGCTGATTATATTCTTCATCAGAAACATATCCCTGTACACAAGGCGCAGAACAACGCCCAATTTGATACTGCAAACAAGGACGAGAGCGGTTGGAATAAACGGAATTTTCACATTGGCGAACAGGGAAAAGTTTTTGCAAAAGCGATAAAGTTTCACGCACAGCCCCCGCGTGAGGATAAGGCCCGAAATATTCGCCTTCAAATTTTTTAGAACCACGATAAGAAGTAATTCTTGGGTGGCGTTCTTTGGTTAATAAAATAAATGGGTAGGATTTATCATCACGCAATAATACATTATAGCGAGGCTGATAAAGCTTGATGAAATTATGCTCTAGCAGTAAAGCTTCCGTTTCAGATGAAGTTAGCGTGGTGTCAATATGATGAATTGACGCCACCAACGCTTCTGTTTTTTTACTGCTCAGATTTTTACGAAAATAGCTTGAAAGACGTTTCTTTAAATCCTTTGCTTTCCCAACATAAATAACCTGATCTTTATCGTCATACATACGATAAACACCAGGTTCGTGAGAGACATCCGCTAAGAACTTTTTAGCATCAAACATTTTAATTCGCCGCTAAAATTGCCCGCACTTTTTCCAAATCTTCAGCGGTATCGACCCCCACAGCAGGCACTTCTTTCGCAAGTTCAACATGAATGCGTTCGCCATTATATAACACACGAAGCTGCTCTAGTTTTTCTAGATTTTCAAGTTGAGTCGGTGCCCATTGCACATATTGCTTTATGAAACCCGCACGATATGCGTAAATGCCAATATGACGTAAGTAAGCGTCCGCAAGCTGTACTTTCTGAACATCCTGTAAATTCATAAACTGATCACGATCGTAAGGAATAACCGAACGGGAAAAATACAGTACATAGCCATCTTTATCTGTTAACACTTTCACTGCATTTGGATTGAATAATTCCTCAGCATCATGAATTTTTACTGCAAGGCTTGCCATATTGACGTTAAATTTAGCTAAATTATCTGCTACTTGTCGCACAATAACGGGTGGAATCAAAGGCTCATCGCCTTGAATATTGACAATGATTTCATTGTCAGGAATCGCTAATTTTTCTACAACTTCCGCTAAACGTTCTGTACCAGAATTATGATTAACCGAAGTCATACACACTTCAGCACCAAAACGTTTGGCAACATCAGCAACATTTTCATTATCAGTGGCAATAATCACTCGGCTCGCTCCAGACTGCAATGCTTTCTCAAATACATGTTGAATCATTGGCTTACCTGCAATATCAGCAAGAGGTTTTCCTGGCAAACGACTTGATGCAAAACGAGCGGGGATAATCACGGTAAATGACATAATTTATTCCTTATTCTTTAATATTTCAGCTTTATCGGCAAGCAACACTGGCACACCATTTTTAATAGGATAAGCAATCTGTTCATAACAACAAATTAATCGTTGATTTTCTTGATCATATTGCAATCGAGCTAAACAACGCGGGCAAGCAATCACTTCAAGCAACAGAGGATTAATCTTTTCTGACATTTCTGTATTGCTCCACAAGTTTGTCTATTTTGGTCCAAAAGAGCAGTAAACTTTCACGTTGTTTTTCAGCCTCAAGAATCTCCGCATCCACAGGAACATACCACCAATTATCTTTCGCAAAAGATTGGCATTTTACGGCATCTTTTTCCGTCATAAAGAGCGGTTGATTTTCTGCAAGTTTTTCTAATTGAGATGCCTCAAAATGTTGATGATCTTGAAATGCTTGAGTTCGCTCTAATTGAATCCCTAAGTTTTCTAACATAGTAAAAAAACGCTGTGGATTGCCAATCCCTGCGATGACAACACCCGATTGAAATTCATTTAATTGGCGTTTTTCATTGGTTTTTAAATTAATCGCGAAATGAGGCACAAGACACATAACTGCATCTGAATACTGATTTTTTCCACCATTAGTGATTACAAAATCTACGGATTTTAATCGACTTGGTAATTCACGCAATGGGCCTGCTGGCAATACAAAACCATTTCCCAATGCGCGCTCAGCATCCATTACGACAATTTCTAAATCACGCTGTAATTTATAATGCTGTAAACCATCGTCAGAAATAATAATATCGCACTCTGCTTGGCTTAAGAGTAATACAATCGCTTCCTGGCGATTCGGGGAAATCACAACTGGCGCATTGGTGCGTTTAGCGATCAATACAGGCTCATCGCCACCTTCAATCGGATTCGTATTTTCAGTAACGAATAACGGATACGTTTTAGATTTACTGCCGTAACCACGAGAAATCACACCTACGCGCAGACCTTGTTTTTTTAATTCTTCCACAAGCCAAACAACCACGGGCGTTTTGCCATTTCCACCAACAGACAAATTTCCCACAACTATCACTGGTTTTGGTGCGCGATAAGAAGACTTGAGCCCCAAAGAGAATAAGGCGCGACGAATTTGGCTAATCAACCAAAACAATAAAGAAAAAGGCGATAAGAGCCAAATAAGTTTGGAGTTGGAATACCAGAAGGGCATAGAAAATCCTTTCTAATAAGTGCGGATAAAATAACGCGAGTTTTTCAACTCGCGTTTTCGATAATTAATAAATTAACCACTAAACTGCATACTGTGTAATTGTTTATAGGCGCCATTTTGTTCAAGCAATGCCTTATGGTTACCGCGCTCACGAATTTCTCCGTGATCAATCACAAGAATTTCATCCGCATTTTCAATTGTTGATAAACGATGAGCGATTACGATAACAGTACGGTCCTTCTTCAATTCATCTAATGCAGATTGAATTGCTCGTTCTGACTCTGTATCTAGTGCAGATGTGGCTTCATCTAAAATTAATACTGGAGAATTACGCAATAAAGCACGAGCAATCGCTAAACGTTGACGTTGGCCACCGGACAGGCTCGCACCGTTTTCACCAATGACCGTATCAAAACCTTGTGGTAATTTTTCGATAAACTCTAAAGCATAAGCCGCTTTTGCTGCAGCGATAATTTCTTCGCGAGAATACTTATCTTGTGCTGCATAAGCAATATTATTCGCAATGGTATCATTAAATAAATGTACTTGTTGAGAAACCACAGCGCAGTTTTCACGTAAATTAGATAAACGATAATCTTGGATATTTACGCCATCCAGTAAAATTTCACCTTGATCAATATCGTAAAAACGCGTCACTAAATTAGCGATGGTTGATTTACCCGATCCAGAACGCCCCACTAGGGCTACGGTTTTTCCTGCTGGCACGCTGAAAGAAATATTATTTAATGCAAGTTCCTCTTTTCCTTGATATGCAAAACTCACATTTTTAAATTCTAGCGCACCTTTCGCTGGTTCAGCTTGGTAAGTCCCATTATCTTTTTCTGGTTCTAAATCTAAAATGGCAAACAGCGTTTGACACGCTGCCATTCCACGTTGGAATTGAGAGTTTACATTCGTTAAAGATTTTAATGGGCGCATCATCGCCAACATAGATGAGAAAACCACCGTAAAAGAACCCGCACTTAGGTTATCCTCCGCAATCAACGGGGTCGTCGCTAAAAACAACACTACCGCCAAAGCAAGAGAAGCAATAATCTGCACCACGGGGTCGGAAATGGAGTCTGCAGTGACCATTTTCATACCTTTACGACGCATATTGTTACTAACTTTATTAAAACGCTCTTCCTCTACAAGCTGACCACCAAACGAAAGGACGACTTTATGTCCTTTCAACATTTGTTCGGTCGTCGCTGTTAATTCTCCCATTGAATCTTGTAAATTCTTACTCAATTTACGGAAAATTTTTGACACGATGGTGATCAACAACGCAATAATTGGCCCGATCACAAATAAAACAAGCGTTAATTCCCAGCTTGTATAAAACATTACGGCCAATAGCGAAATAATATATGCTCCTTCTCGCACAATAGTAATCAAGGATCCTGAAGAAGAACTTGCAATCATCTCAGAATCATACGTGATACGAGAAAGTAATTTACCTGTTGAATTTCTGTCAAAGAAACTCACTGGCATAAACATCAAATGTTTAAACAAGCGGCGACGCATTGTCATGACAACTTTGCCTGATACCCACGCCAAACAATAATTAGAAATAAAGTTGGTAATGCCGCGTAAAATAATCATCCCAACGACGACAAAAGCCATAATTTTCAAAAATGAATGGTTTGCCTTGCCAAAACCATCGTCCAACAAAGGTTTTAACAAGTAAATCAAACCTGAATCAGCCAACGCATTCAAAACTAATGCTATGCCCGAAACAACAAGCCCCGCTTTAAAAGGTTTAATTGTTGGCCACAAACGCTTAAAAGTTTGTAAGGTTGAAAAATCATTTTCTTGTAATTTTTGCTCTTGCATAATCGCTATCTAATGTAATGGTAAAAATTGCGCGCATTGTACCTTTTATTCGCTCGAGAATCCAATTACACGCGCATACCAAGGGGAAAATTCTGTGCGTGCTTGTTGGATTTCTAATCGGTCTTTAAAAAAATTTACCCTTACTTGCCCTGAAATAGCGGTATTTTTCACCACACTTTTATAACGATGTAGCCTTTCCATAACCGAATAATGAGGGAATTTCCACGGATTCCAACGTCCACTAGAAATAATCGCTATATCTGGTCTAACCTGGGAAAGTAAATATTCACTTGTCGATGTTTTACTCCCATGATGCCCCACTTGTAACACATCAATTTTTCCTAAAGTGCGGGCAAAAATTTGCTCATTTTTTACTTCAGCATCGCCAGTCAACAAAACGCTATGCTTTCCATCATCAACTAAAATCACACAAGAATGGGGATTATCTGCTCGCTCCACAATAGAGTGTGGTGAAAGTATTTGAAAATGTAGCCCTTGCCAATCCCAATCACGTCCAGCAGTACAAAAAGTGCGGTGATTTTCCCCATAGTTTTTTCGTGAAGGAGTAATAAATTCCACATTCCGATACGCCTTTAAAATTATCGAAGCACCACCTGCATGATCGTTATCGTCGTGGCTCAAAATCAATTTTTCCAAAGTAATCCCTTCTCGTTGCAAATAAGGCAAAATTTCTAATTCAGCCATATTTCCCCCTTGCCATGCAGGGCCTGTATCATAGAGAATCCCTTTACCATTTTTTACAATCAAAGTAGCTAAGCCCTGCCCCACATCTAAAGTATCTACCTGCCAAATTGGCTTGCTTAGTTGCTTGAACAACAAAATCATAAAACACAGCGACATAATGCCGAAAGAACATCGCAAAACGTTGATTCGATCATTTTTTAGCAAAGGTTTACTGAGATTTAATGTAAAAAATCTTGCTCGTTTTATTTGTTTGGTTGATGATGAAATCTCGGGTTCTCGGTAAACACTCCAAATAATTAGCATAAAAATTCCTGCACAAAGTGCGGTTAAAACCAGCGCTAAATTTAATGAAACATTAAACCAATTTCCTTGAAAAACAGAAATTAACCAAGTGATTCCTTCCGCTAGTTTGTTTGCAAGTTGCCAAGAAAAACAAGCTCCATTAGTAAAAACAGCAAATAAAATCAAGGGTACGAGGAAAAAACTATAAAGTGGTACGGCAATAAGATTGGCTAAAAATCCACTCAACGATAAGCCATTAAATAAAAAAAGCTGCAAAGGCGTAAAAAAGAGCAATAACCCAAATTGCAAATGAAATAAACTTAAAATCCACCGCACTTTTGGTGAAAAGGATTGATTTTTCCATTGAAAAAGAGAAAAAGGCACATAACGATACCATAGGATCAAACAAGCAACGGCTCCACAAGAAAGCCAAAAACTGACCGAAAGTGGCATTAATGGATCGCAGAAAAGCAAGAATCCGACAACCAGCGTAAAAAGCTGAAGAGGCGAATAATGTCGCCTCATTATTTGAATGAAGAAAACAAAAACAAGTGCTGAAATGGCACGAAAAGTGGGTACGCTAAAACCAGCCAAATACGCATAAATTAAAGCAAATAAAACACCAAAAACTAAAGGAAAATAAGGATGAATAAAACGGGTGGGGAAAAATACTTGCACAACACGCACCAAGTAAAATCCAATCCCCATAGCCAACCCAATATGTAAGCCAGAAATAGCAATAAGATGCGCGGTATTGGTTTGTTGGTAAATTGACCAAGTGGTTTTATCTAACCACGCTCGTTCGCCAAAAGCTAACGCGATCAATAAACCTTGTAGAGATAATCCTTTCGTTTGCTTCTTTACTTGTTGCAATTTTTCTGCTCGCAATGATGAAATATCAGCAATTTTCACCGCACTTTTTACGGTTCCAACAGCCATAATCCCCTTTGAAAAATACCATTGTTGCCGATCAAATCCACCAAAATTTAATCGCGCAGAAAGTGGCCGTAAGGAAATTTCCGCTTGCCAAATTTCCGATAATTGAGGCACTTCTTTTGCCTTCCAATTTAAAAAAATTCGTTGCTCTCGTAAGTTATCCGCCAATGTTGCTGTGGCGATAATAGTTTGATAATCCTGTTGGTGCAAAATTTCTTGAATCTCAAAAGTCACCACTTGTTTTTGAGCGGTAACGCTTTGAGTCTGTTGTAACAAGCTGAATGCGGAATGATGTGTATACCCTAGAGAAACAACAAAAAAAGCAAGAAAAACTAAGAAGTTTCTGCGTACAAAGATAAAAAGAAAAATCAAGGTAAGCGCAATAACCAGCGCAACTTGCCAAGGCAATAGCAATGACTGTGGTAGAAATAACAACGTTAAATCCGCAACAATCAACAAGATAACCAAAGTTATTAAGTTTAATTTCATTTTTATAGCTATTTTAGGCTTATCGTTCTAAGCCTAAAATAGATTCATCTCAATGTGCAAAAGGTTGCTGACGTTTCTGCGATCTATATCGCAAAAATAAATGTTTCAGGAAAATTTACTTGCTAAAAAAAACAACTTCTGATATTTATAGCGCCCTCAAAAATTGGGTTCCTAAAAGTGCTGTCAGGAACAAACTAAAATAACAAGACAGGAAGTCGTGAAGTTCACGCTTAAATTCTGTATGTATTAGGAGTGAGAGATGTCAAAAGCATCGTTGAGCTTGCTAGATTTAGCAGGCGTAAAGCCTTATCAAATGAAAAAAGATGAAGAATATATGAGTGAAGATCAAATTCTTCATTTCAGAAAAATTCTTAATGCTTGGCACGAGCAAATCGTGGAAGAAGCTTCTCGCACCGTTGCACATATGCAGGATGAAGTGACCAATTTCCCCGATCCCGCAGACCGAGCAACTCAGGAAGAGGAATTCAGTCTAGAATTACGTAATCGCGATCGCGAACGTAAACTAATGAAAAAAATTGAAGCAACCCTGAAAAAACTTGATACCGATGATTTTGGTTACTGCGATTGTTGTGGTGAAGAAATTGGCATTCGCCGTTTAGAAGCACGCCCAACAGCAGATCTTTGCATTGATTGCAAAACTTTAGCTGAAATCCGCGAAAAACAAGTCGCTGGTTAATTGATTCTATTGAAAAATACAAAAGTGCGGTTAAAATTAGCCGCACTTTTTTGCATTTAAAAATGCGGAAAAATCCCCTTGCCTTTTCTTTACAGAAAAAGAGCTAAACCATTTATTTCCAACTAAAAAAACGGAGTAAATTATTCTTACTTATATCAAAAATTTGTTTGGCAAGAAGACAAAAAAATCAAAAGAGGTTGCCAAAACAAGTGCTCATTCTAAACGAGTTGAGCGTTCCAATACTCAAATGCCAAAAGCGCGGGCAAAAAAATCAGAACAAACACACCGCTACGATAAAAATGTAATTAAAGCGGCTCAATTTGATATTTCACCGCGTGATTTTAGCCGTAATGCACTCACCGTAGTGGAAAAACTGCAACGTCAAGGTTTCGAAGCTTATATCGTCGGTGGATGTATCCGCGATTTATTGCTCGGTAAAAAACCAAAAGATTTTGATGTTGCAACAAACGCCCGTCCTGAGCAAATCCAAAATATTTTCCAACGCCAATGCCGTTTAGTGGGTCGCCGTTTCCGATTAGCACATATTATGTTTGGTCGAGATATTATTGAAGTTGCCACTTTCCGTGCCAATCACAGTGATGCTCGCAATGAAAATCAAGCGAAACAGAGCAATGAAGGCATGTTACTGCGCGATAATGTTTACGGTACGATCGAACAAGATGCAGAACGCCGAGACTTTACGGTCAATGCGCTGTATTACAATCCGCAAGACAATACCTTACGTGATTATTTTGATGGTATTCATGATCTCAAAGCGGGAAAACTACGCTTAATTGGTGATCCAGTTACGCGTTATCAAGAAGATCCTGTACGCATGCTACGCTCCATTCGTTTCATGGCAAAACTTGATATGTTCCTTGAAAAACCGAGCGAACAACCAATTCGTGAACTTGCGCCTTTATTAAAAAATATTCCGCCAGCTCGCTTATTTGATGAAAGTTTAAAATTATTACAAGCAGGAGAAGGGGTAAAAACCTATCGCTTATTACGCCAATATGGTTTATTTGAACAACTTTTCCCTGCATTAAGCCCATATTTTACAGAGAAAGAAGATAGCTTTGCAGAACGCATGATCGTCACCGCACTTACTTCTACGGATGAACGTGTTGCGGATAAACTTCGTATTAATCCTGCATTCTTATTTGCAGCATTTTTCTGGTATCCATTACGCGAAAAAGTGGAAATATTGAAAAATGAAGGCGGTTTAAATAATCATGATGCTTATGCTTTGGCGGGGAATGAAGTTTTAGATTTATTCTGCCGTACTTTGGCTGCACCTCGTCGTCATACTGCTGTCATTCGGGATATTTGGTTCTTACAGCTACAATTATTAAAACGTACTGGTTCAGCACCAATGCGCACCATGGAACACCCAAAATTCCGTGCTGGCTTTGATTTACTGGCTATGCGTGCGGAAATTGAAGGTGGAGAAACGATTGAATTAGCCAAATGGTGGCACGAATATCAATTCAGCAATGGTGAACAGCGCGAACAGTTGGTACACGAGCAACAACGCCTACATCCCAAACCAAAGAAAAAATACTACCGCCCACGCCGTCGTAAAACAACGCGCTCATCAGAATAAGGGAAGAGATGATTACTGCATATATTGCCCTTGGTAGCAATTTGAATACACCAGTAGAACAATTACATTCTGCGCTTAAAGAGATAAGTCAGTTACCAAACACACATTTGGTAACGACGAGCGCTTTTTATAAAAGCAAACCACTCGGCCCACAAGATCAACCCGATTATGTGAATGCCGTTGCAAAAATTAAAACCGACCTTAGCCCGCTTGCACTATTAGATGAATTGCAACGCATTGAAAATGAGCAAGGTCGAGTACGTTTACGTCGCTGGGGTGAGCGTACGTTAGATTTGGATATTTTGCTTTACGGCAACGAAATCATTCAAAACGAACGCCTAACAATTCCTCATTATGATATGCATAATCGTGAGTTTGTCATTGTGCCGTTGTTTAAAATCGCATCGGATTTGGTCTTACCTAACACTCAACCACTAGCAGATTTGGTCAAGCAATTTGATGACCATGAAATGATAAAATTAAATCCCTAGAAATTTCACCGCACTTTTATGAACCTCAAAAGTGCGGTAGAATCTGCCCACATTTTTCTTCATTCATGACCCGTTATGGAAAGCTTAACTCAATATATCCCTGATGAATTTTCTATGCTCCGCTTCGGCAAAAAATTTGCGGAAATTCTTCTAAAATTGCATACCGAAAAAGCAATTATGGTTTATCTTAACGGTGATCTTGGGGCAGGAAAAACAACGCTGACACGCGGAATGCTGCAAGGTATCGGCCATCAGGGTAATGTAAAAAGCCCAACTTATACGCTGGTTGAAGAATACAATATTGCAGGCAAAATGATTTATCATTTTGATTTATATCGTTTAGCAGATCCTGAAGAGCTCGAATTTATGGGCATTAGAGATTATTTTAATACGGATAGCATCTGCTTAATTGAATGGTCTGAAAAAGGCCAAGGCATATTGCCGGAAGCGGATATTTTAGTAAATATTGATTATTACGATGATGCACGAAATATTGAATTAATCGCACAAACAAACTTAGGTAAAAATATTATAAAAGCATTCTCTAATTAATTTATTTATGAAAACTAAAATTTTATTTTTTCTTTTTTTCTCAACGTTTAGCTTCTCTCTTTTTGCAGCCCCAATTACGATTGCAATTGACCCAGGTCATGGAGGAAAAGATCCAGGTGCAATCAGCCGAAACTTGGGCATTTATGAAAAAAACGTCACCCTTTCGATTGCAAAAGAGTTAAAAGCCTTACTCGATAAAGATCCAAATTTTCGTGGCGTATTAACACGAAGCGGTGATTACTATATTTCCGTGCCTGAACGTTCAGAAATCGCACGTAAATTTAAAGCGAATTATCTCATTTCCATTCATGCGGATTCATCTGAATCACCTGAACGTCGCGGTGCATCAGTCTGGGTGTTGTCAAACCGTCGAGCCAATGATGAAATGGGTCAATGGTTAGAAGACGATGAAAAACGCTCCGAATTACTTGGTGGCGCAGGAAAAGTGCTTTCGCACAATAATGATAAATACCTAGATCAAACTGTACTTGATTTACAATTTGGTCATAGCCAACGTACAGGTTATGAACTTGGAAAACATATTTTAAGTCATTTTTCTAAAGTGACGACTTTAAGCCGCAGCGTTCCTCAACACGCAAGCCTTGGCGTTTTACGTTCTCCAGATATTCCTTCCGTATTAGTGGAGACAGGTTTTCTATCAAATTCTGATGAAGAACAAAAACTTAACTCACCAGCTTATCGTCGTCGTATCGCCTATATGATTTATGAGGGATTAGTGGTTTTCCGCGGCGGAAAAGCTAAATCTTTTATAAGTGATGATATTGTTCAGAATAGCAAACAAAGTGATACAAAAAATACTGAAAAAAATGACCGCACTTCCGATAAAAATACTAATGAGAACAGCGTAAAAGATAGCGGACTTCGCCATACAGTCAAAAATGGGGAAAGTTTAGGAAGCCTTGCGAATAAATATGATGTCAAAGTAGCAGACATTGTGACGTTAAATAAATTAAAACGCGAAGCACTTTGGATTGGTGAAACCATCAAAATTCCAGATAATGGAAAAACTCAGAAAGCACAAAATGAAAAAATAAATTCATCAAAAAATAAAGAAAGTGCGGTGAAAAAGACAGAGAAAACGACTGAGAAAACCAATACTGTAAAAGTAGAAAAATCAGAAAATAAAACGGATAAAAATACATCCTCAAATAAAACGAAACAAGAGGAAATCTCATCCACTAAAAAATCTGATGAGAAAAAAGAAATTCCGCTTTACCATGTCATTCAAAAAGATCAGACAATCTATGCTGTATCGCGAGAGTACAATATTTCAGTCAACCAAATTTTAAAACTGAATCCAAAATTAAAAGATGGTAAAGCCCTGAGCGGACAAAAAATTAAATTAAGAGAAAAATAAATGCCAATTAAAATTCTTTCCCCACAACTTGCTAACCAAATTGCTGCTGGTGAAGTGGTAGAACGCCCTGCGTCTGTGGTGAAAGAATTAGTGGAAAATAGCCTTGATGCAGGTGCAAATAAAATCCAAATCGATATCGAAAATGGTGGGGCAAATTTAATCCGCATTCGTGACAACGGCTGTGGCATTCCAAAAGAAGAATTAAGCCTGGCGTTAGCCCGACATGCTACGAGTAAAATAGCCGACCTTGACGATCTAGAAGCCATTTTAAGTTTGGGGTTTCGTGGCGAAGCATTGGCGAGTATCAGCTCGGTATCGCGCTTAACGCTTACCTCTCGCACAGCAGAGCAAACTGAAGCGTGGCAAGTTTATGCGCAAGGCCGTGATATGGAAACCACGATCAAACCCGCATCACATCCTATCGGCACAACAGTTGAAGTTGCCAATCTTTTTTTCAACACGCCAGCCCGCAGAAAATTTTTGCGTACAGATAAAACAGAATTTGCTCATATTGATGAAGTCATTCGTCGCATTGCTTTAACAAAATTCAATACGGCATTTACATTAACGCATAATGGGAAAATCATCCGTCAATATCGTCCTGCCGAAGAGCTCAATCAGCAACTAAAACGTGTTGCAGCTATTTGTGGAGATGATTTTGTCAAAAATGCCTTACGAATTGATTGGAAACACGATGATTTACACTTATCGGGCTGGGTAGCCACACCAAATTTTAGCCGAACTCAAAATGATTTAAGTTATTGCTATATTAATGGTCGAATGGTGAGAGATAAAGTGATCAGCCATGCTATTCGACAAGCCTATGCACAATATTTACCAACCGATGCTTATCCTGCATTTGTGTTGTTTATTGACTTAAACCCGCATGATGTGGATGTCAATGTTCATCCAACCAAACATGAAGTGCGCTTTCACCAACAACGCCTCATTCATGATTTTATTTACGAAGGCATCAGCCATGCGCTAAACAATCAAGAACAGCTTAATTGGCACACAGAGCAAAGTGCGGTAGAAAATCACGAAGAAAATATGGTGCGTGAACCCCAACCAAATTACAGCATTCGTCCTAATCGTGCAGCTGCGGGGCAAAATATCTTTGCGCCACAATATCATGAAAAACCACAGCAAAATCAAGCGCACTTTTCTAACACAGCAGTGTTGCCAAATCATGTAAGTACTGGTTATCGAGATTACCGTTCTGATGCACCGAGTAAAACTGAGCAACGTTTATATGGTGAATTGTTACGTACATTACCATCTACAGAGCAAAAGGATATATCGAATACTGCACAACAAAATATTTCAGATACAGCTAAAATCATCTCAACTGAAATAATTGGGTGCTCATCACATCTGCGCGCCCTTTCACTTGTTGAGAATCGCGCGCTGTTATTACAACAGAACCAAGATTTCTTTTTGCTTTCATTGGAAAAATTACAACGCTTGCAATGGCAATTGGCTTTACAACAAATACACATTGAACAACAGCCTTTATTGATTCCAATTGTGTTTCGCTTAACTGAATCACAATTTCAAGCATGGCAACAATATTCAGATGACTTCAAAAAAATTGGCTTTGAATTTATCGAAAATCAAGCACAATTACGCTTAACCTTAAATAAAGTGCCAAGTTTATTGCGTACACAAAATCTACAAAAATGCGTGATGGCAATGCTGACTAGAGAGGAAAATTCATCACCATTTTTAACCGCACTTTGCGCACAATTAGAATGCAAAGCCTTTAATGCTTTAGCGGATGCACTTAATTTATTGAGCGATACAGAACGTTTACTCACGCAAACAAATCGCACGGTATTTACCCAGTTGCTAAAACCTGTTAACTGGCAGCCTTTATTAAACGAAATTTAGATTCTTCATGAAACCAACCGCAATTTTTTTAATGGGCCCAACAGCCTCCGGTAAAACAGATTTAGCCATTCAACTACGAAGCTCGCTTCCAGTCGAAGTGATTAGTGTGGATTCAGCGCTCATTTATAAAGGAATGGATATTGGCACAGCGAAACCATCAAAAGAAGAACTTGCCCTTGCGCCTCACCGTTTGATTGATATTTTAGATCCATCAGAAAGCTATTCCGCAATGAATTTCCGCGATGATGCACTACGCGAAATGGCGGATATTACCGCACAAGGTAAAATTCCGTTACTAGTGGGCGGCACGATGTTGTATTACAAAGCCTTAATCGAAGGGCTTTCCCCCTTACCTTCTGCTGATGAAAATATTCGTGCCGAGATCGAACAAAAAGCAGCTCAACAAGGTTGGGCAGCATTGCATACAGAACTCGCCAAAATCGATCCTATTTCTGCCGCTCGAATTAACCCTAGTGATTCTCAACGAATCAATCGTGCTTTAGAGGTTTTTTACATCACAGGAAAATCACTCACAGAACTGACGGAAGAAAAAGGCGAAGGCTTGCCTTATGATTTCATGCAATTTGCAATTTCGCCGCAAGATCGTCATATTTTGCATGACCGCATTGAACAACGCTTTCATAAAATGATTGAACTGGGCTTTCAAGCAGAAGTGGAAAAACTTTATTCTCGCGGAGATTTAAATATTAATCTACCATCAATTCGCTGTGTGGGCTACCGTCAAATGTGGGAATATTTACAAGGCGATTACGATCACGAGGAAATGATTTTCCGTGGTATTTGCGCAACGCGCCAGCTAGCTAAACGCCAGCTCACTTGGCTACGAGGTTGGAAAACGCCAATACAATGGCTAGATAGTTTGCAACCTCAACAAGCGAAAGAAACCGTATTACGTCACTTAGATTCCTATCAAAAAGGTTAGAAAAAATGACCGCACTTTCTGCCCTCATTGAACAAAAATTACAATCTCTTGGCACAATTCTGTGCCAATCTTTTCCAGAACTATCGCCAGAAAAAATTCACGACGCCATTCAAAAAAATTTAAACCATCCTGAACTGCCTATTTACCAATTAGGCTATGCTATGACAATGTCTGACTTTGTGGAAAAAGTCTTGCAAAAATACCCGCACTTAGGGAAACAATGGTGGGAAAAATCGCCCTGTTTTGCAGATTGCTCTACGTATATTGAACGTTTGAATAGAGAGTTAGCCAATGTACATGACGAAACCGCACTCTATCAAACATTACGCCAATTCCGTAACATTGAAATGGCAAAATTAAGTTTTTGTCAAAGTTTGAATCTTGCCACTGTAGAAGAAATTTTTGTTCAGCTTTCACAACTTGCAGAAAGTTTAATTATCGCTACCCGCGATTGGCTTTATCATCAAGCCTGTACGGAGATGGGCACGCCAATGGATGAACAAGGCAATCCGCAACAGCTTTATATTCTAGGAATGGGGAAACTAGGTGGCTTTGAACTCAATTTTTCCTCAGATATTGATTTAATTTTCACTTATCCATCACAAGGGGAAACATCCATTGAGAATACGGATGCTCGACGTTCTGTGGATAATACAAAATTTTTCACACGTTTAGGACAACGCCTTATTTCTGCCTTAGATGAATTTACCTCTGATAGTTTTGTGTATCGAACCGATATGCGTTTACGCCCATTTGGCGACAGCGGTGCGCTTGTTCTCAGCTTTGCGGCAATGGAACAATATTATCAAGATCAAGGTCGAGATTGGGAACGCTACGCAATGATTAAAGGGCGAGTATTGGGCGCACAAACAAAGGATCCCAACGTATCTAAATTGCAAAAAATGTTACGCCCTTTCGTGTATCGCCGTTATATTGACTTTAGTGTGATTCAATCTTTACGCGAAATGAAAGGCAAAATTGAGCGAGAAGTACGCCGTCGTGGTTTAAAAGATAATATTAAACTGGGTGCGGGTGGTATTCGTGAAGTCGAATTTATCGTGCAAGTTTTTCAACTCATTCGAGGCGGGCGAGAAATCAATCTGCAACAACATTCACTCTTAAAGATCTTGCCTGAAATTACCAAACTAGGATTAATTACCGAGCAACAATTCCACGATTTACGTGAAAGTTATATTTTTTTACGTCGCGTAGAAAACATTCTACAAGCAATTAACGATCAACAAACTCAAACATTACCAACCGATGAAATAGATCAAATTCGTTTAGTCGAGGCGTGCAAAACATTCACTTGTTTAAATGAAAATAATCAAACCATCGAAAAACATTATCCAATAGAAAATTGGGACGATTTTTACCGCACTTTACAACAAAAACAAGAAAAAGTGCGGGCGGTATTTACTCAATTAATCGGTGATGAACAAGATGAACCTTCACAAACTGATAGCCAATGGCAAGATTTTTTAGAAGCAGATTTTGAGGATATTGAACAGACATTATTAGAGAGTGGTGTATCAGAAAATAATATTGACGAAGTTTTAGAAAAGCTTGCTCAATTCAAAGACAGCCTAAATCACAGAGTGATTGGTTCACGTGGGCGTGATGTTTTGAGTCATTTAATGCCAACAGTACTTGCACTCATTTTTGAACAAGAAAATTACCGCACTTTGCTTCCCCGCATTCTAAATATTATTGAGAAAATTTCGAGTCGCACAACTTATTTAGAATTATTATTGGAAAACCCTCGTGCCCTTCAGCAAGTTATTGAACTTTGTGCACAGTCTCAACTTATTTCAGAACAACTTGCTCGCCACCCTATTTTATTAGATGAATTGCTTAATACAGAAGCGCTACGCCATCCGTTGCCATTTACCCAATATCCTACAGAGTTACACCAATATTTGCTTCGTTTACCACCTGATGATGAAGAACAACTTATTGATGCTTTACGTCAATTTAAACAAGCAACCCTATTAAAAGTGGCCGCGGCAGATATCTTGGGAGCATTACCGGTGATGAAGGTAAGCGATCATTTAACCTATCTTGCCGAAGCGATTATTGAAGTTGTTGTGAATCTAGCTTGGAAACAAGTTTCGTCTAGATTTGGTGTACCTGAACATTTACAAAATGACGAAAAAGGATTTTTAGTGATTGGTTATGGAAAACTGGGGGGGATTGAACTCGGTTATAAATCTGATTTAGACCTCGTATTTTTGTACGATGCCGTAGAAAGTCAAACAACAGGTGGCAAAAAAGTGATTGATAGCAATCAATTTTATCTGCGTTTGGCGCAAAAGATTGTAAGTATTTTCAGCATAAATACTTCCTCTGGCGTACTTTATGAGGCAGATATGCGCCTGCGCCCTTCTGGCGATGCTGGCTTAATTGGCTGCTCTCTTTCTGCATTTGCCCATTATCAATTAAATGAAGCTTGGACATGGGAAAAACAAGCGCTTGTGCGTGCTCGCCCTGTATTTGGTGAATCATCTCTTAAAGCTAAATTTGAGCATATCCGCCAACAAGTACTTTCTGCATCACGAGATATTGAGCAATTAAAACGAGATGTTGTGGAGATGCGAGAAAAAATGTTCACACATTTGTCCCATTCAAAAGATGGTGAATTTAATCTTAAAACAGATCGCGGTGGTATCACTGATATAGAATTTATCGCTCAATATTTAATGCTTGCCAATGCCCCACAAAATCCACAATTGACAAAATGGTCAGACAACGTACGTATTTTCGATGATATGGCTGAGGCTCAAATTATTAGCCAAACAGAGTGCGACACATTAAAACAATGTTATGTTGATTTACGCAACGCTATTCACCATTTAAATTTGATAGGTAAATCCTCCGTTGTGGATGAAACTGAATTTGTCAAAGAGCGGTCATTTATTCAAACATTTTGGGATAAGCTATTTAGTTCATAAAATAGTAATTAAATCCCATTTTAATGAACTAAATCTAGCATTTCCTGCGCATTGGCTAAGGCTAATTCGGTAATTTCACTTCCGCCCAAGAGTCTTGCCAAGGCTGGTACACGTTCAGCTTGTGAAAGTGCGGTCATTTGTGTTTCAGTTTTATTATCCACAGTAAATTTTTCCACATTGAACTGATGATGGCCATGACAAGCAACCTGTGGCAAGTGAGTTACGCATAATACTTGGCAGCGTTCACTTAATTGACGTAAAAGTTTTCCGACAACACTTGCTGTTTTTCCGCTAATGCCCACGTCCACTTCATCGAAAATTAACGTTGGAATAGCCGATTGATCAGAAGTTAAAACTTGAATGGCTAAAGAAATACGAGAAAGCTCACCACCAGAGGCAATTTTAGCTAACGGTTGAGGTTGTTGACCTAAATTACTACGCAAAGTAAAAATCACATTATCCGCACCGTTTGATCCCACTTTATCTAAATCCGTATTCAACTCTACATAAAATTCTGCATTTTCCATTGCAAGTTGTTTTATCGACTGCGTGACATCCTGCGCTAAGCGAGCTGCAGATTGCTGACGACTTGCAGTTAATGCTTTAGCCGTTGCTTGCATTTGTTCAAATGCGAGTTTTTCTTGCTCAATCAACATCTCTTCACTTTCAGAAAAATCTAAAAGTGCGGTTAATTCTGCTTTTAATTTTTTGTGATGTTCTACAAGATCTTCAGGTTTAACTTGATGTTTACGAGCAAGTTGTAAAGCCTGACTAATTCTTTGTTCGATTTCCTGTAAAAGTTGAGGATCTTGCTCGATATTACCCGATAAATTTCGCACTTCACTGGTTGCTTCTTGCACTTGAATCAACGCATCGTTCAACATACTTTGCACTTCAGCATATTGCGGATCAAGTTCAGCTAATTCATCAATATATTGTGTCGCACGATAAAGCAAGCTATCGATATTTACCGTATCATTTTCACTTAAAATTTGCAGGGCTGATTGAGAAAGTTGAGTTAACTGTTCACTGCTAGATAAACGACGTTGTTCATCTTCTAATTCCAAATATTCATTTGGTCGAAGGTTAAACTCATCTAACTCATCCACTTGATACTGTAAAAGTTGTTTACGAGCTTCATTTTCTGCCACTTTTTGTTGAAAGGTTTTAACTTGATTTTGAAGATTTTTCCATGCCTGATAATCTTTACGCATTTTCACAAGTAATTCAGAATGAGCGGTAAAATTATCAACTAACTGAAGCTGATAGTCATTTTTTAGCAATAATTGAGAAGCGTGCTGCCCATTAATATGAACAAGATATTGACCAATTTCTTTTAATTGAGACGCGGATACAGGAGTACTATTAATAAAAGCTTTAGAACGTCCGTCCGCATTAATCACACGACGCAAAATACATTCAGTTGGATTATCTGGATCTTGTAATTCTTGCTCATTCAACCATTGATAAGCAGGATTATGCGATTCTAGTTGGAAAGTTGCACAAATTTCTGCACGTTCTTGCCCTTCGCGTACCATTGAGGTTTCTACTCTTTGTCCGAAACATAAACCTAAAGCATCAATGGCAATAGATTTACCAGCCCCAGTTTCTCCAGTAATAACAGACATTCCTTTCGCCAATTCGATATCAAGCTGGCGAACAATCGCAAAATTATTGATAGTAAGTTGAGTAAGCATAGCAAAATCCTTTAACTGTATATCAATCATATTACAGCTGATTTAATTTACAGTAAAGGATTTTTTTACAGTATTTTACTGATACATTTCCACTAGGCTTTTTATAAAAATCAAAATGATTTCAGCCAACCTAATTTGGTACTTAATACATTGTAATAATTATAATTTTTTAGGTGAAGCAATCGGAGTTTATGCTCGCTTTTTTGAATATGCACCACGTCATCAGGCGTAAAAGGTAAGGCTATTTGACTATCACAGCCCACCTCCAATTGAGATG
Organism: Haemophilus sp. SZY H35; assembly: GCF_018829705.1. Lineage (NCBI taxonomy): Bacteria > Pseudomonadati > Pseudomonadota > Gammaproteobacteria > Pasteurellales > Pasteurellaceae > Haemophilus > Haemophilus sp. SZY H35. Next base: position 626,928 of record NZ_JAHKJZ010000001.1, read on the forward strand.
TATTATGCTCAGCAAAACGAATCGATATTTTGCTATCACCATCAATAACAAGAGGACGAGAAGTTAATGTATGTGGAAACATTGGCACTAATGCAATTGCATTAAGGTTTGGAGTCAAAATCGGGCCACCAGCGGAAAGAGAATAAGCCGTAGAGCCTGTTGGAGTAGAAACAATTAATCCATCAGAACGTTGTGAAAATGCAAACTTATCATTGATATATACATGAAAATCAATCATGTGCGCAATTTTCGCAGGGTGAATAACCGCCTCATTCACTGCATTACCTGTCGATACAATTTCACCTGCACGCTCAATTTTTGCTTCCAATAAAAAACGTTCTTCGACGAAGAATTCACCGCGTTCTAAACAAGCTTCAAGTTGAGCATAGGCATTTTTCGGGTCAATATCTGTTAAAAATCCCAAATTACCACGGTTGATGCCAATCAATGGAATATCATATTTTGCTAATACGCGAGCACGCCCCAACATATTGCCATCCCCACCAATCACGATAACCAACTGTGCTTGGCAACCAATTTCATCAAGTGTTGCAAGATTTTCTGCAGGAAGCCCTAGTTTTTCAGCAACATCTTTTTCCATCATTACTTGATAGCCACGTTCCGTTAACCAGTGAAACAAATTTTTGTGCATTTGTAGGTTAATGTCATTTCTAGGTTTTCCTACAAGCCCAATGGTTTTAAAGGAACGATATAAATTATTCATAAAATAAACCGCACTTGAATTTAACATTTTCGTCATTATATAGTTTTTTGTTAGACTATAGCTAACGACTATGGCGAATTTTGTATTTACGGAGAAAAAAATGTCAGAACAAGAACAAAAAATTGAAACCTCAGAAGTAGAAAAAGAAGAAGCAGTTGTGGAAGAAATGCAACAAACAGAGCCTTCTCAAAAACTTGATCCTTTAGAAGAAGCAATTGCCCGAGTGCAAGAACTTGAAGAGCAACTAAAAACTCAAATAGAAGAAGCGGCAAACAAAGAACAGGATATTTTACTTCGCTCTCGTGCTGAAATTGAAAATCTTCGTCGTCGAACTGAACAAGACGTTGAAAAAGCACATAAATTCGCATTGGAAAAATTCTCAAAAGACATTTTGAATACTATCGATAACCTAGAGCGCGCACTTGCCACTCCAGCAAATAAAGAAGATGAAAGCGTAAAAGCCTTATTTGACGGCGTAGAACTAACCTTAAAAGAATTAGTTTCAACCGTTGGTCGTTTTGGCGTGGAAGCTGTGGGGGTTGTCGGTGAAGCATTTAATCCTGATTTACATCAAGCCATTTCAATGCAACCTGCTGAAGGCTTTGAAAGCAATCAAATTAGCGTCGTATTGCAAAAAGGCTACACCTTAAATGGTCGAGTCATTCGCCCTGCTATGGTAATGGTTGCGGCATAAGCTATAAGATAAAAAGAGCGGTCGATTTTTCGGCCGTTTTTTATATCCATCAATAAAAATTATATGATTAATTTTATTATTCACCCTCTCCCTCTAGTTAAAAAATCAAAACTTTGATCTCGCTCACAAAATCAAAAAATATTTGAGAAAAGTTCTCAACAACTTAATTTGATATTTTTCTAATAAAATCAATCTTTAACAAAATTCTCTTACAATAAAATGCCTAAAAACACTACATATTGTGTGTTGATTATCTTTTTAGATCTATATATAGTGCACTCCGCATTTCAAAAACACTATATATTGGAGCTATATTATGAGTAACTTTGGGGTCATCAAGCGCGATGGTTCTCGTGCAGAGTTTGAGATTCAACGTATCATCAATGCCATTAAAAAAGCCGCAAGTGCGGTCAATATTTCCGATGAATTTTATTGCCACCAAATTGGGCAAGAAGTAGGGAATGAAATTTTCACCCATCATCACGGCGAGATTGATATTAATCAGATTCAAAAAATCGTTGAAGATAAATTGATGGCAAGTCGTTATCCCGAGGTTGCTCGTGCGTATATTGAATATCGTCATGATCGTGATTTAGCCCGCGAAAAACGTAGCCAGCTAACAAAAGAAATTGAAGGTTTGATTGAACAAAGCAACGTCGAATTACTTAACGAAAACGCCAATAAAGACGCGAAAGTGATTCCAACGCAACGGGATTTGCTAGCAGGAATTGTGGCAAAACATTATGCCAAACACCATATTCTTCCACGCGATGTGGTGGAGGCTCACGAAAAAGGTGAAATTCATTATCACGATTTAGATTACGCGCCGTTCTTCCCAATGTTTAACTGTATGTTAGTGGATTTAGAAGGGATGCTTTCTCGTGGTTTCAAAATGGGCAATGCGGAAATCGAACCCCCTAAATCTATCGGCACCGCAACGGCAGTGACAGCACAAATTATCGCCCAAGTCGCCAGCCATATTTACGGTGGCACAACTATTAACCGTATTGATGAAGTACTTTCCCCTTATGTGCAAATCAGTTACGAAAAACACCTCAAACATGCCCAAGAATGGAATGTGCCTGATGTTGAAGGTTACGCAAAAGCATTGATTGAAAAAGAATGTTTCGATGCCTTCCAATCTTTAGAATATGAAGTTAATACACTACATACTTCGAATGGACAAACACCATTTGTGACCTTTGGTTTTGGTTTAGGTACAAGCTGGCAATCCCGTTTAATTCAGCAAGCTATTTTGAAAAATCGGATTCGTGGACTCGGAAAAAATCATAAAACGCCAGTATTTCCAAAACTTGTTTTCACCATCAAAAAAGGCTTGAACCAAACTAAAGGCGATCCAAATTACGATATCAAACAACTCGCATTGGAATGTGCATCAAAACGTATGTATCCAGATATTCTCAATTACGATCAGGTTGTTAAAGTCACAGGCTCTTTTAAAGCCCCAATGGGATGCCGTAGCTTTTTAGGTGCATACGAAGAAGACGGACATGAAATTCACGATGGGCGTAATAATCTGGGTGTGGTGAGTTTGAATTTACCGCGTATTGCGTTGGAGTCTAAAAACGAAGAAGATTTCTACCGCACTTTAGATGAGCGTTTAGCTATTGCGAAAAAAGCATTAATGACGCGTATTGCCCGCCTTGAAAATACCAAAGCTCGCGTTGCTCCCATTCTCTACATGGAAGGCGCATGCGGAGTGCGGTTAAAAGCGGATGAAAATGTGGCACAAATTTTCAAAAATGGACGCGCCTCTATTTCGCTCGGCTATATCGGTATTCACGAAACCATTAATGCGCTATATAACAAAGGACATATTTTTGATGATGAACAATTACGCGAAAAAGGCATTTCGATTGTTCGTCACCTTAGCGAGGCAGTAAAACGCTGGCAAAAAGAAACAGGCTATGCCTTCAGTCTTTACTCCACGCCAAGCGAAAACTTATGCGACCGATTCTGCCGTCTAGACACCAAAAAATTTGGCGTGATTGAAGGCGTCACGGATAAAGGCTACTACACGAATAGTTACCACTTAGATGTAGAAAAGAAAGTGAATCCTTACGATAAACTGGATTTTGAAATGGCATATCCCCCACTCGCCAGCGGCGGTTTTATTTGCTACGGCGAATATCCAAATATTCAACACAACTTAAAAGCATTGGAAGATGTGTGGGATTATAGCTACGATCGCGTACCTTACTACGGCACAAACACACCGATTGACGAATGTTATGAATGTGGTTTCACTGGCGAATTTGAATGTACCAGTAAAGGTTTTGTTTGCCCGAAATGTGGCAATCATGATAGCACAAAAGTGTCTGTCACTCGCCGCGTATGTGGCTATCTAGGCAGCCCTGATGCTCGCCCCTTTAATGCGGGAAAACAGGAAGAAGTGAAAAGAAGAGTTAAACACCTTTGATTAACACTCTAGCAAAAGCACGCGTTTTTTAATGCGTGCTTTTTGTTTCTAGCTTTGGCATTCCCCAAAATCTCCGCTAAAATAACCGCACTTGTTCTTATCCTCAAGGAAAGCAATATGTCAGATATTCTCAATAACCTCATTCATCTTCTTAAACTTGAAAAAATTGATGATTTAATCTTTCGTGGAGAAAGCCAAGATTTAGGTTTTCGCCAAGTATTTGGCGGGCAAGTTGTGGCTCAAGCATTATCAGCAGCAATGCAGGTCGCGCCTGAAGATCGCATTTTACATTCTTGTCATGCCTATTTTCTTGCTCCGGGAGACAGCCAATATCCGATTATTTACGATGTGGAAACCTTGCGTGAAGGGCGTAACTTTTCTGCATTACGCGTGAAAGCCATTCAACATAAAAATACCATTTGTCATGTAACCGCTTCTTTCCAAGTGCCTGAAAAAGGTTTTGAACATCAAAATACGATGCCAAATGTTGGTACACCTGAAGACTTTACAGATGAAAATGTGATGCTACAAAATGTGGCTCAAACCTTGCCAGAACCACTCAATGAAAAATTTGCCGCAGAGCGTCCATTTGAGGTACACACCAAATATTTGAATAACCCATTTAATGGGACAAAATTGCCAGCCGAGCAATATTCTTGGTTTAAAACCAATGGTGAAACGCCGCTTGATATAAAAATTCAGCAATGTTTATTGGCTTATTTTTCCGATTTTCACTGTATTTTGACCGCACTTCATCCGCACGAAAAAGGCTTTTTACAAAAAGGAATGAAAGTGGCAACCATTGATCACAGTATTTGGTTCCATCGTCCATTTGATTTAAATCACTGGCATTTACACGCAATTGAAAGCAACAATGCCTTTGGAGGGCGAGGCTTAGCACGTGGGCAGATTTTCTCGCAAGATGGTCAATTAATCGCGACAACACAACAAGAAGGCTTGATCCGTTTTAACGAATAAGAGAGAAAAAATGACCGCACTTATTACACAATTTTGGCAACAAGTTGAAACCGCACTAAAAACAGCAAATCCACAAGAAAAATGCAGTTTAGTTAATGATCTCTACGATAATCTTCTGCCACAAATTCAGTTGATTAAATTAGAAGATTTTCCCGAAGTCGTACCGCAAGATAATATTGCCGCTTTTCCTGAAAAACCGCTCTTAGTTGCACCGAAAGATGTGCCAAAACGTTCTTTTGCCACAGAAGAAGGCTATGCAGCTACATTGCACGCTATCGCACATATTGAGTTTAATGCAATCAATTTAGGCCTAGATGCCGCTTGGCGATTCGGACGTAATGCACAAGAAGAACTTAGTGAAGGTTTGGCTTTTATAAAAGATTGGCTGCGTGTCGCTCGTGAAGAAAGTACACACTTTTCCTTAGTCAATGAACATTTGAAAACATTGGGTTATCAATATGGTGATTTTGAAGCCCATGCTGGATTATGGGAAATGGCGCAAGCCACCGCGCACGATATTTGGGAACGAATGGCGTTAGTTCCTCGTGTATTAGAAGCAAGAGGCCTCGATGCAACACCGGTTCTGCAAGAGAAAATCGCACAACGTAAAGATTTTGCCGCAGTGAACATTTTGGATATTATTTTGCGCGATGAAATTGGCCATGTGTATATTGGCAATCATTGGTATCACGCACTTTCTAAAAAACGTGGTTTGGATGCGATGAAGTGCTTTACTGAGCTGTTACACAAATACCGTATTGTAATTTTTAAAGGTGTCATTAATACCGATGCTCGTATTCAAGCGGGTTTCACGCAGCATGAGTTGGATTGGATTTATGAAGTGGAACAAACATTAAAATCTTACATCAAAAAATAAATATCTTGATGTCTTAGACTTTTTTCGTTTGTGATATTTCTTATTTTCTCATAATGATCTTCAAACTGGAAAACGGAACGCTCAACACAGTCATCATAAAATAACTAAAACAAAGAACCACTCAAATTAAAATGATAGGTGATATAAAAAAGCCATACAATTTGTAACTGTATGGCTTTATAGAACATAAAATTAAATGTGTTGATTAATAAAATTTGCCAATTGTATTTTTGGTAATGCCCCAACTTGAGTAGCAACAACTTGACCATTTTTGATCAATAATAATGTTGGGATACTACGAACACCAAATTGTGCTGGCGTTGTTTGGTTATCATCCACATTCATTTTTACAATTTTTACTTTACCTGCAAATTCAGGAGCAAGCTCATCTAAAACAGGTGCAATCATTTTACAAGGACCACACCACGGTGCCCAAAAATCTAATAATACAGGGATATCTGAATTCACAACGATACTTTCAAAATCAGCATCATTAATATGTAATACTTCGCTCATTTTTATTTCCTTATTTTATGAATAATGTTCAAAACAAGAACATTTTTGATTTACTAGTGAAATGAAGAATAACACTGTTTTAACAAATGTAAACTTATTGTTTTAATTGTCAAAAACTAAATAGCAAGTAAAATCTCACTTCATCCTCATTATTTCAAATTAGAAAATGCCTGTAATAAATCAGCCTTAATATCTTCTACATCTTCAATACCGACTGAAAAACGCAGCAAGGTATTCGTAATTCCACGGGCTACACGCTCAGATTCTGGAATATCCATATGAGTTTGAGTGGCAGGATAAGTAATAAAACTTTCTGTGCCTCCTAGACTTTCTGCAAAAGTAATCAATTTGATGGATTTTAAGAATGTATTAACCCAAGCTTCATCTTGCAAACGGAAAGACAACATCCCACCCTTATTTGGATAAAGCACAGATTCCACTTGTGGTTGAGCTTTTAAAAACTCCGCAATAGCTTGGGCATTTTCTTGATGACGTTTCATGCGCAAAGAAAGGGTTTTCATACCACGAATAGTCAGCCAAGAATCAAAAGGTGAAAGCACCGCACCTGCACCATTTTGAATATAAGAAATGCGATCACAAAGTTCTTGCCCTTTCGCAACAATCAAACCAACAAGTGCATCATTATGACCAGCAATATATTTAGTCCCGCTGTGAATCACCACATCTGCGCCTAAATCCAATGGACGAGAAAGCACTGGTGTTAAAAACGTATTGTCCACGATCAACATCAAGTTATGTTTTTTCGCAAGTTTTGCAATTTCAACCACATCACATTCTTCCATTAAAGGATTTGATGGAGTTTCAATAAAAATCGCTTTCGTATTTGGATTAATTGCCGCCTCAATTTCAGAAGTAGATGCTGTATTGACATAAACAGGCTTTACACTATTGTTATTTTTATAAGAGAAATCTAATAGTCGATAAGTACCACCATACACATCGCTAGAAACGATCCATTCATCTGGAGCAGTGAAAAGCGTCATCAAAACTTGAATTGCAGCCATACCAGAAGAAAAAGCAAAACCACGATCTCCATTTTCTAATTTAGCTATCGTTTCTTCTAATACTGTACGAGTTGGGTTTTTAGTCCGCGTATAGTCAAACCCTGTACTCTCACCAATTCCATGATGCCCATAAGCCGTAGAAAGAAAAATTGGCGCAGAAACTGAACCAGTTCTCTTATCACTTCGATTACCAGCTTGCGCTAATAAGGTATCAATTGCATATTGTTGTATCATAACATCCTCTAAAAACAATAAAAATTCACCGCACTTTCATGCTATAAAATATGCTGAACATTTTGGCATAAAGGGGAAAGTGATAAAAGCAGAAATTATGTAATTGAATAAATTTCTATTTATTCATCATTTTGTGAGAATTATTTAAACAAAATGAATCTTTTTTAAACGGTTAAAAAAAATTTTTTACTCTATGATTGACAGCTTTTTAAATTTCCGTAAAATGCGCACCACTAACAGCGAATGCGGGAATAGCTCAGTTGGTAGAGCACGACCTTGCCAAGGTCGGGGTCGCGAGTTCGAGCCTCGTTTCCCGCTCCAATTCGTGGCGTGTTAGCAAAGCGGTTATGCACTGGATTGCAAATCCATGTAGCTCGGTTCGACTCCGGGACACGCCTCCATAATACGCAAATGTTAGTTGTCTATATGCCCGAGTGGTGGAATCGGTAGACACAAGGGATTTAAAATCCCTCGCCTTTCGAGGCGTGCCAGTTCAAGTCTGGCTTCGGGCACCATTTAAACACCAATCCAAAGATTTTAAAATTTACTTTAAAATCATCTAATTGGGTCGTTAGCTCAGTCGGTAGAGCAGCGGACTTTTAATCCGTTGGTCGAAGGTTCGAATCCTTCACGACCCACCAATATTAAAAACTTACAACGCTTAAAATTTTATCTTGCGATTAAACAAAAAATACTAAATATATTATTCATATTCTATTTAAAATGAAAAAAATAACTGCACTTAGTTTCCTAATATGCAGTTATCTTCGTATTAGCCAGAGAAATTAACGTACCTGACCTAATGGAATCTCAGCATCTGGTTCATTTGTAATGCGATTACGTAAATCACGACGAATCACTTCAATAGTCCAGAACCAGAAAATATGTCCCACTAATTCTGAAATATGTTCATATAATGGCCACTCTGCAACTGGCGGTGTTAAACCTAATGCAGGAAAAGTAATATAGTGAACACAAATATTGGCAATAATACCAGCTCCGATACCCTGCCAAAATTTAATTTTAGGGAAGCGTTCTGCAACTATACAATAACCAATAGCAAATACTAAAGAGAAAATAATATGCGTGACACCAATCCAGTTAAATGCATGATCCGCAAATGTAAATGCAGCTTGAGTAGGGTCAATACCAATGTAATCACGTAAAAAAACATGTGGTGGATTTAGAAATGCACGTGAGCATACAGAAAGAATCTGGTCTTGACTTAAACCTGTCACATCCACTTTACAAGCTGCGGCAAAGAAATCAATTGGGCTGCGTGGTGGAAATGGATGCTCAGCTCCCCATTTTACAAATGCAGAAATAATTCCTGCGATGATGCCTACAAAAATAGCTACGCCATAACGACGACGATTTGCAGGGCTTTGAGTAAAAATACCTGACATATTTTGCTCCGAAATTAAGAAAAAATAACCGCACTTGCTATACAAAACTCAGTCATAACCAAAATGCGACACAAATTTTGTTTTAATAACAAAATCTAGGTAGAAATGTTAAAGAATTTAAAAGATTAGTCAGGTGCCAACTATAAACAATAAATAATTTCACTTATAATGACTAAAAATGTTCATTGAGAAGTACTATGTTAGAAATGTTGAGAAATTGGTATATACGCCGATTAAGCGATCCTCAAACAATGGGGTTACTTGCTATTTTATTGTTTGGCTTCCTCGCTATTTATTTTTTTGGAAATCTAATCGCACCGCTGCTTATTGCTATCGTATTAGCCTATTTACTCGAAATGCCAATTCGTTTCTTAAACTTACGTTTACGCTTTCCAAGGATCATGGCCACTATTCTTGTCTTTGGTAGCTTTATCAGTATCGCTACCATATTCTTTTTAATTCTTGTACCAATGCTTTGGAATCAAAGTATTTCCTTATTAAGCGATTTACCTGCGATGTTTAATAAACTCAATGAATGGTTACTTAATCTACCAGAGCATTATCCAGAACTCATTGATTATTCTATGGTAGATTCCATTTTTAATTCCGTACGAGAAAAAATTCTTGGTTTTGGTGAATCAGTGGTGAAACTGTCTTTAACATCAATTATGAACTTAGTTTCTCTCGGTATTTATGCTTTCTTAGTACCACTAATGATGTTCTTCATGTTAAAAGATAAAAAAGAACTTTTACAAGGGGTGAGCCGCTTTCTGCCAAGAAATCGTCATTTAGCTTTCAAGGTTTGGATAGAAATGCAACAACAAATTTCTAATTATATTCATGGTAAATTATTAGAAATTTTGATTGTAACTCTAATTACTTATATTATTTTTCTTATTTTTGGCTTGAATTATCCACTTCTCTTAGCATTTGCTGTAGGGCTTTCAGTGTTAGTGCCTTATATCGGAGCTGTGATTGTCACCATTCCTGTTGCCTTGGTCGCATTATTCCAATTTGGTGTAAGCCCAACATTTTGGTATATCATCGTTGCTTTTGCCATAAGTCAACTTTTAGATGGCAATTTACTTGTTCCTTATTTATTCTCTGAGGCAGTAAACTTACATCCATTAGCGATCATTATTTCAGTATTAATTTTCGGTGGATTGTGGGGGTTCTGGGGCGTATTTTTTGCCATTCCACTAGCAACTTTAGTGAAAGCAGTTCTAAATGCTTTACCTGAAGATTAATATGAAATATTCAGATAAAGGAATAATTTAAAACAGCTTATTTCATTACTACGCGTTTTTAATTACCCTCTAGGATGAAATCTTTCATGCAATCGTTTCAATCGCTCTTTTGCCACATGAGTATAAATCTGTGTTGTGGATAAATCTGTATGCCCTAGCAACATTTGCACCACGCGTAAATCCGCACCATGATTCACTAAATGGGTGGCAAAAGCATGCCGAAGAACGTGAGGGGAAAGTGCACCAGCATCAATATCCGCGAGAATGGCATAATGTTTTACACGATGCCAGAAAGTTTGACGAGTCATTTGCTGTGCGCGCTGACTTGGAAACACAACATCAGAACTCTGCCCATTTAATAGCACAGGGCGACCATAAAGCATAAATTGACGAACCCAATAGGCAGCTTCTTCCCCCATTGGCACAATACGTTCCTTATTCCCTTTACCAATCACTCGCACCACGCCTTGTTGCACGCTCATGTTTTCAATTGTAAGCGAAACTAACTCCGTGACACGAAGCCCAGTTGCATAAAGCAATTCTAACATTGCTTTATCACGCAACTCCAAAGGCACTTCAACATCTGGCGTATTGAGTAAATCTGACACTTGTTGCTCAGTTAAATATTTTGGTAGGCGACTGGGTAATTTAGGCGAACTTAGCACCGCACTTGGATCATCCACTCGGTATTTTTCCCGATATAAATATTGGAAAAGTTTACGCATTGCACTTAACATTCGCGCGGTGCTCGTGGCTTTGTAACCTTTCTCCAAGCGTTCACCTAGAAAACCTTGCAAATCAACAGCATCTAAGGTTTCCAAAGACAAGTCGTTTTTATCCAACCAATCACAAAGTGCGGTTAAATCCAAACGATAAGATTGAACGGTATTTTCTGAAAGCCCTTTTTCAATCCAATATTCATTAAGAAACAAATCAATGAGCGCTAGATTTTTCATATTACTTTTCTACAAGGAAAGCGATTCATCCTATTTATGCTGAACAATCAAAAAGGCATTTAACTTACGTGGAATCACAAAAAATGCGGCTGCCGCAATGATACTCATAAATAAAAATGTCATCGCCGGCGACGTTGGATAAATCGTGCCTGCAATCGCAGTGAAAATGGCAATTAGCACCCCATTCGATAAGCCATTATACAAACCTTGCAACTTCGCAATATGACTTTGCGGTTGCGTGGTGATATAGCGAACAATCGCATAATGGCAAACGGCATAAGTCAAACTATGCATAAGTTGCAATAAGAATATCAACCAAAAATCTTCAACATATCCCATTACAGCCCAGCGTCCGATGCACGCAAGCGCAGAAATATAAAGCAGCACACTGATAGAAATATTTTGAAATAAGCGACGAGAAAAGAAAAATAATACAATTTCTGCTAATACCCCAATGCCCCAAAGTAAGCTAGTTTGTGAAACAGAAATTCCAATGCTTGTCCAATAAATCGTGCTATACACATAATAAGCCGCATGAGAGCCTTGAATAAGCCCCACTGCAATCATGACCCGCAATGTAATAGGATTTTTCAGTAACGCAATAAAACTAATATTATTTTGAGCGCCACCTTCAGGTATCTCATCTTTTGGGGGAATGGTTGGTTTTAAAAGCTGAATGATAGTATAGAAGGATAAAAGTGCGGTTAAAATCCACACGATATTTTGCTCGCCAACACAGCCAATCATGCCACCGAACACAACTACACCAAGAATAAAAGCAGCAGAACCAATCAAACGTACTTTACCGTAATCCAAGCCTATTTGTCGTTGCCAAGTGGATGCCAACGAATCTCCAATCGGCATTCCCGCTGAATTCACAGAGGCATATAAACCGATAGCAATAAATAACAGCCAAAAATTATGCGCAACTAAGCTCATTGCCGCCATAATAATGGCCGATGCTAACGCCAATAGACGTAAGGAACTAATAATATGATTGGCTTTTTTAATCAGCGATGAAAAAAATAATCCGCCCGCAAATCGAAAAATATAAGCACTCCCGATAACTAAACCAATCATTTCTTCACCATATTGTTGTGATTTCAACCATGCGGGGAAAAACGGCAAAAACACACCATAAGCGCAGTAGTAACCTAGAAAGCTCAGTGCGAGCCAATAAAAAGGACGAACTTGCATCAGAATAAAGTTTCCATTTCTTGTGAACGAGACAAACAAGCCTGCATAGCTTGCTCTATTGTTTGATTAAAATGTTGTGCGTCAAATACTGCTAACGCTGCCGCAGTGGTGCCACCTTTCGAGGTGACATTTTCACGCAAAGTTGAAAGTGCAATTTGCGGATTTTCTATCACCATTTTTGCTGCACCAAGCATGGATTGCTGCACTAATTCACGCGCAGTTTTTTCATCTATATTCATTTTGATTAAGGCTTGCTGCATCACTTCCAGCATTAAAAAGAAATAAGCGGGGCTACTTCCTGAAGCAGCGGTTACTGCGTGCATTTGAGTTTCATCATCCACCCAAACCGTTCTTCCCACAGTTCCCAATAAATCTTGTGCAAAAGTGCGGTAATTTTCACTCGTATTTTTTGGTGCAAATAACCCCGCCATGCCTTCCCCCACTAATGCGGGCGTATTTGGCATGACGCGCACTATTGATTTTATACTTGGAATTAATGCGTTCAAGCGTTCAGTTGAAATACCCGCAGCAATGGAAATTAATAATTTATCAGAAAAATCCACCGCACTTAGCGACGAACAAACTTCAGCCATCATTTGAGGTTTTACCGCAAGCAACACAACTTCCGCTTTGGTTGCACTTTCCACATTATTTTCTGACGTTGCCACGCCAAGATTAGCAAAAAATGCTCTTTTTTCCTCATTCGGATCATTCACAATAATTTGCTCGGCAGGATAACCTTGTTTCAACAAGCCAAGAATAATAGCCTGCGCCATATTGCCGCCGCCAATAAAGGCAATCAATTTGTGTTGCATCGTTTTTCCTACTTTTATGGGCTATAATGCCGCACATTCTACCCTATATTGAAGGAAGTGTTACGATGTGGTTCAAAAATTTAATGACTTATAGACTGACTAAACCGCTAGATTGGGATCTTGCACAGCTACAAACTCAACTGGAAGATTGTCAATTCCATCCTTGCGGTGCTCAAGATCAAAGTAAATTTGGATGGTCAGCTCCATTACGAGGCGCTGATTTACTCTATTTTTCTGTTGGAAAACAAATTCTATTAATCGCCAAAAAAGAGGAAAAAATCTTGCCAGCAAATGTGGTCAAACGTGAACTTGATGAACGCATTGAAAGCCTTGAACAAAAAGAAAATCGCAAACTTAAAAAGGTAGAAAAACAAACATTAAAAAATGATGTCGTGATGAATTTATTACCTCGTGCGTTTAGTAAAAATCAGCATACCGCGCTATGGATTGATACAGAAAATAATCTTGTTCATGTTGATGCAGCATCGAGTAAACGCGCGGAAGATGCGCTCGCATTACTGCGTAAATCCTTAGGTTCGCTCCCTGTTGTGCCTTTAGCCTTTGCTAATGAACCCAGCACGATTTTAACGAATTGGATCCTTCAAGATAGCTTACCGCATTGGTTACTTGCATTAGAAGAAGCCGAGCTTCGTGGCAGTCAGGAAGACAGCGTTATCCGTTGTAAAAAACAACCATTAGAAAATGAAGAAATTCTCGCACTTCTGCAAGATGGCAAAAAAGTAGTGAGCAAATTAGCCTTAGAATGGGAAGATACCTTAACTTTCGTTTTTAACGAAGATTGCACCCTCAAACGTTTAAAATTTGCAGATAGTGTACGAGAAAAAAATGATGATATTCTGAAAGAAGATTTTGCACAGCGTTTCGATGCAGATTTTGTACTGATGACAGGTATTTTAGCCAAACTCACCGAAAATTTATTAGATGAATTTGGCGGAGAAAAAACTAGATTATAAAGATATGCGGCTAAAAAATGCCGCAATTTTATTTTTTAATGTTAGTAAATAACTTTCCTATAAAAATGCTCACTACAAGCATCACGAATGCTGGCACTAACCATGCCATTCCCTCTGATGAAAGAGGAAAATCTTTCAATAATATGTTAATGCTTTCAGGTAACATTTGTACATTATTCAAACTGTCACATAAGCTAAAGCATAGCGTGACAATTAAAGAACTATAGTAAGTCAATTTGATTGATGGTAATTTATCACGTAAAAATTGCAAAAACACTAATACAATCGCTATAGGATAGATCAATAATAGGGCCGGAATCGTAATACGAAGCAAATCAGTTAAGCCATATTGAGAAACAGTAATTGTCATTGCAGTAAAAATTGCTACCCAAAACGGATAAGAAAAACGTACTGAAAATTTCGCAAAATAATCAGCAGCAGCACTCGTTACACCAACAAGAGTAGTTAAACTTGCTAGTACGATAATTCCCGCCATAATCCAAGTACCTGCTGAACCAAACAATGCCCCCACATAACGTGAGAAAACTTGTCCCCCATTTGTTACACCTTCAGCAACCGAGGCACTTGTTGCACCAAGGTAAAAGAGTGAAAAGTATAATCCAGCAAGCAAAATGACTGAAACAAAACCTGCTGAAATGGTATATTTCACAATATCTTTTGTATGAACCACATTTTTTGCGGCAAGTGCACGTGAGACAATTCCTCCAAATGCAATGGCAGCAAGCACATCCATAGTTTGATAACCACTTGTTAAACCGATGAATAAAGCCTGACCTGACTCATAAGCTTTTGTGGGAGCCTGAATCTCGGATAATGGAGAAATAAAAACTGTCACCGCTACCACAACTAATAACACCAATAATGCAGGCGTCATAAATTTACCTACACTTGAAATAATCGTATTTGGACGAATCATAAATCCCATAGCGATTAAGTTAAAAACAAGAGAAAAAACAAATCTAACTGTTGAATTATCCTCCATCAATCCTAAAGGTAACCATGCCATTTCATAAGCAACATTTGTAATTCGCGGCATGGCAAAGGTAGAACCAATTGTTAAATATAAAATAACAAGAAAAGCAGTCCCTGCCCATTTAGGTAAATCTTTCGTTAATTCTTCTCCTCGCCCTAAAATAGAAACAATAACCAATGTAATAAAAGGCATAAAAACACCAGTTAATACAAATCCAAAAGAGGCGCTAGCCCAATTGTACCCGGCAGTAAAACCTTCCATTGGTGGAAAAATAATATTCCCTGCTCCTAAAAATAAAGCGAAGATCATCATCCCCAAAACAATAATATCTTTACGTGAAAACATAATTTCTAACCCTAAAATCGAAAGGAGTGCATTCTACAATAATTTGTTACAATGCACATAAAATCACTATTTAATAATACGAAAAATGAGATATTCATCACAATATAATTCATGTTATCAGCAATTCATACAAAATGCTGGCAAAATCTTTCTCTCGCTCCCCATTTCATATAAAAATATGCTAGTATGCGCTCTTTGTTAATTTTTTGTTATTGATTTTTGAAGGGGGATTACGTGTTACAACTTATCCAGCGATTTTTAAAATTAGAATCTGCCGGTGGAATTTTATTACTTTTATCTGCTGTAGCTGCAATGTTATTGGCCAATTCACCATTAAGTGAACAATATAATAACTTCTTAAATTTACCCGTAAGCATACAAATTGGCCATTTTGCAATCGATAAAACATTAATTCATTGGATCAATGATGGCTTTATGGCTGTATTTTTTATATTGGTCGGTATGGAAGTCAAAAAAGAATTATTTGAAGGCTCACTTTCTAGCTATCAACAAGCTATTTTCCCTGCTATAGCCGCAATAGGAGGAATGATTATTCCTGCTATCGTATATTGGTTTATTGCTAAACAAGATCCTAGTTTAGTGAATGGCTGGGCGATTCCTATGGCAACAGACATAGCCTTTGCTCTTGGCATTATGGCGTTGCTCAGTAAACAAGTTCCACTTCCACTCAAAATTTTCTTGCTAGCGCTCGCTATTATAGACGACTTAGGTGCTATCGTTGTCATAGCCCTATTCTTTTCACATGGATTAAGCGTGCAAGCACTCTTCTTTTCAGCTATCGCTATTATCGCATTAGTTTTATTAAACCGATTCAAAGTTTCTGCACTATGTGCCTACATGGTTGTTGGGGCAATTTTATGGGCTTCCGTTTTAAAATCAGGCGTTCATGCAACATTAGCTGGCGTAATTATTGGCTTTTGTATCCCATTGAATGGGAAAAATGGTGAAAAACCACTACATGATTTTGAACATATCCTCGCACCTTGGTCGTCATTTATTATTCTGCCTCTATTTGCTTTTGCTAATGCTGGGGTAAGCTTTGAAGGACTCGATTTCACAATGCTCTCTTCCCCGTTATTATTAGCTATTGCACTTGGCTTAATTATAGGCAAGCCAGTAGGTGTTTTTAGCTTTAGCTATATCTCCGTAAAATTAGGTTTAGCCAAATTACCTAACGGTGTTAATTTTAAACAAATTTTTGCCGTTGCGCTTTTGTGTGGAATTGGCTTTACAATGTCAATGTTTCTCGCAAGCCTTGCATTTGAGGCTGACGCAGGTGAAACTATAAATACTCTATCAAGATTAGGTATTTTATTAGGATCAACTATTTCTGCCATCATCGGCTATTTTTGTTTAAAACAAACGACAAAGCCTTAGCATTATAATTGCAAAGTGCGGTGATTTTTTACCGCACTTTATAACACAATACCACTATCCGCCTTTGTAAAATTCATTACAAATAAACTTTTGAAAGTACGCACATGATACTCCCCTGTTAAAACACGACGAGTAAACGCATGATAACTTTCCATATCTTTAACATGTAATAGCAACATAAAATCATAATCTCCAGAAATTTCATAACAACTGACAACATCTGATTCTTGTCTCATTTTACGCTCAAACTGCTCTTGATAATAAGAATGTTGATTGTTCATTTCCACCATCACAAATACACTAATTGTCCGCCCTACAGCTTTAGGAGAAACAATAGCCACTTGTTTAGTTATCACGCCTTTTTCTATTAAAAATTGAATTCGTCGTTGGCAAGTTGCAATAGAACTATTAACATTTACAGCCAATTCTTTTAAAGGTATTGTTGCATCTTGTTGTAATGCATTTAGAATATCTCGATCTAATTTATCAAGGGAATTCATAAAAATTTTTCTCACAAATCTGGCTAAATAGATAAAATTTATCACAAAACCTCATAAATTGAGAATTTTTATTTCTATAACAACCTATAATAATTTCATCTTCAATGATGGAGTTTTCAATGAAATTAATGACTCAAGGCATATTGCTTTGCATCTTTTCTCAACTTTTATTTGGTGTCCTTTATTTATTCAGCTTATGGTTACAACCATTAAGTGGAACTGACGTTTTCGCGTGGCGAATGGTAACAATGATATTTGGTCTATTATTGATTTTATTTCCAACAATTGGTTGTAAATCAATTTTACATTTAATAACCAACATACTTGGCTATAACTGGAAACGTTGGATACTTTTCTTACTCGGTACATTTGATGCAGGAAGCCAATTTTGGCTCTTTATGTGGGCTCCGCTTAATAACGAAGGTGTAAATATTGCTATGGGATACTTCCTTTTTCCGCTTGTGATGGCTCTATTTGGAAGAATTTGGCTTAAGGAACAATTATCATCCACTCAAAAAATTGCTTTATTACTTGCCGCTTGTGGTGTATTCCATGAACTCTGGCATACACAAAGTTTTTCATGGACAAGCCTTTGGGTTTGTGCAGTATATCCCTTCTATTATTTAAGTAGAAAAGCCATGAAAATTCCTGCCTTGCAAGGCATTACCCTTGATGTAATCTTAATATCCATTCCTTCTGTCATTTATTTATCTTACCAAAGCGATAGTTTGTCTTTGATTCTTAATAATTTTCACTACTGGTACTTATTACCAGCACTAGGAATTGTCAGTGCAGTTTCACTTTCTGCAAATTTAAAATCTAGCCAGCAAATTCCTGTTAGCATTTTTGCCGTATTAAGCTATATCGAACCAGTCTTATTATTTCTAGTTGCAGTATTTATTTTAAATATTCCAATGACGATAAGTGACTACTTCACCTACGTTCCTATTTGGCTAAGCTTAGGCTTGTTAGGATTAAATGGATTAATAAAAAAGCGAGGTAATTATTAATTACATTATATGATTGCTTACTATCAGCTTTGTTCCTTTATAACAATAAAATTCCCCTTATAGGATCATTTCACACTAGCCTGTTTTAATCCTTTCGGCTAAAATCTCGCCATTTCTATTTTAATGAGGAGAAAATCTATGAACTTCCCGAAAATAGCTGAACAAGTGATTGAAAAACTTGGTGGTAAAAATAACATTGCTACAGCAGCTCACTGTGCAACACGTTTACGTATCGTATTAAACGATGAAAGCAAAGTGAATAAAGAAGGTATCGAAGCAATTGAAGGGGTAAAAGGCCAATTCTCTGTGGCGGGTCAGTACCAAATTATTTTTGGCTCAGGTACGGTCAATAAAGTTCATGAACAACTTACTAAACAACTTGGTATTGGTGATGTAAGTAAAGCTGAAGTTGCAGAAGCAGCCTTAGGCCAACAGAATTTACTACAACGTATAGTAAAAGGTTTAGCCGATATTTTTGTCCCAATTATTCCAGCTATCGTTGCTGGAGGTCTATTAATGGGACTTTATTCAATGCTAACCTCTATCGGTTTCTTTTGGGATAATCATTCTGTTGTCACAAAGTATCCTGAAATATCTGATTTAGTTGATTTCATCAATACAATTGCAAATGCACCGTTTGTATTCTTACCTGTATTACTTGGTTTTTCAGCAACACGTAAATTTGGTGGAAATCCCTTCTTAGGCGCAGCATTAGGTATGCTTTTAGTCCATCCTTCATTATCTGATGGCTGGAATTATGCAAAAATATTGATGGAAGGAAATATTAAATACTGGAATGTATTTGGTCTTGAAATTGAAAAAGTTGGCTATCAAGGAACAGTTATTCCAACAATTATTTCGGCTTGGGTATTAGCAACATTAGAAAAGAATTTCCGTAAATTTATACCATCTTATTTAGATAACTTAATTACCCCAATGTTTTCACTTTTTATTGCGGGTTTCCTTGCATTTACGGTAATTGGTCCATTTGGTCGAGAGGCAGGCTCTCTTATTTCAGCTGGATTAACTTGGTTATATGATACATTAGGTTTCTTTGGTGGAGCGATTTTCGGTACTTTATATGCACCAATTGTCATTACAGGTATGCATCAAACCTTTATCGCAGTAGAAACTCAATTGCTTGCCGAAATCACACAAACTGGAGGAACATTCATCTTCCCAATTGCAGCAATGTCAAATATTGCACAGGGCGCAGCTTGTTTAGGTGTAGCCTTAGCATTAAAAGATGCCAAAATTCGTGGATTAGCTGTACCTTCAGGTATTTCTGCATTATTAGGTATCACAGAACCCGCTATGTTTGGCGTAAATTTACGTTACCGCCAAGCATTTATTGCTGCGATGATTGGCTCTGGGTTAGCTAGTGCATTTATTGCATTCTTTAACGTAAAAGCGATTGCATTGGGTGCCGCTGGTTTCTTAGGTATCCCATCTATCAAACCGGACAGTTTGGCAATGTATAGTATAGGAATGGTTATTTCGTTTGTTGTGGCATTCAGCTTATCTTTCTTATTTGTAAGACGTGCACATACTAAATAACCTCATTACATCAAACAAATCACAATAAGAATCAAAAAGATAAATTTCTGCTAGAAATATATCAAAAAATAACCGCACGTCAGATCAAAGTGCGGTTATTTTCTTAACGTTTTTCCAAAATTGGTTTAAGGAATCTGGCAGTATGAGATCCTTCGACTTTAGCAACTTCTTCAGGCGTGCCTGTAGCAATAATTTGTCCGCCACCGCTTCCCCCTTCAGGGCCAAGATCGACAATCCAGTCTGCCGTTTTAATCACATCAAGATTGTGTTCAATGACGACAATAGTATTTCCTTGAGCGCGTAATCGATGCAGTACTTCAAGTAATTGCTTAATGTCAGCAAAATGCAAACCCGTCGTCGGCTCATCTAGAATATACAAGGTTTTACCTGTATCACGTTTAGAAAGCTCTGTCGCTAGCTTAACGCGCTGCGCTTCACCGCCTGAAAGTGTTGTGGAAGACTGACCTAATCGAATATAGGATAATCCCACATCCATCAATGTTTGTAATTTTCTTGCAATCATTGGAATCGCATCAAAAAACTCGCGAGCCTCTTCCACCGTCATATCTAAAACTTGATGAATCGTTTTACCTTTATAACGAATTTCTAAGGTTTCGCGGTTATAGCGTTTACCTTTACATTGGTCGCAAGGGACATAAACATCGGGTAAAAAGTGCATTTCAACTTTGAGTACACCATCGCCCTGACAAGCTTCACAGCGTCCACCACGTACATTAAAGCTAAAACGCCCTGGATTATAACCACGCGCACGCGCTTCTGGCACTCCTGCAAAAAGTTCACGAATCGGAGTAAATAAACCTGTATAAGTGGCTGGATTTGAACGTGGCGTACGTCCAATCGGGCTTTGGTTAATATCAATAACTTTATCGAAATGTTCTAATCCATCGATAGATTGATAAGGTGCATAATCGGTTTTTTCAGCTCTATTTAATGCATTTTGCGCAAGTGGAAATAAAGTGTCATTAATGAGTGTTGATTTTCCTGAGCCTGATACACCAGTTACGCAAGTAAACAAGCCAACGGGAATATCTAAATTTACATTTTTTAAATTATTGCCTGATGCCCCTTTAAGTTTTAGCCATTTTTTCTTATCAAGTGCAGTGCGTTTTTTAGGAATTTCGATTTTATCTGCGCCCGATAAGAATTTTCCTGTGATGGAATTTGGATTCAGCATAATTTCATCAGCATTTCCTTGCGCAATAACTTGCCCGCCATGCACGCCTGCTCCAGGACCGATATCAATAATATGGTCAGCTGCACGAATCGCGTCTTCATCGTGTTCCACGACAATTACCGTATTACCAAGATTACGCAGATGAATTAATGTGTTAAGTAAGCGTTCATTATCACGTTGGTGCAAGCCAATAGAAGGTTCATCTAATACATACATCACACCAACAAGCCCCGCACCAATTTGGCTAGCAAGGCGAATACGTTGTGCTTCACCGCCTGAAAGAGTTTCAGCAGAACGAGAAAGAGAAAGATAATTCAAGCCAACATTGACTAAAAACTGCAAACGCTCGCGAATTTCTTTAAGAATTTTTTCCGCAATTTGCGCTTTTTGACCAGTGAGAGAAAGTGCAGTGAAAAATTCGAGCGTTTCACCAATACTTTTTTCCGCGATCATCGGTAAATTCGTTTTTTCGATATACACATTACGCGCTTCTGGTCGTAAACGAGATCCGCCACAGTCTGCACAAGGGCGATTGCTAATATTTTTCGCTAATTCTTCTCGCACCGACATTGATTCTGTTTCTTTATATCGGCGAGCCATATTATTCAAAATACCTTCAAAAGGATGCTTGCGAATAACCACATCGCCACGATCATTCATATATTGGAATTCAATTTCCTCTTTACCTGAACCATGCATAATGATGTGTTGAATTTTCTTTGGCAAAGATTCATAGGGCGCTTCAACATCAAAATTATAATGTTTCGCCAATGAGGTGAGCATTTGATAATAATAAAAATTACGACGATCCCAACCTTTCACCGCACCACCAGCAAGGGAAATAGTTGGATTTTGTACCACTCGCTCTTCATCAAAATATTGTTGCATACCCAAACCATCACAAGTAGGGCACGCTCCGGCTGGATTATTAAAGGAAAATAAACGAGGTTCTAATTCTGGCACAGAATAACCGCAATGCGGACAAGCAAAATTTGCCGAAAAAACTAATTCTTCCGCTTTCGGATTATCCATATCTGCCACAATCGCGGTGCCACCTGAAAGCTCTAATGCGGTTTCAAAAGACTCAGCTAAACGTGTTGCTAAATCTGACCGCACTTTAAAGCGATCCACCACTACTTCAATAGTATGTTTTTTCTGTAACTCTAATTTTGGTGGATCAGATAAATCGCAAATTTCGCCATCAATACGCGCACGAATGTAACCTTGTGCAGCAATATTTTCTAAAATCTTAACGTGTTCGCCTTTTCGATTTTTGACAACTGGCGCAAGTAACATCATCTTGCTGTCTTCTGGCAAACTTAATACCTTGTCCACCATTTGACTAATCGTTTGTGCCGTTAATGGAACATCATGATCTGGACAACGCGGTTCACCTACTCGAGCAAACAATAAACGTAAATAATCATAAATTTCCGTAATTGTTCCCACCGTAGAACGTGGATTGTGTGAGGTAGATTTTTGTTCAATCGAAATTGCAGGCGAAAGTCCCTCAATAGAATCCACATCAGGCTTTTCCATTAAAGATAAAAACTGACGTGCATACGCCGAAAGAGATTCAACATAGCGGCGCTGCCCTTCTGCATAAAGTGTATCAAACGCTAAAGAAGATTTTCCCGAACCTGAAAGCCCTGTGATAACCACAAGTTTATTGCGTGGAATAGTTAAATTAATATTTTTCAGGTTATGGGTTCTAGCCCCGCGAATATCGATATTTTCCATAAAATAACTCAAAAGGATGAAATAAGTTTAAATTCTGCGATCATTATCGCATATTTTAACATCTGTGCAAATATCCAGTTAAAATATATAGATCTTTTGAAAAATTTCAGGCAAAATAACCGCACTTTTTAAGATAAAAAATGAGGTTTTTTATGGCTGGAGTTAATAAAGTCATTATTGTGGGTCATCTAGGCAATGATCCTGAAATTCGTACCATGCCAAATGGCGATGCTGTAGCAAATATTAGCGTAGCGACTAGTGAAAGCTGGAATGACCGCAATACTGGCGAGCGCCGTGAAGTAACGGAATGGCACCGCATTGTATTCTATCGTCGTCAAGCGGAGATTTGTGGTGAATATTTGCGTAAAGGCTCCCAAGTTTATGTGGAAGGTCGTCTAAAAACGCGTAAATGGCAAGATCAAAATGGCCAAGATCGTTACACCACAGAAATTCAAGGTGATGTAATGCAAATGCTTGGTGCGCGTAATCAAAACGCAGGTGGCTACCCTAGTGATATGGGATCTGCACCACAACCATCTTACCAAGCTCGTCAAACTAACAATGGTGGTAGTTACCAATCATCTCGTCCAGCACCACAACAAGCTGTACCACAGGCTGAGCCACCAATGGATGGATTTGATGACGATATCCCATTTTAATTAAAATAATTTGAAAACCATCTTTTGATGGTTTTCTTTTTTCTCTGGGTTTTCATTGAGATAATTTTCTAAATCAGGTAAACTACCGTCCCGTCTTTGATAGCTAGTTATCTTCGATTTTTGACCGCACTTTTGGTTGATTTTGTCTGTAAGATGATTAGCTATAATCATTTATATCCCAATACAGATTAGGTTCCCTATGGCTACAAATTATATTTTCGTCACTGGCGGTGTGGTTTCATCGTTAGGTAAAGGCATTGCGGCAGCATCATTGGCGGCAATTTTAGAAGCTCGTGGTTTAAATGTAACCATTATGAAATTAGATCCATATATTAATGTGGATCCAGGTACGATGAGCCCAACCCAACATGGGGAAGTTTTCGTCACTCAAGATGGTGCAGAAACAGATTTAGATTTAGGTCACTATGAGCGTTTTATTCGCACGAAAATGACTAAACGTAATAACTTCACCACAGGCAAAATTTATTCTGAAGTATTACGTAAAGAGCGTCGTGGCGATTATCTTGGTGCAACAATTCAGGTGATTCCACATATTACCAATGAAATTAAAGATCGCGTTATTGCTGGCGCTCAAGGTCACGATGTTGTGATTGTTGAAGTGGGCGGCACTGTTGGGGATATTGAATCACTTCCATTCTTAGAAGCATTACGTCAATTAGCCGTTCAAGTTGGTCGTGAACACACGTTATTTATGCACTTAACTTTAGTGCCTTATATTCCAACTGCGGGTGAAGTAAAAACTAAACCAACTCAACATTCTGTAAAAGAATTGCTTTCTATTGGTATTCAACCTGATGTGTTGATTTGTCGTTCAGATCGTATGATTCCGCCAAATGAGCGTGCGAAAATTGCTTTATTCTGTAACGTTCCAGAACGCGCAGTCATTTCATTAAAAGATGTAAATTCGATTTATCAAATTCCCGCATTATTAAAATCTCAAGGTTTAGATGATTTTGTCTGTGAACGTTTCCGTTTAACTTGCCCTGAAGCGGATCTGTCTGAATGGGAGCAAGTGCTTTACAAACAAGCCAATCCAGTGGGTGAAGTGACCATTGGGATGGTGGGTAAATATACTGAGTTACCCGATGCCTATAAATCTGTAAATGAAGCATTGAAACATGCAGGTTTAACGAACCGTTTAAGCGTTAACATTAAATATATTGATTCCCAAGATGTTGAAACCAAAGGTGTTGAAGTATTAAAAGGCATTGATGGCATTCTTGTTCCTGGTGGATTCGGTTATCGTGGTGTGGAAGGTAAAATTCGTACCGCACAATATGCACGTGAAAACAAAATTCCTTACTTGGGCATTTGCTTAGGTATGCAGATCGCGTTGATTGAATATGCACGTAATGTAGCAGGTTTAACTAAAGCCAACTCGTCTGAGTTTGATAAAGATTGTGAACAACCTGTGGTTGCATTAATCACGGAATGGCAAGATGCGGATGGTAATACAGAAGTGCGTACCGATGAATCAGATCTTGGTGGAACAATGCGTTTAGGCGCACAACAATGTCATTTAGTGTCAGGCAGCCGTGCTCGTGAGCTTTATGGCAAAGAAACCATTGAAGAACGTCATCGTCATCGCTATGAAGTGAACAATACCTTACTTCCACAAATTGAAAAAGCAGGATTGAAAGTAACGGGTTTATCTGCAGATAAAAAATTGGTAGAAATTATCGAAGTGCCAAATCATCCTTGGTTTGTCGCTTGCCAATTCCATCCAGAATTTACTTCTACGCCTCGTGATGGTCATCCGTTGTTTGCAGGCTTTGTAAAAGCAGCCTATGAAAATCACAAACAATCAGTGAAGTAATGGATTAAATTAGAGTAAAAAGAGCGGTGAGAAATGACAAATTTTTTCACCGATCTTTTATTTTGTAAAAATAGATAAAGATCAAAGCATACGCATTTTTTACAAGACAAAATCTCAAAATAGCTTTATTATATCGCCTGTTTTAGGCTCGCCTAACCCGTTTTAATTAACTTAATTGAGGAAAATAAAAATGGCAAAAATTGTTAAAGTGATTGGTCGCGAAATCATCGACTCACGCGGTAATCCAACTGTTGAAGCTGAAGTCCATCTTGAAGGTGGTTTTGTTGGTTTAGCTGCGGCTCCATCCGGTGCATCAACTGGTTCTCGCGAAGCATTAGAATTACGCGATGGTGACAAATCTCGTTTCTTAGGTAAAGGCGTATTAAAAGCTGTAGCAGCAGTAAATGGTCCAATTGCTGAAGCAATTCTTGGTAAAGATGCGTCTAACCAAGCTGAAATCGACCAAATCATGATCGATTTAGACGGAACCGAAAACAAATCTAACTTTGGTGCAAATGCAATCTTAGCGGTATCTTTAGCAAACGCAAAAGCAGCTGCAGCATCTAAAGGTTTACCACTTTACGCTTACATCGCAGAACTTAACGGCACTCCAGGTGTTTACTCTATGCCATTACCAATGATGAACATCATCAACGGTGGTGAGCACGCAGATAACAACGTTGATATCCAAGAATTCATGATTCAACCAGTTGGTGCAAAAACGTTACGTGAAGCACTTCGCATCGGTGCAGAAGTGTTCCACAACCTTGCGAAAGTATTAAAATCTAAAGGCATGAGCACTGCTGTTGGTGATGAAGGTGGTTTTGCACCTAACTTAGCCTCTAACGCTGACGCTTTAGCATGTATCAAAGAAGCAGTAGAAAAAGCAGGTTACGTATTAGGTAAAGACGTGACTTTAGCGATGGACTGCGCATCTTCCGAGTTCTACAATAAAGAAACTGGCAAATACGAAATGAAAGGCGAAGGTCGTTCATTCACTTCTCAAGAGTTCACACACTATCTTGAAGAATTAACTAAACAATACCCAATCGTGTCTATCGAAGATGGTCAAGATGAATCTGACTGGGAAGGTTTTGCATACCAAACTAAAGTGTTAGGCGACCGCGTTCAATTAGTGGGCGATGACTTATTCGTCACTAACACCAAAATCTTAAAAGAAGGTATCGAAAAAGGTATCGCAAACTCTATCTTAATCAAATTCAACCAAATCGGTTCTTTAACTGAAACTTTAGCTGCAATCAAAATGGCTAAAGATGCAGGTTACACAGCGGTTATCTCTCACCGTTCTGGCGAAACTGAAGATGCGACTATCGCTGATTTAGCGGTGGGTACAGCAGCAGGTCAAATCAAAACTGGTTCTATGAGCCGTTCTGACCGTATTGCGAAATACAACCAATTAATCCGTATCGAAGAAGCATTAGAACGCGCAGGTACTCCAGCAGCGTTTCCTGGCTTAAAAGCGGTTAAAGGTCAAGCGTAATTCACGCTGAATTTACTGTAAAATCTCACCGCACTTTGTATAAAAGTGCGGTGTTTTTTTAGGGAGTTTTTATGAATACTCAATCTGATTCACTGCTTACTGAACCTTGGTTATCTTGGGCGATTGAAATTCAAAGTATTGCACAAAGTGGCTTGGCTTATTGTAAAAATATTTATGATATAGAACGCTATGAGCGACTTCGAGATTTAGCAGCTGAAATGATTAGCCATAAAATGGCAATACCAAAAGAAACGGTTAAAAATCTTTTTTGTAATGAGGATGGATACCAAACTCCCAAAATAGATACTCGGGCAGCGATTTTTCAAGACGATAAAATTTTGTTAGTGCTAGAAAATGATGGACTTTGGTCATTGCCTGGGGGATGGGTTGATGTATTGGAGACGCTTCATAGTAATACAGTAAAAGAGGTGTATGAGGAAGCAGGGCTTGATGTGAAGCCAACTTTTATTATTGCGATTCACGACCAACATAAGCATAACTATCCACCTTTGGCTCATCGTGTACAGAAGGCTTTTATTATGTGTGAAAGATTGTCAGGTGAATTTAAGAAGAACAGTGAAACGTTGGAGTCTGCTTATTTTTCCTTGGATAAACTTCCACCAATGAATGATGCAAAAAATACGAAAGCTCAAGTAGAGCTTTGTTTTCAAGCATATAATAGTCGCCATTGGATTACACAATTTGATTAGGAAAGATTATGTTACATTTAACTTTAGAGGATGAACTCTTTTTAGGAACGCCAAAGCAAGTGGGAACGCATTCTACGGTATTTGAGCATTTTGCTGTAATGTTTGAAGATGACGGTGAAACGGGCTATTTTTATGCACTTGATATGCGTCAAAATGCTCAACCGATAGTGGATATGTTGCATGTGTATAATGTTGATTCAACCTCTAATCCTCATGAAGCACGCAAACTTGAAATTTGTTGGGATGAGAGTGGTTATTTAGCATTGTTGCTTATTAATGGTTATCCTCATGCCGTATTTGATTTTGCTCGTTTAGTCGGCTATAACAGCAATAAATATCCACAACCAGATTTAATGAGTATGTGGACTCGTGAAGAAATTACCAATAAACAGGCCGAGCAATGGCTAGGCGTGAAAACCATTCGATAAAAATTGAGAACAATGAAAAAGAAAAATCAGATTTTAGTTAGTTTATCTATTGTGGCCTTATTAGGAGGCTGTTCAGAAGAACAAGTACAACGTGATGTGTATCAGTCTTTAGATGATTGTTTAGCGGATTGGAAAAAAATTGAGCTTTGTGAGGTAGATAAAAATACCGAGAGTACTCAGAAAACTGAAACCACACCACAACAGGGGCTTGGTTTAAATATTCGTGATAATGGTAATGAAGAAAGTGCGGTAAAAAATCCAGCTGAAAATAATGCACAAGCGAATCAAAGCGAGAACAATGTCGAATCGACTGCAAAAGCTGAAAGTACCGATCCTTCTTTAGGGGCCGCGATTGCTGGTGGAGTTATGGGGTATATGGCGGCTCGTGCAATTAGTAGTTTCCTTGGCCCAAGTTATCATCCCGGAAATCGCGCTGTCACCACGCCAACAGGGCAAGTTGTGCAACCGCAAACAAATCGTTCTGTTGGAAAACCAATGCTTGTGAAAGGAAATGCAGGAAGCATGAATAGTAAACCTGTATCTCGTGGTGGTTTTAGTAGCCCAAATAATACTAATCGTAGCAGTGGGGGCTAAATGAAACGTGTAACAGGGTTTCCTACTCGTCCAGATATGGTGCAACAGCTACTTAATGTTGGATTTGATTACTATAACTTGCCTTCCAGTGATGGATCTCATTATTGGTCTGATAATGTCGCCTATGAATTTACCTTAGCGGAAATTGATCGCATTGAGGATACAACTAATGAATTACATTCAATGTGTTTAGATTTTGCGGCGGATGAAATTAAAAAAGGCGATTATGAAAATTACCGTTTTACGGAGTTGCAAAAACAGCTTATTGAAGCCTCTTGGCGTAATCAAGATCCTTATTTATATGGACGCTTTGATTTTGGCTATGATGGTGAAAACCTAAAAATGTTTGAATATAACGCCGATACGCCAACATCCTTGTTGGAGGCTGCGGTTGTTCAATGGCAGTGGTTGGAGCAAATTGAGGGCTTGAAACATCGGGATCAATTTAACTGGATTCATGAAGAATTAATAAAACATTTCCAATTTTTGAAACAACAAAGTGGCAAAACCGATTTCCATTTGAGTGCTATGCAAGATGCTGGCCGTGAAGATTGGGGCAATGTGGATTATTTAGCTGATGTGGCTTATAACGCTGGTTGGAATATTCATCAATTAGCGGTAGAGGATATTGGCTATAACAGCGAAACAAAAAAATTTGTAGATTTAAATGATCAGCCTATTGAAATGTTATTTAAATTGTATCCGCTAGAATGGTTAAGCCACGCTGAGTTTGCTCGTCATATTACAACGGCTGAAACACGATTTATTGAGCCTGCGTGGAAAATGCTGTTAAGTAATAAAGCACTATTGGCAAAACTTTGGGCGCGTTATCCTAATCATCCGAATTTATTGCCTGCTTATTTTACGCCCTTCGAATTACCAAAAGATTTATCAATGTGGGTGAAAAAACCGTTGTTAGGTCGAGAAGGTGCCAATGTATTCTATTATGAGAAAAACCATGGCGTAGAATTTGCAGCGAAAGGAAGCGAACACTCTGCGTTTTATACTAATTCAGGTTATGTTTATCAACAAAAATTTGAATTGCCGAGTTTTGATGGAATGTATCCAATTATCGGCTCTTGGGTTGTGGGTGATGTGGCTTGCGGTATGGGATTACGCGAAGATTTTACTGCAGTGACGGGGAATGATAGCCATTTTATACCTCATTATTTTGTACCTTAATGTGTCCTGAGTATTGCTAAAATAACTAGAAAACAAACCGCACTTTTGTCTTTTTTGATAAAAGTGCGGTTATTTTTTTACCTAAAAACTATTACTAAAGAGTTATGGTTATTTTATCTGAAAAAATCTTGCAAAATATCAAATTTTGTTAGAATAAATCGTAGCATTTCTTTGAAATGAAAAATTAAAAGAGTAAAATGTCCCTGGTAGTAGAAGTATTTGAAGTTGTAAACATATTAGAAGTATTAAATTTTCATCAATTTTTTTTAATATTTGGAGTTTGATTATGGCATCAGAAATTCAAAAACTGTCTTCTGTTGCGCTCACACCTGTTGAAGCAACGGATTGTGCAGAAAGTACAGCTACTTATAAAGCAAATAAACGTCCATTTTTATCGTTTATGTCTGGCATTAGTGCTGGAGCTTGTATTGCTTTAGCTTTTGTATTTTACACGACAACACAAGCTGCTAGTGCCGGAGCACCTTGGGGACTGACCAAATTAGTGGGTGGGTTAGTATTCTCATTAGGTGTGATTATGGTGGTGATATTAGGATCTGAATTATTCACCTCTTCTACTTTAACCTTAGTTGCCCGTGTTGGTGGTAAGATAACCACAGCGCAAATGATCCGAAATTGGATTGTCGTATATTTAGGTAACTTTGTGGGCGGCTTATTTATTGCTGCAGTGATTTGGTTTGGGGGACAAACCATGGCAGCAAATGGCCAATGGGGTTTAACAATTCTTGCAACCGCCCAACATAAAATTCATCACACGTGGTTTGAAGCATTTAATCTAGGTATTTTATGCAACATTATGGTGTGTGTGGCGATTTGGATGTCTTATTCTGGTAAGACTGTTACAGACAAAGCTTTTATTATGATTATGCCGATTGGTTTGTTTGTTGCGTCAGGATTTGAACACTGTGTGGCTAATATGTTTATGATTCCGATGGGAATTATTACTGCACATTTTAGTACTCCTGAATTTTGGCAACAAATCGGCGTTGATCCGATGAAATACGCAGATTTAGATTTGTATCATTTCATTGTGAAGAATTTAATTCCCGTAACGTTGGGAAATATTGTCGGCGGGGCAATTTGCATGGGTGTATTCCAACGTTATTTAACCAAAACGCATTAAAGATTTATTTACTTATTTATTAATTAACAAAGGAAATGACTATGTCAGAACTTAATGAAGCGCAAAAATTAGCGTGGGCTGGTTTTACTGGTGGTGATTGGCAAGAAAATGTCAATGTACGTGACTTTATCCAAAAAAACTACACCCCATATGAAGGTGATGATTCTTTCTTAGCAGGTCCAACTGAAGCGACAACAAAACTTTGGGAGGCTGTAATGGAAGGAATCAAAGTTGAAAACCGCACACATGCGCCATTAGACTTTGACGAGCATACGCCTTCAACAATTACTTCTCACGCACCAGGTTATATTAACAAAGACTTAGAAAAAATCGTTGGTCTTCAAACTGATGAGCCTTTAAAACGTGCCATTATGCCATTTGGTGGTATCAAAATGGTGGAAGGGTCATGCAAAATTTACGGTCGAGAATTAGATCCTGAAGTGAAAAAAATCTTTACTGAATACCGTAAAACCCACAACCAAGGTGTATTCGATGTTTATACGCCAGATATTTTACGTTGCCGTAAATCTGGTGTATTAACTGGTCTTCCAGATGCTTATGGTCGTGGCCGTATCATCGGTGACTACCGTCGTGTAGCACTTTATGGTGTTGACTTCTTAATGAAAGATAAATACGCACAATTCTCTTCTTTACAAAAAGATTTAGAGGATGGCATAAATCTTGAAGCAACAATTCGTTTACGTGAAGAAATCGCAGAACAACACCGTGCATTAGGCCAATTAAAACAAATGGCTGCAAGCTATGGTTATGATATTTCTAACCCAGCGACTAATGCTCAAGAAGCCATTCAATGGATGTACTTTGCTTATCTTGCTGCAATCAAATCACAAAATGGTGCGGCAATGTCATTCGGTCGCACTGCAACCTTTATCGATATCTATATCGAACGTGATTTACAAGCAGGTAAAATTACTGAAACTGAAGCGCAAGAATTAGTTGACCACTTAGTCATGAAACTCCGTATGGTTCGTTTCTTACGTACACCTGAATACGATCAATTATTCTCAGGTGACCCAATGTGGGCAACTGAAACCATCGCAGGTATGGGGTTAGACGGTCGTACATTAGTAACCAAAAATACATTCCGTATTTTACACACTCTTTACAACATGGGTACTTCTCCAGAACCAAACTTAACTATTCTTTGGTCTGAACAATTACCTGAAAACTTCAAACGTTTCTGTGCGAAAGTATCGATTGATACCTCATCAGTTCAATACGAAAACGATGATTTAATGCGTCCAGACTTCAACAATGATGACTACGCAATCGCATGTTGTGTATCACCAATGGTTGTGGGCAAACAAATGCAATTCTTCGGTGCACGTGCAAACTTAGCGAAAACATTGTTATACGCAATCAACGGCGGTATCGATGAAAAATTAGGTATGCAAGTAGGTCCGAAAACTGCACCAATTACTGATGAAGTATTAGATTTCGATACAGTCATGACCCGT
Source organism: Haemophilus sp. SZY H35 (assembly GCF_018829705.1). Taxonomy (NCBI): domain Bacteria; kingdom Pseudomonadati; phylum Pseudomonadota; class Gammaproteobacteria; order Pasteurellales; family Pasteurellaceae; genus Haemophilus; species Haemophilus sp. SZY H35. The sequence continues at coordinate 659,280 of NZ_JAHKJZ010000001.1, forward strand.
ATGGATAGCTTTATGGATTGGTTGGCAAAACAATATGTGACTGCCTTAAACGTAATCCACTATATGCACGATAAATATTCATACGAAGCAGCATTAATGGCATTACATGACCGTGATGTATACCGTACCATGGCTTGTGGTATCGCAGGTCTTTCTGTTGCGGCTGACTCACTTTCAGCAATCAAATATGCGAAAGTTAAACCAGTTCGTGGCGACATCAAAGATAAAGATGGCAATGTTGTTGCAACTAACGTAGCAATCGACTTTGAAATCGAAGGTGAATATCCACAATATGGTAACAACGATAACCGTGTTGATGACATCGCTTGTGACTTAGTTGAACGTTTCATGAAGAAAATTCAAAAACTTAAAACTTACCGCAATGCAGTGCCTACACAATCTGTATTAACCATTACTTCTAACGTGGTTTATGGTAAGAAAACTGGTAACACCCCAGATGGTCGTCGTGCTGGTGCGCCATTCGGACCAGGTGCAAACCCAATGCACGGTCGTGACCAAAAAGGTGCGGTAGCATCATTAACTTCTGTAGCTAAACTTCCATTTGCTTACGCGAAAGATGGTATTTCTTATACCTTCTCAATCGTACCAAATGCGTTAGGTAAAGATGCCGAAGCACAACGCCGTAATCTTGCTGGCTTAATGGATGGTTACTTCCACCACGAAGCAACAGTTGAAGGTGGTCAACACTTAAATGTGAATGTGTTAAACCGTGAAATGTTGTTAGACGCAATGGAAAATCCGGATAAATATCCACAATTGACTATCCGTGTATCTGGTTACGCAGTACGTTTCAACTCTTTAACTAAAGAGCAACAACAAGACGTCGTAACTCGTACATTTACTGAGTCTTTCTAAGTAAATAAAATTATGTTTTAATATAAACCACTCACAGAATAGTTTTGTGAGTGGTTTATTTTTATATAGGAGAGCAAATTATGCTAACAGTTATTGCCCAATTTTCAGTAAAAGCGGACAAAATTAATGATTTTCTAACTCAATGCCAAGAATTAATTAAGCATACTCGTCAAGAAACAGGATGCGTATCTTATGAATTACAACAAAATAGCGAGCAGGCTAATCATTATGTTTTTATTGAGCAATGGAAAAGCAAAGCCGATTTAGAACAACATTTTGCAACGCCACACTTTACCTCAATTGTACCTGTATTGGTCGAGTATTGTGAACAAGCGCCAGTGGTGCAAACCTTTCAAAAAGTCAGCGAATAATGACCGCACTTTGATAAATATATTTTAATTATGAGCCTGATTTAAATCAGGCTCATTTTTTATAGACCAAATCTTTGGTAAAATTTAGCTATATCTAATTTTAGGAAATCTATGTATGTCAGTTCTTGGAAGAATTCACTCTTTTGAATCTTGTGGTATGGTAAGTGATTTGAGGATTTTCATTATTTTGTTTTTATTAAGGGCAATATAAAGTGATATTGGGTATTATAGTATTCTTTGCTTTGCTTAGTTTGTGGATGCATGATTATGGTTCTCAAAATTTAGAAAAATTACTATGTATATTGAGAAAAAGGCCATCCTCATTTATTCCTTTCTTAATACTAATACTTACACTATTCTGGTATGAGTATAGGTTTCATCTTCCTTATATTAGTTCATTATTATTTATTCCACATGAGCTAAATATTAGCAATGAAATTCTAGATATATTGACTCCTGCAATATTATTGTTTTTATCATCCTTTTATATTTTTCAGGTTTTACTGGTTAAGGTAAGGAGATTTGGTGAGAAAATTAATTTAAATAAAAATATTTCATTATTAAATAAACTAATAACAATTCTTGTTGCTGTTGTTTTTTTTCCTATGGTAAAGTCTTTTGTTGGGGCTAGTATAAATACAACAATTATTGGTATTGTAGGGTATTCCTCTGAGTATTTCCCTTATTTTCAAAATGTAGTGCTCTCTATTTGTTTGATTCTTCAGTTTGTGTTTATTATTTTTTTAATGAATATTTTATTTATATATTCTTACTTTATTATTTTAAAAAAATATTTTTTTAGTTTGTTTCGTTTATTAAGTTTTTTTATATTTTTGGCAATTTTAGGTAACAATATATATTTAACTTGGATTGTCTTTGACCGAATACAATTCATTTTGTCTGAAAATGGAGATAGCAAAGAAATTAGGGAGCTTCTATTGGTTACCTCATATAATGAAATACCAAATAGGTGTAATTTATTATTAGATAGTTATGGAAAAAAAGAAAATGCATTATTGGCTTTTATAGATAAAGATTCTGTTTCTCTTTATATAATAAAAGAAAACAAATTTATTAATGAGTCATGTAGATAATATTGGAGATGTCATGTCTGTTTTAGGAAGAATTCACTCTTTTGAATCTTGTGGCACTGTAGATGGGCCAGGTATTCGTTTTATTTTATTTATGCAAGGCTGCTTGATGCGCTGTAAATATTGCCACAATCGTGATACTTGGGATCTTGAAGGTGGTAAAGAAATCAGTGTCGAAGATTTAATGAAAGAAGTTGTGACTTATCGCCATTTTATGAATGCTACTGGCGGTGGTGTTACGGCATCTGGCGGTGAGGCTGTGCTACAAGCAGAGTTTGTGCGTGATTGGTTCCGGGCTTGTAAAGCGGAAGGGATTAATACTTGCTTAGATACAAATGGTTTTGTACGTCATTATGATCATATTATTGATGAATTATTAGATGTAACGGATCTTGTTTTACTCGATTTAAAAGAGCTTAATGATCAAGTTCATCAAAATCTTATTGGAGTACCAAATAAACGTACCCTTGAATTTGCAAAATATTTGCAAAAACGTCATCAACGTACATGGATTCGTTATGTTGTTGTTCCTGGTTATACTGATAGCGATCACGACGTGCATTTATTAGGTCAATTTATTGAAGGTATGACCAATATTGAAAAAGTTGAACTTCTTCCTTACCATCGATTAGGTGCGCATAAATGGAAAACCCTTGGGTTAGATTATGAGCTTGAAGATGTATTACCGCCAACCAAAGAATCATTAGAGCATATTAAAACAATCCTAGAAGCTTATGGGCACACTGTAAAATTTTAGAATGAATGTCAGCTAACATAAGGAGTAAATAATGAAAAAACTGATTTTAATATTATCATTTGGGTTACTTAGCGCTTGTTCTATTCATCCTAAACAAAATCCAATACAACAAGATGTAAAACTCGCAACACCAATAGAAATTAGAAATGGCTATATTCGTCTAGTGAAAGATATAAATTACTATATCGATACTAGTTCAATTTGGGTTGATAATGAAGAACCTCAAATTGTCCATTTTGATGCAGTGATTAACTTAGATAAAGGTTTATTTGTTTATCCAGAAACTAAACGTTATGCCCGTTCTGTTCGACAATATAAAATATTAAATTGCCAAAACTATCACTTAACCCAAGTCCGTACTGACTTCTACGATGAATTTTGGGGCGAAGGCGTACGTGCAGCCCCTAAAAAGCAAAAAAAACATACTTTACGCCTAATGCCTGATACTACACTTTATAATGCTGCACAAATTATTTGTGTAAATTATGGTAGAGAAATATCTGAAATAAAATCAACTAAAAAATAGAAATAAAAAATAGAAATAAAAAATAGAAATAAAAAATAGCTATAAATAAATTTATAGCTATTTTTCTTCTCTATTAAAAGAAACTTTGCCAAAGATAAGAAATCGGCATTGCTAAAAAAAGTGCCGGTAGCATATTTGCTACGTGGAACATTTGAATATTGCAAATTCGAAAACCTGTAGCAATCATCAACACTCCACCTACAGCGCCAAAATCAGCACGCATTTCAGGTGTGACAAAAGGGATAATAAATACTGCTGAATATGCCAAAATAGATTGTAATAAGGTTTGTGGGATAAAAGTTGTTGTCACCGCATAACCTAATGTTGTTGCAAAAATCATTGCAGTGAAAAAGTCCAAGAAAGATTTTACGATTAAGATGCTTGGGTCCCCTGTCATGCCTTCATTCATTGCACCAAAGATTCCAGTTCCACTAAAAGAAGCAAGAATCACAAGAGCCACAAATTTTCCTAAAAATTCATCATGACTAATCCCTTTAGGGGCTGAAGGAAATACCCGTTCTACTAGACTTTTAGCATAGCTAGCCAATTTATTAATACCATTTTCAAGCAAGATGATTTCACCAATAATTGTTCCAATCAGTATAGATAAAACCATTGCTGGCATACTTTCTACTTTAGAAAGCATTACTATTCCCATACACATTGAACACAAACCAAAAATTAATGTTAAATTAACTCGTAATCGTTCTGGTAATTTTCCACCAATCATTGCACCGATTAATGTGCCAGTAATAATTGCTGCCGCATTAATATAAGGCCCCACTATCATTATACTTCCCCTATTTTTCAAAAATAAAATAGCGCTTAAATATCAAGCGCTATCTTTAACATCTCAATTAAAATTTACCGCACTTTATTACTTCAATAAGTAAGCCCGTAGTTGTGCAAAATCATTATCCATTTCATCAGAAAGCAATGGTAACTGATTATGTTTATCCAGTGCTTCAGGTAATGAAAGCTGAATACCAAGAATACGTTCTACGGATTCTTTAAATTTCGCAGGATGCGCTGTACACAGAAAGATTCCTGTTTCACCTGCTTTAAGTTGATCTTTCAACACTTGGTAAGCTATCGCACCGTGCGGTTCACATAAATAACCTTTTGCCTGCATCGCTTTTAAGGTATCTTCTGTTTCACTATCACTTAGCATTCCGGAACCTAAATCACTTAGATTCCAGCCATTTCGTTTAAACAATTCTTCCACTCTCGGCCAATTATTTGGGCGACTTACATCCATTGCATTAGAAAGGGTTGCAACTGTCGTTTTAGGATCCCAATTTCCCGATTTCAAATAACGTGGCACTGTATCATTTGCGTTTGTTGAGGCAACAAAGCGTTTTATTGGCAAGCCTAATGTTTTTGCAATTAATCCTGCAGTTAAGTTACCAAAATTACCACTTGGCACAGAAACCACAACATTATCACGTTTTTCTTTTGGCAACTGTGCTACAGCCTCAAAGTAGTAACAAACTTGAGCTAATAAGCGGCTGATATTAATAGAATTTGCAGAGTTAAGTCCGATAGCTTGGCGCAATTCACCATCATCAAAGGCTTGCTTAACCAAAGCCTGACACGCATCAAAATCACCGTTAATCGCAACAGTACGAATATTCCCACCTAAAGTACAGAATAGCTTTTCTTGTAATGGGCTGATTTTGCCTTTTGGATAAAGGATAACTACATTAATATTTTCTAATCCATAAAATGCATGTGCTACAGCGGCTCCGGTATCGCCAGACGTAGCCGTTAGAATGGTGATTTTTCCATCACCACGAACTGCTGCAAGTGCCTGAGCCATAAAACGGCCACCAAAGTCTTTAAATGCTAATGTAGGCCCATGAAATAATTCAAGTGCATAAATATTATCTTCCACTTTTTCTAACGGTGCGGTGAAAGTGAATGCATTTTTTACCATCTTATCTAACGTTGCTTTCGGTAATTCTTCACCAATTAATGCACCTAGAATTTTTTGGCTACGCTCCACAAGAGGCAATTCAAGTAATTCATCAATGTTATTAAGTTGAGGAATAACTTCAGGAAAGAATAAACCTTGATCCCGACCAAGTCCTTGACGAACAGCCTGAGAAAAAGTGACTTGTTCTTCGGGATGTTTGATATTGTATAAATTCATATTTAATCCGTTTTTAATTTAATTTTATCTATTTAAATTATGCTTATTTAATTTCTCTTGCGCCTTCGTTATCAACCTTACATACATGCACAAAACCTTCATTATTTTGTAAATAATGATTCTCTAAATAAGTTGAAAGTTTAATTGCAGTTTGTAAATCTGGGGCAATAGAGAAAATTGTTGGGCCTGAGCCTGAAATACCTGTGGCAAGTGCACCTAAATCGCGTGTAGCTTGTTTTACTTCAGCAAAATTAGGTAGCAGAGATTCACGATAAGGCTCGGCAATGACATCTTTCATCATAATCGCCGCAAGGTTTTCCTGATGGGTATGGCAAGCATGCACAAAGCCACCTAAATGACGACCATGGGCAATCACGTCTTGTCGAGTATAGCTTTTCGGTAAAATTGCTCGAGCTTCAGCAGTAGAAACTTCAATTCCCGGATATGCTAACACCCAATACCAATTATCAAAAAATGGCAATTTTTGACAAATATTGCCGAGCGATTGCACCATAAATTGCACACCGCCAAGATAGCAAGGTGCAACATTATCATAATGGATTGAACCAGAAATACGGCCTTCCAATTCTCCCATCATTTCAAGCAACTCCATTTTCGAAAAAGGGCCATCATGAAACTGATTTAATGCCACTAATGCAGCAACAATAGAACAAGCACTAGAGCCTAAACCAGAGCCTATAGGCATATTTTTTTCTAACGTTAAACGTAAAGGTTTAACATTTCCTCCGCGTAATTTTAATTGCTCGCTAAATAGCACATAAGCTTGGTAAACAATATTTTTTTGTGGTTCTTTCGGTAATTTACGAACAAAATAGCCCGCACTTTCTAACTCAAAACCACTTGATATAGATTCTATTTGAACCACATCACCTAACAATGAACCATCAATAGGAGAGATCGCGGCACCTAAAGTATCAAAACCTACGCTAATATTCGCGCTAGATGCAGGGGCGTAAATTCTTAACATTGGGAATCCTTATTAATGTTGTAATGTTCTTAAAATATCTGCAAAGATACCTGCCGCAGTAACTGCATTGCCTGCGCCATAACCACGTAATAAAAGTGGGATAGGTTGGTAATAACGAGTATAAAATGCCAAAGCATTTTCACCATCTTTCACTTTATAAAGAGGGTTATTCTGATCAACTGCAACAATAGATACTTTACATTTACCTTCGCAAATTTTTCCAACATAACGCAATACTTTTCCTTCAGCTTTAGCGGTAGAAACACGAGTTTTAAACTCTTCATCAAGCTGTGGCAATATTGCCATAAATTCATCTGCAGATTTTCCTTCAGAGAAGCCTTTCGGCAATACGCCTTCAACTTCAACATCTGAAAGTTCAAGCTCAATTCCAGCTTCACGAGCAAGAATTAATAATTTGCGCGCTACATCTTGTCCCGAAAGGTCATCACGAGGATCAGGCTCAGTAAACCCTTTTTCTCGGGCAAGTGCGGTGACTTCTGAAAGAGAAAGTCCTTCTTCCAATTTACCAAAAATAAAGGAAAGGGAGCCAGATAAAATACCTTCAAAATATTCAAGCTCATCGCCCGCAGCAAGTAAGTTTTGAAGATTTTCAATAACTGGCAAACCTGCGCCCACATTGGTTTCATACAAAAATTTATGTTGGCTTGCTTGAGCATTTTGACGTAACTCATTGTAATAAGCTAATTCTCGTGTATTCGCTTTTTTATTTGGCGTAACCACATGGAAACCTTCTTTTAACGCACGAGCATAAAGCCCTGCTACAGATTCGGCTGAGGTACAATCGACAAATACTGGATTCACCACATGATGTAATTTTATGAAAGAAAGCAATACATCAAAATCTGATGGCTGAGTCGCATTTTCTAAATCGTTTTTCCAATCGTCTAAACATAATCCATTTTCATCGAGCAACATGCGGTTGGAATTCGCAATAGCGCAAACTCGAATTTCAACATTCTTCTTTGCTAGATACTCCTTTTGGCGCTTTACCTGCTCAATTAATTCTCCGCCTACTCCACCAACGCCCACTAAAAACATATCCACGACTTTTTTATTATTGAAAAGCGCCTGATGGGTAGCTTTCACCGCTTCAATCGCTTTATTTTGCGGCACAACCGAAGAAATTGAACGTTCACTAGAACCTTGTGCAATCGCCACAATGCTAATATTTGCCTGTGCTAACGCAGAGAAGAAACGAGCAGCAATACCCTTCGCTTGTTTCATTCCATCGCCTACTACAGAAATAATGGATAAATCTTTAATCACTTCAATTGGTTCTAATTGATGTTCGTTTAATTCATTAGCAAACTCAGTTTCTAGTACAGTTTTCGCTACTTCTGCAGATTTCACAGGCACACAGAAACTAATACTATATTCAGACGAAGACTGAGTAATTAAAATGACTGAAATGCCTGCTCCTGACATAGCTGAAAATACGCGAGATGCCATTCCTACCATGCCTTGCATACCAGGGCCTGATACATTAAACATCGCCAAGTTATCTAAGTTAGTGATACCTTTGACTTGTAAACCTTCTGATTTCACATTGCCATCAATAATAGAACCTGGCGCAGAAGGATTTCCTGTATTTTTAATGACACAAGGAATATTTTGTGGCAACAATGGGCCAATCGTACGAGGATGAATCACTTTCGCACCGAAATAAGAAAGCTCCATCGCTTCACGATAAGAAAGAGTTGGTAATAAACGTGCATCTGGCACTAAACGCGGATCACAAGTATAAACGCCATCCACATCGGTCCAAATTTCGCATACGCTTGCGCCTAAACAAGCGGCTAAACAGGCTGCAGAATAGTCTGACCCATTACGACCGAGCAGCACTAACTCACCTTTTTCATTACCCGCAGTAAAGCCTGCCATAAGCACTACTTTATCTTTTGCGATACTTGCTGCATCAACACGTTTTGTGGATTCTTCAATTTCAACAGAAGACTCAAGATAACCGCCTTTTGCTAATAATTGTTTGACAGGATCCACAATATGTACGCTATAGCCACGCGCTTCAAACCAAGCTTTCATCATTGCGATAGAAAGTTTTTCACCACGGCAATCAATCGTCGCTTTAACTGCATCTTCTACTTTTCCTGCCTGACGAATTTCTTCTAATAATCCTTTAATTTGAGCAAATTCAGCATCAATAAGCGCTTTGGTGCCATTTAAGTCGAATTGATTATTTTCGGCATGTAAGCCATTGATGATGTTATAGAAAATTTCGATTGCTTCGTTGAAATGCGTATCGGTTGGTTGATTTAATGCAGCTTTTTCAGAAAGGGCGACGAGATGATTAGTTATTTTGGCTGGTGCTGATAAAACACCTGCAGCCTGCTCTTCTAAATGAGCTTGCTCGATCAATTTCGCTGCTTGGGAAAAACGTTCCGGATTTGCAAGCGAAGTGCCGCCAAATTTAAGTACGCGCATGATTGGTTCTCCTAGAGATATTGTGTTTTTGAATTTATAAAAAAACCCGCTATTCAGTTGAATCGCGGGTTTTCTGTATCCTGTTTTTTGGTGCACTAACCCGCGCCATTAATCATAGTAATGGTCATCATAATAGTGGTAATCGTGCTAATGATTACGGATAAAGTGCGGTTATTTTTCATTGTGTTTTATCTTGAAAAATGAATACGTAAAGAAATACCGAAATTTCCCGAGCTTGTCAAACAGAAAGTAACAAATTTTTCAGAAATTTTCTCAGTAAATAAATTTCGTGTAAACTAACCGCACTTTTATAAAGGAGAACCTATGGATATCCAGCATAATCTCAACCTAATTCATCAAAAAATTAAAACAGCTTGCGAAGAAGCAAGACGCGATCAAAATACTGTTAAATTACTTGCCGTATCTAAGACCAAACCTATTTCCGCCATTATTTCGGCTTATCAAGCTGGACAAACGGCTTTTGGGGAAAATTATGTGCAAGAAGGTGTAGAAAAGATCCAATATTTTGAATCTCAAGGTATTAACCTTGAATGGCATTTTATCGGTCCATTACAATCGAATAAAACACGTCTCGTTGCAGAACATTTTGATTGGATGCAAACACTTGATAGAGCAAAAATTGCAGATCGTTTAAATGAACAACGACCGACGAATAAGGCACCGTTGAATGTCTTAATTCAGGTTAATATCAGCGATGAAGAAAGTAAATCTGGTATTCAACCAGAAGAAATGCTAACACTGGCAAAACACATCGAAAATTTACTGCACTTACGCTTACGTGGCTTAATGGCTATACCCGCGCCAACTGATAAAATCGCTGAACAAGAAGCCGTGTTCAGAAAAATGTCCGATCTATTTGAACAACTAAAACAGGCCTTACCCAATCAACAAATTGATACCCTTTCTATGGGAATGACCGATGATATGCCGAGCGCAATTAAACGTGGCTCAACAATGGTAAGAATTGGTACCGCTATTTTTGGCTCAAGAAATTATACCCAAAAGTAAAATGAATAATTAAAAACGGCTTATGTTTCCATAAGCCCTCCCCAAAATATACTGTACCTTAAAAAATATTCCGTATATTAGAAAAATAGGATTCCCCCCCAAACAACAGCAACAATACAAAGAGCAATAAATACCGATGCAGAACCTTGATCTTTCGCACGCCCTGAAAGCTCGTGGCGTTCTGTACCAATGCGATCGACAACAGCCTCCACCGAACTGTTTAAAAGTTCCAACGCCATCACAAGCAAAACAGAAGAGAGCATCAAGATAATTTCAATTTTTGTTTCGCCTAAAAAGAAAGCAAGAGGAATTAAAATGCAGGCTAAAAAACATTCGTGGCGAAAAGCCGTTTCATTTTTAAACGCACTTTTTAAGCCTTGTAATGAATATTTAGTGGAATTGATTAAATGGGCTAGCCCCGTCGTTTTATACATAAATTTTCCTATTTTTATAAACGTTTCGCTTCGATAACATCATCTAATTTTGCTAATCGAGCCAATATTTTACTCAAACTTTCAACATTATGGAGTTCAATTTCCATATCAATAGTTGCAAGTTGTTTTTTTGTATCAGCACGGCTTGACACCCCTAATACACTAATTTTTTCATTTGCTAGAACGGTCGTAATATCACGTAATAAGCCATTGCGATCGCCTGCCACAATACGGATATTAATATGGAACCCACTTGCGTAATTTTCACCCCAAATAGATTCTACTACTCGTTCTGGGTGAGCCGCTTGCAAATCTAAGAACTGTTCACAATCTGCTCGGTGAATAGAAATACCACGCCCCATAGTGATATAACCAACAATCGCATCGCCAGGAATAGGTTGGCAGCAACGTGCAATATGATGCATAAGATTGCCCACACCTTCCACAATCACATAACCATTGTTTTTCTCAGATTTCTGCTGAGAATTCACCGCACTTTTGTTAGCGACATGACGTAAAATTTCTTGATCAGCTTCTTCAGCGGTCACTTTAATCAATTTACTTTGCAAGAAATTGATTAAGTTATTTAAACGAATATCACCACTGCCAATGCCGGCATAAAGATCGTCCAAATTTTTCAAGTTATAGCGTGGTAACGCATAAGGTTCCACTTGCTTTATACTTAAATTTAAACGCACGAGTTCATTATCGAGTAATTCTTTACCCGCTGGAATATTTTTATCGCGATCTTGTTTTTTAAACCACGCTTGAATTTTGGCTCGAGATTTTGCGGTGTGAGTAAATCCTAAATTGGGGTTTAGCCAGTCACGGCTTGGATTCGGATTTTTCTGGGTAATAATATCAATTTGATCACCCATTTGTAGCTGATAAGTAAATGGCACAATACGTCCTGCTACTTTTGCTCCGATGCAACGATGACCAATTTCACTATGAATGGCATAAGCAAAATCTAACGGTGTAGATCCAGTTGGCAAATCCACCACTTCACCTTTTGGCGTAAACACATAGACGCGATCGTCAAATACTTGGCTACGCAACTCTGCCATCACTTCGCCAGAATCCGTAATATCATCTTGCCAAGCTAATAATTTACGCAACCATGCAATTTTTTCTTCATAGGCAGACATACTGCCTGTATTGCCTTCTTTATATTTCCAGTGAGCCGCCACACCTAACTCTGCATCATCATGCATTTGTTGGGTTCGAATTTGCACTTCAATTGGCTTGCCGCCTTTACCTAAAACAACAGTATGAATGGATTGATAACCGTTTGGTTTCGGGTTCGCGACATAATCATCAAATTCTTTGGGTAAGTGTTTAAATTGAGTATGCACAATCCCAAGTGCGGTGTAACAATCTTGCAATTTTTGCACGATAATTCTGACCGCTCTTACATCATATAAACCGCTAAACTCAAGATGCTTTTTCTGCATTTTGCGCCAAATGCTATAAATATGTTTCGGACGACCATAGACTTCTACTTGCTCGATATTTTCGCGTAAATAACCGCTCAACTCACTGACGAAATCAGCAATGTAATGTTCACGATCAAGACGACGTTCCTGCAATAATTTAGCAATAGCGCGATATTGTTCAGGATGGAGATAACGGAAGCAGTAATCTTCTAACTCCCATTTCAACTGACCTATCCCAAGACGATTGGCAAGAGGGGCATAAATATTAGAACATTCTTTGGCAGCAAGGACTTTGTCTTCCTCTGCGCAACGATGCTCTGCATCACGCAAGAAAGTAATACGTTCGGCAAGTTTAATGATTACACAGCGGAAATCGTCCACCATCGCCAACAACATACGGCGAACATTATCTACTTGTAAGGCATTAGCTGAGTGACTAGCATTAAGTTGACGGATGTTATCCATCTCCAACACACCTTTAAGTAATTTAGTGATTTTCGCACCAAACTTTTCTTTTAGGCTTTCCCAATCGGTTAATTTATTTGCAACCACAGGAAACAACATTGCAGTAAGCAATGTTTCCGCATCCATATTAAGTTCGTGCAAAATTTCTACCATTTCCACACCAGACTGGAGCATCAAGGTAGCATTCTTCATTTCATCGGGATGGGTGCTCATTAAGTCACGTGCGTAATACCACGCATCGATCAAACTTTTTTCTGTTTGTTCTGCCAGTTTTAAGCCAGCGCACCATTGTTCAATCACAAAATCCTGCGGATTTAACAAATGAGAACCACGAACAGCAACCATAACACCCCCTTGTTGATGAAGAGCAAGCAACTTCCTGTCGCTTTTATTTTGGGTGGATATTGTACCGAATAACCGAGTTATTTTGTAGTGAATAACGTTATCGATTCCAAATGCCCCGTATGAGGGAACATATCTATCACCGCACTTTTTTCAATCTTGTAGCCAAAATCACGTAAAATTTCCGCATCACGCACTAATGTTGCGGGATTACAAGACACATATAAAATTTTCTCTGCTTTCAACTCGCACAAAGCATTTAACGCGAAAGCTGCGCCACTACGTGGAGGATCAAGCAAAATTTTATTGAACGACTGACGTGCCCAAGGTTGTTCAATAAAAGATTGGTCAAGATCGGCTTGGAAAAATTCAATATTCTTGATTTGGTTTCTTGCAGCATTTTGCTCCGCTTTTTGTACCATTTCAAAAACGCCTTCAATTCCTACCGCACTTTTCACGCGTTTGGCGAGAGGAAGCGTAAAATTTCCCATGCCGCAAAATAAATCTAACACACAATCTTGTTGGTTCAATTCAAGCCAATCCAAGGCTGTATTGACCATACGTTCATTTAATGCACGATTTACTTGGATAAAATCACGAATATCAAAATGTAATTTTATGCCATCAGAAAATTGATAATAAGGTGCATCGCCATAGCTTTGTTCAATGCCTTCATCGCTTTGTAAAAACAGCATTAGCTTTTCTTGTTCAGTAAATTTGAGCAATAAAGTGCGGTCAATTTCCGAAAGTTTTTTGGTGTAACGTAACAACATTGCGACACCATTATCGGCCACCACAAGTTCAATATGCCCAAGCTGTTTCGGTGCTGAAAATTTTTCTAAAAGTGCGGTTAATTTAGGCAGTAAATAATTAATTGCAGATTCTGCCACTTCGCAAGATTGAACAGTAATTAAATCGTTGGTATTTTTCTGACGAAAGCCCATCTCAATTTGTTTTGTGCTTGGATTAAACCATAAACTCAAACGCACACGACGACGATACGCCCAAGCATCGCCACAAATCATAGGTTGAAATGAAATCGGCTCTGACTGTAATTTACTTAATCGTTTAAACAATGCGGATTCTTTCGCTTTTCTCTGCATTTCAATAGGAATATGTTGCCCTTGGCAACCACCACAACGCATAAAATGAGCACATTTAGGTTCTAAACGTTCAGAACTTTTTACTCGCCATTTTTTTGCCGTAGCATGCCCATATTGGAGTTTATCCTCCAGAATACGACATTCCACTTTTTCGTGCGGAAGCGCATTTTCAATAAACCAAGTTTTACCATTAATTTTCGCGACGCCTAAACCTTGATAATCTAAATCAAGAATATCAGCCGTAATGGTTTGAACATTGTTTGTTTTTTGCTTTGGGGTATAAAGAAGAACCATTATTTTAAAAGTAAAATATTTTGAGTGAATAATTCCCGGCTTTTTAACGGTTTATCGCCAAGATAAGGTTTCAGTGCAATACGAGTAAAACGTTTTGCCGCTTGACGAACCGCCTCATCGGAAAAATCTAGGGCTTCAAAGGCTAACAAATCTCTGCCATAAAAGGTGAGATTATCTTTCACTAAGGAAGCAATAAAACCTTTTTCCTCACGATAACGATATGTCATTGTGCAATCCACAGGCTCGCCAGAGCCTGCACAATGCAGAAAATCCACGCCGTAACCGAGAATTTGTAAAAGTTGAAATTCAAAAAGACGCAACGTTGGTTCAACGTTGGTTTCAGTTGCCAAGCCCGTTAAGCATTTTAAATAATGTTGAAATAGCGAAGGATTCGGCGTTTCAGGCTCAATGACACGAGTCAATAACTCATTCACATAAAAACCGCTATAAAGTGCGGTTTGTTGTAAAGGCAGTGTAATTGCGGCAGGTTCAGCTTTAGTGAGGGTTTTCAATGAGCTTTTTCCCGACCAACGCAACAATAAAGGTGTGAAAGGTTGCAAGACCGACTTCCAAGATGAACGCTTTGCTCGTGCACCCTTGGCGATCACGGTTAGGCGACCACTTTCTTCAGTAAACAAATCGACTAAAAGACTCGTTTCACTATAAGGGCGACGATGAAGAATAAAGCCACGTTGGAGTTCGGTTTGCACAATTAATTACCGGATAAACGCTCTACGGGTTGTAATACACATTGTTCCGCTAAAACTTCACCTAAATTAGTTTTTAGCACACTAAAATCCTCGCGCTCTTGCCACGTCCAACGAATATTGCCGTAATTCTTACCGCGCTCAGAAATCATTAATGTCAATTTTTCTGACATAGAATTGAACGTCACCGTAATGTGATGCAATAATTTTTTACGTTTTTTTTGAGTGGAATGAACAACACGAATTTGCTTGTCATCTTTACACAAATAAACTTTCGCCTCACCTTTTTGCAAAGCTTTATCTACTTTTTCCACCTGCATCTTTTGCGGCTCTGGCTTCTTTGGTAAATCACTTTGAGCACAACCGACCAAGCAAAGTGCGGTTAAAATTAGAAACGTTTTTTTAAACATAACATCCTACTTAAAAAAGAAAAATGGGCGATTGCTCGCCCTAAAAATTATTTTTTATATTCATAAGAACCATCAGACTGACGAACAAATCGCGCACCGTTAGATAAACGCATTTCATTTACTCGCCCTTGACTGTTTACGGATACCGCAACTTTATCACCCGGTTTAAAGCTACTTAAAACATTGCCCGCACCCGCTGCTTTACTCATTGCATTAACATCCGAAATATTAAGTTGATTATCACGGAATACTTGCATAAGAGAAACGCCTTTAGGCACAGTTAATGTTTTCGCCGATACAGTTGGTGCAGCTGCTTTCGTTGCAGGTTTTGCATCAACAATTTGAACTTTAGCTTCTTTTTTAACTTGAACCGGTTTTGCCTCAACAATTGGTGCTTTTCCAGCTGTTTTAGCGACGGTTTGTTCAGTTGCTTTTGCTGGTACATGTGCTTTTTCCGCAACTTTCACTTCTTTTTTCGCGGTATCTTTATGTGCAACTTGTTGTTCTACTACTTTTTTCACCGGTTGAACTGGCGCTACAACAGTTGGTGCTTTTGGCTGTTCCACTTGAGTTTGTTGAGCTTGAGTTTGTGATTGCTCAGGTTGAGCTGCTTGCATAGGTTTAGCTGAAGCTGAATCCATTGTATTTGAGGTTTGAACTGGAGCTTGAGCCATATTTTGTGGCGCAGCCATGTTTTGTGGCGTAGCCATGTTTTCTGCAGGTTGATTTTGAGCGGTCAAACTATTAGCTGATTCATCTGCTTTTGGCGCATTTTCAGGTTGGTTAGCTTGCTCTGCTGCCATCTGATTTTGTGCAGGAGGATTATCTAAAATCGTGGTTTCAACTGGTTGATTTTGATCTAAAGATTGGAACTGCACTGGGATTTCATTGCTGTTAGATTGAGTGAAAGACTCAACGGTGTCAGAACTTGGTTTTAATGCAAAGAAAATAATTAATAAAATGACCAACGCCAAAATAGCCATAAATAAACGGCGATGTTTTGCTGGTAATACTTGCAACACTTTCCATTTTTCCGGTTGGCCTAAAGTACGTTTTTCTGCTTGCTCAACAGTTTCTGTGGCAATCGTTTCAGTCTTAATTTCTTCTTCAACAGCAGATATTGTCTCTTCTGCAGATACAGTCTGAATAACTGGCTCTTGTTCTGTTCTCAATGTTTCGCTAGAAATAAAAGGCGCGCTTTCTTGAGCAGGAGTATGCCCAAAAGTGGGCTCTTTACGCTCATGAAAATTTGTTTCTACATGATCTTTTTTCGCAAATAAACCCTTTGCTTTATCAAAAATTGACTCACTAGGTTGCACCACTTTCTTTGGTGTAATTGGTTCAACTTGATTAAGACCTAAATCTAATTCATCTTGAGATGATTGTTCATTTTGATTTTTATTCATAGAATCCACTGGATTACTCCTGATACTTGTTGTTATTCATGTTAATTAGCCACGGAAGTGCGGCAAAAAAATTACGTGATATTTTATCGGATCTTATGCCGCGTATAAAGTCTTATTTGGTTCGCCGGCAATTTCTCGTGCGAGTTTGGGAACAAGATAGCCAGATGTAAGAGATTGCAAGGTTTTATAAATTTGCATAGCTTCAATATCGCTAATCAAAAAATGGCTCGCCCCTTGCACTTTATCTAGCAAATGCAAGTAATAAGGCAAAATTCCTGTTTGAAAAAGTTTATCACTCAATATTTTTAGAATTTGCGCGTCATCATTCACGCCTTTTAGCAAAACGGATTGATTCAAAAGCGTGACATTCACGGCTTTTAATTTTTGCATCGCATGAGCAAAAATTTGATCAATTTCATTGGGGTGATTAATGTGTGTCACCATAACAGTTTGCAAGCGACTTTCTGCTAATAAGGTACAAAATTCATCAGTAATCCGTTGCGGAATCACAACAGGCAAACGGGTGTGAATACGCAAACGTTGTAAGTGCGGTATATTTTCTAAATGTTTTATTAACCACGCTAACTCATGATCTTTCGCCATTAAAGGATCGCCACCTGAAAAAATCACTTCTTCAATTTCAGGATGCCCCGCAATGTAATCTAATGCCAGTTGCCAGCTTTTTTTATTTCCTGGGTTTTCGTCGTAAGGAAAATGTCGGCGGAAGCAATAACGACAATTCACCGCACAACCGCCCTTCGCCATAAAGAGCAAGCGATTTTGATATTTATGAAGAATATTCGGCACCGCATTGGCATTTTTTTCTTCTAATGGATCCGTACTAAATCCTTCGGCTTGTACAAACTCTAGATCAGAACACATCACTTGCAAGAAAAGGGGATCTTGCGGATTACCTTTTTCTATTTTATCAATGAAAGGTTGTGGTACGCGGAGCGAAAAAAGTTTCCGCGCAGCAATGGATTGCTCAAAATCATCTTCTGGTAAATTTAAGGCTTTTAGCAATAATTTAGGATCTGAAATCGCATTTTTTAGAATTGTGAGCCAATTTTGTTCTTCTCTAATGACGGGTTCTTGGGTTAAAATACGCACTTTTCAAACCATCTCTAATTTTTAGGATATTAAAAATATGGCTACATATACTACCAGTGATTTCAAACCAGGTCTAAAATTTATGCAAGACGGTGAACCTTGCGTAATCGTTGAAAATGAATTCGTAAAACCAGGTAAAGGTCAAGCTTTCACCCGTACTCGTATTCGTAAATTAATTTCAGGCAAAGTATTAGACGTAAACTTCAAATCTGGTACTTCGGTTGAAGCTGCTGATGTTATGGATCTTAACTTAACTTATTCATACAAAGATGATGCATTCTGGTATTTCATGCACCCAGAAACATTTGAACAATACTCTGCTGATGCAAAAGCTGTAGGTGATGCAGAAAAATGGTTATTAGACCAAGCAGATTGTATCGTGACTTTATGGAATGGTGCACCAATTACTGTTACTCCACCAAACTTTGTTGAATTAGAAATCGTCGATACAGACCCAGGTCTTAAAGGCGATACCGCAGGTACTGGCGGTAAACCAGCAACATTAAGCACTGGCGCAGTAGTAAAAGTACCTCTTTTCGTTCAAATCGGTGAAGTAATCAAAGTAGATACTCGTTCTGGCGAATACGTATCTCGCGTAAAATAATATTTTACTGTTAAACGAAGGTAAGTTATTTTCGCTGCTATTCAAAGCAAAAAATCTAAATAAAAAATAGCCCCAGACAATTATAGTCTGGGGCTTACTTTTAGTTGATTATCAAGAAATCACGGTAATTCATCAATTTCCTTATCTACTTTAGGCGGGATCATATGTTCACGGCGTAATCCAACATCGTATGCAATTGCGATTGCAATAAAGATTGAAGAATATGTACCAAATCCAATCCCCACAAGTAACGCTAAAGAGAAGTTATGAATTGATGGACCACCAAAAAAGAACAATGCAATAACAACAATTAATGTTGTAGCAGAGGTCATGATGGTTCTTGATAAAGTTTGCGTTAAAGAAACATCAATAATATCAATCGTATCTAGACGTCTTATTTTTCTGAAGTTTTCACGCACACGGTCAAAGACCACGATACTATCGTTAATAGAATAACCCACAACAGATAAAATCGCTGCAACGAAGGTTAAATCAATTTCGATTTGTAACGCTGAAAACACACCAAGAGTAATAATTACGTCATGTGCAAGGGATGCGATACCGCCGAAACCTAAACGCCATTCAAAGCGAGAACCTACATAGACTAGCATCATCGCTAATGTTGCTAATGTCGCATACACCGCACCTTGAGCCAATTCTTCCCCTACGTTTGGTCCAACGAATTCAACACTACGAATCTTAATGCCAGAATCTACTTCTTGGAGCATTCCTTTTACGCGATCGCCAATACCAGAATCGTTATCCGTAGCTGGCAAACGAATCATAACATCTTGAACAGACCCCGTCGTCTGCACAATTGGGCTTTCAATACCATTTTCATGGAGCTTACCACGGATTTTTTCTAAATCTGCAGATTGTGAAAAATGGGTATCAAAAACAACCCCACCGGTAAAATCCAAGCCCCAGTTAAAGCCTTTTGATACGATAAAAAATAGCGAAATGGCCATTAAAAGTGCGGAAAAAACATAGCCCCATTTACGCATTTTCATAAATTCGGTCAATGGGAACGGGAGTTTAATCCCATTGATTTCACGGATAAAATGTCCGTCTTTATCTTTTGCAAAAATTTTCATCGTTCCCTACCTAAATTGATAATTTCTTAAGTTGTTTACCGCCATAAAGCGCATTAACTAATGCACGTGTTCCTGTAATTGCGGTAAACATTGAAATTGCCACACCAAGTGAAAGTGTAATCGCAAATCCTTGAATTGGGCCTGTCCCCACAGCATACAAGATAATAGCGGTTAAAATTGTCGTTAAGTTTGCATCAAAAATAGAAGTAAACGCCCCGTTGTAACCTTCATTGATTGCTTGTTGAATTGGGCGACCATTTCGAATTTCTTCTTTAATACGTTCAAAAATCAACACGTTTGCATCCACCGACATACCTAAGGTTAATACAATACCGGCAATCCCTGGCATGGAAAGTGTCGCTCCAGGTAAAATAGACATTAAACCCACTAACAACACAATATTAATGACCAAAGCAAAACTTGCGATAATACCAAACATTTTGTAGTAGAACAGCATAAACACAATCACAGCAATGAGTCCCCAGAAACTCGCATTAATCCCTTGCTCCACATTTTGTGCCCCCAAAGATGGGCCAATTGTCCGTTCTTCAACAATTTGAATTGGTGCAATTAATGCCCCAGATTTCAATAAGGTAGAAAGGTTATGCGCTTCTGCAATACTATCGACACCGGTAATTTGGAAGTTTGAGCTAAAGCGACCTTGGATCGTCGCCACATTAATCACTTCCTCATGTTTTTCTAAAATGGTTTTACCATTTTCGTCTTTTTTACCGTTATCTTTATATTCAACATAAAGTGTCGCCATTGGTTTCTTGTAATATTTTTTGGTGGTTTGAGACATAATCTCACCACCTTCACCATCCAAGGTTACACTCACTTGAGGGGTGCTTGAATGCTGATCTAAACCAGAACTTGAATTAATAATATGCTCACCACCTAATACCGCGCGTTTAAATAATGCGACAGGATGACCTTGTCGATCATATTTAACTTCCGAATCAGCTGGCAACATATTACGAGAAATTGCATCGGCCGTAACATTTTGATTTACGATACGAAACTCAAGCGTTGCAGTTGCCCCTAAAATTTCTTTTGCGCGAGCAGTATCTTGAACACCTGGTAATTCAATCACAATACGTTCAGCACCTTGACGTTGAATAACCGCCTCAGATACCCCTAATTCAGCAACACGTTTACGTAAAATCGTTAAGTTTTGCTCAATTGCTAAGTCGCGTGCTTCATTTAATGCTGAAGTAGAAAGACCTAAATTAATACTATCGTTATCCAACTCTGTTATATCTAAGGTTGGATGCAACTGATGAATAATACGTTCCGCTTTAGATCGTTGACTTGCATCGGCCAATGTGACAGAAGTACCAAAATGCTCAGTATTTTTAATTGCCGTATATTGAATTTTTTCTTTGCGAAGTTCGTTACGTAAACTGTCTTGTAATTGCTCTTGGCGTTTTACAAGTGCAGCATTCATATCAACTTCCATCAAAAAACGAACCCCACCGCGTAAGTCTAATCCCCATTTCATTGGGTTAGCACCAAACATGCTTAACCAAGCTGGAGTGGCTGGAGCAAGATTTAATGCAGTGGTGTAATTATTGCCAAGACGTTCAGCAATTTTATCTTTAGCGAGGAGTTGATCATCGGTATTAGTGAAACGAGCTAGAATTGAGCCGTTCTCAAGCACGACAGATTTAGTTGGAAGATTATTGGTTTTAAGCACATCTTGAACTTGTCCAAGCACGCTAGTATTCGCTTCTTGACCGCGCGTACCGGAAATTTGCACCGCAGGATCTTCACCATAAATATTTGGAAGAGAATATAAAATCCCGATGGCCACAATAAAAATAACCATCAAATTCTTCCATAATGGATAACGGTTTAACATAGTTTTCCTTTTCTTTTCTAACGCACAGAGCCACAATTCGTGGCTCTGGAAAATAATTTAACGTTACTCTTAAAGTGATTTTAATGAACCTTTAGGAAGAACGCTCACAATGTAATTACGATTAATCGTAATTTCTGTCGTGTCGTTTAACGCAATCACGATGCTATCGCTACCTTCAGTTACTTTAGTAATTTTGCCGATTAAACCACCAGCAGTTAAAACTTCAGTACCTTTTGCAAGCTCAGACATCAATTTTTTATGTTCTTTATTGCGTTTAGCTTGCGGGCGATAAATCATAAAGTAAAAAATTAAACCAAAAATCACGAAAATAAATAACGTGGACATCGGGTTTTGTGCTTCCATTGTATGTTTTCCTTGTTAATTTAAGTTAAAAATTGCGCTTAAAATACCATAAATTGGCTCATTGGGAAAGGTGAACCACACCCAATCTCCTACGTTATGGCGATTAATTTTATTTTTTCAAGATAACGATAAATTCTTTTTCAGAAACGTAATATTGCTCGACCAAAGCAACAGAATTTTCCTCTGCAAAAATAGAAAAATTTTCCACCGCACTTTCAAGGTTTAAGATCAACATTAGCTCATCATTTTTATCCAAATTTTTTAAGGCTTTTTTAGCACTTAAAAGAGGAATTGGACACCGAAGTGCGGTTAAATTGAGCTGATATTTCATTCTTTAACTTGACGACGAGCACTCATGCTCTTGCCCATTTCAGCCAAAATATCCGCACTTAAGCATTCACGCCCCATTTCAAATAACGGTTCTTCTAACGCAATATGACGCTCATAACCTTGAACAAAGCTTTCAATTAAATGTTCATCAATATTTTGACGTTGTTCAGAAATAAGCTCTTCTAACTGCGCAGATAGTGCATTCCAATTTTCATGCAAATATTCGTGCTGTTGTTCTAATTCATCAATGGAGCTTTGTGCTTGCGGAGCCACTTTGACTAATTGAGGGAAAAAATCTAATTCCTCATCCTCATGATGTAGGGGAGCGGCACGATTGAAATAAGTTAAAATTTGCTCAACATCATTTAATACAGCCTGAGTATATCCGTGTTTTTCTAGATAATCAGGTAAAATGCTTAACTGGCGACAAAAACGTTTTACCTTACTATGACAGGCATAAAGCATTTCAATAGGTTCATTCCATGTGGCGAATTGTTGAGGTTCAAGAATTTGCATAAGGTTTCCTTTGTTAAAAAGTGCGGTCAAAAAACATTTCATTTTTTACCGCACTTTTATCAATTATGATTTATCCGCTAATTGTAATGGGGGAACAGGTTTGCCCATGCGAGCATAGAATTCCACCACAAAATCATCAAAACGATCTTCTTCGATAGCTTGACGAATTTCCGCCATTAAACGTTGATAATAGCGTAAATTGTGAATGGTATTTAAGCGTGCACCTAAAATTTCACCGCACTTATCTAAATGATATAAATAGGCCTTGGTATAGTTTTTACAGGTGTAGCAATCACATTCAGGATCTAATGGGCTCGTATCATCGCGATATTTTGCATTACGAATTTTAACAATACCGTCAGTCACGAATAAATGACCATTACGTGCATTACGGGTTGGCATTACGCAGTCAAACATATCAATACCACGACGTACGCCTTCTACTAGGTCCTCCGGTTTACCTACGCCCATTAAATAACGAGGTTTGTCAGCCGGGATTTGTGGGCAGATATATTCTAAAATGCGGTGCATGTCTTCTTTTGGTTCGCCTACCGCTAAGCCGCCCACCGCATAACCGTCAAAGCCAATATTCACTAAGCCTTCTAATGATACTTTGCGTAATTCTTCAAACACGCCACCTTGGATAATACCGAATAGGGCATTTTTATTGCCTAATTCATCAAAGCGATCACGGCTACGTTTTGCCCAACGAAGAGACATTTCCATGGATTTTTTCGCATAATCGAAAGTCGCTGGATAAGGCGTACATTCATCGAAAATCATCACAATGTCAGAACCCAAATCATATTGAATTTCCATGGATTTTTCAGGCGAAAGGAAAATACGCTCACCATTAATTGGGTTTTGGAATTTCACGCCTTCTTCGGTGATTTTACGTAATTTACCTAAACTAAATACTTGGAAACCGCCACTGTCTGTCAAAATCGGGCGATGCCATTGCATAAAGTCGTGCAAATCACCGTGTTTACGCATGACTTCTTGTCCTGGTCGAAGCCATAAATGGAATGTGTTACCCAGTAAAATTTCTGCACCTGTCGCACGCACTTCTTCTGGCGTCATGCCTTTCACGGTGCCATAAGTACCCACTGGCATAAACGCAGGGGTTTCTACACTGAACGTGCCTTGTGGACGTTCAAATACCAAGCGACCACGACGAGCATTGCCGCTTGTTTTATCTAATTCATACTTCATTTTTGCTCCAACGAATAAACAGTTCGAAGATTTTTATAAATAAAAAAGCCTGTTATAACAGACAGGCAAAATTTGATAAAACTCATTAAACAGGCGCAGATTTAAAAATAATCTGCCTCAAAAGAGTTTAGATATTTCGTACTTAACACTACAAAACAATAAGTAAGTACGACCTTTTTATTGTAGGTTCTGTGTACTTACAAGTCAAACGACTCATTCTAATCCTAGAACATTAGGTTTTTTATTGATAAACATCGCATCGCCATAACTAAAGAAACGATATTTTTCTTGCACTGCATGCTTATACGCATTCATTGTATTTTTATAACCAGCAAAAGCTGAAACTAACATTATCAATGTACTTTCAGGTAAGTGGAAATTAGTAATTAAACAATCCACCACTCGAAATTTTTTTCCTGGATAAATAAAAATAGAGGTATCAGAAAAATAAGGCTCAATTAAATCTGGATTGCCAAATTCTTCCGCAGAAAGCGCCGCACTTTCAATAGAACGAACAGAAGTGGTTCCTACTGCAATAACACGTTTACCCGCTTTTTTTGTTGCAATAATAGCATTACAAACTTCTTGAGAAACTTCTACGTATTCTGCATGCATCACATGATCTTCAATATTTTCGACACGAACAGGCTGGAATGTTCCTGCGCCCACATGCAATGTGACAAATTCAAAATTCACGCCTTTCTCTTTAAGTTTTTCAAGCAAGGGATCATCAAAATGTAAGCCTGCTGTTGGTGCTGCCACAGCCCCCGGTACTTTACTATAAACGGTTTGATAACATTCTTGATCAGCTTCTTCATCTGGACGGTCGATATAAGGCGGCAATGGCATGTGTCCAATGGCTTGCAACACATCTAAAAGAGCGGTTGATTTATCACTTAATTCCACTTCAAACAATGTGCCATGACGCGCTGTCATTACCGCTTTAATTCCATTATCTTCGCCTAATTTATCTTCACCTAAAAATAATTCAGTTCCTTCTTTTGGTGATTTTGATGAACGAATATGCGCTAAGAAACGATGCTCATCTAACATGCGTTCAACTAAAACTTCAATTTTTCCACCGCTGGCTTTACGCCCAAACATTCTTGCAGGAATGACGCGAGTATTATTGAAAATCAATAAATCGCCTTCATCAATTAAATCCAATACATCTGAAAAAGTGCGGTCAATTACCGCGCCATTTTCCCCATTCAAATGTAATAAACGGCAAGATGCTCTGTCCTCTTTTGGATAACGAGCAATAAGTTCATCAGGTAAATCGAAATTAAAATCTGAAACACGCATAATCAATATGGATAAAATAAAATAATGGTTAAGTCTAGTTTGAATTCAATATGAACTCAAGAAAAATCAAATTAATGCTTAAGATAGATTTTTAAAGAAATTCAAGTTAATTTCTGGGCTGACGTAGATTAGCAAGTGTACTAGTCATATAAAATAAAGATAACCCATTGTAAATTAGATAAATCTATAAAAATAAGCTCCTTGAATTTTTTGCATTAGAAGTTATAGCCCGAGCAGCAGCTAATTTACTCGATATCCAAGCCAATTCAGCGATTTTGTTTTACCAAAAAATTAGTGAAGTCATTAGCTATCATTTAGCCCTTGAAGACGATGAGATTTTTGATAGTCAAATTGAGCTTGATGAAGCCATTTGGGAGGTCATCGTAAAGAAAAACGAGGTCAAACGTAGCAGGAAAAATTGCCATATTCGGTTTGTTAAAGCGACAAGGATAAAATATTTAAGGTGGTGGTAGAAAATACCAAACCAGAGACATTAATGCCTATTATTGAAAGAGCAATCAAGCCTGACCAGCTGGTTTTATACCGATACCGAGCTATGATGCCCTTGATGTGAGCACATTTCATTACGAACGAATCAATCATTCTAAACTATTCACGGTGAAACAAAACCACATAAATGGAATAGAAAATTTCTAGCGTGAGGCGAAGAGAATACTCCGAAAATATAATGGAATCGACCGAAAAAACTTTTCTTTATTCTGGAAGGAATGTAAATTTCGGTTTAACGTTGGCTCACCAAAAGAATAACTTAAAACATTGCGAAAATAGTGTGGTATTTAGGGCTAATCTACGATAGCCCCTAAATTAATATAGCCGCAAAAAATGGAAAGGTTCGAAAAAAACTTTTTGCTCACAATTATTATTGAATATAGCTATTATTTAGAACCAGCCGAAAAATTAAATCCCCAGCCATAGTATTTGCTACAATCTGCATGTCCATTAAAGAAGTTAATGTCTTTACGAACTGACATCTGAGAATCATCAAAGTCAATGCTTGCAATCGCACAGAATGTGCGAGGATCAGTTTGTTTCCCCATTTCAACAACAATTTCAGGCTGGTTAGGCACTTTAACGGTTACCACTGCATCAGACTCAGCCCATTTAGCAGCCCCCTCATAAATGAAACAATAGATAACCAAACGACGTAGATCTCTAATACCTTTTGGGTTGACTAAAATATTTTCACCTTCGGCTGAGCTGCCATTCCGATCATCTCCACAATGCCATACCCAAGGCGCTTGGCTATAACATCCTTGGCGTGTTAGACGTTCTCTTGACCCGCCACGACCTTGGGAAAATTGCAAACCGTCAATAAGTGAAGCTGTTCCGTCTTGTAACTCCCAGTAACACCCAAGATCTAAGTCAATCTCTTTATTTGAACCAAATAAGCTACTGAAGAAACCAGTGGTTTTTTGTTGAGTCCAATTTAAGTTAATAGTAATTTGCTGATCAGTTGATTTCGATAAATCAATTTTATGAGAATCACCTTTTTTTTCTAAAGTAATTTTATTTAATGAAACCATTTTTCACTCCAATTAACCTACATTTACACCATATTGTTGGCAAAGTGAATATAATCCCCCTGTATATCCTTGACCAATTGCACGAAATTTCCATTCACCGTTATGACGATAAATTTCACCAAACACCATTGCTGTTTCAGTGCTGTAATCTTCAGAAAGATCAAAACGAACAATTTCATCACTAGTATCATTATTAACAATACGTACGAATGCATTGCTGACTTGACCAAAATTTTGACGACGAGCTTCTGCATCGTGAATAGTTACAGTAATAAAAAGTGATTTGATATTACTTTCTACTTTGTCTAAGCGAACTATAACGCTTTCATCATCACCATCTCCATCACCGGTTAGGTTATCGCCAGTATGCTCTACACCACCACAAGGTGAAACTAATTGATTATAGAAAATAAAATGTCTATCAGAAGGCACTTTACCATTTTCTGTTGCCATAAATACACTTGCGTCTAAGTCAAAGTCTTGCCCATCAGTTGAACGAGCATCCCACCCTAAACCAACCAATATATTTTTTAAGCTCGAATCGGTTTTACTTAATGAAATGTTTTGACCTTTGATTAATGAAATTGCCATATTATAATTCTCCAGTTGTTATTAGGTTAATAAATCTTATGCACCAGTCATTTGAACAACGATAAGCCGTCCGCCTTCGCCTTTTTTCAAAAGAATTTTGGCGCCTTCCTCGAGTTTCACTTTTCCGCCAATAGGAATAGATTGTTTAGTATTGACATCTACCATATCAGTCAGATTTTCGTTCACAAGCCACCAATTTCCTTGATATAACACGAAATATCCAATGCGTTTTGCATCTTCCACTTTTAATTTCTCATTCGGGAAAATACGATTATCTGAATGCCATTTGAAAAGTGATTGCCCGCTGTAGACCATAATTCTGTGATTATCAGGACGATAACTACCATTTGGTGCAGCAGAATATAAATTTAACACGGGCAATTTACCTTGATGTGCTGTGCCACAAAACGGACATTTAGGCGATTTAGAATTATCAAAAGCATACCATTTCTGTTCACAATTAGCGTTTTGACAAGGCTGAAGCAAATCTACTGTTTTTACTAATGCCTGTTCCCATTCATCTGCTGTCGGGCGAGCAATAGGATTATGCAAGCCGTCAATAAAGGCGCGTTTAAATAATTCGCTTAAATAAGGGCCAGTAACGATATAAGGCATTTTTTGTGTGTCTTTCCAAGGCTGTTCGCTAGGTTTAACATTCCCTATTTTTATACGATTAGAATGATCGGTTGGGTGTTCAATGAATAACGCCTTTTCTCCCATTCCTAATTCTTCATCACGCTGGCTATCATTCATATCAAAAACCTTATCGCCTCGAAGTGGATGGCGATAAAGTAAATACATATAAATTAACACTGCTAACGCGTGTAAATCCGTAGTTCGGCTAGGTAACTTACGCTTAGGATCATTTTTATCTAAATGTTGTGTTGCCACTACTTCAGGTGCAATAAAATCAGGTGTTCCCACAACAGTTGGCGGATGTTTCCCTGGCACCACTAAACCGTCAATATCAATCAAGCTCGCTTGACCAGTTGTTGGGTCGATTAAACAGTTTTTGTAACCTAAATCACTATGACTTAATCCAGCCATATGCATACGGCGAACGGCACGAGCCAACATCAAGCAGACTTTCAAATGCAACATCCAATCGCCTAACTCTCAAGAGTCAAGAAACTTATTGCGATTAGAAGCACTGGCGAACCATTTACCGTCTTTATCTTTGCCTTTAATGCCTAACATATCGTTATTACGGCTACCATATTGGAAGAAAAAGCAATCACGATAAAAAGGGCTAACCACACCGAGCTTGCCTTGATATTCCACTACAGCGGTAGGCCAACAGAATAATTTTTTAAGATATTCTCCACCTTCTTGATTAAAGATCTTTTCGCGGTAAGTTCCTGTTATCATTTCTAACCGCTCTTTCGTGGCAAGATCAGCAGGTTCACGGAAGAATGCAACAACATAATCTTTATTAGGTGAGAACATCACATCTTTCATTCCGCCTTGGGCTTTGATTTCATCAACAAATTGAATAGTTTCACCATTTGTTGCAGTGAGCGTGATAACTTTACCCATTATTCAGTTCCTTTTTGAAGTGGTATGTCACTTGCTTTCTGGAGCGTGATTGTTTTTGTTTCATTGTTCTGAGTAATGTTGAGAGTTCTGACTTTTTCATTAGCAAATTCTTGATTATTTTCAGCCGTTTGTAGAACTATCTCATTCACTATTGTTGATTCTTCCTTCAAGATTTCATTGGTCATTGATGTATAAGTCATTCCCTGCCATTCTGACTGCGGAATAAATATCGCTAAAGTGCGATCATCGTGCTCTCCTTTTGAGAAGAAATCTAGCCATTCCTCTAAGGCTTTTTCTGGTTGCTCTTTTTGTAATGGTTCACGTAATTCTTGCCAAAAGATTTGCCAAGCCTCAAAGGTGTTAAGCTGTACATCACTATGAAATTTAGGATCGGAAACGCCATCTGTCATTAATATCAGGATTGGAGGATAATCACGAATATCTGTATAAATACGTGCGGTGATTTTTTCCGCATTGGCTTCAGCTAAGGTTAAAAATTGGGTTTCACCTGAATATTGTCCTGAGTCAACTTCACCCAATAATTTGATTTTTTGTATAGCGGGATCAAAGATTGCAGCTGCACCATCTCCCACCCAATAACAAGCAGTGAACCATTTTCCATCGATTAAAGGTAATGTAAACGCAAGCAGTAATGTGCAAGAAAGTGATTTCTGTTCAATAACATAATCTTTTGCCGCTGTTTCTTGGGCAAGATAAGCGGCTTGAACCGCTTCTTTAAACATCACTTTGGTAATATAAGCGAGTTCTTGTTCGTTTTTTTGGGAAAGTTTTTGGTAGTCTTTACCTTCAATATTCAGTAACTCAAAAAATTTATCTTTTGCGGCCTCTACAGCTAGTTTTGAGCCTTGACGAGAAAATTCTGCACTTCCAGCACCGTCGGCAACAGCAATGAAATGAAATTTTGATTTCTCGTGATAGCCGATAGTAAAATCATCATCACAGCACGTTCCTTTCATTGCGTGAGTACGTCCGCGCATACGTGCTGCGATTAATTGTCCTAAGTCTGTGGAAATCTGGCTACTTGCACTATCTGGTTTCCAAAAACGGCTATTTTTATCGGAAGGAATGTTCTTCCATAAATATTTCGGATTAGGATTGATAAAAAGGGTTGAGTGTGCTGTATTACCGTCAATAAGTTGAAAAGTCAGTAAAAATTCACCGCTCTTTATCGGTATACCATCTAATGCTTGTGCTTCTACATTCCAAGCTAATCCAAGGTCCTCTTCGACTTTTAGAGATTGAATTGTAGGGAAATCATTGGTTTTTTGGTAAAAATAAGGTTCATCTTGTTTTGCATTTGGCAATGTAATGATGAGATCTTTTTTATATACTGGAGTTGTTTCTGTTGGTTGAATGGTCAACATATTATTTTCCAATGATGTTATGTTTTTAGCTTCCTGAAAACGTTGCCATATTTCATAAATATGGGATATTAATGTCTGATTTTGACTGGCAAAGGCATCAAGATATTTTTCATCAGCCTGATTTAACCAAGATTTTATTTTTTCTAATTGTTCGGTTGCATTCATCCCTAGCCCCTTGCACGCGTAATATCAAAATCAGCACCGTCGGCTTCATCATTAAAATACAAGGTTTCATTACAACCAGGGCAGACGACTTCTTTTTCGCCATTAGCACAGAAAATTTGCCCACAGTTACACATACATAAACCAAAAGCAGCTCCACAATGGGGACAACCGCCACCACCCCATAATTGTGAAGTAGAAATTTGGCTGTGATTTGGCCGATGATCAGACCAATCTGCGTAATCTTTTTCAGCAGGATAAACACCAACATATTGAAAAATCGCATTATCAAGCGGACTGTTTTCAAGCCGTTCATATTTCATTAAATAAGGTAATTTCACCTTGCTACATTTACCCACGATGATTGCATAATTTTCATCTAAAGCGACCGCTTGCTCTTTTTCTTTAATCAAAGAAATACCACCGCTTTCTAAAATTTCTTTATTCAGTGACATAGGCAATTCCACACCCAGCGAGCGACTTTGACTTAGAATGGAATCGGCAACAGATTCACATAAAGCACGGTAAACTTTTTCTATATCTTCATCATCTAGTCGATAGGTTAAATCACTAATTTCACTTAATGTATCAAGGTTGGCAAATTTACCAATGCCAATATTGATTATCTTCACTTTATTTTGAAAATGGTGTTTCCAGCGAGAAATAGCTTGTGCAGGATCATCTGTTGGAGAACCGTCTGACATAATGTAAATCAATGGTTTCCAATCGCCTTTTTTCTCTGGCGTACTACGTACAATATCTTTTTCTAAAGAATCCATTAAATGATTTAGTGCTGCACCAATAGATGTTCCAGAACCAATAGGCAAACGAGGTGGGTAAAAACTCATTAATTCCGTTAATGGTGCAAGCGTACCAGCTGCCCCAGCAAATGCGATCACAGAAAGATAAACAGATTCTAACGCGTAAGGATCACGGCGAAGTTGATTAACCAAGCGGCTAATGCCTTCTTGCATTTGACGAAGATTTTCGCCAGCCATACTTTCGGAGATATCAACAACAAGATAAACAGGTAAACGACGCATAATTTCCCCTAAAATACAACGGTGATTTCATCTGGTGGAGGAGGGAGATCATTGCTTGGTGAGCCCACACTGACGCTGGTTTGAGCAACCGAAGCAGAAACCCATTGGAAGAACTGTGCAAAGCTATTTGCATCCATTGTATCGAGTGATACCACAGTATCCGTTAATTTTTTTAAGATGTTTGGATCCGCTTTTGGACCTGCGGCACAAGCGACAATGTTGCCAAAATTTAAGGCTTTAATTTGTGGAATGGCGAGTTCATAAGCTAATGTATCGGAAGGTTTTCCGTCTGTGAGTAAAATTAAAATCGGTCGCCAATCGCCTTTTTGTTCAGATGTAGCAAGAATACGATCTTTTTTAACCGCTTGTGAGATTTCTTCTAACATTTTGCCAAGAAAGGTTGCCCCACTATCAGGGCAACTAATAGTCGGCAATACCACATCTTCAAGTGCGGTTAATGGCAGCACATTTTTTATTTGCGTATCAAATGTTGAAATGGAGAGATACACACTTTCTAACGCATAAGGATTTTGTCGTAAGGCGGAAAGCAGTGATTGCAAACCAACATTCACTGCTTCAATTGGCTCTCCTTTCATCGAGCCTGATGTATCAATACAAATATAAGTGAGTAGTCTTCTAGACATATCTACTAACCACCTAAATTATAAAACAATATTTAATTCTGCTGGTGGTGGAGGAAGTTCACCTAATCCGCCTACATCTTTTTTGTTGAGATCTACTTTTTGACTTGATACAGAAATAGAGGCAGATACCCATTTAAAGAAGGCTTTAATAGAGTTGGCATCTGCGGTATCTAATGACACTACACTTTCTGTAATTTGTTTTAATACATTGGTATCAGCTCCAGCACCTGCCGCACAAGCCACAAAGGTGCCAGTTTTCACGGTTCTCAATGCATTAATTCCCTTTTGTAGATCGTCTGTTGGCACACCATCAGAAAGTAAAAATACAACTGGTTTCCAGTCTCCTTTTACTTCGGCTGAGCCTTTTTGTACTTCACGGTTAATACAATCTGTTAATAGTGAGAGTGCTTCGCCCATTGATGTTAAACCAGATGCTTCGATGGTTGGAAGTTGGAAGCTCATTAGCTCAGTGAGTGGCGTAACTTGTTTGGCTTTGCTATCAAAAGTAATCACAGATAGATAAGCCGTTTCTAATGCGTAAGGATCTTGACGCAAGGCAGAAACTAGCATTTGTAAACCGTTACGCACAGATTCAATAGCCTCGCCCATCATTGAGCCAGAAGTATCAACTAATAAATAAACAGGTAAACGACGCATAATTTTTCTCCCTAATAACAATTTTGAGTTGGAATACCATTTTTACGGTTTAATTCCATTGCTGCTTCACACGCTGAACGTGATTGCTTGCCTGCACAATTTTGATTAAACCAATTTATCATTTGTGAATGTTGAGCTACTTTTTGATTGTATAAATCTACCGAATCATTGGAATATTGATTAACGCGAGTATTTCTAAGTGAATCACCTAACCATTTTGCTTGGTTGTAGATTTCAACACATTGTTCCATTTGAGCATCACTGATTACTGGAACATATCCACGTATCGATGATGTTGGTGGAGCAACATACTGCTGGTTTGCTAAAACATTTGTAGTAACAAGACAAGTGGTCAGAAAGATTAATTTTTTTGTATTCATATAATTAACCTTCTTCTTTTTCAGGAAAAATAAATGAAGCAATCACACCAATAAATAAAACGCCTAATACAATATAAAGACTGACATTGGCTGAAATATAAATTCCTGTATCAAATACCGAGTGGTTCCAAGATTGAATACCCATTTTGATACCAATAAAGAACAATAAGGCAATGACTGCCTTTTCTAGATGAACTAGGTATTCTGTGAGTACTGCAAGAATAAAATAGAGACTACGCAAGCCAAGAATGGCGAAAATCATTGCTGCATAAACTAATAAAGGTTCTTGAGTTACGGCAATCACGGCAGGTACTGAGTCAAAAGCGAAGGCAACGTCTGAAGTTTCAATCGCCATTAAACACAAGAATGCAGGTGTGGTATAACGTAAACCTTGACGCGTAACAGATATAATTTGCTCTGCATTTAATTCGTTATGTTTTACAAAGAATTTTTCTTGCACTAGTTTTGGGAAAACAGGCATCATTTTCCCTACTAAACGAACACTCCAGTGATGAGTATAGTCTTCGATTTCTTCTTCACTATCATCTCCGCCTCGTAACATTTTCCAACCACTCCAAAGTACAAAAGCCGCAAAGATAAATCCAACCCAAGGACTTGCGACAAATAATCCTGTTCCAATCACAACGAAAATAGCTCGGAAAATTAATGCGCCTAAGATTCCCCAATAAAGAATACGGTGTTGAAGGTGATCTTTGATGCCAAAAGATGCAAAGATCGCAACAAATACCATTAAGTTATCAATGGATAAACTCTTTTCAAGTACATAACCAGCAAGATAGAGATCTGCCCATTCTGGCTCAAAACGGAAATAAAGATAAGCGTAAAACGCCAATGCCAATGAAATCCAAAAGATTGACCAAAGTGCGGCATTTTTTACCGTAATTTCTTTACTGTGACGGTGAGAGATTAAATCCACATAAACAGAAAATAAGATGGCTGAAAAGAAGACAATAAGAACTTCTAAAGGAAAACCAAAATGATGCATAGATTAGACCTAAAATAAAAATAATAAAAAACCAATTTAGTTTACATAAAAACCATAATGGTTTACAAGTTTTTTAGGGATTTAGTCATAATTATTTTCATTATGAAAATATTAACTGAAAAAGAAAAATTTAGTGCACGTTTAAAACTAGCTCTTTCAGCAATGGCTATGCAGAATTTGAAGACAAGTGAAATAGCAACTAAATTTAATTTGCAACACCCAAATGAGTCTGTTACTCAACAAGCCGTACATAAATGGCTTAATGGTTTGGCTATTCCATCAATGGATAAAATTGAAACATTATCTAAGTGGTTATCAGTTAAACCAGAATGGTTACGTTATGGTGTGGATGATAATGAAAAAATGACAATGTTAGATGAAGTTTTGTTGAAGATGATTATTGGACTATCGGAACAGCAAAAATCAGCGTTAATTGCTTTTATTAGTTCTTTTCAGAATAAATCCTAAGCAAAGCTATATGTAAATGATAGAAAATTCACACTATTACGTATCAAATAAATAATACAAAATGGAAGTTCTCATTTGATAGAAAACGGGATTGAAGCTATCAAAATAGCAAACATAAAAATAAGATGTCTACTAAATAGTAGAACCGTTTTTTATTTGTAAAAAACTATCTTTTGTTAGATCATATTTTTTCAAAAATAGATATTTACAAAATTTGTAACCTAAATTATAGCAGGTGGAGTATCTTAGATTATCTACATTCCTAAAAATTCCTGTAATCTTGATTTATCCCCATCTTAAAATCTATTAAATTATCTCTCTTTCAAGCCAAGAAATGAATCATAAGCAGCATATTGATAGCAATACGCATTTGTGTTAATTAAGAGAATTTAATCCCCCTCATTGTATAGCTGTTAATTTAAGATTTGTTTCTTTAGAGAGAGAATAGCTAAATATCTTATAATAGCCTTACATTAGCCATCAATGAGCATTCAAAATGTTAATAAACTATACCGACACGATCTTTTTGCTATCAAAAAAGATATCCTATAGAATGCCGAAATCAAGATAAGGTGAAAGACAATGACAAAGAAAAAAATAAAACCCGGATCAAATAATATTGCACTGAATAAACGAGCACGACACGATTATTTTATTGAAGATGAGATTGAAGCAGGTCTTGAACTACAAGGCTGGGAAGTAAAATCAATGCGTGCAGGCAAGGCAAATATTAGTGATAGCTATGTAATTTTCAAAAATGGAGAAGCTTTTTTATTTGGTGCCAGCATCCAGCCTCTAAATGTTGCCTCAACTCACATTGTTTGCGATCCTACACGAACACGTAAATTATTACTCAATAAGCGAGAACTTGCCTCACTATTTGGTAAAGCTAATCGTGACGGATTCACTATTGTGGCGCTATCTCTTTATTGGAAAAGTGCTTGGGCAAAAGTTAAAATTGGCTTAGCAAAAGGGAAAAAACAACACGACAAACGCGATGACATTAAAGAGCGTGAATGGAAAGTTACAAAAGATCGCATTATGAAAAATGCACATCGTGGATGATATGAAAAAAGTATAAAGCCCGAAATGATTCGGGCTTTATTGCATTGTTTATTTTACTTTAGGCAAGGTTAATTCAGGTTCTTTCGGTTTTTCTACCGCTTCAAAAGATTTACCTTTATTCGCATCAATAATTTGTTGAGTTTGATTTTCTAATGTAGTTAGTCCCATCTTATTGTAGGCTTCTTTCATTAAGAATAAACCTTCATAGGTTGCTTGCGCATCAGGATATTGTTTTAACATACCAACAACACGATTTGACACAGCTACCCAAGCATCTCGTTTAGCATAAAACTTTGCAATATCTAGCTCATGGCGAGCAAGGGCCGCTTTAATATAAGCCATACGAGCAAGCGCATCTTGTGTATAAGGACTATTTGGGAAATGCGTAACTAAACCTTGGAAATAATTAAATGCATTACGCATAGAAACCGTTTCACGTGTTGCGCGATCGATTCCAAAAAAATCTTGAATAAAATTATCGCTCATAGCCGAATATGCAAGACCAGTCATATAAATCACGTAAGGTTGGTTTTGGCTTTGAGGGAACATACGAATAAAATCATTTCCCAACGTCTCAATATCCGTATAGTTTTGTGACTTATAATTTGCGTAAATCAAATCAATCATTGCTTGTTCTTGATAGATGCTGCCGGGGAAGCGCTCATTTGCAGCTTTTAAGTAGCGAATAGCTTCTGAATATCCACCTTCTTGCAACGCATTTGAACCTTTCGTATAAAGTTCACTCACCGATGCTTGTTCAACATCTTTTGAGCCTGAACACCCAACTACCAATGCTGCCATTGCCAATAAAGCTAAAGATTTCATTTTACGCATTGTTTTTTCCTTAATTTTTACGAAAACCGATAAATAAGATACAATTACTAGCTATTGTATAGAACATTAATCAATAAGCCAACTTTTAAAAAAACTTTGAGAGCCTTTTATGCCATTAATAACCCTTTCAGCTGAAATACAGTCAGAACAAATAGGACAACGCTTAGACCAAACGCTTGCAGAATTGTTCCCTGAGTACTCTCGATCCAGATTAAAAACTTGGATTGAAGCAGATCTCGTTAAACTTAACAATCAAATTGTCAATATTCCTCGAGAAAAAGTGCTGGGGGGAGAACACGTAGCAATTACCGTTGATATAGAAGATGAAACACGTTTTGAACCTGAAAATATCCCCTTGAATATTGTTTATGAAGATGATGATATTATAGTTATAAATAAACCCAAAGATCTTGTTGTTCATCCAGGCGCGGGGAATCCGAATGGAACTGTGCTCAATGCGCTACTCTATCATTATCCACCAATCGCAGAAGTGCCTCGTGCAGGGATTGTCCACCGCCTAGATAAAGACACAACAGGATTAATGGTCGTAGCTAAAACGCTCCCCGCACAAACCAAACTTGTACGAGATCTACAAAAACGAAAAATCACACGCGAATATGAGGCGGTCGCATCAGGCATAATGACTAAAGGCGGTACTGTAGATCAACCAATGGCTCGCCATGCAACCAAACGTACATTAATGGCTGTTCACCCAATGGGAAAACCTGCCGTTACCCATTATCGTATTATGGAAAATTTCCGTAATTACACTCGCTTACGCTTGCGGCTAGAAACAGGTCGAACCCACCAAATTCGTGTACATATGGCACATATAGCCCACCCATTATTAGGTGATCAAACTTATGGTGGACGCCCTCGCCCACCTAAAAATTCTAGTGAAGCATTTATGTCTGTTTTACGTGATTTCAAACGTCAGGCTCTACATGCCGTCATGTTACGCCTCACACATCCAATTACAGGGGAAATGATGGAATGGTATGCGCCTTTACCAGATGATTTTGTGAAACTGCTCAACGCACTAAAAACAGATTATCTAGAACACCAAAATGAATTGGACTATTAATTAATGCGGATCATACAACCTAACTGGCCTGTTGCCGATACTATTCACGCCTTTACTACGACACGTGAAGGCGGTGTTAGTACTGCACCTTTTAATGATTTTAACCTTGGTGATCATGTCGGCGATGATAAAAGTGCGGTCAAAACTAACCGCGCTTTACTCGTAGAAAAATTTAGCTTACCTCAAGAGCCTTTATTTCTCACTCAAACTCACAGTACACGCGTTATTCAACTCCCTTATTTGGACGATAATTTAGAAGCTGATGCCGTTTATACCAATGAACCCAATCAAGTCTGCACTATCATGACAGCAGATTGCTTGCCCGTATTATTTACAACAAAATCCGGAAATGAAGTAGCTGCAACTCATGCAGGATGGCGAGGCTTATGCGATGGCATATTAGAAGAAACAATAAAATATTTTCAAGCCAAACCTGAAGAGATCATGGCATGGTTTGGACCGGCTATCGGTCCAACAGCATTCCAAGTAGGAAACGATGTTGTAGAGCAATTTATCGCCATAGATCAAAAAGCGAAACTGGCATTTCAACCAGATAGGAGAGAAAAAGAAAAATTCCTTGGTAATCTTTACCAAATCGCTACACAACGATTAAACAACCTAGGTATTACTCAAATTTACGGTGGAGAACATTGTACCTTTAACGAAAAAGAATATTTCTTTTCTTATCGCCGAGATCATCAAACAGGACGAATGGCAAGTGTTATTTGGTTTGAATAAAAAAAAGAAAAGCATCTATTCATGCTTTTCTTTTTTTAAAATTCTAAGCTTAGCTATTAATTCAACCAGAATAAATATCCCATTGTTGAAATTACAAGAATACATACTAGATTTAGAACAAAGCCAGCTTTTACCATTTCACTTTGTTTCACTTGACCAGAACCAAATACAATAGCATTTGGTGGCGTTGCAACTGGTAGCATGAAGGCACAAGATGCACCAAGACCAATAATTAATGCTAAACCAATTTCTGGCATACCCAATGATTGGGCGATAGAAATAAAGATTGGGACGAGCAGTGCCGCACTTGCTGTGTTAGAGGTAAATTCAGTTAAGAAAATAATGAATGTAGCAACTAACAAGCCAATAAGATAGAAATGTTGTCCTTCTATCATAAAGACGATGCTATCTGCTAAAATTTTACTTGCTCCTGAATCCTTCAATACCGCACTTAATGTTAATCCACCACCGAAAAGCATTAATACGCCCCAATCAGTACTTTCTTGCATTTGTTTCCAGCTTGCAATGCCCGTAGAACAAATCACAATTGCCGCTAATAAAGCGACAACACTATCGAAACTCGCAATATTTTTCTGCAAACCAAGTAAGCCTGAAATCAACGGATTAATTTGCCCACTAAATACCCAAGTTAAAGCAATCACAACAAAGATAACTAATGTTAATACACGCACCGAATTCATTTCAATGCTTTCAAAAGATTGCTCAAAATTAATATGAAGTTTTGGCTTAAAAATAATGTAAAGCGTACCAATCATCAGTGGTAACAAAATAATCATTATCGGTAAACCGTACCATAACCAATCTGCAAAGGTTAAATGCAAGTTACTTGCTACAATCGCATTCGGTGGACTACCCACAAGGGTTCCCATGCCACCGATTGATGCACTATAAGCTATCCCTAACAACACAAAAACATAAGTATTATGTTCTTTTTCACGATCAAGTTGGCTTAAAATCCCCATTGCGAGTGGTAACATCATAGCTGCAGTTGCCGTGTTACTCATCCACATAGAAAGGAAAGCTGTAATCAAAAAGAGATAAATAATGGCAATAAATAAATTACCGCGCGCTAACGCCATAATCTTATTAGCAATCATTTTATCGAGTTTTTGAATGTGCAAGGCTGTAGCTAAAGAAAAGCCACCAAAGAATAAAAAGATTGTAGGATCAGCAAAAGCCACTAAAGCTTGTTTAGTGCTCACTAAATCTAGTGCAATCGCCAATAATGGCACCAACAATGCGGTAACCGTAACATGTAATGCCTCAGTTAACCAAAGCACTGCGACAAAAGCCAATAAAGCTAAACCAGCACTAGCCTTTGGCTCATAAGGTAGCACTTTTAATAACACAAAAAACAGCACTATATCTAAAATAAAAATAATGCCATTTTTATGATTTTTGAAAGATTTCATCTCAATCATAAAGTTCCTCCGTTAGTGTTCTAACTCGAACGGACTACAATGTTAAATGAATGTTAATAAGTTGCAATGCTCAATTTTCAGAAATGTGATCTAGTGCAATAAATTTCGATAAAAAAAGTGCGGTTATTTTTTACCGCACTTTTGCTCTTTCGTATTATTCGTCCGAATCATCTAAATCTAAGGGCTCTTGCGAAAGTATAATTCCTGTCAGATCTGCGTAAATATAATCTTCTGGGAAAAAGGTGACGCCACCAAAATTCACAGGGATATCGCTCTCACCGGCACTGCTTTCATCTGCACTGACTGGAATTGGCGCAAGGGCATGAATACCAATATCAAGGTTTTCTAATTGCTGAATTTGGCGTACTGCACCATATACAATAATGCCTTCCCAACCATTATCAACAGCAAGTTGAGCCAATTCCGCATCAATCAAACCACGACGTACCGCACCACCGCCATCAATGACAAGCACTCGGCCTTCGCCGTTTTCTTCTAATACTTCAGCAATTAATCCATTACTTTCAAAGCATTTTACCGTAGTGACTTTACCGTAAAAATTACTTACTCCACCAAAGCTTGAAAAAATTGGCTCCACTACATCCACTTGTTCTGCATAAAGATCGCAAAGTTCTGAAGTATCAATAAACATAACTTTCCCCTATCGATTGTTGAAATTTTGTTTGCTTTAGTATATGCCGATTTAGCCGATAAGCAAGCCTAAACTAAACAAGATATTGATTAATAACGAAATCATAGACATTTGAGCCAACA
The DNA here is from genome assembly GCF_018829705.1 of Haemophilus sp. SZY H35. Lineage (NCBI taxonomy): Bacteria > Pseudomonadati > Pseudomonadota > Gammaproteobacteria > Pasteurellales > Pasteurellaceae > Haemophilus > Haemophilus sp. SZY H35. Next base: position 699,875 of record NZ_JAHKJZ010000001.1, read on the forward strand.
TTGGACGCAATTCACTTGGCTGCTGACTGCGATAAACAAAGATCGCATGTTTAGCTAACAACGGCATCGCCAATATAAATAAATAATTTGTCCAAGAAATGGCCGTTGCCACCGCAAATGCTAAATAACATAAGGCCGCCACACTTAGTAAAATACAGTGGTAAACTCGCCCTTTATATGCACCTAAACGAACGGCTAGGGTATTTTTGCCAGCTTTCGAATCCTGTTCAATATCGCGTAAATTATTGATATTTAATACCGCACTTGCCAATAAGCCAGAACCAATAGCAGGTAAAATAATGTGGCTATCAATACTGTGAGTTTGCAAATAATAAGTGCCGCCAATGCCAAGCAAACCAAAAAATACTAATACAGAAATATCGCCCAATCCCATATAGCCATAAGGTTTTGCCCCAACAGTGTAAGTAATGGCCGCAACAATAGCTAAAATCCCAAGCCCAGCGAAAGCTAATAAATCCGAGAGGTTTTCATAAGCGATTCCAATCAAAAAACTTCCTGAAAGAAAACTTGCCACCACCATTAGAATTAATCCCCATTTCAGTTCTTTTGCTGAAATTGCGCCTTTTTGAATGCCACGTAATGGTCCAATACGTTCTTCAGTATCTGAACCTTTTTGATGATCCCCATAATCATTGGCAAAATTAGAAAGCACCTGTAATAAAATTGTCGTGAGTAAACAAAGCGCCATTACAAGCCCATTAAAACCTTGTGGATTCGCCCAATAACCTAATGCCGAACCTGTAAAAATCGATGCCAACGCTAAGGGCAAAGTTTTTGGTCGAGCCGTTTCCCACCACATTTTCAATTTTTCATTTGTCATTTTTTTTGACCGCACTTTTGATTACAATAGGCCGCGTATTCTACACTAAGACACCCAATTTATGAATGATTTAACCTTATCGCCTGTCGCCATTATCCACACGCCTTATAAAGAAAAATTCTCCGTACCACGCCAACCTAATTTAGTTGAAGACGGAGTAGGCATTGTAGAACTCTTACCGCCGTATAATTCGCCTGAAGCTGTGAGAGGATTGGAACAATTCAGTCACCTTTGGTTAATTTTTCAGTTCGACCAAATCCAACAAGGAAAATGGCAACCCACCGTACGCCCTCCGCGCTTAGGCGGTAATCAACGAGTTGGCGTGTTTGCTTCACGCGCAACGCACCGCCCGAATCCTCTCGGTTTATCCAAAGTCGAATTACGTCAAGTAGAATGTATCAACGGTAACGTTTTTCTCCATTTAGGTGCGGTGGATTTAGTGGATGGCACGCCGATTTTCGATATCAAACCCTATATTGCCTATGCAGATAGTGAACCAAATGCGCAATCGAGCTTTGCCCAAGAAAAACCACCAGCAAAACTGACAGTTGAATTTACCGAGCAAGCCAAAAGTGTGGTAAAAAAACGAGAAGAAAAACGACCGCACTTAAGTCGTTTCATTCGCCAAGTGCTAGAGCAAGATCCGCGCCCAGCCTATCAACAAGGTAAACCGAGTGATCGTATTTATGGAATGAGTTTGTACGAATTTAATATCAAATGGAAACTCAAAGCTGGAACAATAGATTGCGTAGAAGTGATTAACATTGAATTTTGTGGATAGATTTCAATCATCAAATATGATGATATTTTATCCATATTCTCTTAAAAAATAGATACACTGACTTCATTGTAAGCTATTTGTTATGTGAACTAGTCATATTGCTCAAGTAAAAAACACCGCCAAGTGCGGTGTTTTTATCATGAGCTTTAGTTATTTCATAAAAGGGGGTACGCTATATGACCCTACTTACATACTATGATGTCTAAATTAGCATACTTACTGTTCTGTTAATAAATTAACTAAGATACAATCCGCCATTTACATGCAACGTTGTGCCTGTAATGTAAGCCGCATCATCAGAAGCTAAGAAAGCAACGGCTTTAGCGATATCTTTGGCTTCACCTAAACGACCAGCAGGAATATTAGATAAAATACCCGCTTTTTGTTCATCAGTAAGCACTTCTGTCATATCCGTTGCAATAAAACCTGGTGCAACCACATTTACCGTAATACCTCGTGAAGCGACTTCTTTCGCTAAAGATTTAGAAAAACCAATCACACCCGCTTTTGCTGCACAATAGTTGGCTTGTCCTGGATTACCCATTGAACCCACCACAGAACCAATATTGATAATACGACCAAAACGTTTTTTCATCATTGAACGTAACATGGCTTTAGAAAGATGATACACCGAAGTTAAGTTAGTTTGCATAATATCAAACCACTCATCATCTTTCATACGCATCAATAAATTATCGCGAGTAATACCTGCGTTATTCACGAGAATATCAATATCGCCAAAATCATTTTTAATTTGCTCAAGTAAAGTTTCGATAGATTCTTTATCCATTACGTTTAAAACTAAACCTTTACCTTTATCTCCTAAATATGCAGAAATTGCTTCTGCACCTTTTTCAGATGTTGCAGTACCAATTACAAACGCACCTTTTGAACTAAGTTCTTCTGCAATCGCACGACCGATACCACGAGTAGCCCCTGTCACTAAAGCAATTTTACCTTGCATTTTTTCTTCCTTTTACGCTAAAAATTCTTCTACAGCATTGAATGATGCAACATCATTTACAGATATTGCTTGTAAATCACCCACAATGCGTTTGGTTAAACCATTTAATACTTTACCTGGTCCCACTTCAACAAGTGCTTGAACGCCATCTTGCGCCATTTTTTCAACTGTTTCAGTCCAACGAACTGGGCTATATAACTGACGAACAAGTGCGGTACGAATTTCTGCACCTTCAGTTTCAGCTTTCACATCAACGTTATTTAATACCGATGTTGTTGGTGTATTAATTTGAATATTCTCAAGTGTAACCGCTAATTGCTCTGCAGCTGGTTTCATCAAGGCACAGTGAGAAGGCACACTCACAGCTAACGGCAATGCACGTTTCGCCCCCGCTTCTTTACATAATGCAGCCGCACGCTCAACTGCAGCTTTCGCACCTGCGATAACGACTTGGCCTGGTGAGTTAAAGTTTACCGCAGATACGACTTCGCCTTTCTCTGCTTGTTTACAAGCTTTAATAATCGCTTCATTATCCAAACCAATGATTGCATACATCGCGCCAGTACCTTCAGGAACAGCTTGTTGCATTAATTTTCCGCGCAATTCCACTAATTTGATCGCATCTTGGAAATCCAACACTCCAGCACAAACCAAGGCTGAATACTCACCTAAGCTATGCCCTGCCATCACTTCTGGTTTTAATTGAGGAAATTTTTCTTGCCATACGCGATAGATAGATACGGATGCAGCCAAAAGTGCGGGCTGAGTTTGCCATGTTTTATTAAGTTCTTCAGCTGGGCCTTGTTGAACAAGATGCCATAAATCATAACCAAGCGCATCAGATGCTTGTTTAAATGTTTCAGTAACGATTGGATATTCAGTTGCAAGATCAGCAAGCATACCGACAATTTGGGAGCCTTGACCTGGGAAGACCATTGCGAATTTTTTCATTATGTTTTGTCCTATTGTTTTTTAATTAAGAATTCTTCTTCGGTAATTAAAATCGGGTTTCGCCGATGGCGACTTACTTTTTCTTTGCTCGCCAAAGAAAAAGTAAGCAAAAAGAAAAGCGCCCCTGCTTTTCCTTATTTCCTTTGTTCCATTGAATTTGCTTAACGGAAATTTTCTGAACTCGCTACGCTCAAACAGACGAAAATTTCCTACAAATTCAATTCCACAAAGGTAGAAAAGAAGGGAACCCAATTTGTTCTTTCTCCTATTTAAAGTGCGATCAAAACTCAAAATATTTTTTGTTCTTAAAATGAATTCAAAATTAACCGCACTTTTTAAATAATGCTCCGATAAATTCGGGGCCCCATATAAATCGCCTTTGCGACTTTCAATTTTTAGGCAATTTGCATCTGTTTGAGCGTAGCGAGTTCAGCAAATTGCCGTTTAGAAAATTGAAACAAAGCAAAGAACAGCGATTTAACTGGGGCGTGTTTTCTTTGCCTACTTTCTTTTACACGTGTAAAAGAAAGTAGGTCGCCATCAGGCGAAACCTGACAACAAAATACTAAAAGTGCGGTCAAAATTAACCGCACTTTTTAAATTACTTACCTATTCTAACAAATTAATTAGAAGCGTACTAATGCTGAACCCCAAGTCCAACCACCGCCAAAGGCTTCTAATAATAATAACTGCCCACGTTGAATACGGCCATCTCGAACAGCCTCATCTAAAGCGACAGGCACAGTAGCTGCACTGTTGTTAGCGTATTTATCTAACGTTACCACCACTTGCGACATATCCATTTCTAATTTTTTAGCTGTCGCTGTAATAATACGTAAATTTGCTTGGTGTGGCACAAGCCAGTCTAAATCTTTTTTATCTAAATTATTTGCTAAAAGTGTTTCTTCCACCACATTTGAAAGTTCACGAACGGCCAATTTGAACGTTTCGTTACCTTGCATCTCGATATATCCAGATTTTTCTATACCACGTTCTGGCTGAGCTAAAACAAGAGCATTACTTTTATCTGCTGAAGCATGTAAGTGAGTAGAAATAATCCCTTTTTGTTCACTCGCTTCAAGAATGACCGCTCCCGCACCATCACCAAATAGCACAACAGTGCTGCGATCTGTTTCATCTAATTTACGAGAATTGAGATCTGAACCAATCACCAAGGCTTTTTTCACTTTGCCTGCACGAATAAATTGATCGGCTACGCTCAAGGCATAGACAAAGCCTGTACAAGCTGCGGCTAAATCAAAAGAAATCGCATCATCAATATTTAATAAACCTTGTACTTGGCACGCTGCACTTGGATAAGCGTGTGAGTGACTTGTAGTGGCAACAATAATCAGTTCAATATCTTGAGGATTAATTTGAGCAGCTTCGATCGCATTTTTTGCCGCTTCAAATCCCATTGTGGCAACAGTTTCATCTGCCGCTGCGATACGACGTTCACGAATACCGGAACGAGTGACAATCCATTCATCTGATGTATCAACCATTTTTTCCAATTCCGCATTTGTGCGGATGTAGCTTGGTAAATAACTACCAGTAGATAAAATTCTGCTATTCATACTCAATAAGATAAGCGATTAAAAAAAGGAAAAAATCGAGACACCGGATTATTTTCCGATGTTAAAAGAAATGTAGAGATAGTAATACGGGGACCAATGTCCCCGCCCATCACATCTAACGCCAAGGTTAGACGAGTCAAGTGAATACCTATAAGTAAAAATTACTTATTGATCACTTTACGACCACGGTAGTAACCGTCTGCAGTTACGTGGTGGCGTAAGTGAGTTTCACCGCTTGCTTTATCCACTGATACTGCAGCAGTAGTTAACGCATCGTGTGAACGACGCATATCACGACGTGAACGAGATTTTTTATTTTGTTGAACAGCCATTGGCCATACTCCTAAATTTAATTTACTTTTGCTTTAAATTAGCTAATACAGCGAACGGGTTCGGTTTTTTTGCCAATTCGTCAGGCAATTCGCCAAAAACCTGTTCCTGCGCGGACACTTCACAGTGTTCAGATGAATGCATTGGTACAAGCGGCAAAGCTAAAATTAGCTCATCTTCCACCGTGCCAATTAAATCTATTTCGCCAAACTCATTGAACTCGATTGGCTCATAAATTTCCGGCAATACATCAGCTTGATCCCAATTAGCCACTGGGCTATAAGTAAACTCACATTCCAATGTTTGTTTGTAAGGTTCGTTACAACGCTGACATTCTAATTCAACATCAACTTGCACTTTACCTTTCATCACCACTAATTTTTGTGGATCAATATAAAACGATAATGTTACCTGTGCATCGCTGAGCACGTTTACCACTGATTCCGCCAAACGCTCAAGCTGATTAGGAGCATAATAGCCAACATAATCAAGCCGTCTTTGAGCATCTTTTACCGGATCAACGGTTAGGGGTAGTTTTACCTTTTGCATAGGGCGTGAATATTACCCGTTGTTGCGAAGATAGTCAAAGGGAAATCACGTTTTTTATGTAATAAAACTCGTAATTTTCCCCCACTCAATTAACTTTTACAGGAATTTCCTTTTTTCATCACTTTGCCAAAATCATTTTTCGAATCCGGTTTTGTCATATTATTTGGCGCACCTTTTTGTACAGGATAAACAGAATCCATTTGCCATTGATTCCAGCCACCATCATAAATCAAAGTATCTTTCCAGCCAGCTAGTTGAGTCATAAACCAAGGTACGCCGGCTCGCCAGCCTGTGCCACAATAAAAGGCTAATTTATTGCCTTTTTCGATACCTTGAGTTTTCCACAAAGCAAAAATTTCATTTGGGTTACGCAATGTGCCATCCGGATCATAAAAATCAGCCATATTGGAAGAATCAGTACCGGCAAAACCCCAAATTGCTCCTCGCGGTTCACCTTTGCCTGGAATGTAATCATATCCACTCACTTTGCCAGTATATTCATCCCAAGCGCGGTTACTAATGAGTTTCAAGCCATTTTCTTGTGCCAACATAATTTCTTTCGGCGTTTCAATATCAATCGCAGGATTTGCCGGAATTGTTACACCAAAATGAGTTTCAGGTATTGGTGTATTCACTGTGGTTTCTGTTGGTAAATTGGCATCCATCCAAGTAGAAAGATTGCCATTTAATACACGCACATCTTTCACGCCAGCCCATTTTAAAGCCCAAAATACGCGATAGGCTGCCAACTGATTATCTGAATACAAAATAATAGTTTTGTCCGCCGTAATACCATTTTTCAACAAGTTTTGCTCAATCACTTCCGGCGATGATAAATTCCAAATCGGGCCATTTTCGATCCAATCTGTATCAAAATGATAAGCGCCAACAATATGTTGTACATAGCCTTGGGATTTTTCTAACGGTCCCCAAGACACTTCAAAAATCGCAAATTTATCATTGTCGTAAGTTTCTGTTTTTTCGCCTTTCAGCACAGAATTAATCCATTCTGGAGAAACGCTATATTGGAAATTTTGAAAACGTTCTAATGGATAATCTGCATTAGCGTAACTGATAAAATCATTAAATACGCGAGTTTTATAGCCTTTTGCGGCGAAATCAGCACTAATGCAAGCTAAATTATCTAGATTAGAATCATAAAATACCAAGGTTTTATCCTTAGTAATCCCCTTGCCAGCTGCAAAAGATTCAAATTTATCTGGTGCAATGGAATCTAACCATGAGCAAGAAAACTGCACAGCGTTAGGAATATGTCCACCACGCGTCGTATTTTTATCTTTGAAACCGTTGTAAAGACTATCTTGGCGAGAATCAATAATCACATAATTCGGATTATTCAAATTATCCAAAAGTTCTTTTGTTTCAATAGTTTTTACTTGATTGTCATCACAAGCTGCAAGTGCAAATACAATGCCAATACCTAATAAAGAGCGGTTAAATTTCATTGAGTTTCTCCTTTTATCTTTTCACGAATAATCTGTTACCAATCCAACACCCTAATAAAATAAAGCCTGTGGCAAGCCAGCCTTGCCAAGAAAAATAGGCGGTTGCCACTAAGGAATTTGTCACTGTGCAGCCACCAGCTAATGCTGCGCCTAAGCCCATTAAAACACCTCCTAAAATACGTCGTAAGGCTTCTTTTGGCTGAGGCATTCTGAGATTAAAATCGCCACTAAGTTTTGCCATTAAAAATGACCCCAATGGAATCCCGAGCACAAATAAACTCCCCCAGTTTAAATAACGTTGCTGACCGATGACTAAATATTGCACCACATTAGCCGAAGGCACAGAAATACCATAGCCAAAATTGCGTCCGGCCTTAGCACTAGAATACCAAGCGACAACACCCAACAAACCGATTAATAACGCCCCCAAATAAGGATTCCAACTACGCTTAAAAGTGCGGTCAAAAAATGAAAGATTTGAAAGATTTTCTTGGGAAGCAATTTTTTCACGGCGAGAAAACAGAATCAGCGTGGCGATAATTAAAATCGTAACCAACCACCAAGGAGAAATGGAGAATGTTAAATAAATATTATTCCATTGTGTGGTTTGTTGGGTTAATCCGCCAATGAATTGACGAAGGCTGCCAGTTTGTGTTGAAGCCATTGTGAGCGCAAAAGCAAACAGAGCAAGTAAACTGCCTAACGCCCCTTCAGCACTGCGAAACCAAGCTCCGCTCCCACAACAATTACTTAACACCATACCAATGCCAAATAATAATCCACCTAAAATACTGGCAAGCACAGGCAACTGAGATGTAGGAATTTTGATGAGTTCAAATTCAGCCAGCGTAAAAAGCCCGATAGATTGCACACTGACAGCAATTAAAAGTGCGGTAAAAAAACGGAAATTTTTTTCAAATAAAAAACGACGAAAACCAGAAACAAAACAGAATTGTGTACGTTGAAGTAGAATGCCGAAAGCTATTCCAATAAATAAGCCGCTAAACATAGATTAAACCTTAATACTGATGGCGGAAATGAATTACTGATATTAAAACATAATTGTTCTGTAGCTGTCATTATTTAAATAGTTGGAAGAATAAAAAAAATTGCTATAATCACGCCTCTTTTTTTAACAAGGAAAGATAATGATGACTTCAAATTCTTATTGGCAACGCTTAAAAGTGGCATTTCAATATGTCATGCCGCAAATTTATTTAACTCAAATTGCAGGCTGGTTTGCTAAACAAAAATGGGGTGTGCTAACCCATGTTGTAATTAAAGCTTTTGCGAAAAAATACAACATTGATATGAGTATTGCGCAAAAAGAACAATTTTCTGATTACGCAAGTTTTAATGAGTTTTTTATTCGTCCGTTAAAAGAAAACGCGCGTCCAATTAATCAAAATCCTACCGCACTTTGTTTACCAGCAGACGGTCGCATTAGCGAGTGCGGTCATATTGACGATAATCTTTTATTGCAAGCTAAAGGGCATTTTTTCAGCCTAGAAGACTTACTGGCAGAAGATAAGGAATTAGTGGAAACCTTTAAAAATGGTGAATTTGCCACTACTTATCTTTCTCCTCGTGATTATCACCGAGTACATATGCCGTGCGATGGTACACTACGCAAAATGATTTATGTACCAGGCGATTTATTCTCTGTGAACCCATTTTTAGCCCAACATGTACCAAATTTATTTGCGCGTAATGAACGTGTGATTTGTGTATTTGATACTGAATTTGGCACAATGGTACAAATTTTAGTCGGTGCAACTATCACTGCAAGCATTGGGACCACTTGGGCGGGCGTAATTAATCCACCGCGCCACAACGAAGTGAAAACTTGGACTTATGAAGGCGAAAGTGCGGTCAAATTATTGAAAGGTCAAGAAATGGGTTGGTTCCAACTTGGTTCGACAGTGATTAATTTATTCCAAGCCAATCAGGTGCGTTTGGCTGAGCATTTAAGCATCAACGAACCTGTTCGCATGGGCGAAATCTTGGCATATAAAAAATAATTTTTAACGAAAGGAAAACATCAAATGAATTTTGAACAAGTAAAATTAGAAAGCATTTCTGAAAAAGGTAGCTACGGTATTGGTTTGCAAATTGGCCAACAATTAGCCGATAGCCAAATGGAGATCACCGTTGAAGCTGTAGCGAAAGGGATTTTTGATGCATTAAATCATAACCAGCCAGCATTAGACATCAATGACTTAATGCATTCGGTTCAAGCACTTCAACAACAAGCAGCTGAAGCACAACAAGCGCAATTTAAAGCAATCGAAGAAGAAGGCAAAAAATTCTTAGAAGAAAATGCGAAAAAAGCGGGCGTAAACGTAACCGACAGCGGTTTACAATACGAAATCATAACTGAAGGCAATGGCTCAAAACCAGCTGCAACAGATAAAGTGCGAGTACACTACACTGGTACATTACCAGATGGCACTGTATTCGACAGCTCTGTTGCTCGTGGCACACCAGCTGAATTCCCTGTAAATGGTGTAATCCATGGTTGGGTTGAAGCATTACAAATGATGCCTGTTGGTTCTAAATGGAAACTCACTATTCCACACGAACTTGCTTATGGTGAACGTGGCGCTGGCGCATCAATTCCGCCATTCTCCACACTTGTATTTGAAGTAGAATTATTAGATATTCTTTAATCGAAAAATACGATACCTATAAAGGCAAAGTCATAAAGATTTTGCCTTTATTGTTAAAATAATGTTATTATTTTGCCTGACAAATTTCATTTGTCTTATATCGCAAGTTTTGTGTATAGGAAAATGGGCACTTCTTTTTTCACTGCATTCATTATTTATACCTTTCTTGCAAATCTTTCTTTTCAATAAATTTAGGTTATCTTATGAAAGAGATTTGGCTACAATTTAAACAAAATTACTTAATTAAATACTGGAATCCGATTGTCGCAGTGACTGCAGCAGGTTTGCTTTCCGCTTATTACTTTGGAGTAACAGGCACTTATTGGGCTGTGACCGGGGAATTTACTCGATGGGGAGGACATGCATTACAAGCATTAGGCGTTGATGTATCTGAATGGAGTTACTACAAAATCATAGGAATGCAAGGTAACATCTTCTCACGTGTTGATGGCATCATGATCTTAGGCATGTTTGCAGGTTGTATTTCTGCAGCACTTTGGGCAAATAATGTAAAATGGCGCAACCAACCACATAAACGTCGGATTGTTCAAGCTTTAATTGGCGGTGCATTAGCAGGATTTGGCGCACGTTTAGCAATGGGATGTAATTTAGCTTCACTTTTTACAGGCATTCCACAATTTTCGGTACACGCTTGGTTCTTCACTATCGCAACTGCAATAGGTACTTATGCAGGTGTAAAAGTCACATTACTACCAATATTTCGCGTTAAATTAGAACTGAAAAAAGGCGCAGCGAAAATAAAAGAAACAGATCCTAAACAAGCACAACGCCGTTTCTGGATTGGTATGGTTGTATTTTTTGCTTATCTTATTGCTTCACTTTATGTAATGGCTCAATCTATTAAGCTTGGTTTTGCTATGGTTTGTGGTTTGGCTTTCGGGTTATTAATTGAGCGTGCTCAAATTTGTTTTACCTCAGCTTTCCGTGACTTATGGGTAACTGGGCGTGCTTATATGGCAAAAGCGATTATTTTTGGAATATTAGTGGGCACCATTGGTGTATTTAGCTACATTCAACTTGGCGTCTCGCCTAAGATTATGTGGGCTGGTCCCAATGCGATTATTGGCGGTTTATTATTCGGCTTTGGTATTGTACTCGCTGGTGGTTGTGAAACAGGTTGGATGTATCGGTCAATGGAAGGTCAAGTACACTTTATGTGGGTTGGCTTAGGTAACGTAGTCGGTTCAACTTATCTTGCCTATGTTTGGGATGATATTGCCCCAGTTTTAGCACTTGATTACGAAAAACTTAATTTACTAAAATCTTTCGGTCCCGTAGGTGGCTTACTTGTGAATTATGGTTTATTAATTTTATGTTTAATTGCCGTTGTCTGGTGGGAACGTCGTTTCTTAGCCAAAGCAAAATCCCAAATAACCACACAAACTGGCTGTGGATGTAATTAACCCAAAGGAGCATAATCATGGCATTTACTATTGTTCAAAAATTAGATAAAGATCCAAAAGACATTTCACCCGATTATACATTAGATACGTTAGGCGAACCCTGCCCTTACCCCGCTATTGTAATGTTAGAAACCATGCCACAATTACAGAAAGGTGAAATTTTAGAATTATTAAGCGATTGCGCACAATCTATCAACAACATTCCTATTGATACTAAAAATCATGGCTATACACTGCTAAGTGTGGAGCAAGATGGAACAAAATTGCGTTACTTAATTCAGCGTTAAAAAATGGCTCCATAAGGAGCCATTTATTATCTACCATAAAATCAAATTAATCTTCGCCCCAAACCTCTTTAGCGATTTCTTCAACGTGACGCACTTTCGCCCATTGTTGGGATTCACTCATAATATTGCCTTCCTCTGTAGAGGCAAAACCACATTGAGGGCTTAAACAAAGCTGTTCGAGAGGCACATATTTTGCAGCTTCCGCAATGCGTGATTTAATCACATCTTTATCTTCTAAATCAGGAAATTTAGAACTCACCAAACCAAGCACAACACGACCTTTATGTGGATTTTCTGCAAAATATTTTAATGGTTCAAAACCACCTGAACGATCATCATCGTATTCCAAGAAATATCCATCATAATTAGTCTTAGCAAATAATGCATCTGCTACTGGATCATAAGCACCACTTAATAAATATGTTGAACGGAAATTACCACGGCAAACATGCGTTGTAATCACCATGTCAGCAGGCTTATCTGCCAATACCACTTGAATATTCTCAAGTGCTTGAGCTTTATCTGCCTCAAATTCAGGTTTTAAGTGGTTATTACAGAGTGAACCCCAGTAAACATCATCAAATTGTAAATAACGACAGCCAGCATGATAAAAAGCTTTAATCGCTTCTTTATAAGCCTGTTGAACATCTTTAGCAAATTCTTCGCGTGTAGCATAAATACCCGTATCCCACTGGATAGGATACATTAATTGATTGGGACTAGGGATGGTATATTTAACTATACCGCGACCACCAACAATAGCATTCAATTTCTTAAAATGCTCAATAAATGGATGATTTGGATTCCAAGAAACCTTTCCACAACAACGTGTATTATAAGGTTTCGTTTCAACACCATTAAATTTATAGCCATGTTCAGGGTGATAACCTTCAATACCATTTAATTCTTCTAGAAAATCAATGTGCCAAAATGCACGACGATACTCACCGTCAGTGATAATTTGAATACCCGCATCTAACTGAGCTTGGACTAACTTTGTAATTTCTTGATCTTCAATCTCAGTTAATTGTTCACGAGAAATTTCACCTGATGCAAATTTTAAACGAGCCTCTTTTAATACTTGTGAACGTAAATAAGAGCCGACTGTGTCTGCATGTAATGGGAGGATTTTTGACATTTTACTTCCTTATTTTATGATTTAATGAAAAGAATTCTAACGTATTTTCAACATCCCTTCTACTTTTCACTAATTCCTTGTGAACAAGCATAAGCCGAGCTCCACGCCCATTGGAAATTATAGCCACCTAGCCAGCCCGTTACATCCAATACTTCACCAATAAAATATAAACCACTTACTTGGTTGCTTTCCATTGTTTTAGAAGAAATTACTTTAGTATCTACCCCCCCCATTGTGACTTCTGCCGTACGATAGCCTTCCGTGCCATTAGGGGTGAATTGCCAGTGATGAATAAAATCCACCAGATTTTTTACCCGCACTTTACTGATGTTAGCGATAACTTCATCTTGCATAATACCTTGTTCAATCCAAAGCTCGACCAATTTTTTCGGAAGTAATCGAACCAAAATGGTTTTCAACATTTGTTTTGGTGAATGTTGTTTTGCTTGATTAATTTCCTCTTCCAAATTGTGGTTCGGTAATAAATCAATTTCCACTGACTCAGTGGGCTGCCAATAATTGGAAATTTGCAACACAGCAGGGCCTGAAATACCACGATGAGTAAACAAAAGCTGGTTGTGAAACGATTTTCCGCACAGGGCTGTGATCGTGACTGGCAAGCTAATGCCTGAAAGTGCGGTTAAAAATTTATCTGTTTCTCGATACGTAAAAGGTACCAAACTTGCACGCGGAGGAATAACAGGAATACCAAATTGTTCTGCTATTTGATAACCAAATGGTGTAGCACCAAGCCCTGGCATAGAAAGCCCACCTGTGGCAACAATCAAATTTTTACATTGCCATTGGGTTGAATTTACCTGTAAAACAAACCGCACTTTTTCATCATTTTGAATCCGTTCAACTTGAGAAACTTCACTACGCAATAAAATCTTAGCACCATATTTATCGCATTCAGATTTCAGCATTTCAACAATTTGTTCTGCGCCATCATCGCAAAATAATTGCCCCAATTCCTTTTCGTGATAAGCAATCCCCTGCTCCGCCACTAAGGAAATAAAATCCCAATTGGTATAACGAGCAAGGGCAGATTTGACGAAATGAGGATTTTGTGAAAGGTAATGAGCAGGCGTAACCTCTAAATTGGTGAAATTACAAAACCCGCCGCCCGACATCAAAATCTTACGTCCGATTTTTTTGCCGTTGTCGAAAACTGTCACCGACTTGCCTAGCTTAGCCAACTGTGCAGCACAAAATAATCCTGCCGCCCCTGCACCAATAATAATATTTTCAGAATATTGGCTCACGGATTCAGCCCTTTTTCACCACGTTGTAAAAAACCCAACATCTTCATTCGTTGAATAACTGAACGACGATCCACTGCCGCATTACCTGAATCTAATAATTTCTGTAAATACTCACTAGCTTGTTGATATTGACGATTTTCTAAGGCAATCGTCGCCAACAAAGAAAGGCTAGATACTTCATTTTTATCTTTTGTCAACGCTTCATTCAAAAGTTGTTCTACTTTTGGAGTCACTTGCTGACCTGCTTGATAATAAAGTGCGGTGGCAGCCAAGCCTAAAATATTAGGTTTACTTCCTGATATTTTTTCTGCATTAGAATAAGCCACAAGCGCACTATCAAATTCATTATTCTGCACATAGGCTTCCCCAAGTTGAAGCCAAGTTTCCGCATTATTCGGATCAGTTCTCAGTTTATTTTGGATCTTCTCAATCACATTTTCATTTTTATGTTCATCATTCATTTCAACATTTTGATTATGCTGCTCAATCATCGATTGCTCGCCTTGTTGAACACGACTAAAACGATCAAGAGAAAAATAATAAGCGGTTGGAATAGCAATTAATAAAAAGAAAACCACAAAAGAAAGTTTGCGATTACTTTTCTCAAAGGAATCTGTCTTTTGTTCCTTTTGCTTAGAATCCGAATGAGACTCAGCATTAACAGAAAAATGGCTCTTATCTTTTTCCAATACATTTCCCGGCTCGAATGAAGATAGGGAGGATTTTTTTCTATTTGAGAAATAAAGCAATGCGGCCGCTAAAATGAAAAGAGCGACTGGCAACAGCCACAATAACGCCGTATTCCATTTGAATGGCGGTTTGTAATTCACAAAATCGCCAAATCTAGCCGTCATTTGATCGATAATTTGCTGATTGGTTTTGCCCTCATCTACCATTTTGTACACTTCAAGACGCAAGTCATAAGCAATAGGCGAATTAGATTCCACCAAATTTTGGTTCTGACATTGTGGACAGCGTAAAGATTTTGCCAACTCTACCGCGCGAGTACGATCATCTTGATTTTGGAATTGATAGGTATCCACCATTTCCGCTTGAGTAAACAAGGAAAATGCGAATAAAAGTGCGGTTGCAAAAACAAATGTTTTTTGAACTCGAGTAAAAATATCTAATAGGCTTTTCATTTATTCTTCAATGCTTCAATTTTTGGCAAAAATACCGTTTGCCAAGTTTCTTTATCCAATAAACCAGAATGGCGATAACGAATCACACCATTTTCATCCACAAGATAAGTTTCCGGTGCGCCATCCACGCCCAATTTTAATCCCAATTCACCATGACTATCATCAATAGTTAAGACGAACGGATTGCCCATTCTCTTAAGCATTTCAATGCCATTTTGAGGATTGTCGCGATAATCCACGCCCACAATAGGCAAGTTTTTTGCAATCTCAATTAACAACGGATGTTCTTCCTTGCAATAACCACACCAACTACCCCACACATTTAATAAAAATGGCTGTTTAGGAAAATCTTTCGGGCTTACGATTTGTGATGACTCATGTAAATTAGCCTGATAAAACTCTGGAACAGGTTTATCAATTAAAGCCGACGCAATTTTTTTCGGATCTTGATTTAACCCTGCAATTAATAATACACACACACCTAAAAGCACAAAGAGCGGTGCAAAAAAGATAAATTTTTTGTTCATTATTTTTCCTGTTTTCTGCGTAATCCGAAGACGCTACAAAGTGCGCCAAAGGCCATTAAAATACCGCCAGCCCAAAGCCAACGAATCAGTGGTTTATAGTGTAAGCGGAAAGTAAATTCTCCTTTGCCTAGAGAATCACCCATCACAATATATAAATCGCCCCAAAAACTGCCATCAAGCCCCACTTCACTCATTGTCATTGTACGCACATCGTAATAACGGCGTTCGGGGATAATTTCTGCATAAGGCTTGCCATTTTCGGTTACATCAAAAAAGGCGACTTCTGCCGTAAAGTTCGGACCGATTTCATTAGAAAATTGACGATAGTGAAATTCATATTGCCCCAGCGTTTGACTTTGTTGCGGTGCTAAACGCACACCAATTTCACTGCCAAAATAACCACTCATCACCGCACCAATGGTCACAATCGCCACGCCACAATGCGCTAAAATCATGCCAAATTGAGACAAACGAATTTGTCGCCAATTTTGCCATAAAGTGACAAATAAAAGCCAAATCGCAAGAGTTAATAACACAAAAGCGAAAGCGTGAAAATTCAACGCAGAATTATTGCGTAGCTGTTGCCAAATCATCAAGCCAGCAAGAATTAAAGACGGAATCAACAACCATACACAACGTATCAATAATGTGCGCTCAAATTGCACCCAACGTATGGTGAGTGAAATCACCATCAAGATTAAAACTACCGTAATAATTGGGAAGAAAATACTATTAAAATAAGGACTTCCCACCGAAATTGAGCCCCAATTCATCGCTTGGAATAACATGGGGTAAAAGGTGCCTAAAAAGGTGGAAACCGTCGCAATGGTCAGCAAAATATTCAGCAATAAAATGCCACCCGATTTAGAAACGAACTGAAATTTCACCGCACTTTCTGATGAACTGCCCGCTCGTAAGGCGAATAATCCAAAGGCTAACACTGTCAAAACAAAGAAAATTAATAACAACACATAACCGCGTGTGTTATCCAATGCAAAAGCGTGCACAGAAGTGAGTGCGCCAGAACGAACAATAAACGTGCCTAATACGCTAAAGGCAAAAGCAAGCAAAGAAAAAAGCGTAGTCCAATAACTAAATACACCTTGTTTTTCCGTCGCCATTAAACTGTGTAATAACGCCAAACCAAGCAACCAAGGCATTAAAGAGGCATTTTCTACGGGATCCCAGAACCACCAACCGCCCCAGCCGAGTTCGTAATATGCCCACCACGCACCGAGCACAATGCCAATGGTTAAAAATAACCAAGAAAACAACACCCAGCCACGCATTGAGCGTGCAATTTGTCGTGCTGATTGGTTATAAATCAACGCACTCAAACTCATCGCAAAATTTACCGCAAAGCCCACATAGCCAACATATAACAACGGTGGATGGAAAATTAATCCCACATCTTGCAACATTGGATTGAGATCGCGCCCTTCTGCGGGTGCTGGGAAAATACGTCCAAATGGATTGGAATAAAATAAAATAAATACCGCAAAGCCAAAGCAAATCAATCCCAATAAAGATAAAGATTGAGCGGAAAAAGTGCGGTCATTTTTTCGATTAAAAAAAGCAAAAGCAGCAAGCCATAAACTCAATGAAAATAACCAAAACAACATTGAACCTTCATGCCCGCCCCAAGTGGCAGCCACTTTAAAAAATGTAGGCAATTGGGAATTAGAATGTGCCGCTACATATTCAAGGGTAAAGTCATCTACCGCAAAAGAATATGATAATAAACCGATGGAAAGTGTCGTGCTTATAGTAAAAATATATGATAGTGGCCACGCAGAATTAATAAGAGTTGTATTCTTTTTTAACAAACCAAGTTGTGGAACAATAACGAGCAAAAGCGCAGCCGTCGTTGCGAGGAGTAATAAGTAAAATCCAAGTTCTGGGAGCATAAAATATTATTCTTTGTTAATTAACGTCAGGATATCTTCTGACAAATAAAAAGAAAGGCGCATATTATTACGCCTTTCCTCTAAATACAATTTTAATTTACGCGACTGTTAATTGCCCTGCATACAATATAAAGAATCGTAAACAAAATACCCCAATTAAGTCAAAAATTGATACTAAGATAATAAAGTTACGATTATATTTTAAGCGGTCATTCACAAACATATTGGCAATTAATGGGATCAAGATACCAATAAAGAATACCCCAATCCAGAACACGGCCCCCCAAAAACCAGATAATGCATTATGTAATGCAACTGTTTTTTGTCCACCACCAAAATGTAATCCAACGAAGAAACACACAAGTAAACCAAGCTCTGTCACCATAATTGGTACTTCAAATTTATGGATGAAGTGCGATTCATGAGAATCTCCTTTTAATTTTCCCGCAATTAAGATAATTAAGAAGGTTGCAGCAATACCAGATGATGTACCAGAAGCTAAGAATAATGCTGGTAATACTGGGTTATTCAGCATTGGATAGCTGATCAATGCAGAAAGTAAGAACCCTGTGTATGCACCAAGCACTGCAGCCAATATGAAAAGAATAACTTCGACTGGACTGACAATACGTTCTACAATACCGATAAGTTTTATCATAAATTGTAGTTTTGGTATAAAGCGATTAATTAATACTTCGATTTCTTTTTTGAAAATCACCACCCCCCAAATTACTAAAAACAACATATAAATTTGGAATAGCATGACCCCCATCGACATTACGGAGTTAAATTGATAGTTAAACATCAATTTCCAGAATGTCCAAGGTCTTGCTAAGTGGAAAACTAATAGCGTTAAACCAATTAATGTTGGTACAGATCCCAAAATCACACCAGATCGAATAATCCAATTTTGACTTGGGTTCATTAATTTATTACTACGTTTATAAGCAATTGCCAACTGCACCGCACCAGATGAGATCCCCAATAAAAACAAGTAGATCGCAATGGTAGAATCCCACACTAGATTAGGCGTATGAAATGGAACTGGATAATCTAATGTCATCTTCTAGGCTCCCCATGTTGGAATGGAATGTGGTATAAGTTTGGTTGTGTACCTAACTCCACTTTAGTGCGATAAACCGGTTTTTCTTTCACTTTACGTGAAACTGCACTCATCGGGTCATTCATATCCCCAAAAGTTAATGCTTTGGTTGGACAAGCTTCCACACAAGCCGGTTGTTTACCATTAGCTAAATTTGTATCACGGCAGAAGTTACATTTATCTGCGGTACGATGTACTGGATGAATAAAACGTACACGATATGGGCAAACTGCTATACAGTATTGGCAGCCTACGCATAAATCTTTATGTACATCTACAATACCAGTCTCTTTATCAATAAAAGATGCGCCAGTTGGACAAACTGCTACGCAAGGTGCGTTTGTACAATGTTGGCAAGATTGACGGAAGAACTCATATTCCTGATTTGGAAATTCACCGTAAGGTTCACTGCGTAGAATCTCTAAGCGAGAAACGCCTTCTGGCACTTGGTTTACATCACGGCATGCATCCATACAGGCTGTACAGCCGATACACGAATTTTCATCGTGTACCATTGCGTAACGTTTAGGTTTATCCGCCTTGTCTTCTTTCGCAAAAGAAGGTAAAGATGTTCCCGTCATAAGGATCACTGCCCCCATGCCGGAAACAAAGTTTCGGCGTGAGCAGGCTGTCATTGTTTATCCTTTTGTTCGGTTAGTTTATCTTGTTCTGCTTTACGTTTTTGTTGTTCGCCATGGCAATCTACGCAAAGTTTAACGCGTTGTTTTGGTTTAATACCTTTCATTGCGTCTTCTTTAGGGTGAAGCGTATGACAACTTGCACAAGGTAATTTCATTGCGTGTACATCATGCGCCCATAGTTTTTCACGAAGTTTGTCAGGTTGGTGACAAGCAAAACAAACTTGGTTTTGTTCTTGAACTGAATACATCGGTTTTTTATTACCGAAAATATCCCCTTCAAAACGCATAACATCTTTAGCACCACGACGGTGGTTTTCAGAAACGTTACCGTGACAGCTTACACAAGTAATTGCTTTACCGTTATTTGGATTTTTCTTATCTAAGTGTGCACCATGGAATTTACCAAAGTGGAGTTCGCCACCAGACTGATCTACAGTTTGGTTTTTATCTACTTTGTCGAATTTATGGCATTTAGCGCAATATTGATTTGGATCGCGTTGGTTATCTAATTGCGGCTCATAAGTAAAGTGATCCGCAGGTTTTTGTGCATCATCAGCATGAGCCAAAAATGGCGTTGCTACAAATGCCGCACTTAACGCTAACGCTTTTGCAGATTTGTTGATTAAAGAAGTTAAATTCATTTGGGTTACCTCAAATTTGACCTTGAAAATCACCGCACTTTCTAGTTTGCACTTAAAAGTGCGGTGGATTTTTCATTTATTTTTGTGCTGGTGGATCAACTAATAAGCCTTTTTCTTTAGCTTGTTGTTCCCATTGTGGTACCACAGTTTTTAAGAATTCTTCTTTAGCTTTGCGTTCTTTTTCAATATCAATACCCATTACTTTCCACGCTTTATCAGCTGTTGAAATATCTGGGATTTGAACTGGAGTTTTCACACCGTGTTTAGTTAAGATTGCTGCAAGTTTAGTACGAGCATCCGCTGCTTTATCTAAGCCAGAACCTAATACACGAAGCACTACTTCAGGTGCGTGCATATGACCACCGTGGCTTGCTGCAGCATAATCCCAACGCCATTGAGCATGACGAATATCCATTAATGCCGCTTCCATTTCTTCTTTAGTTGCACCTGCATCCCAAGCCGCTTTCGCTTCAAAGTGAGCTTTAACAACTTGCTCTTCTAAACGACCCATTACATCTTTCACTTCTTTTTTACGTGAAGTGACGATATCGCGTAATTTTTCTCTGCTTTGATCGTGACAGTTTGCACAAGTGCGGTCAAATGCATCGAATGGATTTTGGATTTGGTGATCAGTATAAACTTTACCGTCTTTACCTTGTACTTTTGGCATGTGACAGTCTACACAAGTTACCCCGTTTTTACCGTGCATACCTAAAGACCAAATTTCAAAGTCAGGGTGTTGAGCTTTTAACATTGGTGCTTTAGAAAGGCTATGAGTCCAGTCACTGAAACCAATTTCATCATAATATTTTTCAATATCATCAACAGTTTGACCTTTATTCCAAGGGAAGGTTACTTGTTTGATATCGCCTGCGAAGTAGTATTCAACGTGGCAGTTTGCACAGATTTCAGCGCGCTTTTCAGTACGAGCTGCAGTGTTGAAACTTAAATTATTGTGTGGGCGACCTTCCGCTTTATCTTTTTCAGCAGTTGCTTTTTCTAAAGCGTCAAGGGCGCGTAATACGTGTGGACGTGCAATACGTAATGCTGGTTTGCCTTCAGCAAAATCTTTAGAGGTCGTATCGTGACAGTCAGCACAACCGATTGAGTTCACGATTTCTGGACCACCTTTTGCCCATTTCGCGTTGAAATAATCTTTTTCGCCCCATTCCGCGATTAAACGTGGAACATCAGGGCCTTTACATGTCCAACATGCCATTGGTTGTGGACCATCATTTGCTGTTTTTGGTGCACCAGTACGTAGAATGCTACGAACATCAGTGACCGCATAAAAGTGACCACGCGGTGCATTGTATTCTTTTGCAAATGAATAACCGCCCCAAAGAACAATTAAGCGTGGATTTTCTTCATCGGCATAAATAATTTTTTCGCCGTTGCCATTTGCAGTTGAACGCCAGCTGTTATATTGATTTGGATATTTTTCTGCAAACTTTTCATTTACAGATTCAATTTTCAAATCTGGTTTTACTGGTTCAACAGGTTGTTCTACTGGCTTATAAACCATATCAGCTACCGCTGAGTTAAATAAGCTTAAACTCGCGAAAGACGCTGCCACAATGAGGCTTTTTTTGAATGCGTTCACGATAATCACTCCATTTGTTGTAATAAAAAAGTTAGGTTAAATAGAAAGTTGAGAATTATTCTTAATACCACATAAAACATGTGGATATAGATTCATTCGAGCGTAAAATAACAAAATAAAAAAGTTTTTCTACTGTCTCTGTAGAAAAACTTGAGATCGATCAAACTTATTTTTCAAAATACCAAGATATAGGTATAAACCCAATAAGAGTTAACTCTTTTTTGTTAAATTTTGAGAGGTTATACCTATTATTTTTTCTGACATCTAGAACAAAAAAAGCTATTTCTTTGTCCAATTACCAAACTCTCAATGTTTGTACCGCACTTCGGACAAGGTTTATCTTTATTGCCATATACCAATAATTCTTGTGCAAAATAACCTGGGCGCCCATCTGGCTGTAAGAAATCTTTAAGTGTAGTTCCACCTTGAATAATAGCTTTTCTCAAAACATCTTTAATCGTATTTACTAGGGAAATACATTGATTGCGGGTCAGATTTTTAGCGAGTTTAAGTGGATGAATACCACAAATAAACAAACTTTCATTCGCATAAATATTTCCAACGCCCACCACCACAGCGTTATCCATCAAGAAGCTTTTAAGTGCGGTCGATTTTTGACGAGATTTTTTGAATAAATATTCTGCATTAAATTCATCAGAAAGCGGTTCAGGCCCTAGCTTTAAGAAAAGATGAAAGTCATCTAAATTCTCCGTCCACAACCATGCACCGAAACGACGAGGATCGTTATAACGTAATAATTTGCCATTGTTCATTACAATATCAATATGATCATGTTTATCTATTGCGCTATCCTGTGGCACAATTCGCACCGAACCTGACATGCCCAAATGCCCGACGATATAGCCTTTTTCCGTGTGAATAATCAAATATTTTGCTCGACGAGTGAGATCTACAATTTTTACATGTTTAAGGGTTATCAATTCCTCTGATACGGCCCAGCGCAATTTAGGCTGGCGCACGACAACTTTCTCAATCGTAAAATTCTTAAGATAAGGGCGAATACCGCGTAGTGCAGTTTCGACTTCGGGAAGTTCCGGCATGATTTGTTCCTTAATAAATTTGTGATACAAAAAAACCCGAACAATGTCGGGCTTTTTCTAAATAAGCAAAATTATTTGATTTTTGCTTCTTTATAGATAACGTGTTTACGCACTACTGGATCAAATTTTTTGATTTCCATTTTTTCAGGCATATTACGTTTGTTTTTATCAGTTGTGTAGAAGTGACCGGTCTCTGCAGTAGAAACTAAACGGATTTTCTCACGAGCGCCTTTAGCTGCCATTTTTTAGCTCCTTAGATTTTTTCGCCACGAGCACGGATTTCAGCTAATACTGCATCAATGCCTTTTTTATCAATAATACGCATACCTTTCGCAGTTAAACGTAAGGTTACGAAACGGTTTTCACTTTCAACCCAGAAACGGTGAGTGTGAAGGTTTGGAAGAAAACGACGACGTGTCGCATTCAACGCGTGTGAGCGGTTATTACCCACAGCTGGACGCTTGCCTGTTACTTGACAAACTCTAGACATAATAATCTCCAATAATTAAATATAAGCTCGAGCTTACGGTTCGGATTGTTTAAAGCCAGTTAAAACCAGCTTGCTACCTCGTCAGGTCGCGCTAATCCGACCCGCTTACTATATTAAAGGTCGCAAATTATACTGGCTTTGTTTTCATTTCTCAAGTGTAAATGCGATTTTCCTAGATGTAATCGGTAAAAAAATGGTCAACATTATAAAAATTTATAATAAAAAGTTCTCTGCAAAAGAATAGCAATCTGTTTTTCCGACAATTAAGTGATCAAGCACTCTGATTTCCATTAGTTCTGCAGACTCCTGAATTTTTTTAGTAATAAGCTGATCCGAATAACTCGGTTCCGTTATACCCGAAGGATGATTATGCGCCAAAATTAAAGCAGCCGCATTACAATAAAGTGCCTCTTTAATTATTTCCCGAGGATAAACCGCTGATACATTAATTGTACCTAAAAATAACCGCTCTTTTTTAATCAAACGATGTTGATTATCCAAAAATAAAACCATGAACACTTCTCTTTCCTCATGTTGCAATTCAGTGAGTAAAAAAAGTTTTACCGTTTCAGGATCATTAATAATCGGTGTACTTAACATCTCTTGCTTTAAATAACGCTTGGTCATTTCCGTAATCGCTTGCAGCTGAATAAATTGCGTAATGCCTAAGCCTTTCACTGAGCAGAAGGCTTTTTCATCTGCAGAAAGTAACGTATGCAAGGAACCAAAATGTGATAAGACATTTTTAGAAAGCTGAATGACTGGGCAGCCTTTTATGCCAGTTCGTAAAAAGATCGCCAGCAATTCATAATCAGCGAGCGTTTCTACACCAAATTTAAGCAATTTTTCCCGTGGCATTAAATCATCATTGTTTTCCATAAAATATTAAACGCAAAATAGAAAAAATTTTGACCGCTCTTTTCTTGTTTTACGAGTAACTTATGTAAAGTCTGCGATATGTATCGCAAAAATAGCATTGGGCATTCAATAAAATTAAAGTAAAATAACGGAATTGTGGCTAAGTACTAACAAAGGTTGAAACATGAAATTAAACGGAAAACATATTGTAGTTGGCATTACTGGCGGAATTGCTGCCTATAAAACAATAGAGTTGATTCGTTTATTACGCAAAGCAGAAGCTGAAGTACGTGTAGTATTAACCCCAGCTGCGGCAGAATTTGTTACGCCTTTAACGCTTCAAGCCATTTCTGGCAATGCTGTCTCACAATCTTTACTTGATCCACAAGCAGAACTGGCAATGGGTCATATTGAGCTTGCCAAATGGGCTGATGCCATTATTATTGCGCCAACTAGTGCAGACTTTATTGCCCGTCTTACTGTAGGCATGGCGAATGATTTACTTTCAACAATTTGTCTTGCGACTGATGCGCCAATTTTTCTTGCCCCAGCAATGAATCAGCAGATGTATCGCCAATCCATTACTCAACAAAATTTAACGGCTCTTCAAACGCGTGGAATTGAGCTTATTGGCCCGAATAGTGGTTTTCAGGCTTGCGGCGATATGGGGAAAGGGCGCATGTCAGAACCTGAGGAAATTTTTACTGCACTTTCTGACTTTTTCTCTCAAAAACAAGATCTACAAGGATTAAATATCGCCATTACAGCAGGCCCAACGCGTGAGGCAATCGATCCTGTTCGTTATATTTCTAACCATAGTTCAGGGAAAATGGGATTTGCGATTGCTGAAGCATTTGCCGAACGTGGGGCGAACGTCACGCTAATTTCAGGGCCAGTGAATTTAACAACACCAAAAAATGTAAATCGAATTAGTGTCACCTCAGCACAAGAAATGTGGCAAGCCTCTCTTGAAAGTGCGATGAAAAATCAAATTTTTATTGGTTGTGCGGCTGTTGCTGATTACAGAGTAGTTGAAGTTGCTGACCAAAAAATCAAAAAATCTGGGGATGAAATATCTATCAAGTTAATTAAAAATCCCGATATTATCTCAGATGTAGGGCATTTAAAAACACATCGTCCTTTTACTGTTGGATTTGCGGCCGAAACCCAAAATGTTGATGATTATGCAAAAGATAAACTTGAACGCAAAAATCTTGATATGATTTGTGCCAACGATGTATCTGGCGGACAAGTTTTTAACGCAGATGAAAATGCCTTGCAGCTTTTCTGGAAAAATGGTCATAAAAAATTATCGCTAAAATCAAAAGTGGAACTTGCAGCTGATTTAGTCAATGAAATTATTGAACGCTATCAAAAAACCTTATAATTCCAACCGCACTTTTACCTAAAAATGAATTTCAAACGGAGTATGACATGAAAAAAATTGACGTAAAAATTTTAGATTCTCGCATTGGAAATGAATTTCCTCTGCCAACTTATGCAACTGAAGGTTCGGCAGGTCTTGATTTACGTGCTTTGATCGATGAAAGCTTTGAAATTCAACCAGGTGAAACCAAATTAATTCCGACGGGCCTTTCAATTTATATTGCAGATCCAAATTTAGCGGCGGTGATTTTGCCTCGCTCGGGTCTTGGCCATAAACATGGCATTGTGCTAGGAAACCTTGTGGGGTTAATTGACTCCGATTATCAAGGAGCATTAATGGTATCAATGTGGAACCGTGGAAATGAGCCATTCAAAATTGAAGTCGGCGATCGCATTGCTCAACTTGTTTTCGTGCCAGTAGTACAAGCCGAATTTAATATTGTAGAAGATTTTCAACAAACCGAACGTGGTGAAGGCGGTTTCGGTCATTCAGGTAAACAATAATTTATGGTAGAAGAACAATTATCTTTATCCGGCGTGGAAGAAATTACGCCTAAAATTGAAACCCCAAAAATTGAAAAAAGAACGGTAAAAGAACGTCGTCAACAAGTGCTGACTGTGTTGATACATATGCTTCATTCCGAACGTGGCATGGAGCGTATGACAACGGCTCGTCTAGCAAAAGAAGTTGGGGTATCTGAAGCTGCGTTATATCGTTACTTTCCAAGCAAAACAAAAATGTTTGAAGCCTTGATCGAGCACATTGAAAATACCTTATTAAGCCGTATTACCGCTTCTATGCGTAACGAAACCCAAACAATGAATCGCATTCATGATATTTTACAAACGATCTTAGATTTTGCCCGTAAAAATCCTGGGTTAACTCGAATTCTAACGGGTCATGCATTAATGTTTGAAGATGCGCAATTGCAAGTTCGAGTCGCACAATTTTTTAATCGTCTTGAAATGCAGTTTGTCAATATTTTACAAATGCGAAAATTGCGTGAAGGACGTGGCTTTAATGTGGATGAACGCGTAATTGCTTCACATTTAGTAACACTATGTGAAGGACAATTTATGCGCTATGTTCGTACTAATTTCCGTCTGAATGCAAGCCAGTCTTTCGAACAACAATGGCGTTTTATCGAGCCACTTTTTGCCTAATTGACTTTACCGAGTAAATATATGATTATTCCTTGGCAAGAACTGGAAGCAGAAACATTAGATAATATCGTAGAAAGCGTAATTTTACGCGAAGGAACCGATTACGGTATAGAAGAACTTTCACTCAACCAAAAAAAACAACTTTTACTGACTCAAATTCGCAATGGAATTGCGGTGATTGTATGGTCTGAATTGCATGAATCCATTGACATCAAAAATAAAACGGAATTTTTGAAACAGGAATGTAAGGAGCACGAATGTCAAATGAATTAACCGAAATTGATGAAGCATCAGTTCCACCACAGGAAGAAGAATCAACGACTCGAGATCCTATTTTAGACTGGTTTCTTACGCATTGCCACTTACACAAATATCCAGCAAAATCTACGCTAATTCATGCGGGAGAGGATGCAACTACACTTTATTATGTGATTAAAGGTACTGTAATGGTCTCTGCAAAAGATGATGAAGGAAAAGAAATGATCCTAACTTATCTAGGAGCTGGACAATTCTTTGGAGAAGCAGGGCTATTTGATGAAGGCTCAAAACGTTCAGCATGGGTTAAAACAAAAACAACATGTGAAATTGCTGAAATTTCCTATAAAAAATATCGTCAATTAATTCAAGCCAACCCTGAAATCTTAATGTTTTTAACCGCACAATTGGCAAGACGTTTACAAAATACTTCACGCCAAGTCAGTAATTTAGCATTCTTAGATGTAGCAGGCCGTATTGCTCAAACGCTAATGAACTTAGCTAAGCAGCCTGAAGCAATGACACATCCTGATGGGATGCAAATCAAAATTACACGTCAAGAAATAGGGCAAATGGTTGGTTGTTCACGAGAAACTGTAGGACGTATTATTAAGATGTTAGAGGATCAGAACCTTATCCATGCTCATGGAAAAACCATCGTGGTATATGGCGCGAGATAATTTTTCATCATAAATCATTCAAAATAAAACCATTCAAAACCAATTTGGATGGTTTTTGTTTAATTAGAAATAATATTCAAAACATTAATTGACAATTAATATAAAGGATTCTATCGTTATCCAACTTCTTACAAATATAGTGGGAAGACAGGATTGGTCTCCTGATATAGTGGCTTTTAAAGGTTTATAACCTTATTGCATAGTTTTATGCCGCAAAAGCTAGAACACCAAGATGCATTTTCTAATCTATGGTGGGCTAGGTAGAAATCCCGCAGGGATGCGTGCAGTAAGCCACTTGCTGTTAAGACCAATTCTGCTTAGTTCCACCACCCTTATTTCAAATTCCCAACCTTTTTATATTTCTTTAAGTATTCTTTTTTCTTTGTAGTAGAACTAATACTTCATAATGAGATGTTTGTGGAAACATATCAAAAAGTTGAATTTTCAACGGTTTATAAAAAGTGAGATGCTGTAAATCTTTGCCCATTGTTACAGAATTACAACTAGAATATAAAATAAAGTCCGATTGCATTTCGTTAAGAAATTCACTTAATTCCTTTCCAATTCCACGACGTGGTGGATTTACAATCACAAGATCTGGCTTATTCTCATTCTGATTTTTCATCACACTTGCCGCGTCTAATGATTGGAAATTTACATGTTCTAAACCTAATATTTTAGCGGAATGACTCGCCGCAAAAATAGCTGATGAGGAAATTTCAATTCCAGTCAACTCAATACTTTTTCCCCATTTTTCCTTTAAAGCTTTAGCGCAATGTAAGCCAAATCCACCCACACCACAAAATAAATCCCAGACTTTATAGATTGGTAATTCACTCACCCATTGCTGAGCTGTAGCATATAATCCCGCCGCCACTTTAGGATTGGTTTGAAAGAAACCTTGTGGGCGAATAAAGAGCGGAATACTATTGAAAATCTCAGGCAAAAATTGTTGTTCTGTCAGAAAAATTTCTTGTTCACCTTCTAAGATGGCCGCATGCTGTGGCTGTAAATTAATGCTAACCACTTCTAAGTGCGGTAATTTTTCCAATAATTTTGGTAATTCTCGACGAATTAATGGTAATTTATTTTCTGTGCGTAATACAAAACGCAACATTAATTTTCCCGTCGCGATACTTTCTGTCAGCAGAATATATTTAAGCTCGCCTTTTTGTTTAGCAATGTTATAAGGTACTAAACCAGCACGTCCAATAAAATCCTTCAAAACCGGAAAAATCAATGAAAAATGAGTTGGATAAAGGGGGCAATCACACAAATCAATCGCACTTTGTGGATCATTAGGATTTTTTAAAATGCCAAGTATCGGGCGTTCAACACTACCACTAACAACCATTTTAGCTTTATTACGAAAGCCTTGTTCATCATATTCAAAAGGAGCCAACCATTGAGCTCCATTGCAATTAATAGAAATCAGTTGCTGCTTTAAATGATGTTGTTTTTCAGTTAGCTGCTGACTATAAGGTATTTCAAGCCATTGACAAGAACGACATTCATTTTGTTTATAGTATCGACAATCAATCATTTTCTTGCGGCCTGAATATCTAGCCAACGGCTTTGAATGTCTGCGAGATTTCGGTGATTCAGTTTCCAACGTTGATCTAAAACCAAGTCATTCCACTTGAACACTCTACGTTTAAATAAATTTTTTAAGCGAGCTTGACGAGTCATAAAGTACGGTTCATTTTCAGTAAGTTCTAGATTATCTAATACTTGAATGACACCTTCACGTTCATTGCACAGTAATAAAAGATCACAACCTGCATTGAGTGCTTTTTTACTACGCTCTACAAAATCGCCCATTACACCAGCGCCTTTCATACCGAGATCATCGGAAAAAATTGCACCTTGGAAATTTAGTTGTTTTCGTAAGATTTCTTTTAACCAATATTCTGAACCACTTGCTGGTTGACTATCACATTGTCTATAAATGACATGCGCAGGCATAATGGCATCGAGTTTATTTTGTGAAATCAACTGTTGGAAAGGTTGGAGATCGCAACTAAAAATTTCATCTTTTGTACGATCATCATAAGGTGTCTCTAAATGAGAATCAGCTAATACATGACCATGACCAGGGAAGTGTTTACCTGTAGAAGCCATACCTGCTTGATGCATACCATCAATAAAAGCGGTTGCTAAATTTACCGCACTTTTTACATCAGATGAAAAACTGCGATCACCAATCGCTCGACATTCGTGTCCCAAATCCAACACTGGCGCAAAACTCAAGTCAATATCTAAGGCAATCATTTCTGCCGCCATTTGCCAACCTGCTTCGTTAGCAAAACTCACTTGTTCAGTTGCTGACAATGTTTCTTGAAAAGCCTGCATTGAAGGTAACATTGTGAATCCATCGCGGAAACGTTGAACTCGTCCGCCTTCTTGATCCACCGTAATCAATAAAGGCTTTTTCACTCGTTGACGAACAGAACGAATCAATTCTTGAATTTGTTCTCTATCTTCAAAATTTCGAGTAAATAAAATCAATCCCGCAACAAGAGGGTGAGAAAGTAACTCAACTTCCTCTTGTTCCAACTCTTTTCCTTTTAAATCAATTAACAACGTGCTCATAAATTATTTTAAATAAAGGCGGTAATTTTTACTTTCTACAGTAGGTTTAATTAAATCGATCGATTTCTCTTCTTGTGGTTTTAGCAAAAATTGAGCGGAATAGCTTTCTTGCTGATTTTCCCAAGTTTGGGTTACCCCTAAATGATCGTACCAATACAAGTAGTAACTTATATTCAAAAGTTGCTGACTTTTATTTTTTATAACCGCTGATTTTTGACTCGTTTCAACTTGAATTAAAGGTGAAAGATTAGATGTGATATTCAAAATCGGCTTCGTTGAATAAGTTAAGTTTTCTACTGAACTTGAACAAGCAGCGAGCACAAGGCTCGCCAAAATTAGAAAATATTTTTTCATTATTTCGCTAACATTCTACCTAAAGGTTCACCACCGACTAAATGCATATGTAAATGGAATACTTCTTGTCCACCATGTTTATTACAATTCACAATTAGGCGGTAACCGTCTTCCGCAATACCTTCTTCTTTAGCGAGTTTAGCCGCTACACTAAATAATCGACCTAGCGTTAGTTCATCTTGCTCCGTCACATCATTCACTGTTGGGATTACTTTATTTGGAATGATCAAAATATGTGTTTTAGCTTGCGGTGAAATATCACGAAATGCAGTGACTAATTCATCTTGATAGACGATATTTGCAGGAATTTCTTTACGGATAATTTTGCTGAAAATTGTTTCCTCTGCCATTGTTTGCTCCCTATAAAAAAGTGCGGTGAATTTACCGCACTTTTTATCAAAATTTATCTGAGATTGCAATTTAATCAATTATTGCTGTGCTTCATCATCTTGATTAATGAAAGAGTCATTGACTTCAATTTTTGCTCTCTCACGCAATCCTTGCATTAATTGCGCTTGAACTTCAGCCTGACTTGTACGTAATAATTGGGCACTAAATTGGCTTAATTCTTTATCGTTAAGCACGCCGTCTTCTACTTTATTTAAAGCAATAATAACTACATCGCCTTTCTCATTATGAGCAACTTGGTAAACCGTTTTACCTGATGTTGGTTTAGCAATTGAAAATACATCATTTGTTAAAATTGGATCTTTATTTTCACTTAAAGTAAAACTCTGCTCACTTGAGAAATTAATTCCATCCACTTTCGATTCAGCATTTTCGCTTAATGCTTTCACCACTTGTTGTGCTTTTTCGTTAAGAACATTTTCAGCCTTCTGGCGTTTTAAGAACATTTCAATATCTGCTTTCGCATCTTCCAATGTTCTCACACCTTCAGGTTTGTGCTCTAACACACGCACTACAATAGCGTGATAATCGCCAACATTCAAAGGCTCTGAATTAGCGCCTCCATTGGCAATATCAGATTCAAAAACCGCAGAAACTACATTAGGGAAATTTAATTCTGCAGGTACATTTTGACGAGAAAAATAACCGCTTTCTTGAACTTTAACACCTGCAACTTGTGCCGCACTATTCAACGATTTACTATCCTCAAAAGCCTTATCACGCACTTGCTTTTCAATTGCGTAATAACGATTTTCTAACAAGGATTTACGAACTAAATCTGCAACCTGTGCTTTCACTTCATCTAAAGTTTGAGCTTTACGCTCTTGCACTAAAACAATATGGTAATTGCCATCCACATTGATTGGTTGGCTATATTGACCTACCTGCAATGCAGCTGCAGCAGCTTCAAAGGCTTTTGGTAATTCATTCGCATTTACCCAACCTAAATCACCACCATTCTCACCAGAAACTTTATCTAAAGATTTAGCTTTAGCTACATCAGCGAAATTTGCACCTTTTTGTAATTCATCGTAAGCCACCTTAGCATCTTGCTCATTTGCAAATTGAATATGTGCTAAACGCTGAGTCATAAATTGAGCTTTATTATCTTGATAATATTGCGCAATTTCTACATCTTTAACTTCGATACCTTTTTCGATTTGGCTACCAGAGAGATCAATATATTGAACCTTCACTTGTTCTGGCTGAACAAAAGATTTTTGATTAGCCTCGTAATAAGCTTTAATTTCATCATCAGATACCGCTTGCTTTGCCATTTCATCAGCAAGAGATAATGTTGCTAAACGAACTGAACGCTTTTGAAAGAAAACTTCTGCGGTATTTTTTGCTTGAGCAGGCACGATAAACTCACTGTTAGCAACACCACTTTGCATTTGTTCAAGGGTTAATGCGCCACGCAAAATAGCTGCATAACCATCTGACGTTAAACGATTTTGTTGTAATACTTGTTGATAAACACCGTTATCAAATTTTCCATTAACTTGAAAATTAGGATCCGTCACGATTGCTCGTTTAATCATTTCATCACTGACGCCTAATTTTAATTCTTTCGCATATTGACGGAGCAATTCTTGATCAATCATTCGATTAATGGTGCTTTGACGAAGTGCGGTAACAAATTCAGGAGAATCTGACTGAGCCATAAATGCTTCGCCTTCGCGTTGTGCACGAGCCTCAAATTCTTGGTTATAGCGATTTAAAAAATCTTGTTGCGAAATCACTTCACCATTAACTTTTGCAGCGTAAGTATCATTTGAACTAAAAAGATAGCCAGACATACCGCCGACTAAAAACGATAATGTGATCAAACCCAGAATAAACTTAGCGGCCTTTGAATTTGATAAATTGTGCATTTTTTCAATTAACATTCTATAACCCTTGTTATAAATATAAAATTTTCCCCGATTATAATCTAAACGTAGAAAATTAGCATCTTAAAAAGTGAAAACACCGTGCTCATAAAGCAAGCTAATGCCAATTCCAATCAGCACTATGCCACCAAAAATCTCCGCTTTTGATCTAAATTTTTGCCCAAGAAAATGACCGCTCTTTACGCCGAATAATGAAACGATAAAAGTAGTCAGTGCAATAATTACCATAGCCGAAAAAATATCGACAGAAAGAAAAGCAAAAGATATGCCAATTGCTAAGGCATCCACACTCGTAGCTAAACCCAAAGTCAATAAACGTTTCAAATTTATAGATGGCTCTACACTTGCTTCAGAGTCTGAATTTAATCCCTCACGCACCATATTAATGCCAATTAATGCAAGTAAAACAAAACCAATCCAATGATCCCAATTTTGAATCATTGAACTGAATTGTAAGCCTACAAAAAAACCTATTGCAGGCATGATACCTTGGAAAAACCCAAAACAGAGAGAAATATAAAGAGCTTGTTTCCAACGAAAAGATCTTAATACAATACCTTTAGAAATGGATACAGCAAAGGCATCCATTGATAAGCCCAGTGCAATAATACAAAGTGTATAAAAGCTCATAATTTAGAAATTATTTTCCAATACAGAAAGAGCTAAAAATATTACCTAGCAAGTCATCTGATGTGAATTCGCCTGTAATTTCACTCAAGTAAGTTTGAACTAAACGTAATTCCTCCGCTAAAAGTTCTCCTGCGTGAAATTCTGTAAGTTGAACCAAACCAATTTGTAAATGTTCTGCGGCTTTCTCAAGGGCATCTAAATGACGACGACGAGCTAAAAAGCCGCCTTCCATGCCTGTTTGGAAACCCATTGCTTGTTTCAAATGATCACGTAAAAGTTGTACACCATCATGTGTTTGAGCGGAAAGACTAATTATTTGATACCCGTCTTCTTCGCTTTCATTTGCTTGTTCGCCATTTAAATCAATTTTGTTTCGAACAATAGTGACAGGCAACGTTGTGGGTAATTTTGCTAAAAATTCTGACCGAACTTTACTTAAATCTGCACTTTCAGGATCGCTACTATCTAACATCAAAATAATACGATCGGCTTGTTCAATCTCCGTCCATGCGCGAGAAATGCCAATGCGCTCGACTTCATCGGTTGCATCTCGAAGACCCGCGGTATCAATAATATGCAATGGCATGCCGTCAATATGAATATGCTCACGCAATACATCGCGCGTTGTACCCGCAATATCCGTGACGATAGCCGCTTCGCGACCAGCAAGCGCATTAAGCAAGCTCGATTTGCCTGCATTCGGACGACCGGCAATCACCACTTTCATGCCTTCACGTAAAATAGAACCTTGTTTGGCTTCAGAGCGAACATCTTCTAACTGATTAATAATACCGCGTAAGTTTGCTTCAATTTTTCCATCCGCCAAGAAATCAATTTCTTCATCAGGAAAATCAATGCTCGCTTCCACATAGGTACGTAAGTAAATAACCGATTCAACTAATTCATTTACTTTCTTTGAAAATTCACCTTGCAAAGATTTTAATGCTGAGCGCGCTGCTTGTTCTGATGTCGCATCAATTAAATCTGCAATGGCTTCCGCTTGAGCAAGATCCAATTTATCATTCAAAAAAGCTTGTTCAGAAAACTCACCCGGTCTCGCCAAACGGATTCCATCAATTTGTAAAATACGTTTGAGTAATAAATCTAATACAACCTGCCCACCGTGACCTTGCAATTCTAATACATCCTCACCAGTAAATGAATTTGGTGATTTGAAGTAAAGGGCAATCCCTTGATCTAAAATAGTGCCATCAGCATCTTTAAAAGGGAGATAATCAGCCATTCTTGGCTTAGGACATTTCCCTAACACCGCTTGTGCAACTTCTGTTGCTAAAGGCCCAGAGACTCTTAAAATCCCAATGCCACCACGACCTGGCGCAGTAGCTTGAGCAACGATTGTTTCTTTCATAAAAAACCTATTATCACGTAGAGTAAGCATACTCTAGACTAATCGTAATATTACCCTATTGAGAAAATGTATATATTTACCAACAGCGCTATTACTATCATTAACCGTAGCAATATTTACCACGACTGATAAAACAAAGAAAGGCACTTTTGGTGCCTTTCTTTCCATTCATTTAAGATTATTTCTTACGAGAATGTAATCCCTTTTTCTCTAATCCACGGTAAATCAATTGCTGTTGTGCAATTGTAATTAAGTTAGAAACTAACCAATACAACACTAAACCAGCAGGGAACCATAAGAAGAAGAACATAAACACTAATGGCATAAAGTTCATCACTTTTTGCTGCATTGGATCAGCCACTGGTGTTGGCGACATTTTTTGCAACAAGAACATTGAGATACCCATTAAAATAGGGAAAATATAATAAGGATCTTGTGCTGATAAATCTTGAATCCAACCAAAGAACGGAGCATGGCGTAGTTCAACAGCTTCCATAAATGTCCAATACAATGCAATGAAGATTGGCATTTGAAGAAGAATTGGCAAACAACCACCAAGTGGATTTACTTTTTCTTCTTTATAAAGTTTCATCATTTCTTGGCTCATACGTTGGCGATCATCACCAAAACGCTCACGCATTTCTTGCATTTTAGGTTGCAACATACGCATTTTAGCCATTGAAGTATATTGTGCTTTCG
Organism: Haemophilus sp. SZY H35; assembly: GCF_018829705.1. Taxonomy (NCBI): domain Bacteria; kingdom Pseudomonadati; phylum Pseudomonadota; class Gammaproteobacteria; order Pasteurellales; family Pasteurellaceae; genus Haemophilus; species Haemophilus sp. SZY H35. The sequence continues at coordinate 735,518 of NZ_JAHKJZ010000001.1, forward strand.
TAAGTGGATACAAAATTGCTTTCACCACGATTGTTACACAGATAATCGCTAAGCCCCAGTTAGATACAATCCCTTGAATAAAGGTTAATAACCAGAATAACGGTTTAGCAATAAACCAAGCCCAACCGTAATCAACTGTTAAATCTAAATGGTTTGCTACGGTAGCCATTTGATTTTGAAGTTTAGGCCCAGTCCATAATGAACTTGTAATCGTCTCTTGACCACCAGCAGGAATTGTCACAACTGGACCACGATAACCGATTGAAGCGACATTATTTTTAGTATCTGTAATTGTGTAAAGTTGATTATTTACATCTTGATTAGGAATCCAGGCAGATACGAAATAATGCTGTAATACTGCAACCCAACCAGCTTTAGTATCAATAGAAAGATTATTATCTTTCATATCGCCAAAACTATATTTTTTATAGTTTGTTTCTGAAGAAGAATATGCGCCACCAGTATAAGTTGGCATTGCGACATTACCAGAGCTTTCAACAATAGAATGTTTTAATTGACCATAAGGCTCCACTTCAATAGCTTGACCACTTTGGTTATCAATCTTGTAATCTACGCCTAAATCATAGCTACCACGTTTTAATACGAAGATTTTTTGATAAGTTACACCATCTTTTTCAAAAAGAAGAGGCACAGAAAGAGATTCTTGACCATCTGCTAATTTAAAATTATCACCTTCAATTTGATATTGCGCACGACCGGAACGAGTATCGATACCGTTTTTACCAATTAAACCACTTTGCGCAATATACACATGTTCTTTGGTGTCTTTTAATAACTCAAACGGTGTTTTTGAATCCAATTCTGCATCATATTTTAATAATTCAGAACTAATTACATCACCGCCTAAAGTATCAACTTTCAAACGAAGTACATCGTTTTCAAGAGTAATAATACGGCCATGAGTTTGAGAATCTGCTACGACTTGTGAATTAGAAGAAGGAGAACTTGCCGGAACATCAGAATTGGCTGTCATTGAAGTTGTTTGCTCAGTTGGCACTTGTGGATTTTTATCCAACTGCCATTGCTGATAAACAAGGAAAGAAATAAAAATTAGCGCTAACACTAATAGGCTACGTCTTGAGTCCATTATTTTTTCTCATCGTTATTATTGATTTTAGGTGGAACAGGATCGAATCCACCAGCGTTCAAGGGGTGACATTTTAATACACGTTTTAGAGTAAGCCAACTACCTTTTAACAATCCATGTGTTTTTAACGCTTCAATGCCATAGCAAGAACAAGTGGGCACAAACCGACAACGAGGCCCGATAAGAGGACTAATAACAAGTTGATAGAAACGAATAAATCCAATTAAGATTTTTGCACCAAACGAATGTGTCGTTGCCATAATTTTTCTAAGATTTGCACAAAAGAGCTATTATCAAGCTTACCAATACCACCTTTTGCAACAAAAACAAAATCACATGCTGGTAAACGATGTTGCGATAAACGAAAACTTTCTCGTACTAAGCGTTTAATACGATTACGATCATGGGCTCGTTTTAAGTGTTTTTTAGCCACAGTCAAACCTAAGCGAGGATGCTCAAGATTATTTTTTCTGGCAAGGATGGTTATTTCTGGAGTGCTAGCTCTGAACGGTTGTTCGAAGACATTTTTGAATTGAACGGGAGTTAACAAACGTAACTCCCTTGAAAAGTTCAGCTTAACCACTAAGAACGGTGATTATGCAGATAAACTTTTACGACCTTTAGCACGACGACGCGCTAAAACTTGACGGCCATTTTTAGTTGCCATACGAGCACGGAAACCGTGAGTACGACTACGTTTTAATACAGAAGGTTGAAATGTACGTTTCATTGTAATCTACCTAAATCCAGATTATAAGTTAATAAAAATAGAGCGCAATTTTAATCATAAAATACGCGTTCGTCAAATAAGAAACGGAAATTTTTCGGGAAAAACTCTCGAACTTCCAAAATCGGGGGGATTATACGGATTTTTGTATAAATCTCAAGCCGATTTTTTAGAAGATCTTTCCACGCATTTATTGTAAAATCTCCGCCAATTTTTACCGCACTTTTCTCTATTACAAAAACAACAAGGATCCTTTTGTGAATCTCTCAAATCTTTGGCAAAGTTGCCTGTTACAACTTCAAGATCAAGTTTCGGCCAGCGATCTTAGCACTTGGCTTCGTCCTTTACAGGCTGATGTGGTGGCGGATAACCACATTGTTCTATATGCTTCTAATATGTTTGTGAAAGGTTGGGTAGAAACTCATTATCTCGCACAAATCCAGCAAATTTGTCAAACACTTGCACAAAATCCTGAACTTCGAATTTCTTTAAAAGAAGGGGTCAAACCTGCACCTAAAGTAGTAGAAAGTGCACCAAGTGGCAATCCTAAAACAGAAAGTGCGGTAGATTTTCAAGCTGAATCTAGTGCTTCAGTAAAATTTGAATCCCATCTAAATACTAAACACTTATTTGATAACTTTGTTGAAGGTAAATCGAACCAACTCGCACGTGCAGTTGGTCAAAAACTTGCTCAAGCGCCAGGTGAACCTTCAGCCAATCCATTCTTCTTATATGGTGGTACAGGTTTAGGGAAAACCCACTTATTACACGCGATTGGCAACGGTATTTTAGCCAATAAACCGAATGCGCGTGTGCTTTATATTCACGCAAATAACTTTATGCAACATATGGTAAAAGCAGTGCGTGATAATAAAATGGATCAATTCAAAAAATTCTATCGTTCTCTCGATGCGCTTTTAGTGGACGATATTCAATTCTTCGCTGAAAAAGAAAAAACTCAAGAAGAATTCTTCCATATATTCAATAACTTATTTGAAACTGGTCGCCAAATTATCTTAACATCGGATCGTTATCCTAAAGAAATTGAAAGAATTGAAGAACGTTTAAAATCACGTTTTGGCTGGGGCTTAACAACAGCCATTGAGCCACCCGATCTTGAAACGCGTGTAGCGATTTTATTGAAAAAGGCAGAAGAACATAATATGAACTTGCCAGAAGAAGTCGCTTTCTTCATTGCTCAACGCTTACGTACCAATGTTCGTGAACTTGAAGGAGCGTTAAATCGCGTGAAAGCAATGCAAGACTTCAAAGGCGGTGACATTGATATTGATTTCGTGCGTGACACTTTAAAAGATATTTTGGCTCTGCAAGAACGCTTGGTTACCATTGAAAATATTCAAAAAGTGGTGGCTGAATATTATCGAATTAAGGTTTCAGATTTAAAATCAAAAAGTCGTGCACGCTCGGTGACTCGTCCTCGTCAAATTGCCATGGCATTAGCAAAAGAATTAACAAACCGCAGTTTGCCTGAAATCGGTCGCGCATTTGACCGTGATCACACGACCGTATTAAACGCTTGTCGCGAAGTCCCAAAATTCCGCGAACAAGACAATAGTATTCAAGAAGATTGGGCGAATTTAATCCGCACTTTGTCCGCATAAAAGGAGAACGCAATGCAATTTAGTATTTCAAGAGAAAATTTATTAAAACCGTTGCAACAAGTATGTGGCGTATTGAGTAGTCGTCCAAACATTCCTGTATTAAACAATGTGTTGTTGCAAATTGAAGACAATCGATTGACTATCACAGGCACAGATTTGGAAGTCGAATTATCGAGTCAAACTCAGATTTCATCGTCTTCTGAAAATGGCACCTTTACGATTCCAGCAAAAAAATTCTTAGATATTTGCCGCACTTTATCTGATGATTCAGAAATCACGGTTACGTTTGAAGAAGACCGTGCATTAGTGCAGTCTGGGCGCAGCCGTTTTACACTAACAACTCAACCTGCAGAAGAATATCCTAACCTCACTGATTGGCAGTCTGAAGTAGATTTTGAACTACCGCAAAATACCTTGCGCCGTTTAATTGAAACCACTCAATTTTCCATGGCAAACCAAGATGCCCGCTATTTCTTAAATGGTATGAAGTTTGAAACAGAAGGCAATTTATTGCGTACTGTGGCAACAGATGGCCATAGACTTGCGGTGTGTACTATCTCACTTGAACAAGAATTACAAAATCATTCGGTGATTTTACCGCGTAAAGGCGTGTTAGAACTTGTTCGTTTATTAGAAACAAGCGATGAACCCGCGCGTTTACAAATCGGTACCAACAATTTACGTATTCATCTAAAAAACATTGTATTTACATCAAAATTAATTGATGGTCGTTTCCCTGACTATCGCCGAGTGTTGCCTCGTAATGCAACGAAAATTGTCGAAGGCAGCTGGGAAATTCTTAAACAAGCCTTTGTTCGCGCATCAATCTTATCGAATGAGCGCGTGCGTAGCGTGCGTTTAAACTTAAGCGAAAACCAACTAAAAATTACAGCCTCCAACACCGAACATGAAGAAGCGGAAGAAATTGTAGATGTCAATTACAATGGAGAAGAATTAGAGGTCGGCTTTAATGTCACCTATATTCTTGATGTGCTAAATGCGCTTAAGTGCAATCAAGTTCGCATGCGCCTAACTGATGCATCTTCTAGTTGCTTAATCGAAAACTGTGAAGACAGCAGTAGCGAATATGTAATTATGCCAATGCGTTTATAATATGGCGATTTCGCGCTTACTGGTCGAAAAATTTCGTAACTTAACAGCCGTGGATCTTGATTTTGATCCCGGCTTTAACTTTTTGGTCGGCAACAATGGCAGCGGGAAAACAAGCCTATTAGAAGCGATTTTTTATCTCGGTCACGGACGCTCATTCAAAAGTGCGGTAACAAATCGCATCATTTCTTACGACGAACCTCACTTTACCTTATTTGGACAAATACAAGAAAGCCAACATCAATGGTCAGTGGGATTACAAAAACTTCGTCAAGGCAACACGTTAGTAAAAATTAACGGTGAAGATGGCAATAAAATTTCCGATCTTGCTCATCTTTTACCAATGCAATTAATCACCCCAGAAGGCTTAACCTTATTGAATGGTGGGCCAAGTTATCGTCGAGCATTTTTGGATTGGGGACTTTTTCATCATCAAACAAGTTTTTATGCAGCTTGGAGCAATCTCAATCGATTACTCAAACAGCGAAATGCCGCCCTTGCACAAAATCAGCCCTACTCCGCTATTAAAGTTTGGGATGTCGAGCTTGCCAAACTTGCTCATCAAGTGAGTCAATGGCGTGCCGAATATGCAGAAGCACTACGCCCTGAAATCGAACAAACTTGCCAACTTTTCCTCCCTGAATTAGAAATTAATGTCAGCTTTCATCAAGGATGGGAAAAAAATACAGATTACGCAGAGGTTCTTGAGCAAAATTTTGAACGAGATCGTGCCTTAAATTACACATTTTCTGGACCTCAAAAAGCTGATTTTCGTTTCAAAGGACAAGGATTGCCAGTGGAAGATGTACTTTCTCGTGGACAACTTAAACTTTTAATGTGCGCATTGAGACTGGCTCAAGGCGAGCATTTAATGAAAGAAAAGCAACGCCATTGTATTTTTTTAATCGATGATTTTGCATCAGAATTGGATCAATATAAGCGAGCATTGTTGGCAGAACGATTACAACAAAGCGGTTCACAAGTATTTGTTACCGCCATTACTCAAGAACAATTAAAAGAGATGCAAGTCAAAAACAGAAAAATGTTTTCAGTCGATAATGGAATCATTAAAACGTTAGATTAGATCAAAAAGTACGGTGAAAAATCACCGCACTTTTATCTTTTTAGCGCAAGAACGCTGGGATGTTTTTCTCGTATTCTGAGATTTTGTCTTCGTGTTGAAGGGTTAAACCAATATTATCCAATCCGTTTAACAAACAATGACGGCGGAATTCATCCAGTTCAAAGTGATATACTTTATCCCCTACAGTAACCGTCATCGCTTCTAAATCCACATGGATTTGTTTGCCTTCATTTGCCCACACCCACTGGAAGATTTCTTCCACTTCCTCTTCGCTTAAACGAATTGGTAACATGTGGTTGTTTAAACTATTGTTATAGAAAATATCCGCAAAACTTGGTGCGATCATCACTTTGAAACCATAATCGGCTAATGCCCAAGGTGCATGTTCACGCGAAGAACCACAGCCAAGGTTTTTACGCGCTAATAAAATGGTCGCGCCTTGATATTGTGGATAATTCAATACAAAATCTGGGTTTGGCTTGGTGCCTTCTACATCCAAATAACGCCATTCATGGAATAAGTGTTTACCGAAACCTACACGGGTAATAGCTTGTAAAAATTGTTTTGGAATAATCGCATCCGTATCCACGTTTGCCACATCCAATGGCACTACTAAGCCTGAAAGTTGTTTAAATCCTGCCATTTTCTGCTCCTTAGTTTAATGTTACGTCACGAATATCAACAAATTTACCGAACATTCCCGCTGCTGCTGCCATCGCAGGACTCACTAAGTGGGTGCGGCCATTACGCCCTTGGCGACCTTCAAAGTTACGGTTTGACGTGGAAGCACAACGTTCCCATTCGCCTAAACGGTCATCGTTCATCCCTAAACACATTGAGCAGCCAGGGTTACGCCATTCAGCGCCTGCCTCAATAAAGATTTTATCCAAGCCTTCTTTTTCCGCTTGTTCTTTCACTAAACCGGAACCTGGTACCACTAAAATCCGTTTTACATTGTCGGCTTTTTTACGACCTTTCATCACTGCCGCTGCTGCGCGTAAATCTTCAATGCGCGAGTTGGTGCAAGATCCGATAAATACTTGATCAACTTTAACTTCTTTTAAATTAGTGCCAGCTTCTAAGCCAATATAATGTAAGGCTTTTTCTGCCGAAGCACGCTGTACAGGATCTGCCATTTCTTGCGGATTTGGTACGGTTTCATTCACAGAGATCACCTGCCCCGGGTTGGTACCCCAAGTTACTTGTGGTGCGATATTTTTTGCTTCTAATGTTACCACCGTATCAAATTTTGCATCGTCATCAGATTTTAAGGTTTTCCAATAATCAACAGCATCATACCAATCTTTACCTTTTGGTGCATGTGGACGACCTTTTAAGTATTCGAAAGTCGTTTCATCCGGTGCGATTAAACCTGCTTTCGCGCCCATTTCAATTGCCATATTACATACGGTCATACGGCCTTCCATAGAAAGATCACGAATCGCTTCACCACAGAATTCCACCACATGGCCTGTGCCACCTGCCATGGTGGTTTTACCGATAATGGCAAGAATAATGTCTTTGGCAGTAATGCCCGGTGCCACTTTGCCGCGAACTTCAATTTTCATGCTTTTGGCACGTGCTTGTTTTAGTGTTTGAGTGGCTAATACGTGTTCCACTTCAGAAGTGCCAATACCAAATGCTAAAGCACCGAAAGCACCGTGAGTAGCTGTATGGGAGTCACCGCAGACTATAGTCATACCTGGCAAAGTTAAGCCTTGCTCAGGCCCCATCACATGTACGATTCCCTGCTCTTTCGTTGTCATATCAAATAATTTGATACCCGTCGCTTTGGTATTTTTATCAAGTTCTAACACTTGAATTTTAGCTTGACCTTCAAGTTTGTTCACATCGCGTACTTGAGTAGAAATGCTGTGATCCATGGTACCGAAAGTTTTATTCACTTGGCGCACTTGGCGCCCCGCAACACGTAGCCCATCAAAGGCTTGCGGACTAGTCACTTCATGGATTAAATGACGGTTGATATACAAAATCGGCGTTTCGCCCTCTGCTTCATACACAATGTGCGAATCAAATAATTTTTCGTAAAGTGTTTTTGCCATAATATTTCTCAATTCGTTAGAGGCTTTTGTTAGGGTAAGTGCGGTTAAAATCCGAGGTATTTTTGAACCGCACTTTCATTGTTTTTTATTAGATTGCGTCAGCAATCAATGTGCCCATTTCCGCAGTTGAAACAGGTGTAGAGTCATCGGCTAAATCACCCGTACGGTAACCTTTTGCTAAGACTTTTTGTACCGCATTTTCAATGGCATCTGCGGCTTCGTTTAAGTTGAAGCTGTAACGCAACATCATCGCGGCAGAAAGAATTTGTGCGATTGGGTTGGCAATGCCTTTACCTGCAATATCAGGGGCTGAACCGCCTGCAGGTTCATATAAACCGAAACCGTCTTCATTTAAACTGGCGGATGGCAACATCCCCATAGAACCCGTGATCATCGCCGCTTCATCAGAAATAATATCGCCGAAAATGTTAGAGCAGAGGAGCACATCGAAAGACTCAGGTGCTTTGATTATTTGCATGGTCGCATTGTCGATATAAATATGCTCTAAGGTGACTTCTGGATATTCTTTTGCAATTTCTGTCACGGTTTCACGCCATAAAATAGAAGACTGTAATACGTTCGCTTTATCCACAGAAGTGACTTTTTTATTGCGCTTCATTGCTGCCTCAAAAGCGGCTCTAGCAATACGCTCGATTTCATATTTGTAATACACTTCCGTATCAAATGCTTTGGTTTGTGCGCCTTCGCCCTCACGGCCTTTAGGCTGACCGAAATAAATTCCGCCTGTTAATTCACGAACCACCACCATATCAAAACCTTTCGCAGCAATATCAGCACGTAATGGACAGAATTTTTCGAGTCCTTTATAAAGGGTAGCAGGGCGGAGATTGCAGAATAATTTGAAATGTTTACGCAATGGTAATAATGCACCGCGTTCTGGTTGTTGATCAGGTGGTAAATTTGTCCATTTAGGGCCACCAACAGAACCAAACAAAATCGCGTCAGCTTCATCACAGCCTTTTAAAGTTTCTGTTGGTAATGGGCAACCACAATGATCAATGGCTGCACCACCTACATAAAACTCGTTGAAGTTAAGTTTAAAACCAAATTTTTCTTGAACTTTGTTTAATACCTTAATCGCTTCCGCCATTACTTCAGGGCCAATACCATCGCCTGGTAATACAGCTACATTGTATGATTGCATATTATTTTTCCTATTTCTTTCACACTAAAGTGCGGTTAATTTTCTTCATATTTTCTCCTCTCTTTTGTAAAGAGGGGAATTTGGTTAATGATGTTTATGGCTTTTAATATCGGCGACTTTATGCGCTCGATAAATCGCATTGATCGCGTGGACTAAAGCAAGTGCGGAAGATTCAACAATGTCTGTCGCTAAACCAACACCATGGAATTTACGGCCTTCGTGTTCAACTACTATATCCACTTGCCCTAATGCTTCTGCGCCCTCGCCTTTAGCGGTTAAGTTATAGTGAGACATTTTGATTTCTAAGCCAGTCAAATTTAAGATTGCGTTATAAACCGCATCCACAGGACCATTACCGCCAATTGAAGACGTACTTAATTTCTCGCCATCCAACTTCAATTGAACAAAGGCTGTTGCTGGATATTCTTTCGTTGAATGAGCAGAAAGTTTATCTAATACTAAACGATCTTCATCACCTTGTTGCATATCAATAAACGCCAATGCTTCCAAATCATAATCAAACACTTGACCTTTTTTATCGGCTAATTTTAAGAAGGCATCGTACAATTTATCCAAATCGTAATCTTGTTCGTTATAGCCCATATCTGTCATATGACCTTTCACAGCCGCGCGACCAGAACGTGCAGTTAAATTCAATTTTTCTTTTTTCAAACCGATCGTTTCTGGAGACATGATTTCGTAGGTATTTTTGTTTTTCAACATACCATCTTGATGGATGCCAGAAGAGTGCGCAAAAGCATTTGAACCCACAATGGCTTTATTCGGCTGAATCGGCATATTGCAAAGCTGGCTAACCATTTGACTCACACGATGAATTTCTTGAGTATTGATACGAGTATCTACACCCATAAATTCTTGGCGAACTTTCATTGCCATCACCACTTCTTCCAAGGCGGTATTGCCTGCGCGCTCGCCGATACCGTTGATAGTACATTCAATTTGACGCGCACCATTTTGTACTGCAGTTAAAGAATTAGCGGTTGCCATACCTAAGTCATTATGGCAATGCACAGAAATCACAGCTTTATCGATATTTGGCACGCGATTGCGCACTTGAGCAATAATGTTGCCGTATTCATTTGGTAAACAAAAACCTACTGTATCGGGAATATTTACTGTAGTTGCACCTGCATTGATTGCGGCTTCTACAATTCGGCAGATATTATCAATACCTGTACGGCCGGCATCTTCGCAAGAAAACTCAACATCATCCGTATAATTACGTGCGCGTTTCACTGCTGCAACTGCCATTCCTACCACATCATCAAAAGAACGTTTTAATTTCGCTTCAACGTGCAATGCGGAACTTGCAATAAAAGTATGAATACGGAATGCCTCAGCAACTTTCAATGCCTCGTATGCGGCATCAATGTCTTTATCTACAGCTCGAGATAATGCGGCAACACGAGAGTTTTTGATATGACGCGCAATGGTTTGAACAGACTCAAAATCTCCTTGAGAAGAAACGGGGAACCCCACTTCCATTACATCCACGCCTAAACGTTCAAGTGCTAAAGCGATCTGTAATTTCTCTTTTACCGTCAAACTTGCTTTTAATGCCTGTTCCCCATCACGCAATGTGGTATCAAAAATAATAACGCGATCTGTCATAATTTATATCCTTCTTAAATCACTCCGAAAGTGCGGCGCATTTTCCTGTATTTTTTAGACAAAAAACCCGCAGCTTATAAAGTGCGGGTTTAAAATTGGGTATTTACATCTGACGTTTTTCATCCACAACTTAGCCGCACACAAAATGTGAGAGCAGCAGGTTGAGAGATAAAGAAACAATACGAGACATAAATAAAAATCCTTCTGTGTAAAACGCTTTTCATATTACGAATAAAAAACTGGCTGTCAAACTATTTTTTAGCGTTTTATATCAAAAACAATCATTCAAACACAAAATAAAATATACATTTAACTAATAAATTTAAAATAAAAAGAATATTCAACCAAGTTGATTACATTTAGCAAATTTTTATTATTGAATTTTTTACATTTTCAAAATAAGAAAATTTTGCAATTTTTTACTCATCGAAAAGAATTTTTGCGATCTGCATCGCAAAATGCTTTCGAGTTAATCGTTTCTTTCACTCGTTTTTTCCATACTAAATTTTCAAATCAAAAAGGAAAAAGCATGCACGATATTACTTATACGCTACTCCGCCTAATGCAAGTCCCTAAACTTGGCGGAGTGGGCATTGATAAAATTTTATCCAATATTACGCTAGATGAGTTGCTCAATTATGATGATGTTGCTTTTCGACAAATGGGATGGGGAGCCATTCAAATTCGTCGTTGGTTCAAGCCTGAAGCAAAATTTATTGAGCCAGCGCTAGAGTGGTCACAAAAAGATGGAAATCATTTGGTGAATTATTTTTCCCCTTTTTACCCCTTTCTATTGAAACAGATAGCGAGCTTTCCTCCTCTGCTATTTGTAAAAGGAAATTTAACCGCACTTTCACAACGTCAAATTGCTATGGTGGGAAGTCGCTACTGCACAGCTTATGGTGAATATTGGGCTAAATATTTTGCTACGGAACTTTCATTGGCTGGCTTTACGATTACCAGTGGACTTGCGTTGGGAATAGATGGGCATTGCCATCAAGCAGTTGTTGATATTCAAGGACAAACCATTGCAGTTTTAGGAAGCGGATTAGAACAAATTTATCCCGTAAAGCACCGAAAACTTTCAGAACTCATTTTGCAAAACAACGGTACATTAGTTTCTGAGTTTTTACCAAACCAAGCACCAATTGCGATAAACTTCCCTCGTCGTAATAGGATTATTAGCGGGGTTTCGGTTGGGACATTAGTGGTTGAAGCCACGGAAAAAAGCGGCTCTCTGATTACCGCTCGGTATGCATTGGAACAAAACCGAGAGGTTTTTGCTGTGCCAGGCAATATTCAAAGTGAATTTAGCCAAGGTTGTAATCGTCTCATTAAACAAGGCGCAATGTTGGTGGAAAATGCAAAAGATATTTTAGAAACTCTCTACCAACATTCTATTCATAGCCAAACTGAAATTGATTTTAACCAGATCGCAGTGCCTAATTACACGCCACCACCCGATCCTCGCCGATTAGTGGAAGCACCAAGTCACCCGAAACTTTACTCGCGTATCGGTTACACTCCTGTGAGCATTGATGATTTAGCTGAAGAATTTGGACTCAGCGTGGATGTTTTACTCGTACAATTACTAGATCTTGAATTACAAGATTTAATTTTGAATGAAAATGGACTATACAAGCGTGTCTAACGCTATAAAAAACGGCTGAAAATCATTAAATTTTCAGCCACACTTAAATCACAATTAATCACTGATTTTATTCTTTTAATACTCGAACACTTCCTAAAGAATGATCCAATTGCTGGATTTTCGTTCTCAACACATCTTCTATTTGTAGTGTTTTATTCTTTTCTTGTGTTAATTCAAAACTCAAATTGAGCGCCACAATCGAAAGCACACGATCAAGCTGAATAAGGCCTGTCTTTTCCTTCATTTCGGAAACCAATATATCTAAATTACGCGCAGCTTGGCGCAATAATTCTTCTTGTTCAACGGGCACGTTTAAACGCAAGACCTGACCCAAAACTAAAATTTCGACCAATTTTAACGACATTTGATTTCCTTAAATTAAATATTTGAGTGACTGATATTATGCCATAGCAAAAAACGTTCGTCACAAATTTTACATTGAATCCCCCGTTCGCTCATCATCATAAATTACGCTATAATGCCAGCATTTTTCAGTTTAAAACGAGATTTTTATGGCCCAAATTGCAACAAATCCGCTTGTGCTAGTGGATGGTTCTTCTTATTTATATCGTGCATTTCATGCCTTTCCTCCTTTAACTAATGCCGCAGGTGAGCCAACAGGTGCAATGTACGGCGTGTTAAATATGTTAAAAAGCCTCATCTCACAAGTTCAACCTACTCATATAGCCGTTGTTTTTGATGCAAAAGGGAAAACATTTCGTGATGAAATGTTTGAACAGTATAAATCTCACCGCCCACCAATGCCTGATGATTTGCGCAAACAAATTCAGCCTTTGCACGATATGATTCGTGCACTGGGGATTCCGCTTTTAGTGGTGGAAGGGGTTGAAGCTGATGATGTGATCGGCACTCTCGCACTACAAGCATCGCGTTTGGGTAAAAAAGTGCTCATTAGTACTGGCGATAAAGATATGGCACAGTTAGTTGATGACAATATTATGCTCATCAACACCATGAATAATAGCTTATTGGATCGCGAGGGCGTGATTGAAAAATACGGTATTCCACCTGAACTCATTATTGATTATCTAGCACTCATGGGCGATAGTGCAGATAATATTCCGGGCGTTGCTGGCGTTGGCGAAAAAACCGCTCTTGGTTTACTGCAAGGTATCGGAAGTATGGCTGAAATTTATGCCAATCTTGAGAAAGTAGCAGAATTGCCAATTCGTGGGGCGAAAAAACTAGGTGAAAAATTATTGGCAGAAAAAACTAATGCCGATCTTTCTTATACATTAGCAACCATCAAAACAGATGTTGAACTTAACGTGACAACAGATGAATTGTTGCTTGGAGAAAGCAAAAATGATCAACTTATTGAATATTTTGCTCGCTACGAATTTAAACGCTGGCTTAATGAAGTGATAAATGGCGCAGACTCCATAACCCAAACCGGTGAACAACCAGTGAAAATGAACCAGTATCAGGCGACATCACCAGCTCAAAATTCGGTGGGAAATAGTGCGGTGGAGAACGCGCCTAAAATTCAAATCGATCGTACAAAATATGAAACCTTGCTCACTCAAACAGATTTAACGCGCTGGATTGAAAAACTCAATGCAGCAAAACTCATTGCAGTCGATACTGAAACAGACAGTCTTGATTATATGTCTGCAAATTTAGTAGGTATCTCTTTTGGTCTTGAAAATGGCGAAGCAGCTTATTTACCATTGCAATTAGATTATTTGGATGCACCAAAAACACTCGAAAAATCGACCGCACTTGCGGCTATCAAACCAATTTTAGAAAATCCTGACATTCACAAAATTGGACAAAATATTAAATTTGATGAAAGTATTTTTGCCCGTCATGGCATTGAATTACAAGGTGTTGAATTTGATACGATGTTGCTTTCTTATACGCTAAATAGTACGGGTCGTCATAATATGGACGATTTAGCTAAACGTTATTTAGGGCATGAGACTATCGCATTTGAAAGCATTGCAGGAAAAGGGAAAGGTCAGCTTACGTTTAATCAAATTCCATTAGAACAAGCCACAGAATACGCGGCAGAAGATGCTGATGTGACAATGAAATTACAGCAAGCGCTGTGGTTGAAACTGCAAGAAGAACCAACACTTGTTGAATTATATAAAACAATGGAATTACCATTACTTCATGTGCTTTCTCGTATGGAACGCTCAGGCGTTTTGATTGATAGTGATGCCCTCTTTATACAATCTAACGAAATTGCTGCAAGATTAACCGCACTTGAGGAACAAGCTTACGCATTAGCAGGTCAGCCATTTAATTTGGCCTCCACCAAACAATTACAAGAAATTTTGTTCGATAAACTTGGACTACCTGTTTTACAAAAAACGCCAAAAGGTGCGCCATCAACGAATGAAGAAGTATTGGAAGAATTAGCCTATAGCCACGAATTACCAAAAATTTTGGTCGAACATCGTGGGTTGAGCAAACTCAAATCCACTTACACGGATAAACTGCCTCAAATGGTCAATTCACAAACAGGCCGAGTACATACTTCTTACCATCAAGCAGTCACGGCAACAGGGCGTTTATCATCAAGTGATCCAAACCTACAAAATATTCCAATTCGGAATGAAGAAGGTCGTCGTATTCGACAAGCATTTATCGCACGTGAAGGTTATTCTATTGTCGCCGCTGACTATTCTCAAATCGAGTTACGTATTATGGCGCATCTTTCGGGCGATCAAGGTTTAATTAACGCCTTCTCTCAGGGCAAGGATATTCACCGATCCACGGCTGCTGAAATTTTCGGTGTATCATTAGATGAAGTCTCCAGTGAGCAACGTCGCAATGCTAAAGCGATTAATTTCGGCTTAATTTATGGAATGTCTGCCTTTGGACTTTCACGTCAACTGGGAATTTCCCGTCCAGATGCACAAAAATACATGGATTTATATTTCCAACGCTACCCTGGCGTACAGCAATTTATGACCGATATCCGTGAAAAAGCGAAAGCACAAGGCTATGTGGAAACGCTATTTGGTCGCCGTTTATATTTACCTGATATTAATTCTAGCAACGCAATGCGTCGTAAAGGGGCTGAACGTGTAGCAATTAATGCACCGATGCAAGGCACGGCTGCAGATATTATTAAACGAGCGATGATTAAAATTGATGAAGTAATCCGTCACGATCCAGATATTGAAATGATTATGCAAGTACATGATGAATTAGTGTTTGAAGTGCGGTCAGAAAAAGTAGAATTTTTCCGTGAGCAAATTAAACAACACATGGAAGCCGCTGCTGAATTAGTCGTTCCATTGATTGTGGAAGTGGGTGTTGGACAAAATTGGGATAAAGCGCACTAAGGAATTTAATCATGAATAAAGTTATTAAAAGTCGCCACTTTACGGCAGAACGTGCTTGGGGAGCCCTCGATATTACCAATATGAATGGTATTTCCGTGCGTCTTCACTGGACAGATAAACCTTACAAATGGCATATCAATGACGGTGAAGAAGTCTTTGCAGTGATGGATGGTACGGTCGAAATGCGCTACAAAGAAAATGGCCAAGAGAAAGCCGTATTGCTCCATACGGGTGATATTTTTTATGCGAGTATCGGTACCGAACATGTAGCTCATCCACAAGGCGAAGCGCGTATATTAGTCATAGAGAAAGAAGACAGTATTTAAAAAGAATTTTATGAATCAAGAAAGACTCAACGAAATCGAAAAACCATTAATTCAAATTGTAGAACGCGATGTGGTTCCCGCACTTGGCTGTACTGAGCCTATTTCTCTGGCACTTGCAGCAGCAACAGCGGCTAAATATTTAGGAAAAATACCTGAACGCATTGAAGCCAAAGTGTCTCCTAACTTAATGAAAAATGGGTTAGGCGTTGCAGTACCAGGAACCGGCATGGTGGGCTTACCAATTGCCGCAGCGATTGGTGCTTTGGGCGGTGACCCTGAAGGTAAGTTAGAAGTGTTAAAGCACATCACGCCAGAGCAAGTTATTGCCGCCAAGACTATGCTTGAACAAAAATTAGTGAGTGTAGATATTCATCAAACCGAACATATTTTATATTCAGAATCAACATTGTTTGCCGATAATGATTACGTGAAAGTCGCAATTCAAGATCAACACACTAACATCATTTTGATTGAAAAAAATGGCGAGGTCATTTTTGAGAAAGAACACGATGAATGTAATGATTGCGATCCTTATGATATTTTCAAACAGGTGAGTGCACGTGAAATCTTTGAATTTTCTTGTGAAGTTGAGCTCGATAAAATCCGCTTTATCGGACAAGCTGCTGCGCTCAATCGTGCACTATCTAACGAAGGATTACGGGAAAATTACGGCCTACACATTGGTAGAACGTTACGTAAACAAGTTGGTAGCGGTTTAATGTCAGATGATTTACTCAGCAAAATCATGATTGAAACTACCGCAGCCTCCGATGCCCGTATGGGTGGAGCCACATTGCCAGCAATGAGCAATTCTGGTTCAGGTAACCAAGGGATTGCCGCTACTATGCCAGTAGTTGTAGTCGCCGATTATTTAAACGTGAGTGAAGAAAAATGCCTTCGAGCGCTCTTCTTATCACATTTAATGGCCATCTATATCCACAGTAAATTACCCAAACTGTCTGCCCTTTGCGCAGTAACAACTGCATCAATGGGAAGCTGTGCGGGTATCGCCTATTTGCTTACAGGTAAATTTGAAACGGTAAGTATGGGCATTTGTAGCATGATTGGTGACATCAGCGGAATCATCTGCGATGGTGCATCCAATAGCTGTGCAATGAAAGTCTCCACCAGCGTGGCTTCAGGCTATAAATCAGTACTTATGGCAATGGACGAAACCCATGTTACGGGCAATGAAGGTATCGTTGAGCATGATCTCGATCGCACTATCGATAATCTATGCTCAATTGCTTCTAAGAGTATGCACCACATCGATCGCCAAGTAATTGAAATTATGGTGAGTAAACCCTGCCCTTAACACTAAGATAACTTACGACAAAGTGCGGTCAGAAAACACTAAATTTTTTGACCGAACTTTTTTTATATCAAAAAAACATATTTTCTAGCTAAAAGTTATTGGCGCGACCTTCTTATTTTTTTAGAAAATACCGACCTACTTAGTTCTAAAAGAGAGGGAATATTTATGCTTTTAACCGGATTACTTTGTGGAATTTTACTCGGATTTGTGATGCAGCGTGGGCGCTTTTGTATTACTGGCGCATTTCGCGATATGTATGTCACCAAAAATAACAAAATGTTTGTAGCCCTTTTATTGGCGATTACCGTGCAATCTATAGGTTTCTTTCTCTTAAAAGAAATCGGTATATTAAATGTCGATCCAGCTGAAAATTTTGCCTTTTTAGCGGTGATTATCGGTGCCTTTGTGTTTGGTATCGGCATTGTTCTCGCTGGCGGTTGTGCAACAGGCACATGGTACCGAGCAGCAGAAGGCTTAGTCGGCAGTTGGGTTGCTTTATTCACTTATATGTTATTAAGTGCCATCATGCGTACTGGCCCATTAGGGGAATTCAATAAAACTTTACGTAGTATCAATATTGAACAACGAAATATTTACGATACATTCGGCATTTCACCTTGGTGGTTAGTCGCTCTATTAACTTTAGTGACAGCCTTTTATGTATATAAACATCTCAGCAAACCAAGCGTAAAAGTCGCGACATTAAAACCGAAGAAAACGGGACTTTCTCACTTATTATTTGAAAAACGCTGGCATCCATTTTTCTCTGCCGTATTAATCGGATTAATCGCGCTTGTCGCTTGGCCACTCAGTGTCGCTACAGGTCGTGAGTTTGGACTTGGGATCACGGGGCCATCCGCTAATATTATGCAATTCCTTGTTACTGGCGACGGTAAATTTATTAACTGGGGCGTATTCTTAGTCTTAGGAATTTTTATCGGCTCATTCATCGGAGCGAAAGCAAGCAATGAATTCCGTGTTCGCGTACCAGATGCCACCACGATTCTACGCAGCGGACTCGGCGGTATTCTCATGGGCATTGGTGCAACCCTTGCAGGTGGCTGCTCTATCGGCAATGGCTTAGTCGAAACCGCCTTTTTCTCTTGGCAAGGTTGGGTATCATTGCCATTGATGATTCTCGGCACTTGGGTGGCCGCCTACTTCACCATTATCCGTCCACAACGTTTAAAATTAACAAAAGCATCATAAGGAGTTTATATGATCGTTAAATTACCAACACTTGGCCTTGTTTGCCCATTTCCTCTCGTTGAAGCTAAAGAAGCCATGGCTAAGTTAAATAAAGGCGATGGCCTAGAAATTGAATTCGACTGCACACAAGCCACCGAGGCCATTCCTGCTTGGGCTGCAGAAGAAGGTTATGAAGTAACAAACTTCGAACAAATTGATGATGCAAAATGGTCAATTACGGTGATTAAATAATAAAAAAGGGCGGTTAAAAATAAAAACATTTTTAACCGCCCTTTTTTTAGAAAGTTAAATTAATTTAACAGGTACTTTTACGACTAATTTTTTGATTTTTTCTGTTTTTCCATTTACTACACAGCAAGGCTTATGCGGTTCGTAAGGATAAAATACAGCGAACATTTTTGGCTTCATTGTGATGGTGAATTTATCATCAATATCTGCACAAAGTTGATAATCATCCACTTCATTGTAAGATTCATACTTAGACAAATCAGGATAATTAGCGCCAACTTCTATATTTTCCGTGCCGCGGATTAACACCTGAACATCTAAGTATTCATGATGTAATTCTGCTTTTTTGCTGCTTGATTCTGCAGTTTCTGGTTCCATTACGTTCATATAAATTTGATCGTTAATATCATGGCGACCATTTTCTAACGCATTCAAATCTAACGTATTCAAATAATCACATACTTCAGCAATCACTTTTGGTAAACCAACTTTAAAATTTGGGCTGGTTAAGCTGCTAATAATCATAGAATTTTCCTTATAGTGGATAAAAGTTATCCTATGATACCAAGTCGGTTAAATGAAATAAAGTTACCAATCACACAAAAACCTCTGTATAATGCTTAGGCTTTATTTTCTACATTAGCGTGCGGCTATCAAAAGCAATTTTAAGCGCTCGAAAGTGCGGTTATATTTACAAAAGATTTCTTTTGCTAGTCGCAATCTGGAAAATAAGGCATTGTTTTTAATATAAATTTTAAGGGAAACATTGTGAATCCAATTGTTAAACAATTTAAATACGGTCAACATACCGTTACTCTAGAAACCGGCGCGATTGCACGTCAAGCAACGGCTGCGGTTATGGCAAGCATGGACGATACCACGGTATTCGTGACTGTCGTAGCTAAAAAAGATGTGAAAGAAGGTCAAGACTTCTTCCCATTAACTGTAAACTACCAAGAGCGTACTTATGCGGCGGGTAAAATCCCTGGCGGTTTCTTCAAACGTGAAGGTCGTCCATCTGAAGGCGAAACTTTGATTGCACGTTTAATCGACCGACCAATTCGTCCATTATTCCCAGAAGGTTTCTTCAACGAAATCCAAGTTGTGGCAACTGTAGTTTCTGTAAATCCACAAATCAGCCCAGACTTAGTGGCAATGATCGGTGCTTCTGCAGCATTAACCTTATCTGGTGTGCCTTTCAATGGCCCTATCGGTGCGGCTCGTGTTGGTTTTATCGATAACCAATTCGTATTGAACCCAACTATGGCTGAACAAAAACAAAGCCGTTTAGACTTAGTGGTTGCAGGTACTGACAAAGCCGTATTAATGGTTGAATCTGAAGCTGATATCTTAACTGAAGAACAAATGTTAGCAGCGGTCGTATTCGGTCATCAACAACAACAAGTTGTAATCGAAGCGATCAAAGAATTTGCAAAAGAAGCGGGTAAACCTCGTTGGGATTGGGTTGCGCCACAACCAAATACAGATTTAATCAACAAAGTAAAAGCGATTGCTGAAGCACGTTTAGGTGATGCATACCGCATTACTGAAAAACAAGCACGTTACGAACAAATCGATGCAATTAAAGCGGATGTAATTGCACAAATCACAGCTGAAGACGAAGAAATCAGCGAAGGTAAAATCGTAGATATTTTCACCGCACTTGAAAGCCAAATCGTTCGTGGCCGTATCATTGCAGGTGAACCGCGTATTGACGGTCGTACCGTTGATACCGTTCGTGCATTAGATATTTGTACTGGTGTATTACCACGTACTCACGGTTCTGCAATTTTCACCCGTGGTGAAACACAAGCATTAGCCGTTGCAACGTTAGGTACTGAACGTGATGCACAAATCATTGATGAATTAACAGGTGAACGTCAAGATCACTTCTTATTCCACTACAACTTCCCTCCGTACTCTGTAGGTGAAACCGGTATGATCGGCTCACCAAAACGTCGTGAAATCGGTCACGGTCGTTTAGCAAAACGTGGTGTAGCGGCGGTTATGCCGAGCCTTGCAGAATTCCCGTATGTAGTGCGTGTTGTATCTGAAATCACCGAATCTAACGGTTCTTCTTCTATGGCGTCTGTATGTGGTGCGTCTTTAGCATTAATGGATGCAGGTGTACCAATCAAAGCAGCAGTTGCGGGTATCGCAATGGGCTTAGTAAAAGAAGAAGAGAAATTCGTGGTTCTTTCAGATATCTTAGGTGATGAAGACCACTTAGGTGATATGGACTTTAAAGTAGCGGGTACACGCGAAGGTGTGACCGCACTTCAAATGGACATCAAAATTGAAGGTATCACCCCTGAAATTATGCAAATTGCATTAAACCAAGCGAAAAGTGCGCGTATGCACATTCTTGGCGTAATGGAACAAGCAATCCCTGCTCCACGCGCGGATATTTCTGACTACGCACCGCGCATCTACACAATGAAAATTGATCCTAAGAAAATCAAAGACGTCATTGGTAAAGGTGGTGCAACAATTCGTTCACTAACTGAAGAAACTGGCACTTCTATCGATATCGATGATGATGGTACAGTGAAAATTGCCGCAGTAGACAGCAATGCAGCGAAAAACGTAATGGGACGTATTGAAGAAATCGTTGCAGAAGTTGAAGCTGGCGCAATTTACAAAGGTAAAGTGACTCGCCTTGCTGATTTTGGTGCATTCGTAGCAATCGTTGGAAATAAAGAAGGTTTAGTTCATATTTCTCAAATTGCTGAAGAGCGCGTAGAAAAAGTTAGCGATTACCTCCAAGTGGGCCAAGAAGTAAATGTAAAAGTTGTTGAAATCGATCGTCAAGGTCGTATTCGTTTAACAATGAAAGACTTGGCTCCAAAACAAGAAACTGAAATTAACCAAGAAGATTCTGTAGAAGAACAGGAATAATCTTGGAATATCGAATCAAAACTTGGTAGCAACTGCTGCCAAGTTTTGTTGTTTTCCAACTTTTAGGCATAAAGAAAGCAAATGCGGTGTTTTCGCTTATCTCGCAATTTTATAGTCTATTTATTTAGCTTATGTGCGATCTTACTCCTTGCAGGCTGTGTTCAGTCTAGGAGTGGTTTTGTGTCTAAAAATCATGTCGTGTTGGCTGAACAAAACCCGAATACTCACTTTGAACAAGAAGTGATGATCGTGCGATTAAGCCAAGTACTACTCGTTGGAAAAATGAGTAATGAAGAACGTGCATCACTACATTTTGAACGTGGCGTACTCTATGATTCCCTTGGATTATGGGGACTTGCTCGTTACGATTTTACTCAAGCCCTTGCATTACAGCCTAAAATGGCATCTGTGTACAATTACTTAGGGCTTTATTTATTGCTTGAAGAAGATTACGACGGCGCATTGGAAGCTTTCAATACTGTGTTTGAATTAGACTCAAGTTATGACTATACCCACCTTAATCGTGGTTTAAATTTTTATTATGTAGGGCGCTACCATCTTGCTCAGCAAGATTTCTTACAGTTCTACCAAGCCGATACAAAAGATCCCTATCGTGTCTTATGGCTATATTTGAACGAACAAAAATTAAAACCACAAGAAGCCCAAAAAAACCTTGTTGAACGAGCAAAAGGGCTATCAGAGGACTTCTGGGGTACACACATCGTTCAATATTACTTAGGACGCATCTCTGTAGAAGAATTACAACAACGTGCAAGTGAATTTGCTGAAAATTCACAACAATATGCTGAAATTCTCACAGAAACCTATTTTTATCTAGCAAAACAAAAACTCAATGTAGGGCTAGTAGATGAAGCAGCAGCTTTATTTAAACTAGCTATGGCAAATCAGGTTTATAACTTTGTTGAGTATCGTTTTGCCGCGTTTGAACTCATGAAATTAAAACCGGTTCAAACAGAAGACGAAAAAGAAGAGAATAGTGCGGTAACAAAAGCGATTGTTTTCTAAAAATCAATCCAAAACTCACCGCTCTTTGCAGTAGAACGAATAGAAAAATTCATTCGCTCTGCTCAACTTAATAAACCGAAGGCCTCTTTGAGCTTTCCTTATTTATATTCGAGTATTTTAATGACTGACAAAATTACTTTTAATGACTTAGGCTTACCTGGGTTCATCTTAAAAGCTGTTTCTGACTTAGGTTTTGAAACCCCTTCTCCAATTCAACAAGCTTGTATTCCGCATTTGCTCAGTGGCAATGATGTGCTAGGTATGGCACAAACAGGTAGTGGTAAAACCGCCGCTTTTGCTCTGCCTTTATTAGCGCAAATCAATCCAAGTGAAAAACATCCACAAATGTTAGTGATGGCGCCTACTCGCGAACTTGCTATTCAAGTTGCCGATGCGTGCGAACAATTTGTTAAATATGCTCATGGCTCCCGCATTGTTACTTTATATGGTGGCCAACGTTATGACATCCAACTTCGTGCATTAAAACAAGGCGCACAAGTGGTTGTGGGTACACCAGGTCGTATTCTTGACCATATTCGTCGCGGCACATTAAATCTTTCTGAACTTCGTTTTATCGTATTAGATGAAGCTGATGAAATGCTACGTATGGGTTTCATTGATGATGTAGAAACTGTCATGGCAGAATTACCAGAAAATCACCAAACAGCGTTATTCTCTGCAACAATGCCTGAACCGATCCGTCGTATTACGAAACGTTTTATGAATGATCCGAAAGAAGTGAAGATCAAAGTTAATAACGAAAATGCTCCAGATATTGAGCAAAGTTGTTGGTATGTGCACGGCGTGCGTAAAAACGAAGCCCTTCTTCGTTTCTTAGAAGTGGAAAATTTTGATGCAGCGATTATCTTTGCTCGCACTAAAACCGGTACGTTAGACATTACAGAACTACTTGAAAAAAATGGTTTCCGTTCTGCCGCACTTAATGGTGATATGACACAACAACTCCGCGAACAAACCCTCGATCGCTTACGTAACGGCAGTTTAGATATTGTTGTGGCAACCGATGTGGCCGCACGCGGTATTGATATTGAACGCATCAGCCTTGTGGTGAACTACGACATTCCACTTGATGCAGAATCTTATGTGCACCGAATTGGCCGTACTGGTCGTGCAGGTCGTTCTGGTCGTGCTTTATTGTTTGTTGAACCTCGCGAGCGTCGTTTACTGCGTAATATTGAACACCTAATGAAAAAAGGTATCAATGAAGTAGAATTGCCAAATCATCTTGTGTTACAAGAATGCCGCCGCAAAAAATTCGTCGCAAAAATTACGAAACAACTCGAGCATCACGATTTAGAGCAATATCGTAGTTTATTAGAAGACTTATTTACAGCCGATCAGGATCAAGAAGATATTGCTGCAGCAATGTTGATGCTGCTTCAAGGTAAACAAAAATTAATTCTTCCTCCAGATCCGCCAATGGAAAAACGTCGTCGTGAACGTAATGAACGAGGTGATCGCCGTGAAAATCCACGTTCAGCTGAACGTCGTGGCGAACGTAAAGGCTACGGAAATCCACAACCAATGGATTTATATCGTATTGAAGTGGGTCGTGCTGATGGCGTAGAAGTTCGCCATATCGTGGGTGCGATTGCTAACGAAGGTGATATCAATAGCCGCTATATTGGTCATATCAAACTTTATGATGACTACACGACCGTTGAATTGCCACAAGGTATGCCGAAAGAATTACTTCAACAATTCGGTAAAACACGCGTATTGAATAAACAAATGCAAATGTCTTTCTTAGGTGCTGTGAAGTCTGATAGTTCTCGTGGTGGTGATGATTTTAATGGTAAACGTAAAGGCCGTGGTGGCGATTTCCGTGGAGAACGCGGACGTAATGAACGCAGTAATGACAATCGTGGAAATCGTAAATTTAATGAAAAAAGTAACCGCTCTTTTAGCGATAAACCACGCCGTGATCGTCGAGGATAGTATCCTTGCGATATAAAGAATAGTGCTATTTCCTAATGTTTTTTGCATCATTTAAAATTTAGCACTATTCGGTAAACAAAACTTAGCCCCTTGAACCTCAAGGGGCTTTTTATTGTCTATTGCTTAAATTCTAGCTACAATCCCGCAAGCTTTTTATATAGGAAAAATCATTGAAAGGTCTCTTTTTACGTATTATTACTGCCTTGGCTTTATTGCTTTGGGCTATAGATATGGTATTCCCATGGCAATTTTTACGCCATGCTGAAGAAAACCACTATACAGCAATTCAAGAACGAGGCTCACTCATTGTGGGCACAATGAACAATCCTATTTCTTATTTTATAAATAAAGACAGAGAACGAGGCTTTGAATATGAATTGGCTAAAGCATTTGCTGATTCACTAGGTGTAGAACTCGAAATTAAAACTTTCGATAATCAAGAACAATTATTTAATGAGCTAGATAAACATAATATTGATTTAGCTGCGGCTCACCTTTTATATCATCCTAATCATGCAGAACGTTTCCAAATTGGCCCAGCATATCATTCCGCTTCATGGCAATTAGCTTATCGAAAAAATGAACAACGCCCTAAAAATCTAGGCGATATCAAGAAAGAAATTTATATCGCTAACAATTCATCATTAGAAGAAAAACTAAAAGAATTACAAAAACAATATCCACAATTAACTTGGAAAAGAAATCAATCGTTTACTCAAGAAGAACTATTGCTACAGCTGTCTGAAGGAAAAATTCCTTACGTTATTGCAAATTCGATTGATATTGCGGCGATCCAACAAATCAAACCAGAATTAGCCATTGCCTTTGATATTACTGATGAAGCAAACATTCACTGGTATTTACCAAATAATGCCTACAATGATCTGCAAGCTGCCTTACTCAATTTTATGAATAATGCACAAGAAACAGGGCTAGTGGATAATTTAAAAGAAAAATATTTAGGGCATATTTCACAATTTGATTACGTGGATACGCGCTCTTATATGAACGCAATTGAAAATACACTGCCACAATTCTCACCGCTCTTTGAAAAATATAAAGGCGAATTAGATTGGCGATTACTCGCGGCCATCGCTTATCAAGAGTCTCATTGGAATCCTGATGCAACATCGCCTACGGGTGTGCGTGGCATAATGATGTTAACTAAAGATACCGCGCAACATATGAAAATCAGCGATAGAACAGATCCTGAACAAAGCATTAAAGCGGGATCAGAATATTTACACTGGCTGATTAGTCAAATTCCAGAAACCATTGAAAAAGAAGAAAGAATTTGGTTTGCCTTAGCCGCCTATAACATGGGGCTTGGCCACTTAATTGATGCGCGTCGTTTAACCAAAAATCTTGGCGGAAATCCAGATAATTGGCTCGATGTGAAAAAAAACCTGCCTTTATTAGCAGAAAAACGTTATTATTCCCAACTCAAATACGGCTATGCTCGAGGCTATGAAGCGCATCAATATGTAGAAAATATTCGCCGCTATATGAATAGCATTGTGAATTATCATCGAGTCCAAGAAAATCAAACAATGAATGATAATGCCAACAACGAAAGTGCGATTGAAAATGCAGAAGAAATAAAAGGAAAAAAGGATAAATAAAATGTTAAAACGCAAAACTTTTCTTAAAAAGAAAACCAATTTACAACAAACCTCTTTATCTCGAAATTCACGTTTAAGACGTTTAAAACATCGAAAAAAGCAACAATTTACGCGCCATTCACTTCAATTTGTGGTACAAGATATTTGTTGTTAACAAAATGAAAAGGATTGAGCATTGCTCAATCCTTTTTTACCTATACTAAGAACACACAATCTTAACTGCTAGTCCGCCCTGAGATGTTTCGCGATATTTGGCGTTCATGTCTTTGCCTGTTTCGTACATTGTTTCAATCACTTTATCCAAGGTTACTCTTGGATTAGTGGTACGGCGTAAAGCCATTCGTGATGCATTGATTGCTTTTACTGAAGCAATTGCATTACGTTCGATACAAGGTACTTGAACTTGGCCTCCCACCGGATCGCAAGTTAATCCTAAGTTATGCTCCATTGCAATTTCAGCTGCGATGCATACTTGCAGTGGATTACCACCCAAAATTTCAGCCAGTCCCGCAGCAGCCATTGAACATGCTACACCCACTTCACCTTGGCAACCCACTTCTGCGCCAGAAATCGAAGCATTCATTTTATAAAGTGAACCAATCATTCCTGCTGCTAATAAATAGCGTTCAATAATCTCAGGCGTTAATGGTGAGATGAACTTCTCATAGTAAGCTAATACTGCTGGAATAATCCCGCATGCACCGTTGGTTGGCGCTGTGACTACGCGTCCACCCGCTGCATTTTCTTCATTGACAGCAAGCGCAAACATATTAACCCAGTCGATCACACGCATTGGATCGTTGGACAAATTAGTATTTGCTTGCAACATACGATAAAGGGATGCTGCACGACGTGGCACTCGTAATGGCCCAGGTAAAATCCCTTCAGTATGAATACCATGTTCGATACAAGCTTGCATCGTCTTCCAGACATTCTCTAAATGAGCACTGACAGCTTCTTTGCCATGCAAGGCGACTTCATTTTCCAACATCACAGTGGAAAGCATTAAGCCGTTATCACTGCAATGTTTCAAAATATCTTCTGCATTTTTGTAAGGATAAGGCACTTGGACTGTGTTTTTTTCTTCTTGACCAAAATGGGCTTCATCGACAATAAAACCACCACCGATCGAATAATAGGTTTGGCGATAAAGCTCTGTGCGATTTTCATCAAGAGCGGTAATTGTCATGCCATTTTCATGCAATTTTAAAAAAGTGCGGTGGAAAATGAGATTATTTTCAAAATCAAATTTTACCGTTTTTTGACCAACATTAATTGGTAAAAGCGCAGTTTGTTTCACTTTCTCGATGAAACCTGAAATCATATCGATATCCACATTATGTGGTAAATAACCCGCTAACCCCATGATGATGGCGATATCCGTACTATGGCCTCTCCCTGTCATTGAAAGAGAACCATAAACATCCACATGAATTTCAGCGGTTTGTTCAAACTGATTTCGTTCAATTAAGTCGTCTATAAATTGTTTGCCGGCTTTCATCGGACCGACAGTGTGGGAACTGGATGGCCCAATTCCCACTTTAAACATATCAAATACGCTAATCATAAATTTCTCAAAATTCGCTAAACTTTAAAGGGCGTTTATAATAATCCATAAACAACCGCAGAGATAGCGATTAATCCCATAATCGTTACAAAAACATTGCTGAAACGTCCGCTGTAGCGTTTCATCGCTGGGATTTTGCGAATCGCGTACATTGGCATGATAAACAAAATCATCGCAATGATTGGACCACCAAGAGATTCGATTAAGCCTAAGATACTTGGATTAATAATCGCAACGCCCCATAAAGTTAATAAGAAGAAAAGTGCGGTCGCATAATTGAGTTTTTTACGATTTACAGATTCGCCTTTCATTTTCAAATATAAGCCTTCTAAGCCTTCACGTGCGCCCATATAGTGACCGAAGAATGAGCTCGTAATCGCTAAGAATGCAACAAGCGGGCCAAAATAAGAGATATATGGATTATCAAATTTATTCGCTAAGAAAGACAAAATACTGATATTTTGTGCTTTTGCTGCCACTAATTCTTCAGGTGTTAATGTCAATACGCAGCTAAATACGAAGAACATTACAAAGAATAACAAAATCGTTGAGGTGCCTTTTTCTGTATGGCCGATATGGCGTTCTGCACCATCGAAAGTTTTGTATTCACGGAATTGTGAGCAAGTGAAAGATGAAATTGCTGGTGAATGGTTAAATGAGAATACCAATACAGGAATAGTAAGCCATAATGTTGTGACGAAACCGCCTGCTGTTGGGAATTCATGTAACATCGCACCATTCCATTCTGGAATTAAGTAAATAGAAAGTGCGAATAAAATTAATACTAACGGGTAAACAAGCCATTCTGTGATTTTTAACATCACTTTTTCATTAAATAGCATAACAGAAATCAATATTGCAATTAATACAAAAGAGAGAATCGCTCGGTTTGGTGACGCCATGCCAAGTTGATTCACAATGAAAGAATCGACCGTGTTAGTAATACCGTTACCGTAAATTAAAAGAATAGGGAAAATAGCAAAGAAATAAAGTAGGGTGATAAGTTTACCCGCTGTTTTACCAAAGTGTTCTTCAACTACTTCAGTAATATCGCTGCCAGGATTTTTTGATGAAAGTACAAAATAGGCTAAACCACGGTGAGCAAAATAGGTCATTGGTCCGACGATAATTGCCATTAAAACTAATGGCCAAAATCCCCCCATCCCTGCGTTAATCGGTAGGAATAAGACGCCAGCGCCAACCGCCGTACCGAAAAGGTTTAACATCCATGTTGCATCAAATTTGTTCCATTTGAGTTTTTCTGTTGGTTTCATAGTTTGCTCCAAAGCATAAATTATTTAAATTTGTCAATTTGCAGAGCAAAATATGCCCTAACAAAATTTGAGTATTATGTTATGCCGATAAATAGAGAATCTCAAAGAGCAAATTCTAAAATTGTGATCAAGTTAAAATTTTTTTATAAAAAGTGCGGTAAATTCGAACAATAAAAAATCGGTACTCCTATAAGAGTACCGACTATATAAAAGAGTTTTAGAATATTTCTTTCTATGAACGTTTCATTACTTCAAAAAACTCTTCATTGGTTTTTGCAACCATAAGTTTATCAATAAGGAATTCCATTGCTTCTACCTCTCCCATAGGATTAAGAATTTTACGTAGAATCCACATTTTTTGAAGCTCTTCAGGTGAAGTAAGTAAATCTTCCTTACGAGTACCTGAACGATTGAAATCAATTGCAGGGAATACACGTTTTTCTGCAATTTTACGAGAAAGGTGTAATTCCATATTACCTGTACCTTTAAATTCTTCGAAAATAACTTCATCCATTTTCGAACCGGTATCAACTAGCGCAGTCGCAATAATAGTTAAGCTGCCGCCTTCTTCCACGTTACGTGCAGCACCAAAGAAACGTTTTGGACGATGCAACGCATTAGCATCCACACCACCAGACAAAATTTTACCTGAAGCAGGGGTTACCGTATTGTAAGCGCGCGCTAAACGTGTAATAGAATCAAGCAGAATCACTACATCTTTTTTATGCTCTACTGAACGTTTCGCTTTTTCGATTACCATTTCTGCCACTTGAACATGACGAGTTGCAGGCTCATCAAAAGTAGACGCAATGACTTCGCCTTTTACTGAACGTTGCATTTCTGTCACTTCTTCTGGGCGTTCATCAATCAATAATACGATAAGCTCTACATCAGGATAATTATGCGTGATACTTTGCGCAATATTTTGCAGCAACATGGTTTTACCTGCTTTTGGCGGAGCAACAATCAAACCACGTTGACCTTTACCAATTGGTGATGCTAAATCCAAAATACGTGCAGTTAAATCTTCTGTTGAGCCATTGCCTCGCTCCATTCTTAAACGAGAGTTAGCATGTAATGGAGTTAAGTTTTCAAATAAGATTTTGCTACGAGAAACTTCAGGTTTGTCATCATTAACTTGATCAACTTTTAAAAGTGCAAAATAGCGTTCACCCTCTTTGGGTGGACGAATTTTACCTTCGATTTTATCACCAGTTTGAAGATTAAAACGACGAATTTGACTTGGGGAAACATAGATATCATCAGGGCCTGCAAGGTAGGAACTGTCGGCAGAACGAAGGAAACCGAAACCATCCGGTAAAATTTCTAACACGCCACCGCCGAAAATATCTTCACCGCTTTTGGCGTGCTGTTTTAAAATTGCAAAGACAATATCTTGTTTACGCAAACGAGCTAAATTCTCTAAGCCCATTTGTTCTTCGCCAAGTTTCACAAGATCAGAAACAGGGGTATTTTTAAGTTCAGTTAAATGCATAATGAATAAATATTGGAATTAATAAGAATTGATGATTCGAATGGTGGGCATATGCCCTTTGAATGAAGCGTAAATTATCACTAAAACCCTGTACTGTCTAGCGTTTATTTATATTTAATCTAAAAAACTACCGCACTTTTCTTTCTCTTTTTAACATAGAAGTTTAGCCGTCTAGATTGTTATTTATTTGATTTTTCATTAGAATACGGACAATTTGTAAGGTTATCAATAAGCACTAAGGTAAATTATGGCAGATTGGGACGGAAAATATATCAGCCCTTATGCAGAACATGGCAAAAAAAGCGAGCAAGTAAAAAAAATCACTGTGTCTATTCCAATCAAAGTATTGGAAATTTTGACGAATGAACGCACTCGCCGCCAATTAAAAAGTTTACGTCATGCAACCAACAGTGAATTACTTTGCGAAGCATTTTTGCATGCATTCACCGGTCAACCTTTGCCCACCGATGCAGATTTAATGAAAGAGCGTAATGATGAAATTCCCGAAGATGCCAAAGTGCTTATGCGTGAATTAGGTGTTGATCCAGAAAGCTGGGAATATTAACCGCACTTTTCATTTATCCTTTTAATCCATTCAAAATTGAACATTCAGGGCAGTCATTGCCCTGACAATTATCATGCCAACGCTGCAATTCTTGTACCATTTTTTGTAACTGTTCTATTTGTTGATTTAATGTCGCAATATGTTGAGCTGTTAGCGCTTTCACTTCGCGGCTGCTACGCTTAGGATTATCTTGTAGTTCTAATAATTGTGCGATTTGATGTAGCGAAAATCCCACATCGCGTGAGTGGCGAATAAAATGCAATCTTTCTAAATCACTTTCTCCATAATTTCGATAGCCTGACAAACTGCGAACAGCGGGTTTAATTAAACCCATTTTTTCATAATCACGGATTTGTTTCGTAGATAAACCTACTAATTTGGCAGCTTCACTAATATTCATAAAAAATTTCTTGACCTTAACCTAACGTAAAGGTTTATAGTGTAGCCATCAATAAAACGACTAACAAGGAGTAAAAATGAAAACAATCACATTAAACATAGAAGGCATGCATTGCGGCGGTTGCGTAAAAAGCGTTACTCGAGTTTTAACTGAATTAGATGGCGTACAGTCTGCTGTTGTGCAATTAGAAGGTAAAGCAAATATTACTTTTGATGAAAATCGAGTCAATGTTGCACAGTTGATTGAGGTAATTGAAGATGCCGGATTTGATGCCACAGAGTAAAAAAATTTCGATTCAGATTGGTGGGATGACCTGCCAATCTTGTGCCAATCGTATTGAAAAAGTTTTAAATAAAAAACCATTTGTGCAACAAGCTGGAGTGAATTTTGCCGCCGAAGAAGCACAAGTTGTATTTGACTCTACGCAAGCAAGCGAAACTCAAATTATAGAGATTATTCATAAAACAGGTTTTTCTGCTCATATCAAACAAGCCAATGAATTACCAATAGAAGAAAAAAATACATCAATTCCTTGGCGATTAATCATACTTTGGATAATCAATATTCCATTTCTGATTGGTATGCTTGGCATGATGAGTGGCTCACATAATTTGATGTTGCCCCCGATTTGGCAATTTGCGTTAGCGAGCATTGTGCAACTTTGGTTAGCCATTCCATTTTATCGCGGAGCCATCGGTAGTATTCGTGGTGGACTTGCCAATATGGATGTACTGGTCAGTACAGGAACGCTCACCATTTATATTTATTCTGCTTTCATGTTGCTTTACCACGCCAATCATGCAATGAGACATGTGTACTTTGAAGCTTCTGTTATGGTAATTGGTTTTGTCAGTCTTGGAAAATTTCTTGAAGAGCGCACTAAAAAGCACAGCTTAAATAGTTTAAGCATGCTCTTGCAACTGACACCAAAAAAAGTCACCGCTCTACGTAATGACAAATGGACTGAAATTGCACTTGACCAAGTCAATATCGGCGAAATCATTCGTGCGAATCAAGGCGAGCGTATTGCGGCAGACGGCATAATTGAAAGTGGAAATGGGTGGTGTGATGAAAGCCATTTAACAGGCGAATCTCGTCCAGAAGAAAAACAGAAAGGTGGAAAAGTATTAGCGGGGGCGATGGTAACAGAAGGTTCTATTATCTACCGAGCGAATCAACTTGGTAGCCAAACCTTACTTGGCGATATGATGAATGCATTATCTGATGCGCAAGGCTCAAAAGCGCCAATTGCACGATTTGCTGACAAAGTTGCGTCGGTGTTTGTACCTGCTGTATTACTGATTTCACTTGTTACTTTCACTCTCACTTACATTCTGACGAATGATAGTGTATCTTCACTTATTCACGCGGTATCCGTGCTTGTGATTGCTTGCCCTTGTGCCTTGGGATTAGCCACACCAGCAGCCATAATGGTTGGTTTAGGTAAAGCGGTCAATGCTGGCGTATGGTTTAAAGATGCGGCAGCAATGGAGGAAACTGCCCACGTGGATACCGTTGTGCTTGATAAAACTGGCACACTAACAAAAGGCGAGCTTGAAATTTCAGCACTATGGCAACCACAAAGTGCGGTGCATTCTGAAGACGATTTGTATCGTTTTGCCGCAGCCGTTGAGCAACAAGCTAACCACCCAATTGCAAAAGCTATTGTGCACGCAGCAGAACAAAAAATGTTAGAAATTCCTACCGCACTTTTCGCAAAGATGGAGGTTGGTCAAGGAATTCAAGCCAAATTAGAACAAGTGGGAACAATAAAAGTCGGTAAACCAGATTATTGCGGTTTAATCTTGCCTAAAAATTTAGAGGATATCTGGCAAATTGCGAGCATTGTCGCGGTGTCTATAAATGATGAACCCATTGGCGCATTTGCGCTGATGGATACCTTAAAAAACGATAGCTTGCACGCCATTCAACGCTTACAACAACAAAATATTGATGTAGTCATTATGAGTGGCGATCAACAATCTGTCGTGGATTACATAGCAAAACAGCTCGGCATTAAGAAAGCCTTTGGTGGACTCAGCCCTAGAGATAAGGCGGAACAAATTCAAAAGTTAAAAGCTCAAGGTCATGTTGTAGCAATGGTAGGTGATGGAATAAATGATGCGCCTGCTTTAGCCGCTGCAAATGTCAGTTTTGCGATGAAATCAGGTTCAGATATTGCAGAACAAACGGCCTCATCAACGCTTATGCAACATTCGGTGAATCAACTTGTGGATGCGCTTTTTATTGCAAGGACGACCTTGAAAAATATCAAACAAAATCTATTTTTTGCTTTGATTTACAATATTCTCGGCATCCCCCTTGCTGCTTTCGGTTTTCTAAATCCAGTGATTGCAGGCGCCGCGATGGCGATGAGTTCAATTTCTGTATTGATAAATGCCTTAAGATTGAAAAAAGTAAAAATATGACAACTACCCTTTTGATTCATTGATGATACGCTTCACTAATTTTTGCAAATCGGGAATGACCTTTTCGCCAAACCAAGGATTTCTTTCTATCCAAAATTGATTTCTAGGTGAAGGATGAACTAAAGGAATAAAGTGCGGTAAAAATTTTTGATAATTTTTAACTGTTTCAGTTACGTTATTTTTATTATCCGAAAGGTAAAATTTCTGTGCATATTGACCAATCAAAAGGGTTAACTGAATATTCGGTAAATTTTCTAGAATCTGGGGATGCCATTTTTCTGCAAACCCAGACCTTGGAGGTAAGTCTCCAGATTTTCCTTTTCCAGGATAATAGAAATCCATAGGAAGAACCGCAAATATCCCTGAATTATAAAAATAATCGTAATCCACACCTAGCCAATCACGCAGACGATCACCGCTTTTATCATTCCAATATAAACGAGTTTGCTCAGCCTTTAATCCAGGTGCTTGACCAACAATATTAATCCTAGCTGTTTTAGGGGCCGAAAATAAAGGAAAAATTCCACGTTGTGTAAAATCTTTATTTTGAGGATCAGAGATAATACTTGAAGTTATTTCGTTTAAATTTTTAAGCATAATGGATGAGATTAGAAATGAATATATAAAGTCTATTTGAAAAATATGAAAAATCAAAACTCTAAATGATATAAATAGGTATATTTATTAAAACTACATTGTAGGCAATACAAAAATAAAAACTCGTTGTTGAAATAAGATTTCTATTTTCTACTTTAATTCTTTTCTTTAAATAATGAGTAAATTCCAAAAAACAAAAACCCCAGTAGCTCAACTGGGGTTCTTCTTTTCTTATTTTATTTAGCTTTGTATTTAGTAACCTGGCGGTGCCCTACTCTCACATGGGGAAGCCCCACACTACCATCGGCATTACAGCGTTTCACTTCTGAGTTCGGTATGGTGTCAGGTGGTTCCACCGCACTATCGCCGCCAGGATAATTCTTT